>JBEKIZ010000030.1:0-53609 GCA_050011515.1 Terriglobia bacterium | reverse complement strand
GCTTCGCTAGGCACCTCGCGGTATCCAGCGCAAAACTCGGGGCCGAGCGGGTCGCTAGCCCTTTCTCGTGAGACTCTTGCATTCTCTGCTTCATGCCGGTTTATCCCGGCGCACGGATTTCCATTTTTCCGATGCGTCTCATTTTTCTTGCACTGTTCTCCCTCCGCGGCAGATTATCCCAATGCTTTTCAAGGGGTTAGAACTATCCCTGGGCATATGCGGGATAGAGCATATGCGTATCATTATGCCACACTTGGCGGCTCGTGCCCTTCTTAAATAGGCGACACCTGTAGCCTATTAGTCGCCGGCCTGCATCTGTGAAATCTGGACCCTGCAATCTCAAATTGCCGCTCGCAGGCAGAGCGTAGGGTCTCCGAAAAACGAGACTCTGCCCTACCTGCTTTGGAATTGACCGGGGGTTCGTCATCGAAGAAAAAGCCCACGGTCACGAGAGCGATCACCGTGGCTACCGGCTTGGCGGCCGAATCAAAATCCGGATCAAACCCAAATCCGTAGCTCGCAATGAGTGCCGAATTTACGACTGGCTTTCGGAATTTCTCTGCGGCTGGTGATGCTCCATTTCACGGATCTGTTCTTCAAAGCGCCGTGTGAGCGCACGAGATGTACGAAACCCAAGAGAGCGCAGTTCGGCGGCAACAGCAATGGGGTTGTCGATAAATCCTCGGCGATAGGATTCACGTAACATTCCAAGCACTCCGATCACGGTTATGCCTCGCCCGGCGGCCACCTGACGGCCCCGGCGTTCGTCCATAATGAGTGCGTCAGCTCGAAGCTCCTGCGCCAGTTGTATGGCTTCCGCCTCACCGGGGTCGAGTTGGCCGATTAATTCGGCATCGGGTGTGGTTTGAACCTCACGAACTTTAAGCCAAGTCGGTCGTTGTGCCATCCAGTGCTGCACGGAAGGTGGCGCATGAGGGTCGAGAATTTCTCGCTCGACGGCAGTCGGGATGAGAATTGTGCCGAAAAGCTTGGCAAGGAGATCGGCTTGACCGGCTGCAACGAGATAGCGCAGGGGGGAGGTGTTGGAGACAACCGTCATCGTCAGTTGTTAGAGCTATCGAGTTCGGTCAGAGAGTTTTTCAAATGCTCGCGCTTCGCGGTCAAGCTCGGCTGGGTCGTAGTCATATAGAGCAACGTGTCGCGCTAAGAGGTTTTCGGTCTCGATCCGCGAGAGGCCGAGAAGTTGCCCGACCTGTAGTTGGGTTAGGGAACCTCGCCGGTAGCCATCAATAGCGAGCGCTTCCAGGGTCCGGCGTGACAAATCGCCGCCACACTGCCCGAGTGAGCGCGCCAAGTCATCCGGGATGTGAATGGTAATTTCCATGCGTGTAGTTTAGCGAATTGGCAAGACTCTTGTACAGTGCAATATGGCAACAATCCGTAGTTTTAAGGTGAGGAACGGAATAGGGACGGTGCTTGCTTTGTAGCGCCGACCTTCAGGTCGGCATTTGTGCGATCTCATCCGGTGCTGACCTAAAGGTCAGCGCTGCCGCGGCGCGGCAAAACCCCGCACCGCTGGAAAAGCCGTCCGCCATTAAGATTGGCGGACCTACGACCGCGGGCCCTGCGCTACCACGCGCGTACAAATCTCGTTCTCTTGGAGCCCGATGTCCGCAAGGCCTTTCGCAGTAGGGGGACGGCTTGCCGTCCCCTCCGTGTACATTGCCGCCGAACCAGGAAGGGTAGGGCAAGCCCTACCCCTACTTGGTGATCGAGTTGCGCAAGGTGGGAAGCTACAAGCGCAGAGATTACAGTTCGAGCGGCGACTGAGGTTCTGTGACCCGGAGGTAGCCACGGTCAATTCGTGTTTGGAATTGACCGTGGGTTCGTCATCGAAGAAAACACCCACGGTCACAAGAGCAGTGACCGTGGCCGCTATCCAATAAATAAGCTTGCTCATCTGTACACTATAAGGTACAGTGTCCTATATAAGGTGCATGATGCCAGACGACCCGGAGCCGCAGAAAATCCCGCTGATCTTTTACCGCACCGAGGCGGGAAGCGAGCCCGTGCGGGAATGGCTGAAGGGATTGCCGGAAGCCGAGCGTCAGGCCGTCGGGAAAGACCTTCTGCGGGCGCAATGGCGGTGGCCGGTGGGAATGCCGCTGTGCCGCGCGCTGGGGAGCGGGTTGTGGGAGGTCCGGACGGACTTACCGACGAAGCGCACAGCGCGCGTGCTGCTCTGTCTCTACCGCGGGCGCCTCGTGGCACTGCACGGTTTTATCAAGAAGACGCGGGCAACGCCGGATGAGGATTGGGCATTGGCACGTAGGCGTCAGAGGGAGTTGGAGCAATGAGCAGGAAACACATGGGTTCGAGCGTCGATGATTTCCTCAAGGAGGAAGGCATCTTTGAAGAGGCGCAAGCACAGGCGATTAAGGAGGTCGTCGCGTGGCAGCTCGCCCAGGCCATGAAGAAAAAGAAAATATCCAAGTCGCGGATGGCGGCGCTGCTCAAGACGAGCCGGACACAGGTTAACCGTCTGCTTGATCCGAAAAACGACATCACGCTCTCAACCCTTCAGCGGGCGGCGGCGATGGTTGGGCGCCGGGTAACGATCGAGCTGGTGTAGAGAATGGCGGATGTCCGCAAGGCCTTTCGCAGTAGGGGGACGGCTTGCCGTCCCCTCCGTGTACATTGCCGCCAAACCAGGAAGGGTAGGGCAAGCCCTACCCCTACTTGGTGATCGAGTTGCGCAAGGTGGGAAGCTACGAGCGCGGAGATTACAGTTTGAACGACGCGTGAGGATGTGTCACCCGGGGGTAGCCACGGTCAATTCGTGTTTGGAATTGACCGTGGGTTCGTCATCGAAGGAAAAGCAACGGTCACGAGAGGTCGTCCGCCATCAAGATTGGCGGACCGTAGGCCGCGGCGACACCGTGGCTGCCCGCTGCGTACCTGCCCGGGCAGGTTTCTACTATGTTTTCAAGAATTCAGAAACGTCGATACCGGCTTCGCGCAGGACAGCGCGAAGCGTGCCCTCTGCCATATCGCGCACATGGTGGGGAAGGGTGACTTTGCGGCCCGTGACAGCGTGCCGCCAGATTTCATGACTACCCGGACCGGGGCGGTCAAAGGTGAACCCGAAGGCGCGCAGCTTGCGGGCCACTTCGCGTTACTTTAACGCAGCGAGGCGACCCATTAGCTGATGCCGACGGGCACAACGAAGTCGGGCAGGACTGGGTGTGATTTTTTGAATGCGGGAGGAAGTGGGTCGCCGTGATCGCGGCAGGACTCGACGATCCTTCGCGCCAGTCCCTGGGCAATCTAGACCGCTTCCGTGACGCTACGCCCTTCGGCGGCCAAGCCGGGCACATCGGGGCTCGTTGCCACGTAGCCGCCTTCCTCGAGCGATTCAATGCGCAACCGAATCGGAACTTCGTCCACAGGCGCGACCCTTTCCTGACGCTTTCCCTTTGGCATGGTTTGGCTCCCAGGCGACGGTTCCAATTCTAACACGCGTGGGCGCTACCACGCGCCGCCTGGCCATTGCTCGGGTGATTACTGAGTGAGTAGTGCGGACCTGTTCCGTAGGTCCGCGGCACTTGGGCACGGTCGATGAGAAAAGCCGCAGACCTTGAAAAACAGGTCTGCGCTACTTGCTTTGCACGTCCTCGATTTCGGCGAAGCCCGCGCCGCCTACTTTGAGGGCGAGGTTCAGGCTTGCGTGTAACTACAAAAAGAGCTATATTAGGGAAGGAAGCGGAAATGCAATACGAATGGGACGAAGCGAAGAACCGGAAGAACGTCGCCAAGCATGGCCTCAGCTTCGAGGATGCCGAATCGGTGTTTTCCGGGCCTTGCGTCACATTCGAAGATGACCGCTTCGACTACGGGGAAGAACGGCTCATCACTTTGGGCTTACTGGCCGGGCGACTGGTGGTCATAGCCCATTCGCCGCGCGATGAGGGAACGCGCATCATCTCGATGAGAAAGGGGAACCGGCGTGAACAAAAAATCTATCAAAAGCGACTTGGCACGAATTGACCGCATGCGGGATGCCGATATTGACTATTCGGACATTCCCCCGCTCGATAGGACGTTTCTCAAAAAGGCCACGACGGCTTGGCCCCCGGCGAAAAGGCAATTGACGATTCGTCTCGATGCGGACGTGCTCGATTGGCTCAAGGGTCAGGGCAAGGGCTACCAGACGCGCATTAATCGCATTCTGCGCATCGTGATGGAGAGTCAACCCCCCGGCTAGGCCATCGGCCTGGGTAACAAGCCCTTTCCAATTCAACGCGCGAGCGCTGAAGGGGCGATCCAGTGGCTCGCCCTTTCAGGGCTTGGGGCTGCGACCGCTCTTTGATTCCCAGGGCGTTGCCCTGGGCTAGGTTGGCTCGCCCCTTCGGGGCTAGGGGTGGAAACTACGGCGTTCTTGTCTGGCAATCACCAGGCGGGTACAAATCTCGTTCTCTTGGACCCCGATGTTCGCAAGGCCTTTCGCGCTTTGTAGCGCCGACCTTCAGGTCGGCATTTTCTTGGTGATCGAGTTGCGCAAGGTGGGAAGCTACAAGCGCAGAGATTACAGTTCGAGCGGCGACTGAGGTTCTGTGACCCGGAGGTAGCCACGGTCAATTCGTGTTTGGAATTGACCGTGGGTTCGTCATCGAAGGAAAAGCCCACGGTCACAAGGGCCCTGACGGTAGCTACCCGCTGGCGAGCCTATTGGCATCGTTCAATTTGCGTGCAGTTCTTCGAAGTGCTGTCGTTGAACCTTAATCTTGCTTTCGTCCTTTCGGGCGGCTGCCAAATCATAGGCGAGCTGCATACGCAACCACGTTTCCGCCGTGCTGCCGAACGCCTTGGCCAGGCGAATCGCCATCTCCGGGCTGATGGCGGCCTTGCCGTTCACCACGTTGTTGAGGGCCTGCCGGGTGACGCCAAGAACCTTCGCGCCTTCCGTCACGGACAGGCCCAAAGGCTCAAGGCAGGCGGTTCTTATGCTTCGCCCGGGATGGGGTGGGTTCTTCATGGGCATGGTGTCTCTCCTTTCGTCACCTAGTGGTAATCAATCAGTTCAACATCGAACGCATCAGCGCCTTGAAAACGAAAAATGACGTGCCAATTGGCCCGCACCGTCACTGACCAGAAGCCGCTCAAATCACCTTTGAGCGGATGCAGGCGATAACCCGGAAGGTTAAGTGCCTGCGGCGCGTCGGCCTCATCGAGGCGGGCAAGAATGTCCTCAACCGTGTGCAGTAGATCGGGCCGTATCCCACTTCGGTCGCCGCGTTCGTATAGCCGTTTGAGGCCCCGGTGTTTGAAGCTCCTAATCACAAGGATACACCGTAAAGTGAAGCTTGTCACTTGTCAAGTGTGGATTCCTGCGGCGACATCCAGGGGGCCGCGCGGGGGGGACAGCAAACTTGGCGCGGACCTGTGTTGTTGATTCCGCGGCCCTCGAAGACGGCCGGTGCGAAAAGCCGCCCCGATAAATCAGGGCGCTACCAGGCTGGACCCCGATGTCCAAAAGGCCTTTCGCAGTAGGGGGACGGCTTGCCGTCCCCTCCGCGTGCATTGCCGCCGAACCAGGAAGGGTAGGGCAAGCCCTACCCCTACCTGGTGATCGAGTTGCGCAAGGTGGGAAGCTACAAGCGCAGAGATTACGGGTCGAACCGCGCCTGAGGTCATTTGACCCGGAGGTAGCCACGGTCAATTCCTCTTTGGAATTGACCGTGGGTTCGTCATCGAAGGAAAAGCCCACGGTCACGAGAGCAGTGACCGCTACCCGCTCCAGCCATCGGTCGAATGGAGTTCTTCGTACGCGCCGATGGCAGCGCCCTCCAAAGCTGGTAACAACTCGTCGAGGACATCGCAGAACTCGAAAATATTAAAGCGCAAGTGCGATCCGAGCAGGGCAGAACCTTTGGTGTCGATTGGGTATCGAAATGCGCAGGAGCGAGCATCGACCTCCTGAAACTCTGCGATGACCGCGCGGAACTCGTCAAGGGTGCGAAAGTGCTCAGTGCCGAGATCCCATTCCCAGCCGTAAGCGTCGAAGATGCGCTCCAATTCTCGCATTAGTTCGTCGAGCTTGTGCGTCTTGAGCAATTTTTGTCGGTCAACCTCTTGCTGCCCTTTGATTGAAAGCATGGGCGAGCCGACGAGAAGCACCGCTTTCATATACAACTCAAGAGCGTGTCGGTAGAGAAACACGACGGGATACGCTCGGAAATCCTCGGCCGGGTTTCCGTATAGCCCGAATTGTGGTTTCTTCCGGAGCGCTGCCACGGATTCTTTGGCGACGACGTGGAAAGCCTCTGCAAACTCGGTGAAGTCACGCTCTGAAGTGCCGTGCCAGTTCAGCACTACCGTCCCGTGCGGCCGACCATTGTCAACGAAAAGGTGCTTCTTTCTCACGACGATTCTCCCTTCAAAACCAGGCAATCGTACCGCGGACCTCATGATGATGTTCGCGGTTCTTGGGCGCGGTCATTGAGAAAAGCTGCGGAGGTTGAAAAACAGGCCTGCGCCATCCCCTAGATGAATTAGCGCTTGGGGCGATATTTTACGCTCCCAGCTTGAACGGTTTGCGCATCGTCGCAACACGGAAACGTTATTGTATCCGGGCCGGGGAACTTTCGGGGCTGTTTCCCTGGTTCATAGCAGGGGGTGTCGAGAAGCTGAAATTCTCCACCGCACTTCGGGCATGTCACGGTCGCAATAAGCAATTCCATTTCGTCTGCCACGCGCTCCTCCTGTCTGGGATTTTATCCTAGCGCAAAGTCATGCGCCGCAACGCCTCTCTTGCGACGGGTGGGGTCCGAAGAGCGGAACGTCCGTCCTTGCCACGCGCTGTTCGTCACTGATTCCCTTGCTGCAACAGCCGCTCGTAATTCTGCTTATGGTCCGCGTTCCTGGGGTCAAGCATGTATGCCGCGCGGTATTCCTTGAGAGCACCCTGCAGGTCGCCATTCTGCTCCAGTGCGAGGCCGAGGCCCAAGTGCACCTCGCCATCATTGGGGTTCAAGCGTAATGCTTCGCGAAACTCCGCGATCGCACCTTCCCGGTCGCCCTTGTGTCCGAGCGCCTCGCCGACTGCGGCGTGCGCCGCTGCGAGATTAGGATCCGAGCGCAGCGCCTCTCGTTCTTCAGCAATCATTCCATCCCAGTCGCCCTTGCTTCCAAGCGCAAAGCCGAGGTTGATATGCGCCGCATCATTATCGGGATTTAGTCGCAGCGCTTGGCGTTCTTCAGCGATTTCTCCATCCCGGTCGCCCTTGCCCGCGAGGACGTAGCCGAGGCTGACATGCGCCCAATCATTATTAGGGTTAAGTCGCAGTGCTTCGCGGGCTGCGAACGAGGCATCATCCCACTTCTTCTGGCAACCGAGGACATAGGTTAGGCTTACATAGAGGTCGACATTTTGAGAATCAAATAGCAACCCCGCGCGATATTCCTGCTCAGCCTCCGCGCAGTGCCCATTCTTTGCGAGTTCCGCTCCTCGCGCCACGTGCCGTCGAATTTCAGCTTGCCGAGCCTGCGCGGCGGGGTCAACGGTCGCGGGCTTCGTCACTTTGGCTGCCTTGAGTGCGCTAATTAGTTCGTCCTCACCACCGGCCAAGCGGACTTCCTGAAGGTAGTCATCCGTGGGCTCAAAGTCGATGCCCCGCTCTCTCACCAGCAACGCCACGCGGGTGCTCGTTACCTGCCCGGCGAGCAGCGCGAAAACCTGCACCTGGTTGAGCGGCTTCTTCGCGCTGGCTGGCTCGGGCCGCTTGGCCGCGCGCAGCGCTTTAAGAAATGCCTCGCTCGCGCCCGCGGCCTTTAGGCTTTGGAGAAAATCCTCCGCTGGCGCGAAATCAATTCCGCGCTGCTCGATCAGCTTCGCGCCCGACTCGTCTGCGAGTCCGTCCCGCACCAGGCCTTGCACCTGGTCTTGCGTGAAAGGCTTCTGTTGCGCCCAGGCAGACAGGGCAGAGACCAGCCCCATCGCCAGCATGAGAAGAGTCAGCGTTTTTCGGGATCTCATTCCACCCTCCCGAGCCTGTCGCGGACTGATACCCACCGTTCGTCATCCGCAGAGGAAAACGCCGCGGAGCATCTCGCCCTGCCGTTTGTGGGCGGAAAAATTCAGAGCGAGATTCTTCGCTCCGCTCCGCTGCGCTCAGAATGACAGCGGGTCGCGGGCGGCGGACCCATGCCGCCTTTTGGCGTATATGCGGTCATGGCAAACCCTTGCGCTACATCCTCAAGCCTTGGGCGGCGTCCTCGTCGGCATAAGCCGCCGCGATCTCGTGTGTCATCCCCGCCGCTTACTTCGCGTCTTCCGAGAGTCCAGCCATTTCTTTAGAGATTGAGGGCTTTCTCCCGATCGTTGCCCCGCCAACAAACCCGCAACGGTCAGATCTTCGTCCAGATCGGGCCAGTGGATGTAGGCGCCGTCTCCGAAGATTTCGAAATGATTGCGTTCCTGCGGCGTCCCATGCCAAAGACGGGGGAACCAGGCCAGAGGCACCATAATGGTCCGCCCATCCACCAGATCAATCGTTAGCTCTTCGTCGCTCACCTTTACCGATTTACCCCGGGGCTCCTGGACTTCAACGGCCAAAGAACTCATACCAGCTCCTCATTAGTCGTTCGCGATGCTCATCAACGAGCTTCAGAATTACATTCAGTTCCGCCCGGCTGAAGCCCCCGGCACGTTCAAGCGCCACGGGTTCAAGCCAGAATTTCGCCACCTTGTTCTCGCGTCGCACGTGGCTGTGCGGCGGTTCGCTCCTATCCAAAGAGACAAAGAAAAACCGATAGGAACGCATTCTGAGAACCGTCGGCATTGCTCTCTAATTCTATCCCTATGACTGTGATTTGCGCGAGCGAAAGCTAGCGTCCTGAGTTAGAAGTTCGCTAACGAAGTGTTGCAGTTTCGGGTAGCCGTTCCACAGCCCCGGCAGGGGTCCTGCAAGGCGGGATCGGCCCTTCGGGCCTTTGCCCCGTGTTACCTCAATGCTTCCTCGGCGGCCTTGGCTTTTTCCGCGCGGGCGAGACCTTCGCGCGCCGCGCTGTTATTCGCCGGCTGGCGCAGAGCGAGATTCTTCGCTTCGCTCAGAATGACAGCAAGGAGGCGTTTTCGCGCAGCCTGTGAAGCCCCCGGCACGTTCAAGCGCCACGGGTTCAAGCCAGAATTTCGCCACCTTGTTCTCGCGTCGCACGTGGCTGTGCAGTGGTTCCTGCCGGATTCCTACGTCAACCTTGGGATTGTTCGTCCAGCTTGGGCAGGAGCCTCTCGTCCTCAGGCTTCTCTCGCAGATGCAAGATGGCCTCCGCGGCGATGCGCGCGGCATCCGGAAAAGCATGCCGGAGCGCGTTGCTGCGTAGTTGCTCAAGTTCTTCCGTCCGTCGAAGCAGGTGGTCGATCCGAGTTGCGAGCTCACCGGGCCGCTTTACCCAGTAACCTGTATGCCAACATTCTTCAATCAATTGGCAGAATCGGCGTTCGTTGCCGGGGAGGGCGTCGAACACCACGATCGGTAATCCGCAGTTCAGAGACTCAGCCACGATGGCGCCCCCGGCACGGCTGACAAGCAAGTGAGCCGCCGCCATCCATTGGTGCATGTTGTCCACCCAGCTTAGAACCCGCGCGTGGGCCATCCCCGCGGTAAGTCGCAGAAGTTCTTTTCGAAGGCTTTCGTCACGCCGGGAGATGAAAACTACCTGGAAGGGTTGCTGAACCTTCTGGAGTTCGGATACAACCTCCCGCGGTTTTCCTTTTCCCGACCCACCGAAATTGACCAGGAGCAGAGGAAGATTCTGTTGAAGTCCGAGGCGCGCGCGCAGCGCTGGCCGATTGGAACACGAGCCGAATGCCGGGTCCACGGGGACTCCGCATTCGAGGATCCTTTCCGGCGGCACGCCCAGGCTTCTGATCTGGGCAGCAACTTCCCCGGGATAGGATACGAACAGATCAACCTCCGGCTGTGCCCATGGCCGCTCATAGGCGAAGGTCTGCATGGCGACCAGAGAATACTGGGCCCCGGTTTCGCGCTTGTGTATGACGGCGATCTCCCCGAGGCCGACTTCGGTGGCAGCGACCACGTCGGGCGCAAAAGCTTCGATGTATCGGAACAACGGGCGGGCGCCCAACCGATAAAGCCACCATGGCCCGCTGGTTTCACCCCCAAACTGGTGGCTCTCGATGTAATCCCAAAGTCCTGGCCAGTATTTCAGTGGGATCTCGTACAAGTTGTAATAGGCCCGAAACCACGGTGCGCAATGCGCCAGCGCATCCACAACCTCCACTTTGAGGTTCGGCCGCAAATGGAGAAGGCCCTTTTCGAGTGCGCGCGAGATCTGCACGTGAGTTAACCCATGGTGCAGAGTGAGAATGAGAACCCGAGGGCGCTGACCGTCGGTAGGTTTAAGCATTTGAGTTCTTAAGGAGTCCCGGCAACCTGCAATGCTGTTCACTCAGGCTTTGTCAACCATGGTCAGGTTCGCTCCCGCGCATCTTGCATCGGCTGCTTCTCGGCGTCGGCAGATTCAGCCGAAGGCAACCCGGCGGTGTGGTAAGAGGATGGATTGCGAGTGCTCCGCCAATTGACTCGTGGCAGCAAAGTGTCTCCTCTCACCCTGTCCCGGTATCGAATTACAACATCCATGATTGAATCGAGCAGAACATCGGAGAGATTATGGGGGACCAAGCCCAGATCAAGCAGCTTGCTATGCTTGGCATTGTAATAGTGAATCTCTGCCTCGACCCGCGGGTCAGGCAGATGGTCGATAGTGACTTGAAGCCCTTTGCGACTGCCGGTCCGTTGCACCAAGTTGGCCAGATCAAGGACGCTGAACTGCTCGGTGAATTGGTTGAAGACCCGATACTCACCGGGTTGAGGCGGTTTCAGGATGGCGAGCTCGATACACCGAAGCGTGTCGCGAATATCCAGGAAGCCGCGGGTTTGCCCGCCTCGGCCATATACGGTGAGCGGCCTTCCTGTCGCGGCCTCCACACAGTACCGGTTCAGGACGGTGCCCCAGATACCGTCGTAATCAAAGCGCGTGGCCAAGCCGTCATCGAGGACCGTTTCGTCCGTTTTCACACCGTACACGACACCTTGGTTAAGGTCCGTCGAGCTAATCCCCCAGATCTTGCAGGCGAAAATGATGTTGTGAGAATCATGAGCCTTTGACAAGTGATAGAAGGAACCCGGTTGCTTCGGGTAGGGAAGGACATCCTTCCGGCCGTTGTGCGTAATCTCGATGAATCCCTCTTCGATGTCGATGTTGGGGGTTCCGTATTCCCCCATGGTGCCGAGCTTGACGAGGTGCGCCTTGGGGCTGAACTCCTTCAGGGCATAAAGCAGGTTCAGGGTGCCGACGACGTTGTTGGTTTGGGTGAATACGGCATGCTCGCGATCGATCATGGAATACGGGGCGCTGCGCTGCTCGCCAAAATGCACCACTGCGTCGGGGGAGAACCGGGGCATGATTTCAGCGAGGAAATCGTAATCCTGGACGTCCCCGATGTAAGTCTCGATTTGGCGACCGGTTAACTTCTTCCACAGAGCAACACGCTCGGGCAAAATCTGGATCGGCGTCAAACTATGGGTTCCACAGTCCAGGTCCCAGGCGCGCCGGGCAAGATTGTCGACAATACCAACACGATGGCCCTGCCTCGACAGGTACATTGACTGCGGCCAACCCAGATACCCGTCCCCACCCACTACGAGAATATTCATTGATCGCGGCTCCTCAATGCAGACGTTTGGCACCAACTCTTAGTGCAACCAGCGCTTTTCCCAACAAAAACACCCTCCCCGTTCGAGGCCAGGATTGGGGGGAGACTAGAATTTTCTTGGCTTCGCGCCCCCTGGGATTTTGCTGAACTCTGCCTCATGAGGGGTTCCCCCAGCGCATTCTCTCCCCGAAACGGTCCGGACTACCGTCAACTTTAATCATTGACGTTTCAAAGGGCGGCCTTGGTTACATGATCTCCCGGCCCGTGGGACTCTACCGCGTTCTCGGGAGCTTCGCAATGGAATTGCTTAATTGGAATTGCTTAATTGGTAGTGGGTCAGTCTGATTTCCACAGCGGTTCTAATCAGCGGGGGTTTGGATTCTTCGGGGTCTTAGACTTGTCCGTTGGCCAGGTCAGTTGCACCGCGACTGTGGCAATGAGGGTAAGGAAAACGCCTGCAAGCTGAGGATGTGAGGGCCAGACCATTCTTGTCAAGCCAAGTTTCCAGGCCCAAAAGCCTACCGCCGTTCCGATCAAACTCGCCATTAGTGTAATCTTCCAAGTTGTCATGAACTCCCCTTCAGATCTCCATACTTTTTATCTGGCTGCTTGCGCTTTTCCATTCGCCCTGAATCATATCAGAACCGGAGAGGAGCGGCGAAGGTCCTCCAAGTTAAAAAACCTACTGCCCAAACTTACCCTTGTCAGTTCAGGCAATTCCATGTTCCAGATTCTGTGCCGCCGAACTGGCACTCGCGGCGCTTTACATTCTCTGTCCGACCGCATAACATCGCCGGTCGCTCTTATGGACCTACTTATCCTCGGCGCTGGCATGGGAATGGTGGGAGGGATGCTTCCCAACCCTCTGCAGATGATTGCCCTGACGCAGGTGGGATTGGGCCGCTGGGCGCGCGCCATCTTCGTCCTGATCGTGCCGCCCCTCGTGGTCGATGCCGCCTTTCTCTTCGTGACTTTGTTGTTCTTCCGGTTCATCCCCTTTGGCATCGTCCACTATGTTGCGTATGTGGGGGGCTTGGTGTTGATAGGCTTTGCCAGCCACGCACTCTGGGGATTGCGCCGCAAAACGCAGGAAGAAATGGCGAGTTCTGCAGGGTATACGATCGCGGGTGTTTCCGCTGCCACGCTGGCGGAGGTGGCCGCACCAGGCACCTGGATCTATTGGGGCACCATTGCCGGGCCCATCCTGGCGGAAGGTCGGGTTCGTGGCTACGGGCACGTGGTCCCTTTTTTTGTCGGGGGCTTGGTGGGATTTTATGGGGCCGCGGTGTTTTCCACGTTCCTCCTGGCCTGGGGCGCTGGTCTGCACAAGGCTTTCAAACAACACATCTTCCTGACTGCGAATGTCCTGCTATTGTTGATAGGAATCTCCTATCTCGTGCGCGCCTACCTGGGGTAGCCCTCGTGGTCCGATTTGTAACTGGTGGCCATGTTGTTTCGAGCGCCTTGATAAGCCAAATTGTAACAGATTCCCACCCGCAGCGAAGGACCGGGATTTGCGATGCTCTCCGCCCAAGCGGGCAGGCGCCTATCAATACACGACGTCGAGAGATAGGTCGTAGAAGCGATGCTGGAAGCCGGCGTAGCTGCCGAAGTAGGGTGACGTTACGGTGTTGTATACATCGCGGTAGTTACCGTGGTTTGTGACATTGAAGATGCGGACCGAGCCCCGCAGGGCGTGTGTACGCACCCAGGGAATGAAAGGAATCTGGAAATCTTTGGAGACCTGCACATCAAGAGAAACGAAGGCGGGGAAGCGGAGGCTGTTGGGGGGGCCCACGTAATTCTGCAAAGCGCTGTAAAGGGAATAAGGGAAGCCCGAGTGCCAATCGAGCAGCGGGCTGACGATGAACTTCTGCGGAAGCTTGAAGCGCCCCCAGGCCACCAGGCGGTCGGTGACGTTGGTGGGGAGCGTGCCGAACAGATTCGGTTGGATAACCGGCTGCTCGTAGGGAACGTAGACGGAGGCCATGGTGTTCAGGTCGCCGCGCGCCTGGCTATTGACGTAGGAAATATTGAAGTCCGCCTTATCGGAAGGCCGCAGGCGCAGCGTGGCTTCAAACTCGTGGTAGCGCGACGCGCCCAGGTTCGAAAGCAGTAACAAGCCACTGGTCGGCGAAAGGGCTACGGGATTGACAGTGAACTCATTATAGGTGCGGCTGGTCAGGAAGCTGACGCGCGCGATGATGTCACGGCGTATTTCCTGATCGAATTCCGCATTCCATGTGAAGTTGTAGGGTGTGCTTCCAAGGTGCGCTTCGGAGGGAACAACCTCACTGCCACCTTCCTTAAACTCCTCGTAAAAGGGGCGGTAGACGATGGGAGGACCAAGCGCCACTCCGTTCGTGTCGAAAAGGGTAACTTGCCGGGTGGGGTTCTGGGTGTAATCTCCGGCGAGAAGTGGCAAGCGGTCATAGAAGATGCCGGCGCCGCCCCGGAAAATCGTCTTGCCCTTCTTGCGTGGCGAGAACACGAAGCCCCCGCGCGGCGAAATGGCCGCGGGTTCACCGAGTGTCTGGCCGGAAAACCGCAGTCCGTAATCGATGGAAAGGTAGTCGTTAAAAGTCCAGTGGTCCTGGGCAAAGGCGGCGAGTTCCGTGTCGGAGGTGGTGAGTTGGCCGGCGGGCCCAAAATCAATTTCCTCGGCCAAGGAGTTGTCGGCCCGCAGCAGTTGCACGGGGTGGTAAATACTGGTTCCCTGATAGGCGCGGTGGACGACGCCGCCCCCCACTGTGAAATCGTGCTGGCCGAGCCAGTGTTTGCGAGGGAGTAGGTAGCTTTCCTGTGCCTCCTGCTGAGCGCTACTGCGTGTCCAAGCGTTGAAGAAGTTGCCCTCCCAGCCCGTGGGAGTTATCAGCAAGTCCTGCGCGCCTTGGCCGTGCGAGTAGCTGTCAAAATCCGTGAATTGCGCCAGGGTGGTCAATATCCCGCCGCCTTTGAACAGATAGTGATCGTGCGCCCCGATCGAGTAACCGCTCTGGCCGTAGTCGGCGGAAGCCGTCTGCGGAATGAGGGAATCGATATTGTCAAACTGCCGCCGCACGGGGAAAAATTTGACGTCGACACTGGTCAAGTGCTGGGGCGAAAAGGTGTAATAGAAATCCGAGAAGGAAGTCCATCCCTGCTTACGGGTTTCGTTGTTCGGCCAAGCCAAGCCCCGGACGGGCTGATCGGAGTAGTCGTAGGTGAAGGCTTCGGAAAAGGTGAACTTATCCCCCATCAATGGCCCCGAGAAGTAAAGGCGCGGGGTGTCGCTCTCAATTCCCACCCAGTGTCCGGAACGGAAACGCGGTGTGGGCACAAAATCATTCAGCTCATACTCCCATTTGCTCGCGGGTGCTTTGGTTTGGACGGTCGTAAGCCCGCCGGAAAAACGCCCGTACTCGACCTGGTAGGCGCTCTTGAAAACGTCCACCGATTCCACCGCGTCGAGGGGAACGTCAATGGAAAAGCTGCCTGTCACCGGATCAACCGTTTCGGCGGAATCCACCAGCAGCGTTCCCTGGTTCTCAATGGCGCCCTTGATTGCGAGCCTGCCATCTGGGGTGCGAATTACACCCGGAATCATCGGCAACGCGGCTGTGAACTTCTGCACAACGAGGGGCAGGGATTTGATCTGCTGGTTGCTAAGGGTCGCGGGCGGAGCCGCCGCTTGCGCTGTGGCCTTGGGGGCTTGGGCAGTAACTTCCACCTTCTGGTGGACCACAACCTCGTAAGGAAGCTCGATCTGGAGGGTTATGAGTTCTTCGTTTTCGGTAACTTGGATGTCCGTCTTGGCGACCGGTTCGTAACCCACCGAGGCACAGGTCACCCCGTAGGTTCCTGGAATTAGCCCGCTAAACTCGAAAATCCCTTTATCACCAGTAGTTACACGACGCCCCTGCTCGGGCAGAGTTCGCCCCCGCAAGGTGCAGACCGCGCCCGCAATGGGTGCGCTGTTCTGGTCTACAACTTCTCCTCGAAGTTTCTGGGTGCCAGGAAGGGCCCCTTGAGCAGTGAATGGGACGCCCAAGATAAGCAGCAGGGCCAAGCCGACACGCTGTAAGCGTAGCCAATTGTGAAACATCAATTACTTCGGATGCGCAGAATTCGCCCGCGTCTACTATGAATTATACTTTGAATTGTCGCAGCAACGCCACCCCGAATCTCAAGCGAGTCGCGGGGCATTGCGGTTTTTCTGCCTACATAACGTCTCCAAATTATCAGATGCGCATTTTTCGGCCGAGGTAACAGAATTTCGCCGCCTTAGGATATAGGGGCTGGTTGGCGGGCTGTCTTCCACTGGTCGGGAAGCAACTCGGCCGGGCGGCTTTGAGGATGGCGGCTGATACGTCGAAGAGGTCGGGTAGGTAGGCGAAGGGGTCGGGCGTGAGGCGCTTGCAGGTGGCGGTGAGACTGGTGAGTATGGCGGAAGGAGTCAGAATAAAGGGCATCAGGTCCGTACTTCGGGGTTCAGGCGAACCCATGGCCTTTCATGCTATATTGAGAGCTTGTCTGGCGCGAGAAACCGGAAACAGGCGTGCATGGCCGCGCGAGGGCTCCTGTCACCGGACTCCCAAAGGATGCCGCGCAGGCTGGCGTCCCATGGAAGCTTTGTGCCGCACTTGTCCGCCTATTCAATAACCATTAGCCTCGAGCGGGAGCGGAAGTCTTAATGGAACAGAAGTGTCAGGAAGCGAGCGGCGAGGATCGCCGTCAGTACGTCAACTTCGCCTTCTACAAGGTCGACCCGGTGTGGCGGCGGCTGCCGGCAGAAGAGCGCAAGAAGGGGAAGAGTGAGTTTGTTGAGGTTGTGAAGAGCTACGAACAAGATATGCTCGTGGTCGCGTATTCGCTGGTGGGCATCCGCGGCGATTGTGACTTCATGCTCTGGCGCATTGGCAACGACCCGCTGAAGCTTCAGGAAATGAGCGCACAACTTCTGGCCACGGAGCTCGGCAAGTACCTGACCACCCCCTATTCCTACTTGTCGATGACCAAGCGCTCCGTTTACGTGGATAAGCACACGCACCAGGGCCAGGAGGGAACTCGCCTACGACTGGTCCCCGGCCAGTTCAAGTACCTGTTCGTTTACCCGTTCGTCAAAAGCAAGGCTTGGTACCGGCTAACTAAACATGCCCGCCAAGGTATGATGGACGAACATATCGAAATCGGCCACAAGTATCCGACGGTGAGGCTGAACACCACTTATTCGTTCGGGCTCGACGACCAGGAGTTTGTCGTGGCGTTTGAAAGTGACAAGCCCGAGCACTTTGTGGATCTGGTGATGGAACTTCGCCACAGCGAGGCTACCAGTTATACCCTGCGTGACACGCCCACGTTCACCTGCATCCATCGTGAACTGGCGGAAGTCTTGGACCTCCTTGGAGGGTAGGCGGAGCGACCATGCCCAGCAAAGCCAAGTCGATCAAAAACCAAGCGAGAGCCAAGCCGAAGACGGACTATGCTTCGCCCGAACGCCTCGAGAAGATCTTTTCGGCGCTGGACCAACTCTTTCCTCAAGCCCAGTGCGCCCTGCGGCATGAGAATGCCTTCCAACTCCTCGTGGCCACCATACTCTCCGCCCAGTGCACCGACGAGAGGGTGAACAAGGTCACGCCCGGACTGTTCCAGAAATACCCCACCCCGCAAGACTTTGCCGCATTGCCGCAGCCGGTTCTGGAAGAGGAAATCCGCTCCACGGGGTTCTTCCGCAACAAGGCCAAGAACATTATTGGAACGGCCAAGAAGCTGGTGACCGATTTTGGCGCCAAGGTCCCCAGGACAATGGAGGAAATGCTGACCCTGCCGGGCGTGGCGCGAAAGACAGCCAACGTGGTGCTGGGCACTGCCTATGGCATACCCACGGGCGTGGTCGTGGACACCCACGTTTTCCGCATCGCAAATCGGCTGAAGCTCTCAACCCAGAACACTCCGGAGAAAGTCGAGCAGGATCTGATCAAGCTTGTGCCGCGTGAACGATGGATATCCTTTGGCCACCAGGTGATTTGGTTTGGAAGAAAGGTCTGCCAGGCGCGCAAGCCTCGGTGCGCGGAGTGCCCGCTCGAGTCCATCTGCGACTCACGTGAGAAAACAGTCTGATTAACTTGCCGTCCCGCGCTTCGCCATGGCGCGGGCAAGTTCGGGTGGAGGATTGAACGTCACTTTTTCTTCCACCGGCTCAATTTCCTCGACCTGTTCCACTCCCAAACCCTTGAAGTAGGCAACCACGTCCTGAACGAGGTGCTCAGGAGCCGAGGCGCCGGCGGTGATGCCGACGCATTGAACCTTTTCGAGCCAGGCAGGGTCAATCTTCGACGCGTCTTCGATAAGGTAAGCGCGTGCTCCCGACATCTCGGCGACTTCTCGAAGACGCCTGGAATTAGAACTATTGTCGGAGCCGAGAACCAGGATCACCTCCGCTTCCTTGGCCAGAAGCTTGACCGCCCATTGCCGGTTCTGAGTGGCGTAACAGATGTCGTCACTGGGAGGGCTGACCAGTTTGGGGAAGCGCCGCCGGAGAACCTCAATGATCTCGCGGGTGTCGTCAACCCCGAGCGTCGTTTGCGTGGTGACGGCGACACGATCGGGATCCGAAACCTGAACTTTTTCTGCCTCTTCCACGCTGCCGACTAACTGGGTGTGCTCCGGAGCTTCACCCATGGTCCCAACAATCTCCTCATGCCCCGCGTGCCCCACGAGAACAATGGAGCGGCCCTCTCTTGCAAATCGGAGAGCCTCCGTATGAACTTTGGTAACCAGAGGGCAGGTGGCATCAATTACTCGCAGATGTCTTGCCTCAGCCCGGGCTCGGACCGCCGGCGAAACACCGTGGGCGCTGAAAATGACCACTGCCCCTGCCGGGACCTGGTCAATCTCATCCACAAAGACGGCTCCCTTGGCGGCGAGAGACTGGATCACGTGCTTGTTATGGACAATCTCCCTGCGCACATAAACGGGGGCTTGGAAAAGCTCGAGGGCCATGTGAACCACGTCAATAGCCCGATCCACACCAGCGCAGAATCCGCGCGGCTTGGCGAGCAAGACCTTCTTGAGTTTCATACCAACTCGCTTTTGTGCCCTCTTACGGGGGAGCAATCCTTCACCACTTGTAATGCTAGCAGATTCCCTATAGCGCGTCAAAAGCGCCACGCATGGTAGTTGTAGCGGCGAGTTCACCTCGCCAAATGGCGGCGTAAAGCCGCCTCTACATCGAACTGACCTGCTATCCGATGCACGGCTGTCATTATCAGGTCACAATATCCTCGCCGCCATCTACACGGATGACATTACCCGTAATCCAATGGGTGCGGTCGTCCATCAAGGCGACGATGGCGGAGGCCACATCTTCGGGTGTAGTCAGGCGCCCTCCAGGGTTCCGCATTCGGGCAAACTCTGCCAGCTTATCGATTCCAGGGATCTTGCTCGAACCAGGGGTAAGAGTCACGCCCGCCTGGATGGCGTTGGCGGTGATACCGTGAGGCATCAGTTCGTAGGCCAGTTGGCGGATGTGGGACTCGAGGACCGCCTTGGCCGCTGAGACAGGGCCATAACTCGGAATCACGCTGTGCCCGCCCGCGCTCGTCATGGCGTAAATGCGGCTGCCGCGCCCCAGCATCTTCCGGCGAAACATATCCTGGACCCAGTAGACAAGATTGTTCCCCATGACATCCACCGTCATGTCCATTTGCATCTGGGTCATTTCATCTTCGGGAGAATCCGCGAGGTAGGCTTTCAGCGACCCGAAGGCGACGGAATGAAGAAAGACTTTGATGAAGTTGCCGCCGCCTTTCTTGCTCCAGTATTCTTGCATCCGGTTCAAAGCTTCCGTGCGCTTGGCAGGGTCCGCAGCATTTATATTGAAGAACAGGACGTCCCGGCCAGCGTCCCGAATGCTCTCCATAACCTGCTCAACCTGAGGCATATTGGAGCGCCGATCAAAATGCACACCGAAAATGTTCAGCCCGGCGCGCGCGAGCTCGAGGCTTGTAGCAGCGCCGAAACCGCTCGATGAACCGACAATCAGCCCCCAGGGCGTGGGTCCTGTTTCCGTCATATTTGTTTTTCTCCGTTACTGAGATTGCCCTTAACTGGAATTTCTCATCACGAACGGGGAAGGGCGGGGTTTTAACCCCGCCGTTACCAACGCCTGTGATTATTTCCCTATCTCGCGCCCCGCGCAGTGCCGCAGGCGCGGGACTGCGCGGGGCGCGAGACGTACAGAAGATTCGGAGCTGGCTTGCGGCGGGGTTAAAACCCCGCCCTTCCGGTCGCCCGACTCAAAACGGCAGAGCGTGGTGCGAGACGCGGGCTACCCTTCCAGGCGCTCGACCGTGATTCGACGTTCATCGCGCCCCAGGTGTTCCAAGCGGATTCGGATGCAGGGTCGCGGAATATCCTCACCGAACTTCTCCCCCCACTCAATGAGGACTGTCGTGTCCGGGCCCTGCAAATCGTCCAGCCCCAGCGTAGCCAGGTCACGCCCCCCCTCAATGCGGTAAAGGTCCACGTGGTAAATCTTGCCTTCAGGACCGTACTCATGCACCAGCGTGAATGAGGGGCTTGTCACTTCTTCCTCAGGGATGGAAGCCAGGCTGGCCAAGATCCCCTTCGCCAGCGTCGTCTTGCCGCTTCCCAATTCTCCTTCCAACAATACCATGCAAGGTGGCTGGACTTCCTTAGCCAACTCGCGTCCGAAATTCACTGTCTCCTCGGGCGAATGGGTGACCCGTTGGGCAAGAGCTCTCGCAGGGAGTAGCATTGACCGAACCTTAGTGACGAGTGATGAGTGACAAGTGACGAGCAAGAACAATTCGCGAGCGTTGGTTGTTGGCTCGTTACTCGTTACTTCCTACAAGTGAAAAGCAAAAGCAGTTGAGGTGGGTTGGTGGCTTGTCACTTGTCACTCATCACTCGTCACTGCCCTGTACGCCCGCGGCAACGCACCGAGCAAATCACCTGCGATAAGTGAAGCCTGCCCCAGTTCTTTCGCCACCAAGTCTCCCGCCAAGCCGTGCAGGTATACGGCCGCCGCTGCAACCTCGCTCATCGGCCGATCATGATATTGTGCCACAAGCCCCGCAATCAGGCCCGTTAGAACGTCACCTGTCCCACCGGTGGCCATCCCGGGATTGCCCGTCGGGTTCACCCAAACCGTCCCGTCAGGCGCGGCCGTAAGGGTGCGAAAGCCCTTCAACACGAGGTTCACCTGGTGCTTCTGGGCGAACTCACGCGCGCTCTCGACACGGTGCGCTTGGATTTCCGTAGTTCTTAAGCCCGCAAGGCGGCTCATTTCGCCGGGGTGGGGCGTCAATACAGCGTCCGGTAAATCACCCCCGGTGTGGAAGGTATGCATGCAGCCCGCGAAGGCGTTCAAACCATCGGCGTCCAAGACTACGGGGATGCGACGACGGTTTACCAGGGTGCGGACCAATTCCGCCGTTTCGGGGACACTGCCCATCCCCGGACCGAGGGCCAGAACGGACTTACCTTCCAGCAACTTGTCCAACCGCCCCTGCTCGAGCGCGCGCAGCGCAATCGTGCCCGCCTCTGTTTCCGGAAGCGGCTCCGTCATGTATTCCATTCCCAGCGACGCGACAATGGGCAAAGCGCTTGCGGCGGTGGCCACGGTCACAAGCCCCGCCCCAGCCCGCAAAGCGGCCATGGCAGCCAGCGCGGCTGCCCCGGTCTTCCCTACCGACCCGGCCAGAATCAGGACGTGGCCAAAATTGCCTTTGTGAGCGCCGGGCTTTCGAGGCCGCGCGATCCAGGCAAAGTCTTCGCGGCAGGCCAAGCTCAAGAAGAGTTCCGAATCG
Source organism: Terriglobia bacterium (assembly GCA_050011515.1). Lineage (GTDB taxonomy): Bacteria > Acidobacteriota > Terriglobia > UBA7540 > UBA7540 > CAVROP01. Next base: position 32,099 of record JBEKIZ010000030.1, on the reverse strand, counting down.
CTTTCGAGTGCCTCGGGCGGTGTTCCAATTTGCCCGAGGACCCATTCCCCTACACGTTCACACGCCGGTGGAAAGACATGTGCAATTTTCGGCGCGGTGAAGGTGACGGAAAAGCCGGCACGCATGTGCTCGCCGATCAACTCCCCCGTGTCGGCTGAGATGCCGGAAGGCAAATCCACCGCCACCACCTGCGCGGCGGCCAATTCCGTGTTGACCTCGCGAACTACTTCCAGGAGCAGGCCTCCCAGCGGCTTGGAGAGCCCCGTTCCCAGAAGCGCGTCAACCAACAACGTCGTGCCTTTCAGGCTCAGCTTGATGCGTTGCCAAGCTTCGGGACTTTCGACGACCTCGGGCATCGCCGAAATCGCCAGCCGCTCGAGGTTGACGGCCGCGTCGCCTTGCACCTTCTGGGGGTCCGCGAACAGGACCACCCTTGGCTTCAGCCCTTTATCGCGCAGCAATCGGGCCACCACGAGGCCGTCGCCGCCGTTATTTCCCTGCCCGCACAGAATGACGATCCGTTGCTGCTCCAGTGGGGCAAAGCGCTCCTCAAGATACTCCACCACACCTCGTCCGGCGTTTTCCATTAGCGTTAGGCTCGGAACAGCGTAGCGCTCGGTGGTCAGCCGGTCGATGCGTTGCATCTGTGCAGCAGTAAGGATTTTCATCGTAAGAAACTATTGTTGTCAGTTTTCAGTTATCAGTTCTCAGTCGTCAGTCGTCCCGCCGCAGCGGGTCCGTTGCCCCCTTTCGGCCCCCTGGAGCACTAATTCTCATTTCCCTCTCAGGCCGCGAACATTTCTCTGTGTGCTCCTTGATCAGAGGAGCCTCAACACAGAGACCACTGAGATCCTCCGTGTTCTCTGTGTTATAGCTTGAAAGGTACAGAGGACACTGAGAATCTCGTCTTGGTCGCAGCCACCGGCCGCGTCGTGCCGTCCGGCTTGCAATCAACCACGGACCACGGACAGCCCCTAAAGCATCCAGCCACCGCTCACGCTAAGAACCTGACCGGTAATGAAGGAGGCTTCCTCGGAAGCGAAGAACTTGACAGCCTCCGCGATGTCGCGGCCGGTGGCGGGACGGCCCACCGGGAACCTGGCGTCTATCAACTTCTCTGCTTCCTCCAGGGATAATGCCTTTTCGTCGATTACCGGCGGGTTTACAACGTTCACGGTAATTCCGTTGCGTGCCTCTTCCAGCGCCACGGAGCGCGAAAAGGCCACCAGCCCAGCTTTGGCTGCCGAGTAGGCTGAGATCTTGGCTTGTCCGAAGGCCCGCTCCGCTCCCACAGCCCCCAGGTTGATAATTCGTCCCCAATGCTTCTGCCGCATTACGGGCACGGAAAACTTGGTCGTGTAAAACACACTGAAGAGGTTTGAGGCGACCACGGAGTGCCATTCCTCTGGGGTCGACTCCACAACCGGTTTCCAATCGAACACACCCACACTGTTGACCAGAATATCCAGATGCCCAAATCGGTTGACGATCGCCTCAATCAATTCCGCCACGCGCGCGGAGTTTGTAACGTCAGTCGGGAAAACTACCCCTTCGGCTCCCACGCGGCGCAATTCGTCGACAACTTTTTGAGCGCCCAATTTATTAGTTCGGTAGCTGATGGCTACACGAACCCCCGCCCGGCCCAAAGCGAAGGCAATCTCCCTCCCGATGCCTCGCGAGGCGCCGGTTACCAAGGCCACACGGTTCCGCAGAGACAACCTACAACTCCTTGAATCAAAGGTAGGGCCGACCCCGCGAGGCGGGGTCGGCCTTTGGCCGGGGCGAGCCCCGGCCCTACTCCGGATGCCAGGCGCGGAGCTCTTGGCTAGCTGCCCCAGTCTATCGAACTTCCACGGGTTGGGCAATGTGCCGTGACCCGGGCTCACTCCGAAGCCTTCGCGACAACCAGCGTCATATCATCCTGGAGTTCAGGGCTTCCGGTCCAATCACTCACACTGCGATAGATTTCTTCCACAAGGATCTGGGGCGAAGCGTTCCGGGCGCGGCGCACCACCTCCAGCATGCGGTCTTCCCCGAACTCCTCGCCGTAAATGTTCTCGGGTTCAGTAATCCCATCGGTGAAGGCCAGAAGCAGGTCCCCCGGCTGAATTTGAATTTCCGCCTGCTCGTAGGCAAGCGGAGAGAAAAGGCCGACCACCGTACCGCCCTCCCTAAGCCGCTCGACCTTCCCGCGGCGGAGCAATACAGGAGGCAGGTGACCTGCATTCGTGTATGTCAAGGTGCGGGTTGAAGCGTCGTACACACCAAAAAAGAAGGTCACATATTTTTCCCGGGGAGTGTTCTCATAAAATTGGAGATTCAGCCTGCTGACCACCGCTGCGGTCGAAAGAGCCAATGTGTGAGAACCGCTCGTGGGCCCGAAGCCATCGTAGAACTGCGCGCGAAGAGCAGACTGGATGGCTGCCATGAGCAGGGCTGCCGAAATCCCTTTCCCACTGACATCCCCGAGCACCAAACAAACCCTGTTTTCGCCCAGCTTGAGGAAGTCGTAATAATCGCCGCTGACCGAGCGCGCCGCCTTGCAGACTCCATAAAGCGCCAGGCCTGGAACTTCCGGCGCAGACCGGGGAAACAACTGTGCCTGGACCTCGCGCGCAATCTCGAGCTCGCTTTCAAGACGAAGTTTCTCCTCGGATTCCCGCAGCAGGCGCTCCACCGAGGCTGTCATGCTGTCAAAGGCTTCCCCCAGCGCGCTGATCTGGTCATTTGAAGGAACCAGGATGCGATACGAGAAATCACCCTTCTTCACTCGCTCCGTAGCGTTATAAAGCTTGTCTACCGTATGAGTGATCGAACGTGTCAAGCGGACTCCAATGAAGAGCGCGACGCCTTCGATAACGAGGAAGACAACGGCGATTGCTTTGAACACGAATACATAGACTTCGGAAAACTCTCCCAGCGTCTCAAGAGGGCGTCGACTCAGGGCTATGACTCTCGAGCTGACATAAACGAATGCCGGCGCGGTCAACTTCTGTTGCGTCCCGCCCTCCCAGGAAACCGGGTCCAGTGACGAAGCCCCCCTCACAATGAAGTCAAACCGACTTACAGGTTCCGGAAGCTTCAGATTCTTCGAGTATATGCTCCCTGAGAGGGCGAAGTCTCCCTCAGAGGTGCTCAAAACCAAGGGTGGTTTCGAGCTTGGCAGACCCGATTCCGTTTGCACAGGCCGCCCCGTTACCACCCCGACCGGTCCGATGCCCTCTCCCACCATATCCAGCAGTTCCGGCGTGATGGGTTGGGACAGGATAGCAACCAGACTGCCCGCTGCCGTAGGGCCGCGCTCGATGGAACGCAACGCGAGATGACCCCTGTCCATTACAATCCCTGCGAACTCCTCCTGCTTGAACCAAGCGGGAATCGTCAGAGGGGATTGGATTTTGGTTCCGTCCAAGCGAAACGCTCGAACTTGCGATCCAACCCGAAGGGTTATCTCCAGACCCGGATAACTTGCGGCGTGCTGATGCAACTCCTTGACGTAGAAGTTCCGCAGCCCGTCCAGCGTCTCCGCCGCCCTGGAAGTACTATTCAGTTGGTCTTCGTGAGCCACAGCACGATTAACTTGCAGTAGCTCATCGAAGTGCTCGCCCAAGTTCGAAGCGACAAGAAACGCAGCGAATTGACCGCTAACAATGTAAATGCCCAGCCACACCAGAAACACAATCAAGACGATGGGGACAATAGCGATAAATACATAAGTAACAACCAGCCGCCGGCGGAGCCGCCAGAGCAAGCGGCGCCGGATGAATATCACGAGCCGCCCCAGATAGTAAACGCCGCAGGGTATAGCCGCGAGCCAGAACAAAGCCCAAAGCGCTGCCGGAGCACCGCTGGAGAGCCGATCCACACTCCACAAGGCAGCCCCGTAAGCCAACACCCACACGGTGAAACGCGCCATGCGGTGCGTGCGGTATTCCCGAAGAAGAGCTTTGGCTAACGCAGTGAACATAAGCAGAAACCCTGCGCTGTTCGTAGCGCCCGTCCCGCCGAGGCGGGACGGGCAAACCTTTGAAACCTAAACTGCCGGGCTAAAGCCCGCCTCTACGAACTACTTGGACGCGGCAGCTTGCTCGAGCTCGCGCCGCCTTTCCCGGTTTTGCAGGACACTGCGCCGGCGACCGTAACCAAAGTAAACACAAAGACCAATCGCCATCCAAATGAACAAACGCAACCAAGTGTCGCCGGGAAGTCCCGCCATTTGTGCCAAGCAAACAATCATCCCCATGGGTCCGACGAACCACACGAAGGGTGTGCGGAAAGGCCGGCGAATCTCGGGGTGCATTCTGCGCATTCCCATCACCGATCCCGACACAATGACAAAAGCCAGCAGCGTCCCAATGCTGACCAACTCGCCCACAATTCTCAGGGGCAAGAGCCCCCCTGCCAAGGCGACGCATACTCCCGTCAATGCTGTGCTGATGTAAGGGGTACGAAACCGGGGGTGGATCTTGCCGAATGGCCTTGGCAGCAAGCCATCGTGAGCCATCGAATAGAAAACGCGTGTCTGGCCCAGCATCATCACCAGGATTACGGCCGTTGTTCCCAGCAATGCACCGATCTTCACGATGGGCGAAAGCCACCAACGCGCCGCTGTGGAATCTATCGCCAGCGCCAATGGATCCGGGACGTTGAGCTGGCGAAAAGGCGTGATCCCCGTGAGCACCAGGACCACGGCAATGTAGAGCAGCGTGCAAATCGCCAGCGATCCAAGAATGCCAATCGGCATGTCCCTTTCCGGATTGCGAGCCTCCTGGGCTGCCGTGGATACAGCGTCAAAACCGATGTAAGCGAAGAAAATGATGCCCGCCCCACGCAGCACACCGGTAAGGCCAAATTCCCCGAACGTCCCCTGGTTTGCGGGGAGAAACGGATGCCAGTTGGCCCGATGGACATACAGCGCTCCGAAGAAAATGAAGAGCAAAACCACCCCAACCTTGACCATAACAATAAGGCTGTTGAAGTTGGCGGACTCACGTATCCCGATAATAAGCAAAGTGGTGATGAGGATAACGATAAAAGCGGCGGGGAGGTTAAAGATCGGATGAACGACCGTTCCGTCCGCCAGCCTCAAAGTCTCCCACGGGCTCTTGCTCAGTTCGGCGGGAAAAGGCCAATGAAGCGTCTTCTGCAAGAAGGAAACGAGGTAACCTGACCATCCGATCGAGACGGTCGTGGCCCCCACGGCATACTCGAGGATCAGGTCCCAGCCAATGATCCAGGCCAGGAATTCCCCCACTGTCGCATAAGCGTAAGTATAGGCGCTGCCAGCCACCGGAATCATGGATGAGAACTCCGCGTAGCACAGGCCCGCAAAAGCGCAACCCACGCCCGAGAGGATCACTGAACCCACTAGCGCCGGACCGGTGTGCTGGGCCGCAACCCCGCTAAGCACGAAAATCCCCGCGCCCACAATCGCCCCGATACCCAGAGACATCAGGGCGAGCGGCCCCAGCGTGCGCCGCAAGCCGTGCTCAGAGTCGCTCGCATCCTTTTTCAACTCGTCGATGCTCTTCTTTGTCCAGATACTCGGCATTGCATCTCCCCTAAGTGTCAGCAGTCAGCTTTCAAAAAACAGTGACGAGTGACAAGTGACGAGTGACGAGCACAAGCCAGACTGGTGGGGGTTTCACTTCCCCGACCCCTAGCCCCCGGTGGCCCCGGACCTGGCCCGGAAAGCGAACTCTCCGTCCACAATTCACAATCTACTATTCACCATTCACTTTTCATAATGCCGCTTGTCACCCGTCGCAGCTTCCCTGACCCCTGGAACCTGACACCTGGAACCTTGTTCCTCCGCGTCGACGCCAAAGGAAAAAAACCGGCACCCCAACGGCAACAATACTAAGCCCGGCCAGGCTGCGTCCAGTTTTGTGCGTAAGCAGCGCCCACTCCACAAACAAGGCAAAGGCGATATAGATTGCCGGCAACACTGGATAGCCCCAGGCCCGGTAAGGCCTCGGCGCTTCGGGACGTGTCCGCCTAAGCTGAAACATCCCCGCGATAGTCAGAGCATAGAACAATACCACCGCGAAGACCACGTATTCCAACAATTCGCTGTAAGTCCCGGTCAAGGTCAACAGCCCGGCCCACGCTGCTTGGACTAAGAGGGAAATTGCTGGGGTGTGATGTTTGGAATCCACTCTGCCCACGGCATGAAAGAACAGACCATCCTTGGCCATGGCGTAGTAAACGCGGGCGCCCGCCAGGATCAGCCCATTCATACAGCCGAAGGTTGAAATCATGATTGCCGCCGCCATCAGAGTCGCGCCTTTACCCCCCAGCATGACCTGTACCGCCGCGGTCGCAACCCTATCTTCTGCAGCGTATTGGATGCCGCGTCCTAACGCTCCCGAAGCCAGCGGACTTCCCAAGAATGGCAGGACGCGGAGATAGATCCAGTTGCACGCCACGTACAGAGAGCACACGGTGGCTGTACCCACAAACAGTGCCAGCGGCAGGTCGCGCTTGGGGTTGACGATCTCGCTGCCTGTAAAGGTGACGTTATTCCAGGCATCGGAGGAGAACAGCGGCCCGACCAAGGCCACGGAGAGAACGGTCAACGTAGTCAGGTCCCAATGCACACCAGCCCATAGGCTTTGCTTCTGGACAGCCGCCGCGGGGTGAACATGCGACCACCATAGCCCAAAAGCCACCAGCCCTAACAGCGTGGCCACTTTGAGGGTGGTAAAGACATTCTGCACCCAGGCCCCGAGGCGCAACCCGAAGATGTTTAGAACGCTAAGGAAGAGCAGAGAAAGAACCGCCACCAGTTGCTGCGAAGAAAGGGTCGCGGCAACCGAATGGTGAAAAACCTCAATGCGTCCAAGATCAATTAGAAGATTCTGCGTCGAAACCCAGGGTACCAGAACGCCCAGGAACTTCCCGAAAGCCACCGCCACCGCGGCCAGCGTCCCGGTCTGGATCACCAGGAAAAGGGTCCAGCCGTAAAGGAATCCAAAAAGCGGTCCGAAGGCCTCTCGCAAGTAAACGTATTGCCCGCCGGCGGTGGGCATCATTCCGGCCAATTCACCGTAAGTTACCGCTGCCGCGACGGTCATAACTCCGCTGACGACCCAACAGAGCAGCAGAAGGCCCGGGGACCGCACTTCGCGAGCAATTTCAGCGGCTACAATGAAAATCCCCGAGCCGATCATCGAGCCCATGACAATCGTCGTGCAATCGTACAGGCGGAGGCCCTTGACCAACTCAGAGGAAGGCGTCTGGGAAGTCGCGCTCAGGGAAGCGGAAGTTGCCATGTTGGGCCGGGGTTCGGGCATCGCGCTTGAAAACATCTATCTTGAGGAGTCCGTCGTCAGGCATCAGCGCTCAGCTATCAGCCATCAGCTTTCAGCCTCTATCCATCGTGAATCCAGCAGAGTGATACCTGCGCCACGCTTGCTTCTATCTCCTGAATCCTGATTCCCTGCTCATCGGTTAGTCGCTCAAGACCCCCAAGATCTCTCGCGCCCGTCCTCGGATGTCAGGTCCATTCAGAAGGTCACCAATCACAGCCACCGAATCCGCGCCCGCCGCAAGAACCTCACGGGCGTTGTGCAGAGTTATCCCACCGATCGCGACTAACGGCTTCCGAGTAACCCGCCGCGCCTCCCGCAAGCCCTCCAACCCAACCACCGGGTCGGGGTTTTCTTTGCTGGCCGTAGGGAAGATGGGACCAAAGGCAATGTAATCGGCCGTCGAGCGGTCCGCCTCAACGACCTGGCCCACCGAGTGAGTGGAACACCCAATCAATCTGTCCGGTGCAAGAACGCGGCGTGCCATCTCGACTGGCAGGTCATCCTGGCCCAAGTGAACCCCGTCGGCATCGGTCGCCCGTGCCACGTCAGCCCGATCGTTCACAATCAGGCTGCAACCAGAGTCCCGAAGGAGTTCCTTCAGTTCTGCGCAAGTCTCGTAGAGTTGCCGGGACGACGCATGCTTGTCACGAAATTGTATCAACCGGACGCCTGCCGAAAGGAGTTCCCTCGCTACCACGGCTGGCAGACGGCCGCCCGCCCTGGCGGGGTCGACTATGGCGTAGAGGCGTGGGATCGAAAAACCCATGGGCGCTATCGGAAAGAACTCTAAATGATATCATCACTGTTCTTGATGAAACGCCTGAGGAAGTGCGTGTCAAACTTCCCTGCCCGAAAATCCGGATCAGCCATGACTTTCTGGTGTACGGGGATGCTGGTGGATATACCCTCAATGATGAACATCTCCAGGGCCCGGGCCATACGGGTTATCGCCTCCGCGCGGTCGTTGCCGCACACCACCAGCTTGGCAATAAGAGAATCGTAATAGGGGGGAATCACGGATTCGGCGTAGGCGGCAGTATCCACTCGGACGCCTGTCCCGCCGGGAGGGTGAAAGGCCGTCACCTTGCCTGCTGAAGGAGCAAAGCTTGCCGGGTTTTCGGCACAAATCCGACACTCGATAGCATGTCCGGTCAATCCAATCGTCTTCCCCTCAAAGTCCAGATGGCTGCCTGCCGCGATGTGAATCTGCATCTTCACGAGATCGACCCCCGTCACCATTTCGGTCACCGCGTGTTCGACCTGGATGCGGGTGTTCATCTCCAGGAAGTAAAGGTTGCGATTCTCGTCCATCAGGAACTCGACCGTCCCCGCATTGGTGTAACCAATTTTTTGTAAGGCCTGAACGACCTGGGCACCCACGCGCTCCCTGGCCTGCTGGTCAAGTTGGGTAGAAGGAGATTCTTCCACCAGCTTCTGGTGGCGGCGCTGAATCGTACACTCCCGCTCGCCGAAATGCAGCACCTTGCCGTGCTGGTCGCCCATCACCTGGAACTCGATGTGGCGAGGCGATTCGATGTACTTCTCCAAGTAAACATCCGGAGTACCGAACGAGGCCGCGGCCTCATTCTGGGCAGCTTGAATGGCATGCGGCAGCTCACTGGGCGTCCGGACAATGCGCATCCCGCGTCCTCCCCCGCCCGCCGCAGCCTTCACCATGACCGGATACCCTGCGCGCTCGGCCTCTTCCAGCGCCATCGCTTCCGATCGAATGACTTCGGAGCCGGGAATGACAGGCAGGCCCAGCTCCGCCATCGTCCGGCGCGCCTGGTTCTTATCCCCCATCATCCGCATGGCCTCTGGACGGGGACCTATGAAGGTCAGGTTGGAGGCCTGGCAAACCTCGGCGAAGTAAGCGCTTTCCGCCAGGAACCCGTATCCAGGATGAATCGCCTCGGCGCCGGTGATTTCTGCAGCGGAAATGATGCTCGCCACGTTGAGGTAACTGTCCGCGCTGCGGGGGGGGCCGATGCACACGGCCTCGTCCGCAAAGCGCACGTGAAGCGAGTACCGGTCGGCTTCGGAATAGACCGCTACCGTCTCAATCCCCAGCTCCTTGCAGGCGCAGATTACCCGCAGGGCGATTTCACCGCGATTGGCAATCAGGATCTTCCTAAACATTGTGCACAGCAGAAACTGGAAAATCGAAAATGGAAATTGGAAACTGGAAAACGGAAACTGGAAACTGGAAAATCGAAACTAGTGCGTCTTTTGGTTAGCTCTTAGTAGGCCCTTGAATATGGGACTGTGAAGACCGAAACCAGCCACCAAGAAGCTTCGCAGGTTTCCATCTTTCAGTTTCCAGTTTCTATTTTCCAGTTTCCGTTTTCCAGTTTCCCATTGCTCGTTTCGATTCACTTCTTCCGTGAGGGCTTGATAGCAAACAGGGATTGCCCGTACTCCACCGGCTGGCCACTTTCCACATAGATGCGAACAATTTCTCCTGCCACTTCAGATTCCAATTCGTTCATAAGCTTCATAGCTTCAATGATACAGAGCACTTGGCCCAACTGCACGACATCACCTGGCTTAGCGAATGGCGGAGCGTTGGGCGCCGGGGCCGCGTAAAAGGTCCCGACGATGGGCGACTTCATGACGTACAAATCTTCAGTGGATTCTGCAGGTGTATCGGCTGTTAGGGATTCTGCGACTGGTAGTGGTTCTGGGGCCGGAGGGGAAGGCGAAGCGGGCACAGGCGACAGCGTAGGAGCACCAGGAATAGACAGGTAAGCTTCGGGGGGCACCGGATTCGAAACTGGGTGGTTTCCGCGCTTGACGCGAATCTTCGCGCCGTTCTGTTCCATCTCGAATTCAGTCACCTGACGATCGATCAGGACGTCGATGAGCTGTTCGATTTCCTTGAGTCCCCAGACCTTCTCGGTTCCTTCGACGCTACGGGATGGTTTCTTTCCGGCCATCTGCTTCACTCTCCGACTGCTATTCCACGGCCCACTGATCTTTGCGGGCTGGGGTCAGCACTTCCGGGCCAGCAGGCCCCACTAAGATGGTATCCTCGACGCGGATTCCTCCCAAGCCTTGCAAGTAAACCCCAGGCTCAACTGTCACCACATGGCCGGTTTGAAGCCGGGCCTTTTCGCCACGGGCCAGCCGGGGCATCTCGTGAGTATCCATTCCTACGCCGTGTCCCGTGCTGTGGGTAAAGAAGCGGGCCAAGCCACGGCCCGCCAAAGCACGCCGCGCGACTGCATCGACATCCCCGGCTCGGACTCCAGGGAGCGCAGACCTAACCGCTTTCTCCTGAGCTTCTACGACGGCGTTATAGAGACTGCGGACACGCCGGGACGGCTCCCCGAGGTACACAGTACGAGTCATGTCAGCAGCGTAACTTGCAAGTATAGCACCAAGGTCGAAGATAACAAATTCATTTTCTTTCAGTAACTTGCAAGAGGCGCGCGCGTGGGGCAGCGCGGCGCGCGGCCCGGAGGCAACAATGGTCTCGAACGCCACACCCTCCGCACCCTTCTTCCGCATCAGATACTCGATTTCAGCGCCTAGCTCGGACTCACTCACTCCTGGCCTGACGTCCCCTAACACTTTCTCAAAGACCTCCACCGTAATTCTCCCCGCACCACGAATCTTCGCGATCTCTTCCTCGTCTTTCACGGCCCGGAGCTGCTCCACCAAGCCTGCCACCGGGACGAACCTGACTCGCCAGCCTGCGCCCTGCTCGAGCCGTGAAAAATCGGCGCAAGTAAGGTGCGCATCCTCATAGCCAACACGCCGATTCTTGTTCCTCTTAAGCCGCTCCGCAACCACCTTGAGAAGTCCTTTCCTTTCCTCAATCACCTCTACACCTCGAGCTTGTTCCTGAGCCTGGAGTGCGTAACGCGGGTCCACCCAGAGGACCCCTTCACGAGAGGTGAAAAGTGCGACACCCGCGCTCCCTCGAAAGCCGGTCAAATAGGCGATGTTCGTCAGGTTCGTGACCAGTAAGCAAGGAAGCCTCTGCTCCTCCATCTCTGCCCGGAGAGAGTTTTGCCTCTTAGCCTGTGGGTTGAGCGACGAATCTGATTTCATGGCTTAGATCCGAACTCGGGAGTCGGGATTCTGCGGACGCGGCGCCTAGCCCAGGTAGTGTCATCCTGAGGAGTCCCGATCTGATCGGGACGGCGAAGGATCTCCGCAGTTCGCAGGGAACATTCACTATCTGGCCGTTCAAAGAAACCACAGGGATTCTTCGGCCCCCAAAGAACGGGGGCCTCAGAATGACAGTGTTCACAAACGTTTTTCAGCATCCTGCTAAACGAAGCGCGGACCCACAAAACAGGTCCGCGCTAGGTCCTCTTATATTTCCAAACGGTTGCGGAATCCCCTTCCACCTTCTAGGTGGTCAGCACCCTGGGGGAAACAAAGAAGAGCAACTCCTGGTCGGAGTCCTGGACGTTAGTCGACTTAAAGAGATGCCCGAGAAGCGGGATGTTTCCAAGCAAGGGAATCGCGGTGACGGAGTTCGTGCGTTGCGTTACAGTCACCCCGCCGAACACTACGGTCCCCCCATCCGGAACAAGCACCTGAGTTGTCGCTTGTTGAATATTGATGCTCACGGCGGCACCGGTTACGATGGTGCCTGGACTAGCGTTTTGGACGGCAATCTTCAGGAAGATGTGGCCGTCGTCCGTGACCTGCGGGGTGACGGTGAGCTGCAGGGTAGCGTTCTCATATTGCACCGAAATTGTGTTGTTGATGCTGGTCTGAACGGGAATCTGCGTGCCTTGTTGGACCATCCCCTCAACGTTATTCTGCGTGATGATGCTCGGGCGTGAGATGGTCTTCGCTTCGCTGCGAATCTCTGCCGCCGAGATCGCCGCATCAATCATGTAACGCTGCGAGAAGTTGGTAATCGCAACTGTCCCAAAGCCGGTAACGGGGTTCGCAGGAATAGTGAAGGTTGGGGGTGAGGTCCCAGGCGTGCTCGGGGTCACGCTGGCTCCGGACCCCGTCTGCCCGGCGCCACTCGTAGAACCCGAACGATTCGAGAGCGCTCCTACCAAGGCGGCCGACAGGGTTCTCTGAAAAGATGAGTTGGCTAGAACAATCCGAGTCTCGATGGCCACCTGCTTGGTCTTGGTATCCAGTCTGGCAAGAATCCCCTCGATAATCGGGATCTGCGATGCGATATCCCTAACGATGAGCGTGTTGGTGCGGTCATCCACCAGGACGGACCCACGCCCGCTCAGTGCCCCGATGCCTCCTTCGCTTCCTGTTCCCCGCCCTCTCAAGAGAGTAGCAATGGCGGAAGCCTTGGCATAATTCACCGGCCGAAAAACCGTCACCAGCGGGGCCGCCTCAAGGCGTGCTTTAGACATCTTGTTCGCAGTCTCATCCTCCGCCATGAGAGTCTCAAGCCTGGCGATGCGCAGAACGTTGCCCTCCAGGACCTTGCCCAGGCCATTGTCCTTGAGAACGACCTCCAGCGCCTGATCCCAGGGCACGCTGTCCAGAACCGTGGTGACGGAGCCCGTCACATTCGGGTCCACGAGAATGTTTAAACCGCTGATCTCGTGGATGAGGCGGAAGAAATCTTTCAGATCGACGTCTTTCAGGTTCAGTGAAATCGGTTCACCCGTGTAGGCCGGCTTTTGCTCATTGGGGGACGCTGAAGCTGCCGGGACTGTGCCCTGGGCTGCCGACAGGTTTGATGCGGTCTCAACGTTCAGGACTTGGGCAGCCCTTTCAGCCCGAAGAGCCTCCGGTGTGGCAGCGTGGGGTGTTTGCCGAGGAGCCGCGGCCACTTCCCTGTTGCCTTCCGAGGCAAGCAGGGTGCCGTTGTAGTCGGGTTTCGGAGTTTTTTCGATTATTGCCGAGGATGAAACGACCGCACTCGGTCGCTTTGGAATCACCTCGGTCTGCGGCTCGGGGGCGGCGCTCGCGGCCACGTACGCGGGCGGGGCAGGAACCTGGTGCGCAGGGACTACGGCCGCTTGTTGAATAGGCTTCCTTTCATCGCGCTTTGCAGCAGTTTCGAGTTTTGGCGCTGGCGCCGGTGCAACTGCCCGGGGGGCGGCCATGGAACGCGGCTTCACCTCAATGCGCACCCCGCCCGCGTAGGCATGAGCGTCAAACACTGGGTTGCCCGACAGATCGGCCACAACCCGAACCACTTCAGGATTCTTCTCTCGGAACTGGCCCACTCTCACGCCCTGCACCACTGGGGAGGAAACGGGAATCGATTTCCGGCGAGACCGATTTCTCGCCCCCTCCAAGTCCACCACAAGACGATTGGGGTGGTCAAGTTGGAGGACATGGAATGTTGTGGGCTTTGTCGTGGCCACATCAATCGTGACTCCCCCTGCAGACCCGGGTCCTATCAAGATGTCCGAAACTAACGCTGGCCCCTCTGTTGTCTCGCCGGGAGACGACTCCGCTCCCTTGGCAGGCGGGGTGGGAGTGCCGGGGGCTGGCTTGCCGGGAGACGACTCCGCCCCCTTGGCAGGCGGCGTGGGAGTGCCGGAGGCTGGCTTGCCGGGAGACGACTCCGCCCCCTTGGCAGGCGGCGTGGGAGTGCCGGAGGCTGGCGCGCTCTGGGCCAACAGAAGCCGCAGGCCGGAGCTTTCCTGCACGGCGATGAGCGACTCCGGGCCTCGGGTCTGAAACTCCACCCGCACCACAGGCTCGCCGCTTGCGTCCGTGTATTCTATTAACTGATAACCTGCAAGAAGTCCGCTCGCCCAATGCGCCGACGGGGAGATACCGCCAATCCTGGCGCCTTGCAATTCAACGTAAAGTGCGCCCTCAGGGGTATGAATAGTCTTGAAAGAGTAATCACCGTCAATTTGCAGCAGGACTTCTCTGCCGACGGACGGGTCGACGACCGTAATAGAGTTTAGCGTAGCGCGCCCCGGAATCGCCGATGGGTGGCCCGCAAGTGCATGCGGCATCCCTGCCACCAGCCATGTCATCGCCAGCCAAATGGTGGATAATCGTCTCATCTTCCTTCTCCAGGAGCCGGACCCAATTTTATTGCCACTTCGTGGGTAGCTACCCTACCGCTCGGGTCGAGTGTGTTCGCCTTGAAATAGACGGCCTCGGGCGTGATCTTGCTGACGACGCCGTTGTACACCGTGTCGTTTACTCTCAGGAAGTAAGCTCGTTTGGTGTAGTTGGTTACCACCGCGATCATGTTGTTCGCTGATTCCAGGCCTACGATCCCCTCGACTCGCAGTTCGGAGATTACTAATCCTCTTATGCCTGCCGGTAGAGACCCGGATACCGCACTTGCCGCCGCGTGGCCACTCGTGACAGTCGCCATCCACGGCTTGAAAGGATCTCGCCGCCCAGCGGCAGTAGACAGGATGCTTGTCATACTCGTCCGCGGCGACTCGGCGCCCTCGGCTTTGGCCGGCGCTTCTATTGAGGACTTGCCTGACGTACGGACCAGGGCCTGATTGAGCATGACCTTGGGGGACAGGGAAGGAGTTTGGGTCTTCACTGTGTTGGTCGAGGGCGGCGTGGTAGCTGGGGTTTGTCCAGCCCGCCCTGCTCCCGCCGCCCAGCCGAGAGCGACGACCCACATGAAAAGCCCACTGACCGCAAGGACCGTGCGTTCGGGCTGAAGCCTGCCGTTAAACATGGTCTTCGTCCTGCCCTATCTCTTAGGTGTAGACGGGGCCGCTGTCGAAACCCGACTGAAGTAGGTTGTCAACAGGCAATTCGCCCCCACCGTTTCGCCGGGATGAAGCTTGAACGCTCCCATGCCTCCCCCTTCAGGGGGACCCAACGAAAGACCGGAAACACTGACAATACGCTGTTCGTTAGCCAAGCGGGCGAAGAAGCCAAGCAACCCAAAGTAAGTGCCGTCGAGTCGCAGGCTGAATGGCATCTCCGTGTAAATATCCTTCGGCTCCAAGGCCTGCGGAACAAAAGTGCGGATATTCACCTCGCTGGCTCTCCCGTCTTCAAACACCATCCTCATGAAATCATCCGTTGCCTGCTCTTCCGGGACAATCGAACGCAGCGTGTCAAGCTGCTTCTCCAGTTGCGCAATTCGATTCAGGTATTGTTTTCGCTGCTGCTCGAAAATCTGGTTGAGCTTGTTTTCTGCCGTAAGCCTGTCTACTTCATTTCGCACGCTGTCCCGCTGTTCCTTGAGCGGAAGGACGTAGAAGTAGAAAACTGCGCCTCCCACAAGCACTGCGCTCAGCACAAAAATCGCAATCTGTACAGCCGCCGGAAGATCATTGAAGCTCTTGGGCATCGTGATTACACTCTCCGCCTACATTCCTGGCTGCCGCGGGGGAGTTGCTGCCCTCGCTCCCGCGCCAGCCTGCGTCAGGGAAGCTGCCGCCAAAGGCGACTTATATGCGCAGTCCATATTGAACTTGTAGCTTACTAGATCTTGCACATCATCTTCGTATAATTGCCTGAGTTGCACGTCATCGAAATACCCGGAAGTCTTCAAGGAAAAGAGCAAGGCGGCAACAGAATTCGCAGAAGCCGCTTGCCCATGAATCACCACACGCTCACCCTGGGGAGCCACGGAAAAGAGATAGAGGTCATTGGTGGTCTTGTTCACCACACTACCCAGGGCATTCATGAACTCTGTCGGTCCCACACGGCTGGCCTGGAGCACCTGGATGGTATTGATGCGCTGCTCGAGAAGCCGGCGCTCCTGTTCGTACTTCGCGTTTTCCTGCTTGATGGCAGCCAGGCGCGCCTGGTCGGCCTGCTGCTTTCTGAGTTCGACATTCAAGGTGTCAATCGACGCGCTCCAAATCATGTAGAACAGGCCCACGATCCCGAAGCACACGACGAGGGCGCCGATGAGAGCCCCCAACTGCACCGCCTTGCTCGCCGGCGCCGCAGCGGCTGCCCTAGGCTTCGGCGCGGCCACTCCCAGCAGGTTAATCTTGATCATGACTAATCAAAGCTCCGAAGCGCCAGCCCCACTGCCACGCACAGGCAGGGAGCAATATCTTGCAGGTAAGCCCGGTCAAACCTCTCGGGATCGATTTTCACCTTCCGCAAAGGATCGATGATTTCCACCGGAACACGAAATTCCTCTTTCAACTGCTCCACCAACCCTTCAATCTTCGCCGTTCCCCCAGCCAGGTAAATCTGCTGGGTGTTCTCCGCCGAAGTCGTCTGGCGGAAGAAGTCGAAGGTCTTCTGAACCTCCAGCATCAGGATTTCCGAGCCGGAGCGAAGGTGGGGAGCTCTCTGCTCCCGTGTTATGCTGCCCACTGCCTGCCCCTGCTTCAGTTTCTCCGCATCCTCGTAACTCAGGTCGAGTTCTTTCTGGAGGGTGTCCGTGTACTGATTGCCACCTACGGGAACGTCCCGTGCAAACAACGGGGTTCCTCCCCGTCCCACTACAATATTGGTGATGCTGGCACCGATGTTGAGGAGCGCCACAATGGTATCCGGCGAGACCTCGCAGTTGGCCTCGAAGGCATTAAACATCGCGAAGCCGTCGTAATCCACCACCCAGGGCGTTTTGTTTGCCTGGCTCAGGACATTCGTATGGTTGATAATCTTTTCGCGCTTTACCGCCACCAGCATAACGTCCATGCCTTGTCCGGAGGAAGATTCCCCCAGCGGCTGGTAGCTCAGGTTTACGTCTGCGATGTCAAACGGGATGTGCTGCTGGGCCTCGTAGGGTATGGCCGAGTCCAGTTCCTCGTTGTTCGCCACGCTGACCGTAATTCTCTTCACGATCACGGAGTGGCCGGAAACGGAAGTGGCGACATTCCGAGTCTTGATCTTGTTCTCGGTGAAAATTCTCTCGATGGCGGCGGAAACCGAGAGGGCATCCATGATCGCGCCGTCGACCACAGTGTCCTGTCCCAGAAGCTCCACCCCGAAGTGGACCAGTTCGTAAGAATCTCCCCGCTTCTTCAGCTCGACGGCTTTGACGGCGCTTGATCCGAGATCCAGCCCTACCAAGCCCTTCGCTTTCCCCATTCCAAACATCGGCTTTGCTCCCTATCGAGCGGTCAGGCGTTACTTCCGCGTGGAACCATGATCAGATTGCGTGCTTTGCATCTCCATCCAACGGTCCAGGAGCGTTTTCTTGAACTTCCACCGGTTACCTAACTTGAAAGCAGGAATCTTCTCCTCATAGGCATACTTGTAAAGCGTTTCGCGGGATACTCCCAAGTACTCCGACGCTTCCCGTATGTCCATGACCTCTCTGGTTTCTGCCATGCGTTCAACCCCGCGACTGAATTCTTCCCCCCAATGGCTTCTAAAGACCAGCACTAACCAAAAAAGCGACTACATACTGTCTCTTGTTACGCATATACCCTTGGGGCTGGGGGTTGTCAAGCGGTTTTCCAAAGTTGTGGGGGTTTCTTAGAAAGTTCTTAGGCTTTTTCAGAGGTTTCGCCCCGGTTTGTACATTATCTTGCGTTTTTGTAGGGATAACACCACAACATAAACCACCCTCGGGAATTTTCGGTCTTTGTAGCACTTTCGTACTGTTTTGGGGGCTGGGAGATGAAGTCATGTGGAAGTTCGCCCCTAAGGAACCTGTGAGGATGTGTTTTTGCCCATCTGAACGCCTGAGGAACCGCCCGACTGGATAGGGTAGCCAAACCCAGTAATGGTAAGTAGCAAAAGGATGAGACCCTAACGAGGGCTCATGAAGTCCTCCCGTAGAGGTTAAAGAGGACGCGGCGAAGGCGCGCACCTCAGCCCCTCTACCATGGGGAGGAGGGAGGGGCCAGTGTACGGCAGGGCTAAAGGCCTGACCTTCGACCGCCGGGAACCGCCCGCTTAATTCGCCGTTCCCGCAGCTCCGCTGGCGAGCTCCAGCTCCGAATACCCCGTGGTGAGCTTCAGAGAAACCTGGTTGCTTTCTAGTCCTACATCCATCGCCTGGTAAGGATTCGGCTTGCCCGGATTTTGGCTGTCCCACGCGATTTTCTGAACCAATTTCAATCCCTCCAGGACCTGCCGCAAGCTGGCGGCAGACTCCGAAGACTTGCAGTCCATCTTCAAGCCCAGGGTGACGTCGTCACCGGCTGCCACACTGTAGGTAAGGGAGTTGACGTCTCCGAAAACCTTACTCCAGTCCATTTTGATGTTCCCCTGGTTGGGCATCCAACCTCGGAACCAATCCGCCACCGCAGAACCCACGGCCACGCCCCAGATCGGCGCGTCCTTGTTCGCGCCGGCCACGAGACTTGGAAAGCGGTTGTCAGAGCTAAGACTGGGAACCTGGCCCTCGCGCGCTTCCAGCATGGAAGTAAGCGCCGTCAGGGAACCAAACGCTCCGAGGGAATCCTGGAGCACCACGACGCATGTCCCCGCCAACCCCGCCTCGAGGCAGTAGGCTGGCTTCCCTGCCACCGGCGTGGCCGCCATGTTCCGCTGCTCAGCGCTTTGCGTTATCGCTTGGGCGCTAAAGCGGCCGGTGGCAAAGCCGTACAATCCCATTTCTGCGCTTCCGGGCTGCCAGCCGAGAACCAGACCTGAGATGTCCTCTTCGCGGATGCCGAGTTGCCCAAGCTCATCAACAAGCTTGCGCAGTCTCGGCCCCACGTACCTTGTGCGGAGACTCGCGTAATTGGGAAGGCCCCGCAGCTTCGCGGGGCTTGAGAATTCCAGCCGAATCGTCTGAGTCGGAAATCCGCTTAGGGCTTCCTTTACCAGGTCTTGTGCCGGGGCCGCCCCAGGCAACGCCACAAGCGTCACAGCTAGAATGCCGAGCAAATAGGTCATTTTCATGGTTAGCCTCATGTTCATTTCTCGAATCCTCCCAAAAGCCCTTAGACCTTTCGATGCTTGCGGGCAAGGAAAAGTCTAGTTCGTCTCCAAGGGTTAACGCTTGCAGGTTTCCAGCCTCACGTCAAGCCCTTTGCCGGTCCGCCCACAGAAAGCAGCGGTCAGCTATCAGCTATCAGCTCTCAGCTATGAGTTCTCAGTTCTCAGTTCCTGGAATCACTCCATTCGCTTCCTGCTGATTGCTGATGGCTGACCGCTGATGGCTGACGGCTGCTTTTCTAGGGGCGGGAAGGGGGAAACCGCTCTACCACCAGGCCTAGCGCCTCGGCGGGGGTGTGTATCTTGCCGTCCAATTGCGCATCTTCGACCGCCTGAAGGATTTCCTTAAAAATCGGCCCTGGCGAGTACCCTTGGGCAATCAGGTCGTCGCCCCGCAGGAGCGGCGCCGGTCGGATTTCCTCGGCGGGTATCTCCTCCAGCAGACGCTTCGCCATTTCATAAGTGCTTAAATCGCCATGGCTCGCCAGGCAGTCCAGCCGGTGCAACTCGAGGTGTTCCTCAAATCCAGGCAGGCGCAGGAAACGAACCTGGGTGGAGCGCCGCATGCGTGGAAAATCCTTGAAGCGCAGGTGGTGCCTCACCAGTTCGACCACTTGTTCCGTCTGGCGCGAGGAAAGCCGCAGGCGACTGCAAATCTCCTCCGCCATCTTTGCTCCTACTTCCACGTGGTTATCGAACCGGATGCGTTCGCGGACGGAAAATGTAGGCGGCTTGCCCACGTCGTGGAGGAGCACTCCCAAAGCCAGCGTCGGGGTGGGCGAGCGCAGGCCCTCCAGCATCATCATCGTATGCACCCACACATCCCCCTCGGGATGGAACTCCGCGGGCTGGGCCACCCCTTGCAGGCGCTTGATTTCCGGCAGCACCTCCTGAAGCAAACCCGTCACATCCAGGAGTTCGAAACCCTGCCGGGCCTGCCCCTCGGTGAGGATCTTCAGGATTTCGTCCCGCACCCGCTCGGCGCTCACCTGGCGGATCTCCGCCGCCTGTTTCCGTATAGCTTCCTCCGTCGCAGCATCCAGGGTGAATTTCAGCCGCGCCGCAAAACGCACCGCGCGCAGCATTCGCAGGCGGTCTTCACTGAAGCGCTCATAAGGGTCGCCGATGGTGCGGAGACGACGCGCGCGGATATCCGCCTGCCCGCTCACGTAATCGAGTACCTCCTCCTTCAGCGGATCGTAAAGAAGGCCGTTAACGGTGAAGTCGCGTCGCAAGACGTCTTGCTGCGGAGTTTTTGCGTACCGGACTTGACTCGGATGCCGCCCGTCGGTGTAGCGTCCATCACTGCGGAAAGTCGCCACTTCCACGTTGCCTTCTTCGCGCGGCACAATCACCACGCCGAATTGAGCCCCTACCGTCAGGCTTTCCGGAAAAAGCTGCACCACCTGCCCCGGAGCAGCGTCGGTCGAGATGTCATAGTCCTTGGGAACGAAGCCCATCACCAGGTCGCGCACACAGCCGCCCACCAGGAACGCTTGAAAACCCTCCCCGCGTAACCTTTTCAGAATTTCAATGGCGGCTTGCCCCTTCGCGTCCATGCAGTCTATTACACCTTATGTAAAGCCCCCCTGCAAGCGTAGACCTCAATCTTAACCTGTCTCAAGGAAGGCCATCCCCAATACCACGAAAAGGGGATGCCTCTCCCGCAAAGCGGGATCAGCACGACAGTAGGCAGATTGTGGGTTTCCAGTTTCCACTTTCCATTTTCCACTTTCGAGTTTCCGCTTTCCGGCTCAGTGGGAGTACCGCGCCACGTAAAGCAGCAAACCAAAAATGATCACCGGAATCAGCGCCAGCATCACATAAAAGAAGATTCTTCTCGGCCACGGCGAGCGCCGCCGTTTCCAGTCCCTCAGCTCCGGGCGGTCAGCCACTCCGACCTGGTCTTGATGCTCGAGGTCCCAGGCAAATTCGCGGGCTGTGGCGTAGCGGTTCTTGGGGTCGCGTTCCAGGGCGCGATAGATGATTTCCTGCAACTGGGGGGAGACGGTGGGATCGATTTCGCGCGGCGGGATGGGGTTGTTCAGCAGCCGGTCGTTCATGATGATGAAGGCATTGGGCCCGGTGAACGGCACCTTCCCGGTGAGCATTTCGTAAAGCATGACTCCCAAAGCGTAGATGTCGCTGCGCGCATCGCCGCGTTTGCCTTTGACCTGTTCGGGGGAGATGTAGTCGGGCGTTCCCATAGTCTGTGTGAACTTGGCGAAAGTCAGCCGCCGCGCTCCAATGTGGGCCGCGATGCCGAAGTCAATGAGCTTGATGTTGTCTTCCGCGTCGATCATGATGTTTTCCGGCTTCAGATCGCGGTGTACGACCCCCTGGCTGTGAATGTACTCCAGCGCCTCGCAAATCTTGCGTGTGATCCGCACCACGCGCTCGGATGGAAGCTGCCGCTGCTCATTGAGGATTTGACGCAACAGCCGCCCCTCCACCCACTCCATGACCATGTAGACGCGGCTACGGCCATCCTCACTTAGCACCTTCATTACGCCGGGGTGATCCAGCTTCTTGCCAACTTCTTGCTCGCGATTAAAGCGGTCGAAGAAAACCGGGTCGCACTCCATCTCGGGATGCGGGACCTTGATAGCGACCGGGCGTCCGGTGCGCAAATCCGTGCCGCGAAAGATCGAGGCCATGCCGCTGCGTGCAGCGACGCTTTCAATGCGGTAGTGATCGAGTTGATCGCCAGGATGGAGTGGAGTCATTGGCAGCGCGGCTGAGCGGCGCAAGGCCGGCGGCGAGCCCTGAATCAGCGAAGCCTGTAAGGTCGCCCCCGGTACATGCCCACGCGTTCGACGCTCCGAACGCGGATGAGCAGCACGCTTATATTATCGCTGCCGTCCCGTTGATTGGCAAGAGCCACCAGCTTCTGCCCCGCCGCGTCCAAGTCCCCGCCATGGCCGACGAGGTGGGCCATTTCCGATGCGCGAACGGCGCCATGCAGCCCGTCGGAGCAAAGCAAAAGCACATCGCCAGCCAGCACTTGGTTATCGCTGGTCTCCGCGCCCACGAACAGTTCGGTTCCCAAGGACCGGGTGAGCAGGTGGCGGGTCGGCGCTTCAGCGGCTTCCCGTGCTGAAAGCAATCCCAGGCGCGCGTGCTCGCTGGCGACCGTGTGATCGCGTGTAAGCACCTTGGCCTGACCGCGCCGGATGAGATAACAGCGCGAATCGCCCACATGAGCTACCACGACGCGATCGAACCGCAGACCGCAAGCCACGAGGGTGGTTGCCATGGGGACGCCACCCGCGCTCGCAGCCCTTCCCGTCTCGTAGACAAGCAGGTTGGCTTCCTGCACCAGACGCGGTAGTAACGCAGTGTGCGCTTCTCCTCCGGCGGCTGCACGGAAGCCGGCGAGCAGCCTCTCCACGGCGGTACGAGAAGCAACCTCGCCCCGCTCCTGTCCGCCGACTCCGTCGGCCAGGGCAAACAGCCAGCCATGAGTCCTCACCTGCGCCGGTGTCGCGGGGATCACGTAGCCAAGATAATCCTCGTTGTGTCCACGAACTCGCCCGCAATCGGATAGATGCGCGAACTCCACATCCAGCATGGAAGTTTCCAGGGGGCCGCGCCTCTCGGCAATACTGCCGCTGTCCTCGGCGGTCAGTCCCCGATGTGCTTGGATCATTGTACCTTACCCCCGTGAAGAAAAACGGGCTGGCATGCGCCCGGCGGGTAATGGCCAGCAAGATAACCTTACGAGACTAAGTATAAGAGGTCAAACAATAAGATTTTGTAGGCCGCATAAAAATCCCTTGGCCAAGCAGGATTTTTCGCGGCCATAAACAAAGGTTGGCGAACGAATCGTCGTTCCTACGCAGAAGGGTGAGGGAATATCCTGCCCATGGTGAGGTTATGGGTCAAAAGCTTGGATACGGGTTTTCCCGGTGAAGAAAGTTTCCTCTTTTGTGGCGGCCGATTACATTTCGGTTCTCATACGGATTGTCCGTCATTCGTAGAGGAAAACGCCACCGCCTGTCATTCTGAGTCCGCCGCGGCGGACGAAGAATCCCCGCATTTGTAAGCTCAAACAGTGCGGAAAAATGCCGCGATGCTTCTCCCGCAGGGCGGGATCAGCATGACAGACCTGAAAGTAGTATCAGCACCATAGAAAAAAATGATTGGACGCTCTCCGCCGCGAGCACTACGCTGAAGGTCGAGTTAGCGGTCGAGCCGGGCGCCCGCTCGGGGTTCCTCCTCGTGTTCCCGTCGAGGGCACGGACTCTACGGTGTCAACCGAAGCAAAGACAATAGCCAGGGCTGATCAGACCCACCCTGGCCCGAGGATTATCGCATGAAACTCGCAGGATTCCTGTTACTGCCGGCGGGATGGGGGATTGTCCTGAGCGCGGTGGTGCTTCTTGCGTCAGCACTGCCCCGAGGCTGCTTCGTTCTGGCCGGCATGGGCGTGGAGGTGATGGGGCTGGTCCTGGTCGTCCGCTCCCACCTGCTGCTGCGGGGAGAAAGGGGGTGACGGCTCTGTCTGTTCCTGCGCTCTCTGAAACAGCGATGGCACTCTGCATTCTCTGCATTCTTCTGGTGCCTTTTGCCGGGGCCGGGCTTTCGTTTGTCAATACCGGGTTGGGCCGCTCGCGCAGCGCGGCTCACTCGATGCTGGCTTCGCTGTGTGTCATGGCGGTCGCAGCCCTAGTGTATGTCATCTGCGGGTTCGCCTGGCAAGGGTTCATCGGACGGCCGGCGCACGTGTTCACCGTGGCCGGCAAGGAATGGAATTGGATCGCGGCCGAACCACTTTTTTTACGCGGGTTGCCACTCGACGGCTCCCCCGCCTCGCTGGCGGCATGGCTGCAAATGCTCAGCGTTGGGCTGGCGGCGCTGATCCCGCTGGGCGCCGGAGCCGACCGCTGGCGATTGCGTGCCTGCTGTCTTTCCACGGCCCTCCTGGCCGGCTTGACCTATCCATTATTCGCGCACTGGGTCTGGGGCGGAGGTTGGCTGGCGCAACTCGGCGTCAACTACGGGCTTGGCCGCGGCTTTGTGGATGCCGGGGGAGCTAGCTCGATTCAAGTGGTGGGTGGCCTGACCGCCTTGGCCATTTCCTGGATCTTAGGCCCTCGCCGGGGCAAGTACTCGCTCGAAGGCATGCCGACTGCCATCCCCGGCCACAACGCCGTCCTCGTTCTGTTCGCCTGTCTGCTCGCCTTGCTGGGCTGGTTGGGGCTGAATTGCGCCGGCGCCATGCTATTCACCGGCGCCGAACCCGGACGCACCGTCCTTATTGCAGTCAATACCACGCTTGCCGCTGCCTCGTCTGCCTTAATGGCTGCGGTGATCACGGGCATCCGCTTCGGCAAACCGGATGCCTCGCTCAGCGCCAATGGCTGGATTGGCGGGTTGGTGGCCAGCAGCGCTGCTTGTGCCTTCATCACGCCGACGGCGGCGATCGTGATCGGTCTGGTTGCTGGCACTCTGGTCATCTTCGCGGTGGAATGGTTCGAATTGCGGATGGCAGTGGACGACCCCGGAGGGGCGATTTCGGTGCACGCAGTAGCCGGCATTTGGGGGATCCTGGCACTGGGCTTTTTCGCTCACCTCCCCAGCCGTGTGCTGAATGTGGTCAGCGGCCCTTCGAGTTGGTCGGGAAGCAGCGATTCAAACCAGCTCGTAGCGCAGCTTGTGGGCGTCGCCACACTGCTCGGCTTTGTATTGCCGCTGACCTACTGCCTGAACTGGCTTCTGAACCGGTTTTACCCGCAACGCGTGCCAGCAGAGGGCGAGCGGCAAGGCATGGACTTGTATGAGTTGGGCGCCGGCGCCTATCCGGAATTCGCCACCTACACAGACGACTTTACGCAACGATAATGAACTCAAGTTTTGACGCACCTTGCCGATAACAAGAACAAGGGATAATCCCTGCCGGCGACGCAATTCGTCTCACCTTACTGCGCCGCTGAGACCTTGGCGGGTAGCGGGCCGAAAGACAGGAAATATCGGACACTCCCAAGGGGCACCGCTGGCCGCCAAGGCACCCGCCAGAGAGCGAAATCCGGGCAGCCGCACTCGGAAGCCGCTTTCTCCCAAACCCGCTAGCAGGAGTGGTGTGCTGCGGGGCAGAGATTCTGGCAGACCGGATAGCCACCGATAATACGTCATAACGCTCGCAACCAGACGAGCATGGTTCAGACGTGAGCAGCGACGCCCGCCGAGATGTCAGTACCGCCCGTGCGCTGTGATGGGTCCATGCACCCGGTGCCGGTCAGGCAGTGGGAGTGGCACTGTCGGCTTCTGGACGAGGTTCGGGCTCGCACGGTTAAGACCGGATCGAAGAGCAGGCATGGCGTAGGGAGGTGTTCGTTGAAACGCTCGGAAAAGGCAGGACGTCGCGGTTTTGGGTTCTGTCAAACGGGCGAAACCACCGTCCCGGACGCAGTCTGGGGGTGGCGACAAGGTAAACTCGCAACGGAAAAGGATCGACGAGAAACAGCCGGGTGTATACTCGTATACCGATTGGCAATTGGGAGCAAAACGGAAATCCCAGGGGAAGTCGTCTTGAGAAAACAAAAGGGAGTGGCACTCGTGAGGCAATTAAATTGGAGCGTGATCTTTGCCGCCCTGTGGATCGGTTTGTTTGTGTGCAGTCCGGTAGCGGCCGGACAGGCAGCGTCTCATAGCAAAGCAGGGACGGCCAACAGCGGATTAACGGTTGAAGATGTCATCAAGCTCACCAAGGCAGGCCTGAGTGAGGACATCATCATCCAGCAGATCAGGAAGAACCGCCAAGCCTTCGATTTGTCAACGGAACAGCTTATTGCTCTGAAGGCGGCTAACGTGAGCGACCGGATTGTCGAGGTCATGTTGGATCCTTCGAAAGCGGAAACGCCCGCTCATATCGCGCCTGCGCCCGTCGCCGCCGAGCCCGAGGCGGCTGAAGCGGCGCTGCCGACCGAAGTGGGTGTGTACGCCAAGAAGCAAGGCCAGTGGGCTGAGGTTTCACCTGAGATTGTGTACTGGAAAACTGGAGGGGCGCTGAAGGCCATCGCGACGGCAGGCATCCGGCATGGCGATGTGAACGGTCACGTGCAGGGGGCGAACAGCCACACCAGCCTTGGGACTCCGCTGGAGTTCTTGATCGTGGCGCCGGAGGGCACCGACTTGGCTGAGTACCAGTTGGTGCGCCTGCATCCCAACAAAGATAACCGCGAATTCCGCACGATCACGGGCGGCTTCCTGCATTCTCAGAGCGGATCGCAGCGCGACCAGGTACCGTTTGATGGGAAAAAAATAGCGAGCCGGGTGTATGAACTGACCTTTCCGGCGAGCGCCGGGCCGGGAGAATACGGGTTCTTGCCGCCCGGTTCCACCAGCGGATCGGGGAAGATCTATTCCTTCCGAATAATCGAATAATGCAAGACAGCACTCATCCAGGGAGTGAGTCATGAAAAGACGGAATTTCAGGAATTTCATCACGTTTCTCATTGCCCTTGGGGCGGCTGCTTGCCTGGGATGTGCGCAGACTGACGCAAGAGTTTCACCGGCAGGCCAGGCCAAAAAACGCTCCCCGATGACGGTAGAAGATGTCGTTACCCTGGCCAAAGCCGGAGTGAGCGAGCAGGTCATTCTCGCGCAGATCCGCGCCAAGCACGCGTCCTTTGATCTGACGGCGGATCAGCTCATTCAACTGAAATCCGCGCCGGTCAGCGAGCGCGTTATCCGGGCGATGATGAAGTTGCCCGCGCCGCAGAATGCACCGAAAGAAACCGCGGCTTCGGCGCCCGTGCCCGGCGCCCGTGCCACCGCTCCTTCGAAAAAACTGAAAGCTCAGCCCGCGACGCCGGCTCCCGCCACCGTTGCGGCGCGCACGGCCGTTCCGCTGAAATCTGTTTCACCGCCCGCGCCGGTGCAGTGGATTGCGCATAACGATCCTATGGGCTTTTCGGTGAATGTACCGGTGGGCTGGCAGTTGCACACCGACCGGCAACCAGGACGAATCAACATCCAAAGTCCACAAGGCCAGCAGGCCGTCATCTGGCCGATGTTCATTCCGCAGCAGCAGTTGGACGCCCGCGGAGCCGGAACGGTAGTGCAACAACTCGCGCGCCGCGTGGACGCCAAGATGACTTGGGAGGCGCCAAAGTTGGCCGGCAATACGGCTCGTGTGTTTGCGCGCGGCCAGACCAGCGCCGCCGCCTTGATGCGATGGAGTTCTTCGCCGGAAGGCACCACCATTGTTCTGTTCTGCGTGAGCGCGCCGTCCTCTCTCTATCCAGCTTCGGTGGACACCTTCGCCGGCATTCTAAAAAGTTTCCAAGTCGTACCGGGTCCGAAAGCTGACAGCGGGGCGCCCGTGAAAAGCGTCGCGGCCGCCGAGCAGGTGTCATGGGTCCAATGGAGCGATCCGCGCGAAGGCGCTTTCAACGCGTCGGTGCCGCAGGGATGGAACGTCTCGGGCGGAGCTTTTCGCCAGAGCGCAACCGATATCCGAGAGAGTCTGGTTCTGCTCTCGCCCGACCGCCAGATCCGCATCGCGGTAGGCGACGCGAACATCGGCACTTACACCATGCCGAGTCGCATGTACGCGCGCGCCGGCATGCGCGAAGGCGGGTATACGTCTTTGGGCGACGGTACCAAGCTGCAAATTCGTAGCTTTCTAACGGCGCAGCAATTCATACGCGAATATGTCACAACTTCGGTCAGGCGGGACTGCGGTGATGTGCAGGTTCTCTCCGAGAACGAACGCCAGGACCTGGCTGCTTCCGCCGCCCAGCAGGCACAAGCTCAAGGTGCGCCGAATCCGCGCGTGACCGCGGCTGGCGTTTTCTTCTCTTGCACCTGGAATGGCCGCGAAGCGCGCGGCTACTATGCGGCGGCGACGGTTCTCCCCTTTCCGGGCCGCAACGGCATCTGGTATGTTGCGGCCCTGTACGGTTACATTGCCAGCGTCGAGCGCCAGCAGGAGGCCGACGATATCAGCCGGCACGTCCTCAATTCCATGGGGATCAACGCCCAATGGAAACAACGGGAGGATCAGATCGCAGGCAACGCGGTGCAGCAGGATAATGCCCGTTCGCAGGAAATCCAGGCGCGCGCGCGCCAGCAGATTGCCGAGGACCAGCAGAAAACCTCGGACATGATCGTCAAAGGCTACGAGGCAAGATCAAAAGTTTACGATGAAAACGGCCGCAAAGAGGAAAACGTGATTCTGGGCACCGTGGACGTGGTGGACCCAAGCACCGGTAAGCAGTACAAGATCGACAATGTTTCCGACTATCACTGGATGAACAATCAGGGCGTGATCGCGGGCACGAAGACCTACACATCCCCCGGCGCCGACTGGCATGAGATGATTACGCTGCCCTAAAGCTGGATTCTTCGAAAGCGCCGCGCCTATTGAGTGCTGGACTTGCGCACCAATCTGAATCGCAACAACCCAGCCAAACTCTCACTTCCCATCTTGCTCCCAATGACTTAGCATGGTGAGTTGCCACGGTCGAGTTCGCGCGCGCCTGTAGGACGCCTGCGCGGGCTCACCGGTTGCATCCGCCATGTCCAAGATTCGAGTTCGTTTTGCACCCTCCCCGACGGGATATCTGCACGTGGGCGGAGCGCGCACCGCTCTCTACAACTGGCTCTTCGCCCGCCATCACGGCGGCGTGTTCCTGCTGCGCATTGAAGACACGGACGCCGACCGTTCCAAGCCTGAACTCACCACCGCAATTCTCGAGAGCATGGAATGGCTGGGACTCAACTGGGATGAAGGGCCGTTCTACCAGTCCCAGCGCCTGGAGCGCTACCGCGAGATGGCAAGCGAGCTGGAAAACTCTGCTCACGCCTATCCGTGTTTTTGCCTGCCGGAAGAACTGCAGGCCAAGCGCGCACAAGCGGAAGCGCAAAAGAGGCCCTGGAGATATGACGGCGTTTGTCGCCATCTTTCTAAGCATGAGCGGCAACAGCGGCGAAGTACAGGCCGTCCATTCGCACTCCGGTTTCGTGTCCCGGCCACCGGTCAGACCAGTTTTGACGATCAGGTCTTCGGCCACCTCGAGCTCGAAAACCAGGAAATTGAAGATTTCGTTCTCCTCCGCTCGGACGGTCATCCCACTTACCACTTGGGCGTCGTGGCCGACGACATCGACATGCGCATTTCCCACGTGGTGCGCGGCGCCGATCACATTTCTAACACCCCCAAGCAGATCTTGATGTACCGCGCACTGGGAGCGCCGGAGCCGCGGTTTGCGCATTTGCCATTGATCCTCGGACCGGACAAGCAACGGCTGAGCAAACGCCATGGCGCGACTTCCGTGGGCGCTTATCGCGAGATGGGGATCCTGCCGGAAGCATTGGTGAATTTCCTCGTACTTCTGGGCTGGACGCCGCCCGCTCAGAAGGAGATCGTCACCCGTGAAGAGATGGTGCGGGAGTTCGAGCTCACGGCCGTTTCCAAATCGAATGCTGTCTTCGATCCGGAAAAGCTCGCCTGGATGAACAGCGAGTACCTCCGGCATCTCCGCGCGGAGAGCCTTCTGGCGCGGGTTGAACGGGAATTGAGGGCTGCCGGTCTTTGGCAGGATGCCTTCAGCAAGGAGGAAAAGCAGCGCTTCGAAGTTTCCGCCCGTCTGCTCCAAACTCGCGCGCGGAGCATTAAAGATTTTTCGCGTTCCGGTCGCGCTTTTTTCAGTGAAGAGTTCGAATACGACCCCGAGGCGCAGAAGAAGTTTTGGAAGGATGCAAAATTACCCGAGTTGCTCGATGAACTCGGCGCGCGGCTTGCTCGTGCCCAACCCTTCGACCTCACCGCAACGGAAGCTTGCCTGCGTGCGTTGGCAGAGGAGAAAGGGGTCAAGGCAGGTCTACTGATTAATGCCACGCGTGTGGCGCTCACGGGCCAAGCGGTGGCCCCGGGCCTGTTTGAAGTAATGGCCGCTCTGGGGCAAAGGCGCGTGGTGGAGCGCCTTCACCGGGCAGCAGCTCATTTGCGCGCAGACTCGTCAGGCCGCTAGTACTTGCTGACGGAGATTCGCGTCAGAAGAAGCATTCGCTGTGGCGGGGATTTCGCCGCCTCAGCCCCGTCAGGGGCGGCAGAATTTAGCCCAGGGCGCAAGCCCTGGGTTGCGAGCGGGTCAAGGGAGCTAGCCCCGGAAGGGGCGAAAGAAGGTTCGAAAGCGGAGACTCTTACGCCCCGACGGGGCTACCGGTCTCTTTAAGGCGCGGCCGTTCCCAGGGCTTGCGCCCTGGGCTATCCCGCAGGGCAGGAGCGGCCCTCCGGGCCTCAAACGCAGGGGGCGTTCTTGCGCGGATTTGGGTCACGAAAAACTAGGAACTGCCGGCAGCGTCAATCTTCTTTCTCAGCGCCTGGTAGGTCTCGACCACGACGATTGCTGCGGCCAGCACCGCCCCCGCCGTGATGAGGACTTCCCTCGTATTTCTCAAGAATTTCAGGAACTTCCACATCGGTGCTAACCTCCGACACGTAACCACACTTTCTCAGGCAATTTCCTATTATACCGTTCCAGGCTGAATATTGTCGCCTCCACCCCCACGGGCGACACCTCCAACAAGTTTCCACAAACTCGGCCTCATGGCTGCTGCCTGTCGCGTTCTTCTGCGATGATTTTTTGCGCCAACTCCTTACACTTCTCGCAGCGCGCATGGCTGAGGAGGCAGTATGCAATGCTCGTGTTGCAGCCGCACGGGCAGGGCTCCATGTTGAGTCGCAGGAGCACATGGTTCCGACGCACTTTGCTGAGGGAATCAAGTTCCAGGCCGGGCAGTTCCGTGATATTCGTGGGCGTGAATTCGCCGTCCAGTTGAGGGCAAGCGGCGTCTTGAGGGCGCAGTGGGGCGGGCTTGACGTTCGGCCGGTTCGGCCTCAGCGCCCAAACAAACGCGGCAAGCACCGCCATCGCGACAAAAAGATAAATCACCGCCCCGCGCGACGAGACCGGCGGGCTGGCCGGCCCTGGCTCATTCAGGCTCGTTTTGTCTGGCGGCATTCTACTGCGAGCCCCTTGCGGGCGCCCCACGGCCTACCACTTTGAAGGAGAATAATAGTGGCACGCTCGCCGGCGGCAGGCAGGCGTGATCGTTGCAGGCCTGATAGGCGAGCTGTCCCTTGACCTCGTAATTCCCGGGCGGCGTTTTGCGCTCAAGTTGGAGCGCCACGTCAACCCGGACCGTCCCTTCGTACACGGACAGGGGAGCATCGGAGAAGGCAAACTTCTTCGGCTCACCCTTCGGGTAAGTAATGTCCTTCACCGTCACTTGCGGGTTCGGCTCCAGTTTGACTTCCGTGGGGATCAGATATTCGAGGCTAGGATGATGGTCATTGATGTGGTAGCCGGGGACGACCTCCACCACCACCGCCGCCCTGACGATGGAATTGGGACGCGCCACTGGCGACGCCATCGCGACCTTCGCCTTTACCACCTGCCCCGGCGTCTGTGCCCAAGCCACCGGCGCGGCCAGGCAAACAAAAATACAAGTGAAAAAAAACGTTTTCATATTCAGCTTTGGCCTCTTCATCATTGTCCCTTTGAATTTGACATCCCGACAGGCCCTCACGACCGGGATCATGGGGCTTCAGACTCCCGATTTCAGAACCTTCTCCATCTCCGCCTGCGCCATCTTCAAGCTGACTCTGCAAGCGCGGTCCACTTGGCGGCATTTCAGCACCGGCAAATTGCAACCGCACGGACACTTCAGCTCGCCGAGCTGCTTCTTCAGAGACTCCTTCTGCGTGGCGGTCAGCTTGGTCAGGTTCAGGCCGGGAATTTCCGAATCGATGGCGGCGGGATCGCCAAGTTCAATCTTGGTTGAAGTGCCCGCCGCCATGCCCGGCCTGAAGCCCATGTTCTCGGCGGTTGGACTCATGGCCAGCAATTGCTGAACCTCATCCTCGATTACTGCGGGACTTGTCGCGCCGGTGTGCTTGGCGTAAATGCGTCCGTCGCGGCCGATCAGAAACGTCGTCGGCAGCCCAAAGATTCCCCCATAGAGTTCCCCTACACGTTGATTGCCGACCGCCACCGGATAGTTCATCTTGAATTCCTTGTAGAATTCCACTAC
>JBEKIZ010000029.1:0-53643 GCA_050011515.1 Terriglobia bacterium | reverse complement strand
GGAGCGACCCAATCTTGGTGAAAGCACTGTTGATGGCGGTTGCCAAGGTAGTCATTCCCGCGGTGGCGGCGAGAGCAACCAAGGCGATAATCAACACATACTCCACCATGCCTTGGCCTTCCTCTTCGCGGTGCAACCGGGCGAGGATACTCACAACTGAATTAGCCATAGCCAAACTCCTTAGCTCTCTCATCTCGATGAGAGCAGCACATCAGGTCTAGCACGTTTCTCTTCGATGAGAGCAGCACATTAAGTCTAGCATGATTCTCTTGTAAGTTCGGAGCAGGGCAATGGAACTTTAGTACTATTGACAAGCTCAGCGATGTCCCACAGATCGTCAGCGATTCGGGCTCCTATCAGTTCTATTGTATTAACCTGTTAGCTAACAAGGTAGCAACACACTCTTAGGACACTACCCGTGCGGAAGCTGCGTTGACTCGCATTGCGCGCCTGGAGTAACCTGTAGCTCTGTGTTGGATCGACAAGGAGCTTTCGGGTGCTTGCTGCGGATGCTGCCTCTTCACCAGGCTGGGCGCGGCTCCAGGGTTGGCCGTAGGCCTTCCATGCCAGCCCCGCGGTCTGGCAGTTTTCGCCGGGCCGGTCTAACACTCTGCGCACTATGGGGATTGTCGGCTGCGTGCCTAGCCTCGGAAACGTTATCGCCATCAGCCTTGCCACTGCAAACCACACCTCTCCTGTGGGACCAAGGCGGCGTTATTGCCGATCTGGACGGGGATGGCCGTCCCGACTTCGCCATCGTACGGGCAGAGGGTTGGGATTCGAAAGGGCTCCGGTATCGAATTGAGCTTCAGCTCACCAGGGGTGTCAGCCCGAGTTCTTTCAGCGTTTCCGCCGAAAAAGGCGGACTGCGTCTTATCCCCCGCGACGTGGACGGCGATGGGGACCTGGATCTGGTCGTCATGAGCGCTTGGGCGCTTGCCCCAGTCGGGGTCTGGATCAACAACGGCCATGGCCAATTCACTCGAGCCGATCCAACTGCCTATCCACGTGCTATCTGGACCGAAGGCCCCAAGGTCGTCTCGAATACTCCGCAGGAGGAACTCAAAGCAACTGTTCCTCAGTCCTACCGATCTTGTATTGATTTCTCCAACGAGTCTTATTTCTGCAACAACTTGCTCTTCGAGCGACTCCTTCCATTTCTGGGCGCCGCCAGCCCTCAAAAGGGCGCCGCAGGTTGGCCGCAAACGAGAGCCCCGCCTTGTTTCCTCCCTTAACGACCAAGCTGGCTGCCGAACATTAACGCTGCCCTCGGGATTGATGGCGCAACGGGTGTGCCTGCCGGCGGTAGCCGCATTTGGACCAAGCCGCGCGCTCCCTCAGAGCTCGAGAGTGTTCAGCGGAGCTGCTTGAGGAGCAACCCGTAGGCCGGCGGTTGACTTTTGCTCATCTCTTGACAGCAATCACAGTTTCGGTATCAGGGACAGGCCCGCGCTCGTTCATTTGCTGGACGGGTGGAAAGATTCAGGAAGGTGACCCATGAAGAATCACTCCCATGCCATAACGGCTCTGATTCTTGTCGCTTGCTTGGCTCCGTGGCTTTCGTCAAGTTGCAGCCACGGATCGAGCGCCGACCATGCGCCCCCGGTAACGGTTGAAAAAGCCCCGGACCCCACCATTGTGGAGGTGCCGGATCCCGAACAATTTCCCCTGACCACAGTTGAGCAGCGCTCTACTTACGACGAGCTCAAGGTGAATGGAGTAGTGACGCCCGATGTCAACCGCTCGGTCCCGGTGCTTTCGCTGGCGGGAGGCCGCGTGGTGGACATCCGCGCCAAGCTGGGGGATGACGTAACCAAGGGCCAGGTGCTGTTGCGGATCAACAGCCCGGATGTTTCACAGGCTTTGGCCGACTATCAAAAGGCCCAGGCCGATGAGGTGCTGGCCCGCCGCCAACAGGAGCGCTCGGAGACACTCTTGGCCAAAGGGGCGATCGCGCAACGCGACTTGGAGGCCGCCGAGGATGCCGAGCAGAAGGCGAAGGTGGATTTAGCCACGGCGGCGGAACACGTTCGCGTGCTGGGCGCGGACGTGAGCCATCCCTCGCCCATCGTGGAGGTTAAGGCGCCGATCTCGGGGACCATCGTCGAACAGAACATCACCGGCGGTACGGGAGTCCGCTCGATGGATAATTCTCCCAACCTCTTTACCATCGCTGACCTCTCCCGCGTCTGGATTCTTTGCGACGTTTATGAGAACAACCTCGCGCAAGTCCGACTCGGCGACTTCGCGGAAGTCCGGCTGAACGCTTACCCGGACCAGGCTTTGAAAGGGCGCATCAGCAACATCAGCCGCGTGCTCGATCCGAGCACTCGCACCGCCAAAGTGCGTCTGGAATTGGATAACGAGCGCCGTCTGATGCGGACCGGCATGTTCGCCACCGCGACGTTCCGCTCCCAGAGCAAGCAGCTCCGCTCCGTCGTGCCCGCCAAAGCCGTGCTTCGCCTCCACGACAAGGATTGGGTGTTTCGCGCAGAAGGCGGCCACCGCTTCCGCAGGATTGAAGTTCAGGCGGGTCGCGTCTCCAGCGACGGCTGGCAAGAAATCCTGGCGGGGCTTGCACCCGGCGACCAGATTGTGGCCAACGCCCTGCAATTCGCCAGTGCCGCGGATACAGAGTAAAGACATGATCAAGCACCTCGTCGATTTTGCGTTGCGCAACCGATTTCTTGTCTTGAGTATCGGTGTACTCCTCCTGATTTGGGGCATCATCTCGTTTCACAACTTGCCCGTGGAGGCCTACCCGGATGTGGCGGACAAGTACGTCTGGGTCATTACGCAATGGCCCGGCCGCGCCGCCGAAGAAGTGGAACAACAGGTGACCATCCCCATCGAGATTCGGATGAACGGTGTGGGCCACCTCACCCACCTGCGCTCCATTTCCCTCTCGGGGCTTTCATTTGTCACCATCATCTTCGACGATGAATCCAACAATCTGACCAACCGCCAACAAGTGTTGGAGAAGCTCACCTTGGTCAACCTGCCCGAGAATCTTAGCCCCCAGATCGGGCCCGACTTCAGCCCGGTAGGGCAGATCTATTTCTATACCCTCACCAGCAGCAACCCCATGATCGACGTCATGGACCTGAAATCGCTGCAAGACTGGGTCATGGTGAAGGAATTTCTTTCCGTACCCAACATCGCGGCCGTCTCCATTTTTGGTGGGATCACCCGCGAGTACCAAGTCCAGGTGGACCCCAACCAAATCGTCGCCCATCGCTTGAGCATCGGCCAAGTCGAGCAAGCGTTGGCGGCTAACAACGTGAATGCGGGCGGCAGCTTCATCCAAAAAGGCCAGCAGGCTTTCAACATTCGCGCCATCGGGCTCATGAAGAATACGGACGACATCGGCTCGACCGTGATCGCAGCACAAAATGGAACACCCATACGTGTGAGGGACGTGGCGGATGTGGTGCAAGGTCCCAAGATTCGCCTCGGGCGTCTCGGCAAGGCGATTCATCGCGAGGACGGACGGGTGATCGATGACGACGACGTGGTGGAGGGCATCGTCCAAATCAGGAAAGACGCCGATGCGGCTCCCACCCTCGAGGCCCTGCACGCCAAGGTCAAGTACCTCAACGAACACGTGTTGCCGCCCGGCGTAAAGATTGTTCCCCACATCGACCGCAGCGACCTCGTGAGGTATACCACGCACACCGTCCTTCACAACCTCGGCGAGGGAATCATCCTGGTGGTCGTCATCTTGTTTATCTTTCTCGGCAACATTCGTAGCGCTCTGATTGTCGCCCTTACCATTCCCTTTTCGCTCTTGTTTGCTTCCATCTGTCTCGACCTCCGCCACATTCCCGCCAATCTCCTCTCCCTCGGGGCACTCGGCTTCGGAACGGTCGTCGATGGAGCGGTGGTGATGGTTGAGAATATCCTGCGCCGCCTCGAAATGCGCGCGAACGGCAACGGCTCGAGAGGTATGGGAGAGGCGATCCGTGTTGCGGCGCACGAGGTCCAACGCCCCGTCTTTTACGCCATCACCATCATCATCGCTGCCTACCTGCCGATTTTCACTCTGCAGCGGGTTGAAGGCCGCCTGTTCCGGCCGATGGCTTGGACCATGGCGTTCGCTATGCTGGGCGCCCTGCTATTTTCTCTGTTGCTCGCGCCGGTGCTGTCCAGTTACCTGTTCCGCCGCCAGACCAGCGAATGGCGTAATCCGATGCTCGCCTTTCTCACCAAGCGATATCGCCATGACCTTCCCTGGTGCATCCGTCATCGTTGGGTGACCGTTAGCGGCGCCGTGGCCGCTCTCCTCTTGACCTTTTACCTGGCTTTCGGCGGTGTGATCGGCTCCGAGTTCTTGCCTCACCTCGATGAAGGCGCCATCTGGGCCCGAGGTACGCTGGCTCCCAGCACCGGCCCCGATGAAGGCGAACGGATCATGGACCAGGCGCGCATTGCCTTCGCCCGATTCCCGGAAGTAACTCAGGTTGTCTCGCAGGTGGGCCGGTCCGATGACGGCACCGACGCCACGGGCTTCTTCAACACCGAGTACTTCATCGACCTTAAACCCCGAAGGGAGTGGCGCAAGCAGTTCCACGGAGACAAAGAGGAACTCATCGCAGCCCTGGACCGAGAGGTTGAGAAGATCCCCGGCGTCGATTGGGGATTCTCCCAACCCATCGCGGACAACATGGAGGAGGCAGTCAGCGGAGTCAAGGGTGAGCTCGCCGTCAAGCTGATTGGTAGCGATTTGAAATTACTTGAGGCCAAAAGCGAGGAAATTGCCAATGTCATGAGGACGGTGCCGGGTGTCGCCGACCTGGGGGTCTTTCGTGTCCTGGGCCAGCCGAATGTGAACATCATCGTAGACCGCGCGAAAGCCGACCGGTTTGGTATAAACGTGTCGGATGTACAGGACGCCGTCGAGACCGCCGCGGGGGGGAAAGCCGTTAGCCAGATTTTGAAAGGTGAGCGCCGTTACGATCTGATGGTGCGCTATCAGGAACCCTACCGGCGGACGGTGGAAGACATCTCGAATATACGTATCCTGGCGCCTTCGGGGGAACGTGTTTCGCTGGCACAACTTTGTGACGTCAAAGTGGAAGATGGCGCCTCCATGATTTACCGCGAGGCGAACTCGCGCTACATCGCCATCCGATACAGCGTACGAGGCCGTGACCTCGGCAGCACGGTTGAGGAAGCCATCCGCGAAGTGAATGAAAAGGTCAAGCTCCCTCAGGGGTACCATCTGGATTGGGCGGGCGAGTACGAGAGCCAGCAACGTGCCAACAAAAGGCTGGCGTACATCGTTCCCATAACTCTGCTGCTGATTCTGCTGATTCTCTATACAGCCTTTGGCTCGTTTAAGTGGGCACTTCTCATCCTTTTGAACGTAGGGATGGCCCCCATCGGCGGTTTGCTGGCATTATTCTTTACCGGAACGCACTTCAGTGTTTCCTCTGGAGTTGGATTCCTCACACTATTCGGCGTCTCCGTGCAGACGGGCCTAATCATGGTTCAGTATATCAATCAGCTCCGCGCACGTGGGCAGGCGGTGATGGAGGCAGCCGTGGAAGGCGCGATCCGACGTCTCCGGCCGATTATGATGACCATGTTGGTTGCAACCCTGGGCCTGCTGCCGGCGGCCCTCTCTCACGATATTGGCTCGGATTCTCAGCGGCCTTTCGCCATCGTGAATGTCGGCGGCTTGATTACCAACCTCCTCATTAGCATCATTCTCCTCCCCACCCTTTACGTCTGGTTCGCGCGCCCCTCCGACACTTTGCCAAGTCCTGAACAAGGAGTTGGGGAGTAGTAAATTGCGGCAGGGAGATGGCGCAGAAAAAATGACTCAATCACTCATGCTCTTTTGTCGCTGGTCCCTCGCTTTGACCGGACGACGGTCGCCTTTGCCTTTGAAACCTGACGTTTCCACTCGCTTCGCCTTGAACGACATGCCACAATCTCTTTTCAGCGTGCTGCAAGAATTCCAAGGAGACCTTTGATGATTCATAAGAAGACATGCTTGAGCCTGATGGCCTTTTTTCTATTCCTCTTTGCCAGTCATCTTGTTGGACAGACATCCCCTGTGGCGCTTGATGATCCGCGAATTGAGGCACGCGTTGATGCGCTGCTCAAGCAGATGAGCTTGGAAGAAAAGGTCGGGCAATTGGTGCAACGCGATGCGGCTGCCGGGATCACTGGGCTCGGCACAGGTGGCGGCGCTTGGGCCGAGCCGGTGGCAGGGGGTGAGATCGGGAGCTTGTACAACATCACCAATCCCTCGGAGATCAACGCGCTACAGAAAGTTGCGATGGGAAAATCGCGCCTGCGCATACCGGTGATTTTCGCGCTGGACGTCATTCACGGATATCGCACCACATTCCCTGTGCCGCTTGGAATGGCGGCCACGTGGGACCCGGCCCTTGTTGAACGCGCGTCGCGCATCGCGGCGGAGGAAGCCTCGGCCGCAGGCATCCGGTGGACGTTTTCACCCATGGTGGACATCGCGCGTGATGCGCGCTGGGGCCGCATTGTCGAGGGCGCTGGAGAGGACCCCTACCTGGGGGCGGCCATGGCGCGCGCCTACGTGCGCGGGTACCAGGGCAAGCAGCTTGACGCTCCGGACTCCATCGCGGCCTGCGCCAAACACTACGTTGCTTACGGCGCCGCCGAAGGCGGACGTGAATACAACACCGTCGACATGTCGGAGCGTACGCTGCGGCAGGTCTATTTACCGCCGTTCAAAGCGGCTGTCGAGGCGGGCGCCGTCACCCTGATGAGCGCCTTCAACTCTCTCAACGGGGTTCCCACATCGGCGAATGAGTTCACCTTGAAGGAAATCCTCAAAGGCGAGTGGAGGTTCCCGGGCTTTGTGGTGAGTGATTACACCGCCATCCAGGAGCTTATAGCGCACGGCATTGCGAACGACGGTCCGACGGCTGCCCGCAAAGCTTTTCTTGCCGGCGTGGACATGGACATGGAATCCAAACTCTATCTGGACCTTGTCGAGCTGGTTCATTCCGGCACTGTGCCTGAGGGGGCAGTTGATGATGCCGTGCGGCGCATTCTGCGCGTTAAGTTTGCGCTGGGATTATTCGATCGTCCTTACACCCCGGAGAAAGCGCGGCCGGTGGCCATCAAACCTGAGTACCTTGAAGTTGCCCGCAGCGTGGCCGAAAAGTCTTTTGTCCTGCTGAATAACGAACCGATAGCGAGCGGCGCTCCCGCGCTGCCGGTCAATTCCAGCGTGCAGACGATCGCGCTCATCGGGCCTTTGGCGGATGACGCCCCAGACATGCTCGGACCGTGGCACACCGCCGAAAGCAACCCCAAAGACGTGGTCACTCTCCGCGTGGCGCTGGCGGAGCGCGCCGCAGCCAGTCAAATAAAGCTGTCTTATGCGCGCGGGACGGACATTTGGGGTAATTCCGAAAGTGGTTTCGCGGCGGCGCTAAAAGCTGCAAGTCAAGCCGACCTCGTCCTCTTGGCGCTGGGCGAAGATGCCGGCTCCAGCGGGGAAGCAGGGTCCAGAGCTCATTTGGATCTTCCGGGCAATCAGCAAAAACTCCTGGAAGCGGTTGCGGCTACTGGCCGTCCGATTGTTCTTATCCTCTTTAATGGGCACCCGCTGGTATTGACGCCAGTTGTTCCGCACGTCCGCGCGCTCATCGAAGCATGGTTCCCCGGAGTGCAGGCCGGCCCGGCGCTGGTGCGGACGCTGTTCGGCGACGCAAACCCGAGCGGAAGGCTAACCGTCAGCTTTCCCCGGGCCGTGGGCCAGGAACCGCTGTACTACAACGCCCTCGACACCGGCCGGCCCGCCGAGGGTATCGACCTGACCCATCGCCCCAGGACCGCCGCCGAGCGCTTTCGCTCCCGCTATATCGATGAACCGAACTCGCCGCTCTTCCCCTTCGGTTACGGCCTGTCATACACGCGGTTCACTTATTCCCCGTTGACGCTCAGCAAGACAACACTGAGCGCCCGCGCGCTGAACTCAGGGCAGGCCGAGCCGCTGCGCGTATCGGCGGAAGTGAAGAATACGGGCGGCCGCTCCGGCGAGGAAGTCGTGCAGCTTTACATTCGCGAGCAGGGTACGAGCGTGGCTCGCCCGGTCCGTGAAATGAAGGGCTTTCGCCGAATCGCGTTGGCTCCCGGTGAATCGAAACGTGTTGAGTTCACAATTGGCCGCGACGAGTTGGCATTCTGGAATATCGCTATGAAGGAGGTGGTGGAACCGGCGCGGGTTACCGTATGGGTCGGTCCCAGCTCGGCGGAAGGCTCGCAAGGCGATTTCGAAATTAATGAATAGTCGCCCTCTGGCGGAACATACCTGAGATTCGCAATGCTGCCCGACAAGTCGACAGTCGACAGTCGGCGGTCAAGAGTTCAGTAGGCAGTATTTGATAGGTGAGGAGAACACTACTTGCCACCTTCAGCATTCCGTCTGCCGCGCGCCGCATGGGATCAGCAGGTGGTAGGTTCGTACAATCCAAAATCTAAAATCTAAAATCCAAAATCTA
Source organism: Terriglobia bacterium (assembly GCA_050011515.1). GTDB lineage: Bacteria > Acidobacteriota > Terriglobia > UBA7540 > UBA7540 > CAVROP01. The sequence goes on along the minus strand of JBEKIZ010000029.1, from coordinate 45,145 downwards.
AAATCGCCGTAGGCGCTTATTGAGCGTAGAATTACGAAACCTGGCCCGTTGCTTTCAATAATTCGATGGAGGAAGGTTGAAATGAAGCGAATTCTGCAAAGCTTAATTCCCGCCATGGCCGCCATTTTTTTGTTCCTAGCCCCCAACACTGCATGGTCTCAAGCCAAGCCGGCTTTCGCCCCCAACGAGATGGAGAGCATCCTTTACGGCGCTGCGTACTACACGGAGTACATGCCTTATGAGCGGCTGGAGCAGGATGCCCAACTGATGCAGCAGGCTGGCCTCACGGTGGTTCGCATGGGCGAGTCCAGTTGGGGTTTGTGGGAACCGGAAGACGGCCGCTTCGAATTCGCGTGGATGGACCGCGTGGTGGAGCGCATGCACAAGGCCGGGATCAAGGTCATCATGGGGACGCCGACCTACTCCATTCCGGCGTGGCTCTACAAGAAGCATCCGGAAATCGTCGTCACCCGGCTGGACGGCAAGACCATCACCTATGGCTTGCGTCAGAATACCGACCTGTCGAATCCCACCTATCGCTACTACTGCGAGCGCGTGATTCGCAAAATCGCCCAGCACTACAAGGACAACCCTGCGGTGATCGGCTATCAAATCGACAACGAAACTTCGTCGGCGGGCGTTGCCAACCTCGGTGTGCAAGTGGGGTTTGTCAATTACCTTCGCGCCAAATTCCAAAGCGTGGATAAGCTGGACGAGATTTGGGGGCTGAACTATTGGGGGCAGAGACTCTACGACTGGACCGAAGTGCCGCCCCGCGACGGAATTCTCAATCCCGGCTGGAAACTGGAGTGGGAGCGATACCAGCAGTCGCTGACCACCGACTTCCTGAACTGGCAGGCTGCCCTGGTGAACGAGTACAAGCGGCCCGACCAGTTCGTCACCCAAGACCTTGCGGGTCCGCCGCGCCCCGACGTGAATGAAGAGGATATCTCCCGCTCACTCGATATTTTGGCGGCCAATCCCTATCACGACACGCAGGACTGCTACGACGGCGAATCTCCGAGCATGGCCGGAGATTACACCCGCTCGCTCAAGCAGACCAACTACCTGGTGACGGAGACCAACGCGCAGACGATTGGGTGGGACTCAAAAAATCAATATCCTCCCTACGACGGCCAGCTCCGCCTGGATGTTTACACGCACACCTCTTCCGGCGCAAACATGGTGGAGTACTGGCATTGGCACTCCATCCACTACGGCCAGGAAACGTATTGGAAAGGCGTCCTCGCCCACGACCTCGAACCCAATCGCGCCTATGCGGAGGTCAGCCGCACGGCGCATGAGCTGGAGCGCGTGGGGCCGGAAATTGTCGATGTCAAGCGTCCCAACAAGGTCGCCATTCTTTACAGCGATGATTCCTATTACGGCATCCAGTTCATGCCCTTCAGCGACCACGCGGACTACCGCTCAATCCTATCCGGAATGTATCGTGCCCTGTACAAGCTGAATGTCGGGGTCGATTTCATCTTCTCTGACAGCACGAACCTTTCAAACTACAAAGTGATCGTTGTCCCTCCGCTTTACATTGCGAGCGACGACTTGCTGAACAAACTGGCCGACTACGTCCACCAGGGCGGCCACGTGGTCATGGCGTTCAAGAGCGGCTTCTGCAACGAGTACTCAACGGTACGTTGGTCGATGGCGCCTGGACCTTTGCGGAAAGCGGCAGGCTTCCGCTACCAGGAGTTCTCGAACTTGCGGCAGCCCGTGGCGCTTAAGGGTGACCCGTTCCAGGCGGGCGCTGACAACCGGGTCTCCGATTGGGCCGAAATGCTGATCCTGGAAGGCGCGCAGCCCTTGGCCTATTACGACCATCCCTTTTTTGGAAAGTATGCGGCCATCACGCGTAACCATTTCGGCGCAGGCACGCTGACCTACGAAGGCAGCCTCCTCTCGCCGGAGCTCCAGGAAAAAGTGCTGCTGGACGTGCTGAAACTCGCCGGCTTGAGCGGCCCGGACCAGCAGCTACCCCAGCCCGTGCGCGTCAAACATGGCGTAAACCGCCAAGGCAAAACGATCCACTATTACCTGAACTACTCGAGTGAAACTCAGACCTTTGTATATCCCTACGGTGCGGGTCGGGATTTGCTGGGTCAGACGGCGGTGGCCCCGTCACAGTCGATTACGCTTAAACCCTGGGACCTCGCGATTGTCGAGGAGAAGTGATTACGCTTTGGAGTGCGGCAGTCCGCCGCGGCGGACCGCACTCCAGAGCGCCTGCGGCGCTTCCTCGATCCACGGGCAAGGGACGGCGGCCTTACGCGTAGATTTCGGGGTTGACAGGGTTAGGCGGGATCACGCTAATTAATCCAGCGGCCGGATTCGTCCTTCTTTTCCTGCTTTCGCATGTAGACTTCAAATTTGCCGCGCAACCGGGCGCGTCGCCACTCATGATACCGCAGTTGCAGGGTGTAAGGCAGGCTCCAGCCGCGGAGGTAAAGAAAGCCGAAGAGCATTCCTCCCAGGTGCGCAACGTGGCTGATGCCCGATCCGGGGGTGCCGAAGGAACTAACCAGTTCGATTACTCCCATAATCACCACGAACCACTTCGCCTTGATCGGGATGATGAGATAGAGGTAAATTGGCCGATCAGGGAAAAGCATGCCATAGGCCAGCAAAAGGCCATAAATAGCCCCGGAGGCGCCGACCGTGGCCGCGCCCGTGCTGCCAGGGAAAACTGTGCTCAGCAACACATCAAAGATCCCGGCCCCGATCCCAGTTAGGAAGTAATAATAGAGGAACTTGCGGGCACCCCACAGGCTCTCGAGGTCTGACCCGAACATCCAGAGCGCAAACATGTTGAAGAGGATGTGAAAAAAGCCCCAGTGGAGAAACAAGTAGCTGGCGAGTTCCCAGACATACAAGCGGTGGAGGACATCATAGGGTTGGAGCGCCAACCAGGCATAGGGCGCGCTCCAACCAAATATCTGCTGGGGAATGTAGGTGACCGCAAAGGCCGCCGTCGTAATGATGATCAATCGCTTGACCACCGGCGTGAGCGGCGGACCGAATGAGTACGAGACTTGCCGATAACGGGGCATCATCAGAAGCGTACCACAAGAGCGGGCCGGAAGTGCAGGTGACAGGTGACAGGTGTCGAAAGGTTAAAGGATAAAGGGTAAAAGCTAAAAACTTAAGGGTGGAAGGTAAAGGCTAAAGGGTAAAGGCTAAACGATAAAAAAGGCCAAGGGGTGTCCTTTACCCTTTATCCTTTACCCTTCACCCTTTAGCCTTTACTCCAGTTTCTTCCGGCCCACGCCGAACAGCGCTCCGGCCATCCCCAGGAAAATCAGCAAGCCGAAAACGCTGGAGCCTGCGAGCCCGGGCCATAACTTGCTTCCGATGGCGACTTTTTGGTCTAGCTCGAATCCCACCAGCGCGGCCAGGATCAAGCCCCCGATGGAGCCGCCGGCGATGAGCCCCGCAGCAAACAAGGCGCCGCTGGAGACTTCGCCTTCCTGGCGCTTCGTATTCATCTGGAGCAGCCCACTCACCACGCCTCCCATAAAGATGGGCGCGGTGGTGGCAATGGGCAAATACGAACCCACTGCGAACGCCAGCGAACGCACGCCGCAGAGCTCCATGACCACCACGATGAACACGCCAAGCAGCACCAGTCCCCAAGGCAGGCTGTGGCGCAGGATGCCGTTGATGACCGTGCTCATCAGCACGGCCTGGGGCGCGGGAAGGCGCTCGGAGCCGATGCCCACGCGCTCCTGGAAGTCAATCTGCTTATCGGCGGGATCGTAGTAGTAGCGGCCGTCCGGGATGGCATGCGAGCCGATGACGTTGATCACCTGATAGTTCTTGCCGTTTTGTGAAGCCTCGCCCACCACGCGCATCTCCGCTGTCATCTCGACATTCTGCAAGGCGAGCGGCTCAACCCGCGTGTAGGCCCGGTTGAGCAGAACCAAAGTGAATCCAATCACCAGAACGGAGGTGAGCGCGCCGACGATCATGGCAATTTCCGCGCTCCGGGGAGTCGCGCCCACCAGGAAACCTGTCTTTAGCGATTGCGAAGTCGCTCCACCCACCGCCGCGGCGATACACACGATGCCACCGATGGAAATCGCCACGGCAGGGTAAGCGCCGGAGGTCCAACCCGCGGCGACAAAGAGCAGGGACGTTAGCATCAGGGTTGCAATGGTCATGCCGGAAATTGGATTGGCGGAGGCTCCGATCAGTCCCACGATGCGTGCCGACACGGTCACGAAAAGGAAACCAAAAACCACCACCAGGACGGACGCCACCAGGTTTCCGCTGACCCCGGGATTGATTCGGAAGGCAAGTACGGCCCACACGATCAGGATCATCGCCAGCGAGCCGCCAAACACCACGGTGCTCGGCAGTTCTCTTTCCGTCCGGATGGCGGCAACGGGCTCCGCCCCGCCTTGGTCTTTTCGCAACTGTTGGAGGGTCGAGCGCAAGGCGCGCACGATGGTAGGCAGCGTGCGGCCCAAAGTGAAAAGCCCCGCCGTAGCCACGGCGCCGGCGCCGATGGGGCGGATGTAGGCGCGCCAGAGGGCGAAGGAATCCATGTCGCGGATCAGGACAGTGCCGGGGAAAATGGGATGCTCGATCCCCGCTCCAAAGAACTTGATCATGGGAATGATGACTAGCCAGGAGAGCACCCCGCCGGCAAAAATCATCCCCGCCGTGCGCGGGCCGATGATGTAACCCACGCCCAGGTATTCCGGCGTGACGTCCGCCGCCAGGGTGGCCCCGGGATACCACCCCGGCTGGTAGATCGGTCGTGGCCGCCAGAACAGCAAGGCTTCATTCAGAAACTTGTAAACAAGCCCCAGACCGAAACCGGCAAAGACCTTTCCAGCGAAGCTGCCGCCCTTTTCGCCCGCGATGAGCACGTCCGCGCAAGCGGTGCCTTCGGGATAGGTCAGCGCGCCGTGCTCCACCACATTCAACTGGTGTCGCAAGGGAATCACAAAAAGGACGCCCAGCACGCTGCCCACGAGTGCCAGCAGCAGAACGCGGGGGATATCCGAAACACCGAGCGAATAGCCGAGGAAAATCAGCGCCGGCAAGGTGAAAACCACACCGGCAGCAATGGATTCGCCCGCCGAACCCGCCGTCTGCACGATGTTGTTTTCGAGGATAGTCGATCGCCCCAGCCACTTGAAGATGCTGATGGAAAGCACCGCGACGGGAATTGAGGCGCTCACCGTCAGCCCGGCGCGCAGCGCCAGGTAGACAGTGACCGCCCCGAAGACGATGCCCAGCAGGGCGCCCAGGATGACTGCGCGCAGTGTGAATTCGGGGATTATCTTCTCGGGTGGCACGTAGGGACGAAATACAGCTTTTTGGCTTTCTTGTGGCGATTGAGTGGCCATGAGTCTCCTCGAGGTGGCAATCGAAGCTAACCCGCCTGGCGCGACCTCCGCCCTTTGCATTTGGCGCGGGAGTGTGAGCGCCGCGTTTGTTCCCCTTTAGTCGGGCGTTAGGAAAAATGACGCTCAGCAATGGATTGCTGATAGCTGAAAGCTGACGACTGAAAGCTGCCCTCACGCGCCGAGTTTGGCGCGAGCTTTCTCATTCACATGCTTACCGTCCACGCTTTTACCCGCCAGCTTTGCCATCGCAGCCTTCATCACCTTGCCCAGGTCTTTGGCGCTGATGGCGCTCGTCTCCTGGATGGCAGCAGCCACTGCGGCGTCAATTTCTTCCTCGCTTGCGCCCGCCGGCAAGTAACTCTCAATGATCTTGATCTCGGCTTCTTCCTTGTCCGCAAGGTCGTCGCGCCCGCCCTTGCGGAACTGCTCCACGGAATCACGCCGCTGCTTTATGAGCGTGCGGAGAACCGCCAGGGCCTCGGGATCTCCCACGGGCTTGCCGAGTTCAACCTTCTTATTCATGAGGGCTGCTTTCGCCATGCGGAGGACGGAGAGCCTTAGCTCTTCCCTCGCTTTCATGGCGGCAACCAAGTCCTTTTCAATCTGCTCCACGATTGGCATGCTGATTCATCCCCTCCGGATTCTTGCCGACTATACCACAACCCTCAGGGCAATAGTGCCGTGTTTAGTTAGAACGTTCGCGAGAGCGCCCGCGCACTGTCATGCTGAGCGCAGCGAAGCATCTCGCCCTGCTGTTTGTCGGCGGAAAAATCCAGGGCGAGATTCTTCGCTCCGCTCCGCTGCGCTCAGAATGACAGAAGGGCAGAGGAGTGCACGGATGTCACGCTGAGCAGCTCAACCGATCCATGGTGCTCCTCTTCGGGTTCTCCGGTATCCCCGGTTGGGGCTAATCCTGGATTGACACGGCGACAGCCTCATTGCACAATGGACACAGGTGAAGGTGTGTTTGGAGGGTGGTTGACATTGACCCGCTATTCGAGACGCTGCAACCATCCCATCACCTGCCCTGTGCGCCCGTAGCTCAGCTGGATAGAGCACTTGCCTACGAAGCAAGGGGTCGGGTGTTCGAATCACCCCGGGCGTACCATTTCTTTCATTACTTTAACCGAGTACTTTCCGGGATGGCGAGCTGTCAGCCGTCACCCATCAGCTATCAGCGAGCGGCCAGCGACTTCTCCCTTAGCTGACGGCTGAGGGCGGAGAGCTGAGAGCTGAGAGCTGAGAGCTGAGAGCTTCATTAACATTGCTTCATTGAATCATTGATTCATTGCGAAAACCTGCACGCGCCTTGCAATGATTCAATGCGTCGATGCGTCAATCTTTCTATCCATTCTCTTTCACCTCAGCCAGCGGGCACTCGGGCTTGACGGATTTGGTAGGAATTCATACAATATGTGTATGAAAACTGTTGTTTCGGAAAAAGGGCAGATAACCATTCCTAAAGCCCTCCGCCTGCGGCTGGGGATCCGCCCCGGCCAAGCCCTGCAGGTAGAGGAAGAGCGCGGGCGCATGGTCGTCACCAAGTCGGAATCGGGTGACCCCGTCGAGGAGGTCTTTGGGATTCTCGACCTGGGCCGCCCGACAGACCAACTCATAGCGTCGCTGCGTGGAGAGCTTGGGAAAGAATGATCACCGCTCTCGACACCAGCGTCCTCCTTGATATCTTTGGCGCTGACCCTACCTTCGGCTCCCTCTCCAAGCAGGCGGCGCGTGCCGCGATTGCGCGCGGGCGCTTGGTGGCGTGCGAGGTCGTCTGGGCGGAGGTGGCGGGATTCTTTCCCACTCCTATCGCTGCCCGCGAGGCCATGGATCGCCTGGGAGTTGATTTCGACGCAATCACCATGGAAACCGCCCTTAAGGCCAGCAAAGCCTGGAAAGCGTACCGGCAACAAGGCGGACAACGAGCCAGGGTGGCAGCAGACTTCCTGATTGGAGCGCACGCCTTTTGCCAGGCGGATCAATTGCTCAGCCGAGACCGTGGTTTCTACAGGTCCTACTTCAAGCGCCTCCCGATTCTGGACCCGAGCCGGACTCAGCACTAGCAGGATATTGTCCCATTCATTCATTGCATCATTTTGAGAAGAGAAGCTGTCAGCCGTCAGCTTTCAGCTATCAGCGAGCGGCCGGCGACTTTTCCCGTAGCTGACCGCTGACGCCTGATAGCTGGCACCTGGCACCCGACACCTGACACCTATTCATAGCGCAGCGCCACCATGGGATCGACCTTCGTGGCCCGGCGCGCTGGGATGTAGCTGGCCAGCAGCGCCACCGCCGCCAGCAGTGTCGAGACGCCCGCGAAGGTCACGAGATCGGTCGGCCTGACGCCAAATAGTAGGCTAGAAAGAACTCGGGTCGCTCCCAACGCGCCGGCTAACCCAATGGCCATGCCAATTAATGTGAGAACCATTCCGTGCCCAACCACCAATCTCAGCACGTCGCGCGCCTGGGCCCCCAGCGCCAGCCAGATCGTCCGAAATGTCAACAAATATATAGAAACTTCAAAGACGGGGGACTAGGGGTTCACATGTCCTTCCTCTCAGGGTCCCGGCGAAGTTGATGGGGCCACCGGCGCGGGAGTTGGCGGAGTCGCCCGGGCCACTGGGGCGGGACTTGGTGGAGTTGGTGGGGAAGGCGACTCGGTTGCTGTGCCAAAGAATTGGGTATAGAGCGAATCGCCAATCTTGTACGAAAAGAGACCGATCACAATGCCGCCGTAGAAATCCTTGACCGTGACGTTGACAGGCAATTCGACTCCCTTGAGGCGATCCAGCAGGATGATCGCGACGGCAGCTGAGACCGCACCGCCCGCGGCCAGCGCCAGGGCCTGCAGAATAGCGACCGTAAGAGTGGTCCTTGGTGTCTGCCGCAAATAGCGGTACGTACAAACAAAAGCTGCAAGCAGAACCGCCCCTGCCACGCCGCCCCAAACTAAGACACCTAGCGGAGGTTCGAAGCTGACCTTCAGGGTTTCATCCACACTCTCAACCCCTGCCGGAGGGACTTGGAAGTGAGTGCGAACGACCACGTCGTACTCACCTGGGACAAAGGCAAGGAGTTGGGGATTTGCCCATTGAGTGACCCAGCGCAAGCTGCCCGGCGGAACGGTGAACAAGAAAGCTTGTACGCCGCCGGGGTGAAGAAGTTTGCTCGAAGGTTTCGGCTCTTGCGCCGGAGGGCTTCCACCTTCTCGCGCCGCCAAGAACTCCCCCGGCATGAAAACCTCAACCTTCTCGAGAGTGATGTCAGACTCGGTCAGGTTGGCAACCCGCACGCGGATGTCGAGTGCTGCGCCCACGGAACGATTGTGTTGGGTCGTTGAGGCGGTCACCTGCGGGAGCGCCTGGAGACTTTTCAAAGCTACAGCTCCAACCTGTGCTGTCAGCGTCGCGCTCCAGGCCCCGATAAGTCCCACAGCCAGGCTTGCCGCTCGTCGCACAGTGCTCACATTCATAGTCTTCCTCTATAGCTGCGGACAGTGTTCCGCTATTTGCTTGATCTGTTTCGCGTCTCGCAATTTGCTTTCCCGCACGGTCGCCCGCAAGTAAAAAACCTTGGCCCACTCCTCTAGTGTCGAGGCATACACACGCCAGTCTTCCGTACAGGTATCCGAGCAGATCTTTCGGCGACGGAGCTTGGGATCGCCACGTTCCTCCGAGGAAACCGGTTGCCAATTGGGGCACGTGTAGAGAGTGCTCTTCCAAAGTTCGATAGCATCAGGCCCCAGAAACGTTACGTTGGGGATATTGCCGTAGTCTTCAAAGAGCTTTCTCTGATCCCCCATTCGGATATCGGCGTTACCGAGGAATGCAGTGACCGTTTCTATGCGGTTCCTAGTAAGCTTATTCACATTGGCAGGCGAAAGCCCCTTAAACCATGCGACGTAGTCCAAAAGCCGTGCACGAGCTTTCTCCGCATAAAAGCGATATTGAGGTGGATTGGAAAGGGTCTGGGCGAATTCCAGATTAGCGCCGGCCGCTTCAAAGAGCAGTTCTTCTCTTAAGTCCAGATTCTCACTCTCGATCTCTGTGGTTTCCTCAAGGGCCTTGTCAAGGAGGGCCAGCGCCTCAGTAGTATTTCCCGCCTGGATCAACTGGCGAGCCTGAGCGAGACTTTTGGCAACGCTTGTGGCAGGATATTGAGCCGACACTGCGACTGGGAGGGTACTGAGAAGCAAGAGCAGTAATTGAACGAAACCAGAGAAAGACAGCCAACTCATCTGCAATCCTCCCGTATCACGCTCTGACCCGGAATTTCATTTTGGACTCCGGATTCGCTTCAGTATATACCCAGCCGCCATCTTTTGATCCTGCGGGTTGCATTTGAGCAAAGTCCGCAACGAATCCACTGCACCCATTGTGGATTTGGCGACGCAAATTCGAAGATTGGGTCTGATGCCTAGCGGTTGACCACGGTCAATGCGCGGGGGAATTTGTGGACGGCGGTGCCGGGCGAGGTCCGTGTCCCTGAATCCCTAGTGCCGAACGACGGCTCCTGGCATGTCGTGCCCACCCTCGTCGAGAACCCCTTGACCGGGTTGAATGCTGGAAACGCAGGTGGACAAACTCGTGCTGCCCTTTTTGCTACCCGCCGGCTTTCTCCCCCCCTACCTCATTCTTAGGCAGTTAACCGGCCTTCTCGGAGACCTCCGAAGCTTGGCTTCAATAGCGGTATCAGTTTGGGCCGTTTTGCCAGCGCGCGTCAAAACACGTTTGGGGCTCATGCTGTCTCCGTCGCGAGCCGATGCGATCGTTGTGGACCAACCGTTGGAACTTGGTCTGCCCAGAATCTCGTAAAAAGCCTGAAACGCATCGCCGCTTTCGTTCTGCCCCCAGTCCTCACAGTCCTCACGTGCGGTCTCCTCATCCGACGCTTTCCTCTGTCGCCAACTCTCGCCTTCGTGGTGCCGGTCGGCGTCGCAGTGATTGCAGTAATCGTCATGGTTTCCTGAGCCTCTTCCCCATGATACAAAGCCTCGACATAGAGCGTGCCACCCTGAAGTGGGCTCCCCCCGACGTGCACTAGAAATGCGCTAGCCTCCGCGTACTGTTGTTGAAGGCGCAAACCGAACGTTTGTCCGCAAGGGCAGACACCACAACTGAGCTTGAGCAGCGGGCGCTTCCTCTTGCCCGAACGAGGAGCTAGGAAGGGCCGTAACCCGAGGCCATTTTTCTCTTGACAAACATATTTAGCGCTAATTAAGGCAGGAGACGTGAAGAATCCTCACGCAGTAGCTCTTGGGCGGCTTGGGGGTGAAGCTCGCGCCGTACGGACGACGCTGGAGCAACGGCAGGAATGGGGTCGGCGGGGTGGCTCGACGCGAGCGAAGAGGCACACCAAAGAGGAGCTGTCGCGGTGGGCGAAGATGGGCGGGCGGCCCCCTAGGAGCGGTAAGCGACGCCCGAGATCGAAAAAGGGAGGAAACCAATGAGGCGGGATAATGACGGGCTACATAAGCGGAGGGGAATTTGGCACTACCGCCTCAAGATCGGGAGCCGGTGGCGCGAGGTGTCCACCCGGACGCGCAGTTACGTGGAAGCCAAGAAGGTGCGCCAGAAAGCTCTAGAGGCTCAGGACGAAGGTCGGCTGCCTTCGGACATGGCCAAGTGGCCGTTCGACAAGGCGGCGGCGCAATGGCTGGCGGTCCGTGAACAACAAGTTGCGACGAACACGCTGTCCGCCCGCACGTACGATAGCGAACGGTACTTGCTACGGTCCCTGCTAAAAGGGTTCTGCGGCAAAAGGTTGGGTGACATTACGATGCACGATATTGAGGCCTATCGTCTTCGCCGTGCCCGCACTGTTAGCCCCCGCACGGTGAATGTGGAAATGAAGATCCTTAGGATGATTCTGCGCAGGGCAAAAACCTGGAACCGGCTGGCAGATGATTACAAGCCTCTGCCGGAGAACAAGCGAGGCCCGGGACGCGCACTGAGTCCTGAACAGGAGATGCACCTTTTCGAGGTAGCGTCCAGTAATCCAGATTGGGACGTTGCCTACAACGCTGCCATGCTCGCGGCTCACACGACGGCGCGAGGCGAAGAAATCAGGGGGTTGCGGTTGGCCGACGTCGACCCAGTCGAGCGCACAATGACCATCCGAAGGTCTTCGACGAAGACTGACGCCGGCTGTCGTATCGCCCCGTTGGACAAGGCAGCTACCTGGGCCCTCGTTCGGCTGATCGAAAGGGCCCGGATATTGGGAGGAACGAATCCCGAACATTACCTCTTTCCTTTCTACCGATTCCGTCAGACGAAGAACGGCGAGTCCCCGGCTGGCAGCGGTTACGATCCCACGAGGCCGGCGACCAGTTGGCGTTCTGCTTGGGAATCGCTTAGGGAGAAGGCGGGCCTACCTTGGCTAAGGATCCACGATCTGCGTCACCACTGCATCAGGCGGCTGGCCGAGTCGGGCGCTCCCGACCATGTGATCATGTCCATCGCTGGACACGTCTCTAAGGAGATGCTCCAACACTATTCGCACATTCGTATGGAAGCCAAACGCACAGCCGTGGCGGCGCTTGATCGGTCAGGCGAGCCGGAGTTGAAAGAATCTGCCGAACTACCAGTAAACTGAACCGGCAGCACAGCGCGACAATCCCCTGGCAGGCCCGTCCACACGAATGTCCACATGAATGAGGTCTCGTCCACACAGGAAGACCGAATGTTACGGAGAGCTACCAAGAGAGCCGAGGACAGGATAAGTTGAGGCGTTAAGCTGGGTTAGGGTACATGCCATAACACTCCGTGACCCTCAGAATCACAGCACCCCACTTACTACGAAGCAAGGGGTCGGGTGTTCGAATCACCCCGGGCGTACCATTCCTTTCGTTACTTTAACCGATCTCCATACTTTCCGGGATGGCAAGCTGTCAGCCATCAGCGAGCGGCCGGCGACTTCTCCCGTAGCTGCCCGCTGACGCCTGATAGCTGACACGTGGCACCCGACACCTGACACCTATTCATACCGCAGCGCCACCGTCGGATCGACTTGCGGAAGCGGCTGCAACTGTTCGATTCCGGCCATCAGAATCCCAAAACCGAACGCCTTGAGGGCCTGGCGGGATACCGCAAACAACTCGCATCGCACTGATTATAAAGGATGTAGCTAGCATTCCGGGGATGGCAGTAAGAGTGCATTTGAGGTCCTATGCAAGAGGACTCAAAAACTGATCGGAGAAGCGAGCATGATGATAAGAACGCCATTTTGGCGGTTACTAACGACAGTTGCTTTCCTGGTTTTGCTTTTCCCCGAGCCCGCGGCCTGCCAAGAAGCCCGAGGAGCGTCGACGCGTGGTGAAGCGACTAGCTTCGACTACTCGAACAACCGCAGCTTTCCCAACGTTTTTTCTCCCTACTCCACCCCCTTCGTCCCCGACCCGCGCCTGGACAACTCGCCGCGGCTTCAAGATCTGATTGTCGACGGCAAACTGAGGTTGGCACTCGATGACGCCATTGCGCTGGCCCTGGAAAACAATTTGGACATCGCCGTGGCGCGGTACAATCTGCCCATTGCCCAGACGGACTTGCTGCGCGCGAAGGGGGGTGGCGCGACACGTGGTGTGGCGGGCTCATATCAGTCCACCACTCTCTTTTCCGGCAGCCTTGGCGGAGGTGTGGGCAGTGGCGGCTCCGGTGGCGGTGGTGGCGCGGGGGGCACCCTGGGAGGCGGGATCAACAGCGTGGGTTCAGCGCCATGCTGCGATCCATATTTTTCCGTCGGCTATGGCTGGAGCGATGCCATCACGCCCCTGAACTACACGGTGGTGAGCGGTGTGCCGATTGAGACCACTCACCAGGCGGTGTTTCAAGCAGGGTACAGCCAGGGTTTTCTGACCGGTACAAGCCTTGGCGTGTACGAGTATAGCTATCGTCTATCCTCAAACACCACGACCAGCCTGTTCAATCCGGAGTTTGTCTCGGGCCTTTCCGTAGGCTTTAGCCAGAACTTATTGAACGGTTTTGGCGCTCGCGCCAACGGCAGGTTTATCCGCATCGGTCGGAACAATCTGAAATACTCCATGAGTGTCTTCCGGCAGAACGTGATCGCCGCGGCGGCGGCCGTGATGACCACTTACTACGACCTCCTGGCCGACCAGGAAAGTATTCGCGTGGCACAAGAGGGGCTGCAATATGCGCAGAAGCTCCTGGAAGACAACCAAGTCGAATTGAAGATCGGGGCCGTGGCCCAGTATGACGTGGTGCGCAGCCAGGAGGAAGTCGCTTCGCGGGAGCAAGATTTGCTGGCAGCGCAAAACACTTTCTCCCAGGATGCCCAATCCCTGAAGGCCAAAATCTCCAAGAGTTTCAATGAGGAGTTGGCGACGGTGGAGATTGCCCCCGCCGACCGGCTGCCTGAGCCGCATCCGGATGATGTGCCCGCCTTGGCCCAGGCTATGCGTGAGGCTGCCAGCCATCGCCCGGAGATCGAGCAGGCCGATTTGAACTTGCGCAACCAGGAGTACACCATCCAGGGAACACGCAATGCGCTGCTGCCCTCGCTCCAGGTCTTTGCCTCCTATAGCCTCGCGGGGTTAGGGGGGGCGCTGCGGCCTACCTTCGCGAATGTCTTCCAAAACGACTACCCCAACATCTCCTACGGGGTGTCGCTCGGTATCCCCATTCGCAACCGTACTGCCCAGGCCGACGCTGCTCGGGCGGTGTTGGAACAACGGCAGTTGCAAATGAAGCTCCAGGATGCGAAGAACCAAGCCGTTTGGGATGTCAGTAAGGCGGTGAGCGCGGTGCAGCAGGCCAAGAGCCAGCTTGATGCCACGCTGAAACTGGCGACGGTCGCACGCCAGGTGCTCGACATGCAACAGCAGAAGTTCTTGTTGGCTTCGGCCACGGTGGAAGACGTAATCACCGCACAACGGAATCTGGCCACCGCCGAAGGCAATGTGGTGAAAGTTCGCGCCACCTATGCCAAGGCACTGATTCAGTACGAACAGGCGACAGGAACCCTCTTGGAGAGAAACAAGATCGAGTTGTCCGAGGCTGTGGAGGGGGAAGTTCACCGTGTCCCGAATATTCCTGGCACACACGGGCCCCTGAATTAGCGATGCGAGATGAGCAGTTCAGAGCAGGGTCACGGTATAGAATCTGACTGGCGCCTCAGGCGGAGACGTGAGGACCTTCTTGACTCCGCCCACCTCAACTTCTGCCTGCACGTAATAATCCATCAAAGGGCCTGCCTCTTGCCATTTGATCTCGCTGGCATAGGTCCGCCTGCGCGCCAAGCTCATGGGGGAAGGACGCCAGTTGTCCGAGTCTTTCGAGCGAGCAAAAAGGGTAACGCGGGCCACATGCCCCGCTCCCGGAACTACGGCTGAGATTCGCGCCTGTTCCCCTTTGCGGAGCAGGGTTGGACGAGTGGGGACAAAGGCTCGAGGCATTGCCTTTGCGTCGGGCTGGCGCACTTCCGCAAACAATCGCTCCGTGTCGGGTGGTAGCTCGCCGAGGAACTCCTTCATCGAGGCCCGCAAGCGATACAACGCCAGCCGCTCGTACTTGTTATGCATCGAAGCCAGTTGTCCAAGATCATTCCTGGTGCTCACAATCTCCTGGTAATCGAGCAAGACCTCTCTCACCAGAGGCGCCATTTCGAGCCAGAGCGGCACACCTTCCGTCATCATCAGGTGGCGCGCTTCGTCCGCCTTGTTTTGCTTCTTCAAATCACCCGCCTTCTGAAGTTTCTGATTCAGTCGGAGCGCCAGTGACCACGATTCGGAATAAGGACTGGGGAACTCGACGAAGCGCGTAAGGTAATTGAGCCGCTCGCGCTCCGCCGGACTGGAAGCCGAATCGGTGAGCGCGCGAAGCTGCTGTGCCACCTCGGCCTGCGATTTCTTTACACTATCGGGGGGTTCGTAACCGTTCCAGAACTGGAACGCCTCATCATAGTCACCCGTGTATTCGTGGATTTCGCTGTGACCATTCTTGGCCTCGCCGGTCCACGAGCACAGAATCAGCCGGTCGCGGTCCGTGTCGTCCAAGACCTTTGCCAATTTGCCGGCGCGTGGTTCCCGGGCCTGGGCCGCGGCAAAAGCCTGGAAGAATCTGGTTGGGGTCAGCTCTTTGTTCCACGAGTATCCAGCCTGAAAACCGGCGTCGAT
The DNA here is from genome assembly GCA_050011515.1 of Terriglobia bacterium. Lineage (GTDB taxonomy): Bacteria > Acidobacteriota > Terriglobia > UBA7540 > UBA7540 > CAVROP01. The sequence continues at coordinate 29,644 of JBEKIZ010000029.1, read as the reverse complement.
ATCCATGATCCGATGCCGCCAGTGGATCCCCAACAAGCCCTGGCACCCATATTGCGCCGCCAGATCCATATCCCGCACGAAGCGAGACACATGGAACTGGGGCAGCCACATGGCCGGATCATCTTCCAGCCAGGGGATCGGCCAGCGCTCACGAGCTTCGAGTTTTCCATACTCCTCGCTCACGGGGTCCCAACCCAGGTTGTCGTTCAGCGAAGAAAAGATGATCTCTTCCGGCAGCGCCTTATGGAAGTAGGCGAAATGCCGGACCACGCCGCCCCAGCCGGAAATCACCAGGCGCTTTTCTGGGGCGTGGCGCTTCAGGAAATCAAAGGCTTGCTTGAAAGGAGTGACAGAAAGTGGAACGTTTTGCTTTTGGCTAGCCCAGCTCATCCCCTCGTCTTCCCACAACCAGACGTAATCCACGGTGGGATAAGCCTCCAGAAGTCGCCCCAGTCGTGCTTCCAGGATGTCCTTCGCCGCTACCGACTCGGGATCGATGCGCGGCCCCGGGATCTTTGCGTCGCTCGAAGCATAGTACGCTTCCGGAGGAGTGGCGCGGTAAATCTCATCGGGGACCTGATAAGGCTCGAACCCGACACCGGCGCGGATGCCAAGCTGCTTGGCGTACTGAAAGGCCTCCTTCCATAGTTGCTGCGCTAGTTCTTCAGCTTCCCAGCAACTCCTGGCCTTGGTGGTGGCTTCCGCACCGAAGACTTCATCCACGAAAAAGTCGGGAGCCCCCATGCCAAAACGCGAAGTGCGCTCCGGCAGATAGCCCCAGCGGTTCGTCGCGCTCGTGTCGGTATAGGCCAGGTGGCCGGCCCCGGCATACTCGAAGGAAAGGAACGACTCGGCCCACTGGTTGGCGCCAGAGTAGACGTGTACACCCAGGGTGTTGAAGCGCATCCGGACCATGGCCTCGAGGTAGGCGCGCCAGTCTTCGCGGTTGTACACCGTCACACAATTGAGGAAGTCCGGCCAGGGCACAAGTCCGCGCACGCCAAAGCGAGGCTGGGCTCGATATGGAAGGCCCGGGGGCCGTAAACGGAGAGCGTGCGATGGCTCCAGGGGGTAGACTTCTCCGTCCAATCCAAAGAAGGCGCCTTGCTGCTCCAGGAAGTCAAACACTGCGTAAAGAACCGCCTGAGGCGTGGCGCCGGTAAGCCGGATTCGGGGAGGTTTGCCCTCTCTGTGTTCCCAGGAGATTTCGTACGCTTCAGGATGCTTGAGGTTTTGCCGATCCAGGGAAATAAAGAACGCCAAGCTCGACGACGGTAGTTCCCCTCCACCAACAACAGCCTGCACGGGGTCGTGGGCGAGCCCCAGGTTGCGCAAGCCGCGCGCCAACTCGCGCGACGCCAACTGCTCCTGGAAGCCCGCTTGCGGCTCGCGAATGATCCATAGCGAGTCTGTGGATCCGAACTTGGCCTGCATCTTCAGGCCATTGGAATTTGATGTTGGACCGCTCTGCGGTAAACCTGGATGGGCCGGAGCCGCTCCCTTTGCGGGTAAGGCTGCATTGGTAATTAACGGCGCTGCTCCCAAGCCGAGAGCGGAGTCATGAAGGAATTGACGCCTTCCGATACGTTGAAATGGTTTCATGTTGGCACCCCCAATTTAAGAATGATAGCGCAGATTTCAGTGGTAGTTGGCCAGCGGATACCTTCCAACCTCATTGGCAGTATCGAACAATGCAAGAATGTTGGCTGGAGGCACATCGGCTTGAAGGTTGTGGCCGCCAGAGAAGACATAGCCGCCCCTAGGGGGGCGGGATTTCCATTTGCCCCATTTGTCTCATTTTTTTGAAGCGTTCTGGGCGAGCGGCATCGTATTCCCATGTGTTTTCAATGGGTTAGAAGAATGCTGGTAGGATGCAGGCGAGGGTATGGGTGTGGCATTTTGGCACACTCGGCGGCCCGCTCGCTTGATAGTACGCTATATGCCTAGCCTATACGCAGCGCCGCTCGCGCCACCACGCGCCGCTTTCCACTCCTTCTCGTTGCCAGCGCCTGGGAGCGAAGCCCTCCGCCGGCGGCGGGAAAGCGCAGGCGAGCCTGGAACGGACGAGAGGCGCTCGGTGCGAGCAACAGCTCAAAATCGCCCCCGACCCCTCGGGACGTGAGCCTGGCGCCAGCCAATGTAGAAATATGGTTTGATTTATATGCACAGAATATGCATACTAGTGCATATGAGAACAACACTTATCCTCGATGAGAACTTGTTCGAACGCGCTCGACAACTGACCGGTATCCGGACGAAGACCGCCTTGGTGCGTGCCGGCTTAGAGGCTTTGATTGCACGCGAAGCCGCTCGGCGCTTGGCCGCTCTTGCCGGTGCGGAGCCGGCGTTACGCTCTGTTCCGAGGCGCCGGAGCGGGGCGACGCGATGATTCTCGTTGACACTTCGGTTTGGATCGCGCACTTCCGCAAAGCCGGTTCGAGGCTCGGCGAACTCCTGAGCGAAGGCTTGGTCATGGTGCATCCATTCGTCCTGGGTGAACTGGCATGCGGCAATCTGAAGAATCGCGTCCGTATTTTGAGCGATCTCGAAGCACTCCCGTACGCCGTTTCCGCAGCCCACGAGGAGGTTATGCGATTGATTGAAGCCCGGAAGCTTTGGGGCCTCGGCATCGGCTGGATCGACGCGCACCTGCTGGCTTCGGCGCTGCTTTCGGATTGCCGGTTTTGGACGCTGGATGGAAGACTTCTTCGCGCCGCGGCCGCCGCAGGGGTTAAGCTCTATCGCCGCGCATGAAGTCGGCTTCCCAGTGGGGTGTGGGGGAAGCCCTGCAAATCCCTGACATTCCTGATTCAGTCGTAACCCGCCGTGGCGGGCGAACCGCCTGCGTTAGTGGTCCAGGTCACCGGCGGCCGCTGGAGCGCAACGTTCAAAATCAAGCTCGCATTTTGCGCCGCGAGCCGCGCTCGCGAGCGATTCGTTCTGCCAGGTAGACTTTCATGAGCGACTGGTACGGGACGTCCTTTTCGTGCGCCAGTGTCTTGAGTTCCTCGAGCATCGCTGCTGGCACGCGCAAGGAGATGGACGTCGTCGACGGCTTGAGCTCCGGGAAGGTCGCGCGAACGGCTTTGCTCCAGTCAAAGTAGTCGACCGTATCATGGCTTGCCCAGAACTCCCGCTCCTCGTCTTCGTTTGCGAAACGGGGAATCGCCTTTCTACTTGGTTTCCTGGACACGCTCATAGAATCTCCTTTCACGGCGGCTCATGTGGCGGGCCGAGATTACCCGAACGAGCGTCCCGCGAATCGTAAACACGATCGATGGCCGCCTTCCAGCTTTCGTCTGCCCAAGCGCCGCGTACCGCCGCTCCTCGGCAGAGTGCCCCTCGTCGACCGTCACCGAGTCCTCCAGGCGTCGTGAAGCTTCTTGTTGACAACCAGTTGCCCGTCGCTCTGGCGCGGCCATTGCCACGCTGAGCCCATTCGCTTTGCTCGGAGTAAACTCCGCGAAGCATCTCGGCAGTTTGTAGGTCGCCCGCTGGGCAATAAGAGCACCTGCAGAGATTCTTCGCCCCGACAAGTCGGGGCTCTCCAGAAACTCGATGAACTACTCGTTTCAGTTGAGCAATTTAGGCCGAGCGGATCGGAAGGCGTCTTACCTGCTTTTTGCGCGCCCAGAACGATCTCGGCACTGTCGACCCTTGATCCCCGGAGGGGATTGATAGAGTAGCCGGGGGCAACGCCCCCGGAAAACCCGCCCCCAACAAGGCCCGACCCTGAAAGGGTCGAATTCGGGTGACGTCACCCCGATCTTGCGGCCCACGGCCCAAGGGAATACGACCCCTCCAGGGTCGGGGAACGAGCGTAGCGCATTCCGGGGGCGTTGCCCCCGGCTACTATCTTGTGCCCTTGCAGGGCACGAAAAAACTACCCTTCGGTCTTACCCCGTGGCACCCGTTTCTGACATCACGGATAGCCATTCTCGGCTATGCATGCTCAGAATGACAGGCGTCGCAGGGGTGGCGGCGATCCCGCGCCTGCGGGATCGCCGCCTCGTAGGGTGTTGCGCTGACGGTGCCGAAGGCCGGGCGCATACATACAAGTGTATGCGTGCGCCACCGGCGCTTGCCCAGGCCCGTCAGGGCCGATCCCGCGAGTGGCTGAAGCGGATTACGGTAGAAGAAGGGAAATGCGGCGGGCGGCCGTGCATTCGTGGCCTGCGCATTCGTGTGTCCGACATGCTTGAGCTTTTGGCGGCGGGCGCTTCCTTCCAAGAAATCCTTTCGGATTACCCGGCGCTTGAGAGGGAAGACATCATCGCCGCGATCGAATACGCCGCACACCAGACCGACCACGCAGTCCTCCAGGCGTCGTGAAGCTTCTTGTTGACAACCAATTGCCCGTCGCCCTGGCGCGGCATTTGTGAAGCCTCAGCGGGGCGCGCAGACTTGGGGAAGCAGGTCTGTCCTACATTCGCTGGCCACCGAAAACGCGCCCGCGCCGGTTGCATCCGGGGGCGGTCAGGTGTATGTTTTGGTTAGAAGAGATTTGAAAGCGGACATCCTAGGTTGAATGACCGGCAGTTTCAGTTCGAATGGGACGAGATCAAGGCGGCCGCCAACGTGCGTAAGCACGGCGTGTCGTTCGAGCTTGCGTCGACGGTCTTCAACGACCCTCGACTCCTCACAGTTGCGGACCTGGAGCACAGCGAAGCCGAGGAACGCTGGTTCTCAGTTGGCTGCGCAAGCGACGGCGCATTGCTGTCGATCGTTTACCTTTGGTCGGAGTCCGACCCTGGAACCACAAAGATCCGCCTTATCATGGCCCGCCAGGCCACGCGGAACGAGATTCGCCACTACGAGGAGAGTCTATGAGTGACCAAGCATTCGAAGATGAAAGGATGCCGTCAGAGATCGACTTCAGCAAAGGAGTCCGAGGTCTCCATTACATCCCGCCTGGCGCAAAGGTCTTCTTGCCGGCTTCGATTGAGCGAAGCGTCTGGGAATACTTCTCCGGTAAGGCCGAACAGAAAGGCATTGATCTGTCGGAGCTCCTGACCGACGTACTGAAGCGTGATATCGAGATTAACGAGACATTGAAGTAATACAGGGGTGCCGGCGACATTGTTTTCCCCTGTCGCCGTCCCGCAGTGTCCTGCTGCGGATGCCAAAGACAGGGCGCATACATACAAACGAATGTGTGCACCACCCGCGCCCGCTGTCATGCTGAGCGCAGCGAAGCATCTTGCCCTGCTGTTTGTCGGCGGAAAAGTCCAGAGCAAGATTCTTCGCTCCGCTCCGCTGCGCTCAGAATGACAGCTCTCACGCTCAGCGTCTGGCGCCGAACCGGTGCCCGCCTAGGCGGGCGAGATCTGCGCCTGCCTCCTCAAGCTCGCTGGAGCTTATGTTGCAGGTGGGCTTTCACTGCTGGCCACTCGGAATCGACGATGCTGTAATAGACCGAATGGCGGATGCGGCTAGTCCAGGTGATGACGTGGTTGCGAAAGATGCCCTCCTCCTTGGCACCGATTCGCAGCAGGGCGGCGCGTGACCGCACGTTGAGAGAGTCCGTCTTGAACTCCACCCGCAGGCAGCGCCAGGTTTCGAAGGCGTGACGGAGCATCAGGTATTTCGCTTCCGTATTGGCGGCCGTCCGCTGCCACTTCTTTCCCAGCCATGTCCAGCCGATTTCCACGTGACGGTTGGCCCGATCGATGTTTGCGAAGCGAGTGCTGCCGATGGCCCGGCCCGTAGCCCTCGCGATGGTCGCGAACGGAAGCGCGGTCCCCGCCGCCTGCCCCTCGAGCGCCGTCTCGATATAGGTGCGCATTTCATCGGGCGTCCCCACGGCCTGGGGAATCCATCGCCACAGTTCGTCGTCCAGGCCCACCTCGCACAACTGCGCATGATGATGAAGGGAGAGCGGCTCCAGCCGAATGTCCTGCCCCTCGAGCGTCACCGGCTCGACAGCCATCGGCAGAAGGTTGCGATCCACCATCCGCGGAGCTTTGGTCGACATGCGATCTCCAAGATGAGACGGGAGCCCAGAGGGTTCCCCTGCCTCTGACTGCTAGAAGCTTTCCGGCCACCGGCGCGCCGCATGGATAAGAGCAAGAATTTCGACCTGCCGGTGCTTCGTTCGATAAGGGATGATAAAAGGTGTCCCCGTCACTACCAATTCGCGAGTGCCCTCGACCCGTCCCGGGCGGCCGGCATCCGGAAACACCCTCAAGGAATTTACCGCGGCTTCGATCCTGGCGATCATTGCGGATGCAGCACGAGGATTGTCGGCGGCGACATATTCGTAAGCGTTGTGCAAGTCTTCGAGCGCCAGAGAGGTCCAACGGACTTTCACTTATGCCACCTGGCAAACGCTTCCTTCACTTCCGCATCGCTTGCGAACTTCCCCGCGTCCGCCTGCTTCACCCCTCGCATGATATGCTCCACTTGCCATTGGTGAGCGTCAACGTAGGCCTTGACGGCTTCATTGAGGACGTAACTGCGGTCACGGTCGATTGCCGCCGCTATGACATCCAGCGTCTTTCTGGTGCCCGAATCCACTCTGAATGTAATCGTCTCTCTTCCCATAACTTGCTCCTCTATGGACTGCTAAGCAAGCTATTATAACACACTGCGCGACACTGTAAGACCACGCGATCATTCCCCAGGTGATCCCTGAGTCTCGGGTGGTGTAGCGCCGCCCTTTAGGGCGGCACGTGCCGGGCTAAAGCCCGGCGCTACTTAATTCTGCCTTCTGCTTTCTGCTTTCTGCCTACTCCCTATTCCCTGTTCCCTGTTCCCTAGTGCCTATGGTCTCCCCAGGCCCGTATGGTAATCCCACACAGCGTGGTAATAGCTCATGAAACGCAAGGGTTCGCAACTCGGCTCGGCAACCTCGGCAAACGTGTAGCGGGCGAAGTTGATGGAGCGCAGCAAGGCGAAGAGTTCGTGCCAGGGATAAGCTTTATCGTCGAGGTTGTTGATGTGGCAACTGCGAATCCACGGTTTTAGCAGCTCGAAGCCGTTGCGGACGGAGCCGTTCTCCACGTCCGTAGGATTGGAGTTCCAGCAGGCGCCCACCAAAGGGTGATTTGCGACCGCGAGGATTTGATGAGCGTTCACCGGAATCTGCGTACCCCCTCCGTGAACTTCCATCCAGATTTCTACGCCATGGTCGCGCGCCACGTCTCCACACTTGGCGAGAGCGCGGCCGATCTGCTCGAGGGTCTGCTCGTGCGCAATGCTCTCCGGGAACCCGTTGGGGCGGACCTTCACGCCCAGGCAGCCCAGGTCCTGCGCCAACTCGCACCAGCGGCGCGTTTCTTCGATGTTCTTTTCCACCACCGCAGCGTCCGGCGACTGGTATTCGCATGTCGTTCCCAGGCTCACGAGCCGCACTGCGGAGTCAGCAAAACGCTTCCTTACTTCCGTGCGGCGCGAACTGCTGATGGAAGGTTCCACCCCGTGTTTATGCGTGGTGCGCAGTTCTGCCCCTTCAAAGCCCGTTTTCGCGCAATTGTTGATAATGGTCTCGATATCCCAATTGACCGCTAGATTATAAGTAACCAAGCCGAGATGAAATGGAGGCGGTGTTCCTGCCGTCTCAGCCGTGGCACGGACGACCGGATTAGCGAGGGCCTCCCCGCTCTTGGCCAATCTAAGGGAAGTGATTCCCGCTGCTGAAATGATACCTGACTTCAGGAAGTCGCGTCGCTTGGTTCCTGGCATTTTCTCCTCCGTAAATACTGGCAAGACGCTCGTGCTTGCCCGTCTGTCCTTGCGTCTCGCAAGCCATTTTACGACGATTTTGGATCTTGGATTAGCGTTTCGGGTTTGCCGCTGTCGATGACAGCAACAAGGGATTTTCCTGAATCCAAAATCCAAAATCCAAAATCTAAAATCCAAGATTCCACTATAATAGCTTTGAATGGGCCGCAATATGATCCTCGTAATCGACAACTACGATTCCTTCACCTACAACCTGGTCCAATATCTGGGAGAACTGGGCGCCCAAATGCGAGTGGTCCGAAACGATCAGACCACTGTAGATGAAATCGAGGAGAAACTGCCCGATGCGATTGTCATCTCCCCCGGGCCGAAAACTCCCAACGAAGCAGGGATCTGCCTGCAGGTGATTGATAAGCTGGCCGGACGTGTACCCATCTTGGGAGTGTGCCTCGGCCATCAAGCCATCGGGCAAGCTTTCGGCGGCAAGGTCATTCGGGCGCCGGAACTGATGCATGGCAAGACCAGCCAGATCCATCACGACGGCAGAACCATCTTCGAAGGCCTGCCCAATCCTTTCGAGGCCACTCGTTACCATTCTCTGATCGTGGAACGCGAGAGCCTGCCCGCCTGCCTCGAAATTTCCGCCACCTCGCCCGACGGCCTTATCATGGGCCTGCGCCACCGGCAAATGAAGGTCGAGGGCGTTCAATTTCATCCCGAATCCATCCTCACCCCATCGGGAAAACAGTTACTCGCAAATTTCTTGAAGATGTGAGGTTGGAACGGACCGTCAGTTGTCCGTGGTCAGTTGTCCGTGGCCCGTTGCTTGCGGCAGAAAGGAAAGTGAAGGCTCCGGACTCTCGCTGAGGATGAAGCACTCTCTTCAATGAACCAATGAATCAATGATTCAATGAGTCAATTCGTTCGGTCCTGTTCCGTTGCGTAAAATCCACCAGGTCTTTGAGCGTCTGAAGTGCGGCGCCGGAGTCAATGACTTCTGCGGCCCTCGCGACTCCCTCGGTGAAGCTTTGAGCCTTCCCCGCCACGACAAAACCTGCCGCAGCGTTGGCGAGCACCACATTGCGATGCGGACCGCGCTCGCCTTCGAGGACGCTTCGCAACAACCGCGCGTTGGTCGCCGCATCCCCGCCACGAAGCTCTGCAAGCGAAGCCCGTGCCAGACCGAACTCCTCCGGCGTCACGTCGCGCGTCCTTACGGCGCCACTCTCGTTCCATGAGAGACGGGTGGGGCCGGATAGAGTGACCTCGTCGATGCCGTCTGAGCCTGTCACGACGAATGCCCGCTCGGTGCCGACCGCACCCAGCGCGCGCGCCATCATCTCGGTTCGTGAAGCGTCGTAAACACCGGCCAACTGCACCGATGCTCGCAGGGGATTGGTGAGCGGGCCCAGCAGGTTGAAAACGGATTTTGTTTTCAGGGTACGCCGCGCGTTCATCACGTGCTTCATGGCCAGGTGCAGGCTTGGGGCGAAGAGAAAAACCATCCCCACTTCTTCCAGGCACGCGGGAATGCGCGCGTGCGGCAGATCGATGGCAACGCCGAGAGATTCCAGCACATCCGCGCTGCCGCAGCGGCTGGAAATGGAGCGGTTCCCGTGCTTCGCTACGCGGATTCCGCCGCCCGCAGCCACCAGCGCCGCCGCCGTGGACACGTTGAAGGTGCCGTGGCCGTCGCCGCCGGTTCCGCAGGTGTCCAGCAGGGGCTCTCCACTCCGCCATGCTTCCAGATCGACTCCCGCCTGACGCAACCCTTCACTGGCGTGGGCGCGCATGACCTCTGCGAACCCCACCAATTCCTCCGGCTGCTCGCCCTTGTCCCGCAAAGCCGCCAGGAAAGCGACGATCTCCGCGTCCGGTACGGAGCCCGATAACAACTGCTCCATCACCGCCCGCGCTTCTGCACGGCTGAGGTGCTGGCGAGATTCAAGTTTTTGGACGGTCTCGAGGATTTGCATGGCTTCAAAAGTCCGTTGTCAGTCGTCAGTTGTCAGTTGCCAGTCGTCAATTGCAAAAGAGACTCGGAAAAGCTTTGGCGACCCGATAGCCACCGGCCGCGGCGCACCACCCTGCACCCCCTTCTGTTGCAAACGAACCTGACCCATTGCCAACAGGCGATGCTCGTTGCAATTAAGTCGCGCCTTTTCTATACTGCCAGATTACAGAGTAATTGCAATCCCGCACTGTCGAAAACGGGCTGTGCCAGGGAATTCCGTCCTGAAGAAGCTTGTCAGCGGTTGTTTGGCAACTGACAACTGACGACTGACAACTGACCACTTCTACAATGAAGATTCACGAATACCAGGCCAAGCAAACACTTGCGAAGTTCGGAGTCGCCACCCCTCGCGGCGAAGTTGCCTACAGCCCCGAAGAAGCACGTGGCGTGGCGGAGCGCCTGGGCGGCGCCATCGTGGTGAAGGCGCAGATTCATGCCGGAGGCCGTGGCAAAGCCGGCGGCGTGAAGCTGGCCCGCAGCGCGAATGAAGCCGAGCGCATTGCGAACGAGATGCTCGGAAAAAAACTGGTCACGATCCAGACGGGGCCTGAGGGACGCGTGGTGAAGCGGGTTCTGATTGAGGAAGGTCTGGAGGTGGCGCGCGAGCTTTACCTTGGCCTGGTGATTGACCGCACCAGCGCGTGCCCCGTGTTTATGGCCTCGAGTGAGGGCGGCGTGGAAATCGAAGTGGTGGCCGCCGAGCACCCGGAGAAGATTTTGAAGGAGTTCTTTGATCCTGCTCTCGGCCTGCAGCCTTTCCAGGCGCGAAAGCTGGCCTTCGGACTTGAACTGGAGGCGAAACTGGTGAATGAGGCGGTGCGCTTCTTTTCCAGCCTCTATCAGGCAATGATCGCCACGGACGCTTCACTGGTGGAGATCAATCCTTTCGTACTGACGCGCGACGGCCGCTTGCTGGCGCTGGACGCCAAGATGAACTTCGATGATAACGCCCTTTACCGCCACAAGGACATCCGCGAGCTGCGCGACCTGGATGAGGAAGACCCGCTCGAGGTGAAAGCCTCGAGTTACAGCTTGAACTACATCCGCCTGGACGGCAACGTGGGCTGCATGGTGAACGGCGCAGGCCTCGCCATGGCCACCATGGACATCATTCAATACGCCGGTGGGCGCCCGGCCAACTTCCTGGATGTGGGTGGCGGCGCGAGCGAAGAACAGGTTCGCCGGGGTTTCGAGATTATACTGAGCGATGCCAACGTCCGCGCCGTGCTCATCAACATCTTCGGCGGCATCATGCGTTGCGATATCGTCGCGAACGGCGTGGTGGCGGCGGTGAAAAGCCTAGGCATTAAGGCGCCGGTGGTGATTCGCCTGGAAGGCACTAACGTCGAGCTGGGCCAGAAAATTCTGCGCGATTCGGGACTGAACTTCACCGTCGCCAGCGGCATGAAGGATGCGGCGGAGAAGGTCGTGGCGCTGGCCGTGAAATAGACCATTGGTGATTCGCGATTTGTGATTTGTGATAGGCACTGCCAGCACCCGAATGGTATCCAGTCCGGAAGAATTGCGGCAAAGGACCAAACAGTTTGCCTTGCGGATTATCAAGCTGTTTCGTGCTTTGCCAAAGACGGAAGAGGCGCGCGTCTTGGGCAAGCAACTGCTCCGCTCAGGGACTGCGGTAGCAGCCAACTACCGGAGTGCATGCAGGGCCAGGTCGCGGGCTGACTTTGTCTCGAAGCTCGGTATAACCGTAGAAGAGGCCGATGAGACGGCGTTTTGGTTGGAGTTGCTCATCGACGCGAGCATTGTTTCGAGGGGCAGATTGGAAAACTTACTGACTGAGGCAAACGAACTGGTGCGCATCTTTGCAGCGTCGCGGGCAACCGCGAAGGCGCGCTGAGCAATCACCAATCACAAATCAGCGATCACCAATAGCTGGGTACCTATGGCAATTTTAGTCAACGAAAACACTCGCTTGCTCGTCCAGGGCATCACCGGACGCGAAGGCACATTCCACACGCAGCAAGCCATTGCTTACGGTACCAAGGTGGTGGCCGGCGTGACGCCGGGCAAGGGCGGCAGCACGGTTGATGGCGTGCCGGTGTTCAACACCGTCCACGAAGCGAAGGAGAAGACTGGCGCCAACGCTTCTGTGATCTTCGTGCCATCCGCATTCGCAGCAGACGCAATCCTCGAGGCTGCTGATGCCGGGTTGCCGCTGGTGGTTTGCATCACGGAAGGCATTCCCACGCTCGACATGGTGCGCGTGATGCACTATCTCTCGGGAACCAAAACCCGGCTGATCGGGCCCAACTGCCCGGGTATTATCTCACCGGGAAAATGTAAGATTGGCATCATGCCGGGACACATCCACCGGCAAGGAGACGTGGGTGTGGTTTCCCGAAGCGGGACCCTGACGTATGAGGCTGTGGGCCAGCTTTCCGCTCTTGGCATCGGCCAGTCCACTTGTATCGGCATCGGCGGCGACCCCATCATCGGGACTACGTTCGTGGATGCCCTGCGGCTCTTCAACGAAGATCCCGAAACGCGTGGAATTGTCATGATCGGTGAGATCGGCGGCACAGCCGAGGAGGAAGCCGCGGCGTTCATCAAGGCGAACGTCAAGAAACCCGTGGTCGGATTCATCGCCGGCCGCACCGCGCCGCCGGGTCGTCGAATGGGCCACGCCGGGGCCATCATTTCGGGCGGCAAAGGCACTGCTGCAGACAAGATCGCTGCACTCCAGGCGGCCGGAATCGCGGTTGCGGAGAGCCCAGCGCTGATCGGCGAGACGCTCAAACAAATTATGAATAGTGAATTATGAATGGTGAATTGAGAAATCGCGACTGTGACCTATGGAGTCCGTAACCTAGCGCCTGTCTAGGCATTCATCATTCACCATTCACAATTCACTATTCCGACGCGCAACGACTCTAGCGTCCAACTGGAGGGACATGGGAATAGAACGCACCCTTACCATCATCAAGCCCGACGCTGTTGAAGCGGGACACATCGGTGACATTATCAGAATGTTCGAGGCCAATAAATTCAAAATCGTCGCCGCGCGCCTCGTGAGCCTTTCCAAGAAAGAAGCTGAGGGTTTTTACGCCATGCACCGCGGCAAGCCGTTTTTCGAGAGTCTCACTACGTTCATGAGCTCCGGCCGCGCGCTGGTGATGGTTTTGGAAGGCGAAAACGTAATCTCCCGCCTGCGTGAGGTCATGGGCGCCACCAACCCCGCCAACGCCGCCCCCGGGACTGTCCGCAAGCTCTACGCCGCCGACATCGAGCACAACGCCGTCCACGGCTCGGACGCCCCCGAGACCGCCGCCTACGAAATCGGCTATTTCTTCCCCACGGTGGGCTTGGTTGGATGAGTAGCTGAGCCCAGAAAATGGCGACGAACCCCGTAGCGCTGACCCCGCAAGGCGGGGTCAGCAGGGCGGGAAAGCGAGAAGATGGCGACCTAAAGGTCGGCGCTACAAAGTGGGAGCCAGTTTCAAGTACAATATTCATATGATTCCTTTGCAGCTTGGCAAGTTTCTGGTCATCGTAGGCGTGCTGCTCGTCGCTGCCGGCCTGTTGCTGATGGCAGGCGCGAAGTTCTCCTTTTTCGGTCTGGGAAGGCTGCCGGGTGACATCGCCTACAAAGGCAAGAACGTGCAGTTCTACTTCCCGGTGGTCACGTGTCTGGTTTTGAGTGTAGTGTTAACGCTGGTGTTTTGGGTGATTTCGCTTCTGACGAGGCGGTAGAGCAAGCTTTCAGCCGTCAGCCATCAGCTATCAGCAGGCTCGCTGAAAGCTGATGGCTGAGAGCTGACAGCTTCAAAGGATTCGTCTTGGAACAAGCCTTCCTCAGTTTCGGCCCCACAAGGAAGATCTTCAGCGTCTCCGAGCTGAGCCAGGGAATCAAGAACCTGTTAGAGCGGGAATACCCGGACGTATGGGTGACCGGTGAAGTCTCCAACTTCCGCGCCGCTGCCTCCGGCCATCTCTATTTCACCCTTAAAGATGCCACCGCCCAGCTCCGCGCCGTCTGCTTTCGCAATCAGGCGCGATACCTGAAATTCAAACCTCAGGACGGCATTTCGGTGATCGCGCGCGGCCACCTGAGCGTTTACGAGGCGCGGGGCGAATATCAGCTTTACGTTGAATATCTGGAGCCTGCCGGCCTGGGTGCGCTTCAACTTGCCTTCGAACAGCTCAAGCAGAAGCTCGCCGCTGAGGGTTTGTTCGATATCGCCCGCAAGAAACCTCTTCCATTGCTTCCCCGGGCCATCGGCGTGGTCACATCGCCCACCGGCGCCGTGATCCGCGACATCCTCCGCATTCTTCGTCGCCGCTTCCGCAATATGAACGTACTGATTTACCCCGTTAAAGTGCAAGGCGAAGGCGCGGCAGGGGAGGTCGTTGAGGGTGTCAAGTACTTTAACCGCGAGCCGAACGTTGATGTAGTGATTGTGGCGCGCGGTGGAGGCTCGCTCGAAGACCTCTGGGCTTTCAACGAAGAAGTGGTGGCGCGGGCCATTGCCGCTTCCGGGATTCCGGTGATATCCGCCGTGGGCCACGAAACGGATTTCACCATCGCGGATTTTGTCGCCGACCTTCGCGCGCCTACCCCTTCCGCCGCCGCCGAGCTTGTGGTCCACCGCAAGCAGGACTATCTCACCGAGCTTGAGGACCGCGCCCGCCGCATGACCCAGATCGTCCGGCTGCAACTCTCGGAGGCTCGGCAACGGCTGACGGAATTGCGAATGCACCACGCCTTCCAGACGCTTGCCACCAGGTTGGCCGAAAGAGCCCAGCGCGTGGATGACGCCGTCGCTTCTCTTGAGCGCTCGATGCGCTCCCTGTTGAATAGGGCGAGGCAGGAGTGGCTGCGGGCTTCGGCGGGAGTAGTCCGATACGACTCCCGGCGGCTGCTGGGTTTGAAGCGTGCCGCGCTGGACGACCGGCTGGGGCGATTTGATGCCGCGCTCCGTCGCTTCCTGACGGAGAGACATAACCGCCTGGCACATGTGGAGGCTATTTTGAAGGAGCGCAGCCCGCTGACCATCCTTCAGCGGGGATACTCCATCACCCGCGACGCCGCCGGCAAGATCGTTCGTGACGCTGAGGCAGTCGTACTCGGCAGCGATATTTCGGTGCGCCTCACGCGAGGAGAACTGCGGGCCATCGTTCGGGATAAGAAGGTGTAAATCCGCGCTACCGGAGCTTCTGGAAGTCCTCGTAAGTGACACCAAGTTGTCGGAGGATCTTGAAAAAAAGAGGGGGACCAATTTCTCGCCCGCCGTGGAGAGGGATGGTCACGCCGCGACCGTCAGGGTGGTTCCAGCGCTCGTGGCTTCCCGTCTGTCGTGTTCTTGTGAAGCCGAGTCTCCGCGCCGTTCTCTGAAGCTCACGAGCTGTGGCGCTAGGCATGGACGATTTCGGTGGTGTCGGCGGGAAGTGGGATGCCCCTTTCGCGGTATTCTTCGGCGATCATCTCAAAGACGTTGCCGAGCTCAGCGAGCGCGGTTTCGCGAGTAGGCATCAACGCGTAACAGCCAGTGAGGGCGGGGATCTCTGCGACCCAGGAACCATCATCCTGGCGGTAAAGAACCGTTTTGTAGTCGTGCAGCGTCATCGGAGTTACCCAGGCCTTTCGCTGGCAGTATAACAGCGACCGATAGGCACGTGCAATGCGGGCTGGGCGCCGACGTGCACAACACCGCCCAGACCGCAGTCACGAAATCCCTATTCACACCTCCCGCGGGGGACTGGGTGCAACGGTGCATGAAAAGAAGTCGTAAGGTAGGGCTCATATCGACTGTTCGAGTTCTTGGCCGACCCTCCGTCCAGTCCCCACCCGCCGCATGTGATGCTTTATCCAGCTTCGGAGTTCAAGATCAACCCGTAGTCCGCCCCCTCGTGCCGTTTACGCGAACGTTTGGACATTCGTAAGGACCGCAAAGCGAGCCTTTCAAGAACAGTATCCGTCGGAGGAGCGGGAGGTCCTGGAGGTTTAGGACCGACGACCGCGGTGCGCTACTCATACCGGAGGGCCGCGATGGGATCGAGGCGCGCAGCCTTCAAGGCCGGCCAGAGGCCGAAAAACAGGCCGACGCTTGTCGCGACGACGAAACCCGCCACGACGGACCAGAGTGGGACGGTTGAAGGCAGGCTTGGCACAAAAACTCGGATGAGGAAGCTCAGCAACCAGCCCACGGCGATTCCCATGAGGCCGCCCGAGGCGGTGAGCGCAATGGCTTCAAGCAGGAACTGCCAAACGATGTCGCGCCGGCGCGCGCCTATAGCCTTGCGCACACCAATCTCCCGCGTGCGCTCCGTGACCGAGAGCAGCATGATATTCATCACGCCGATGCCCCCGACCAGCAGACCAATGGAGGAGACCACCACCATGACCAGCGCCACTGTGCCGATAATTCCGCGAAACTCGGTGATGAGGGACTCCGCCGTTGCGAGCCCGAAGTTGTCCGGCTCCGAAAGCTTCACGTGGCGGCGACGACGAAGCAAGCCGCGGACTTCGTCCTCCACATCTTCCAGCCTTCCGCGGTACGCCAGAACGCTGAGGAAGTGGTCTTTAGCGTCGGGATAAAGCTTCTTGTAGGTCCAGTACGGTACGAAGATGTCCCGATCATCGGGATTGTCTCCCAGGAATCCCTTGAACTTGTTGAGCGTGCCGACGACTTCGAGCGTGTGTCCGTCCACCACGATACTCTTGCCGACCGGGTCCTCGAGCTGGAACAAGCGTTCCACCACGTTGGCGCCGATCACGGTGACGTCGCGGCGGTGAAGGTCGTCCGCCGGCGTGAAGAAGCGACCGTCTGAGAGCGACGAGTTCGCCATAGCCAGATAGTTGGCATCCACGCCCATGAACTGGGCGCCCGACATCTCGTGGCCCTTGTAGCGCGCCGTGGAGGGTGGCGGGCCAAACTCACTCATCTCCCTGAGTATGCCCACCGACACATCCGCGACGTCCGGGCATTGCTCCTTGATGGCCTTGGCGTCTTCGAGGTTGAGCGGTTTACGTAGCCGCTCCTCGCGGGTCAGGCGGTGCGGCGTGCCCATCTGCAGCTTGTAGACCCATAGAACATCTGTGCCATACTGCTCGGCCAGTTGCACCAACTGAGTATCCAGACCCGCAATGATGGAAGCCACCGCGATCACCGTGGTGGTGCCGATGAGTACGCCCAAAATGGTGAGGAACGACCGGAACTTGTGCGTGCGCAGGCTGTCGAGCGCTAACACAAGGTTTTCGCCGACAGCGTGCCAGTAAGTCGTCATGCTATTTCTCCGCTCGCAGCGCCTGGATGGGATCAAGAGCAGCCGCCCTCATCGCCGGGTAGATCCCGAAGAAGAGCCCGACCAGGGTTGAAAGCGTAATCCCCACAATGACCGCGCTCAGCGGCACGGCGGCGGTGAAGACCAACGCCACCAGCCACGCGATGAGATAGGCAAGGAGCACTCCCATGACCCCCCCGGCGCTGGCTAGCGCCGCGGCCTCAAACACGAACTGCCAGAGGATGTCGCGACGCCGCGCCCCCACCGATTTGCGAATCCCTATCTCGTGCGTGCGCTCGGTGACGGTAGCCAGCATGATGTTCATGATCACAATGCCGCCCACCACCATGAACACAGCCACCACGCCGATGGTGACGGCAAAGATGCTGCCGGTAAGGTTCTTCCAGGCGCTCATCAGCGTTTCGGAGGCGTTGATGCCAAAGGTGTCGTCTTCGTGGTAGGGCACGTGGCGGCGCGCCCGCATGAGGACACGAACTTCGTCTTCGAGCTCCATCATGTGTTTGGAGTCGGGCGCCTTGATAAAAACAAAGAGCTCCAGGCGCGGCATGTAGAGGTTCCGGAAAGTGCCGAGCGGAACAAAGACGAAGTTGTCTTGGCTCACACCGAGAGCGGAGCCCACCTTCTCCGCCACGCCGACAATGCGGAAGCTCTGTCCCCCCACCAGCAATTCCTTGTCAATCGGATCGACCTGCGGAAAGAGCTTGTCCACGATGTCCTGGCCAATAAAACAGACCCGCTCGTTGTGGCGGTAGTCCTGGTCTGTAATGTAGCGGCCATACCGCACCTTTTCCCGGCCGATGTCCACGTGGCTGGGGGTGATTCCGAACAGCGTCACTTCATCGATCGAGTGACCCCTGAACCGCGCCTCTGGGCCGGGCTCCAACTGCGCGATGGCGCTGATCGCCTCGTAGCCGACCAGCGTGTCCCCTAGATACTCATAGTCTTCGAGACGGATGGGCCTGTTGCGCCGCATCGCTTTCAAATACTCGTCGAACCCCGTTGCCCACTTGAACTGATGAAGCACGAAGGTGTTCGTGCCGAGATTGGCAATCTTGGTCGCAATGTAGAGGTTCATGCCGTTCACCACCGACATCACGACAATCAGCGTGGTGGTAGCGATGACGACCCCGAGCAGGGTGAGGAAAGATCGCAGCTTGTGGCTGCGGAGTTCCCCGAGGGCGTTCCAGAAAGCTTCCCGAACCGGGAGCCAGAAACCGGTCTGCTGCCGGAGCTTTGCTCGCGACTTAGGGATGGTAGTTCGGGCCTGACTGAAAACGGCCATGTTGGCTACTTCCTGCTCGTGACGGAGCGTCAGTATGGTCGGACGGGCGCTCTGCCGTGGCGGCTCGTGACGTACTCTAAACGGCTTTTACGAAGCATCCGCCGGAATAATGGCTACGGTTCGGCTTGCCACGAACCCCCTGGGCAATCGAGGGCCTCCAGGAGTTGGCGTAATGACGTAGTATTAATCCCATTTTGTAGCACGAAACGGAGGGAAAAACAAGCTGGAGTTACCCGAGTCCGAATTGACA
The DNA here is from genome assembly GCA_050011515.1 of Terriglobia bacterium. Classification (GTDB taxonomy): domain Bacteria; phylum Acidobacteriota; class Terriglobia; order UBA7540; family UBA7540; genus CAVROP01. The sequence goes on along the minus strand of JBEKIZ010000029.1, from coordinate 11,152 downwards.
GTTCTCCCTTGCTGTCCTACTCTCTCTGTGTCCCGGTCACATGGAGGTGAGTTCCCGTGAACAAGGAAAACCTTGCGAGCCTCGCGGTTTTGGCTATCGTTTGCTTGCTGGTCTGCGCGCCACGGATTTATAACGCGGCGCGAAAGGCTGAAGGCTTAGGCATGCCGAATCACCCGACCATAGCTCAAGCTTCCAACGCCCCAATGGGCCCGATAGGATTGTTCGAGAGTCATGCTGACATTGGCTCCGTTCTTCATCCCGGCTCGGTTGAATACGACGCAACGAAGAAGAGCTACGCGGTCACCGGGAGTGGAGAGAACATGTGGTTCAAGGAAGACGCTTTCCACTTCGTCTGGAAAAAGGTTTCGGGCGAGCGCGTCAGCCTCGCAGCCAACATCAGCTTCATCGGCCGGGGCGGAAATCCGCATCGAAAAGCGGTTTTGATGATCCGCCAAAGCCTGGGTGCAGACTCCGCTTACGTTGACGTCGCCTTGCACGGCAACGGTCTGACCTCGCTCCAATACCGCGACGACAAAGGAACTGCGACGCAGGAGATCGAATCGAACATTTCCGCTCCCAAGCGGGTGCGTCTCGAAACGAAAGGTCAATTCGCCTATCTGCTGCTCTCGGCGGGCGGCGAGGCGCTCCACTTGGCCGGCGCCTCGATTCGAGTTCCGTTCGTGGCACCCTTCTATGTAGGCATCGGGGTGTGTTCGCACGACAAAAACGCGATCGAGAAGGCTGTGTTCTCCGACGTCGAACTCGAGGCGCAGCCCACCGGCGCGGCCGGCTCGCTTGCCCTTTACAGCACGCTCGAAACAGTCGCCATCGCCTCGACGGACCGGCGCGTGGCCTACGTCACGGTGGGGCGCATCGAAGCTCCCAATTGGACACCCGACGGGCGGCAGTTGATTTTCAATAGCGACGGGCGCCTCTATCGAGTGGCTGTCACCGGAGGTGAGCCGGAAATCATCGACACCGGGTTTGCTACGCGCTGTAACAACGATCACGGCATTTCGCCCGACGGCTCATGGCTCGCCATCAGCGACAGCTCGCAAGAGAAGGGCGCTTCCGTCATTTATGTCTTGCCGCTTGCCGGAGGCATGCCCCGTCGCGTCACGCAGCAGTCGCCCTCTTACTGGCACGGCTGCTCGCCGGACGGGAAGACTCTCTGCTTCTGCGGCGAGCGGAATGGCGCGTTCGACGTCTACACGATTCCCGTGGCGGGCGGCGAAGAAATCCAACTGACGCGGGGCGCGGGCCACAACGATGGCCCCGAATATTCTCCCGACGGTAAGTACATCTACTTTAATTCCGATCGCAGCGGCAGCATGCAGATCTGGCGCATGCGTTCCGACGGATCCGAGCAAGTGCAGGTAACCGCTGACGAATTCAACAATTGGTTCCCGCACATTTCGCCCGATGGAAAGCAGATGGTGTTTCTCACCTATGAAAAAGGCGTTACGGGCCATCCGCCGGACAAAAACGTGATGCTGCGCCTGATGTCGATGAGTGACAGAAATGTCAGCGTGCTTGCCAAACTCCTCGGCGGCCAAGGCACCATCAACGTTCCCTCGTGGTCTCCTGACAGCCGACAGTTGGCGTTCGTGAGCTACCAGTATTTCTGAGTTGCCTTGATGACCGCGAATTCTTCAGCAGCCTTCTGGTACACCAAAAATGATTTTCTCAAGCGTGTCCCAGCGTTAACTTGAGCGACCGCCCGCGACGCGGCTATCATAGAAGCGATGAAGCCTACCCTCGTGAAAGGCATTCAACTCGTCCTCTTAACTGCCCTAGCTTCTCTGCCGCTCTATGCGCAAGGCAACTATGAGATTCAGGTCTATGGATCCGACACGGTGGCGCCCGGCCGCACTATGATCGAGTTGCACAGTAACTTCACGTTTGAAGGTTTCAAGACCGTTGACCTGGGTGTTCTTCCTGATGAACATCAAACCCACGAAACGGTTGAGATTACCCAGGGTTGGAATGACTGGTTTGAAACGGGATTGTACATCTTCACGAGCTACGGTCCCCACCAGGGCTACAAGTGGGTTGGTGATCACATCCGTCCCCGGGTTCGCGTTCCGGAGAAATGGCATTGGCCGGTCGGGGTGAGCCTTTCGACGGAATTCGGCTACCAGCGGGCCATCTTTTCCGCAGATACCTGGACCTGGGAAATTCGCCCCATCGTTGACAAACAGTGGAAGTCTTGGTATCTGGCCTTCAATCCCGCTCTCGAGCGGTCGTTTCACGGGCCCAGTGTCTCTCGAGGCGTCGAGTTTTCTCCGAACTTCAAGGCCGCTTATTCCGTCACGCGGAAACTCAGTGCGGGGCTCGAATACTACGGCTCGTTGGGACCTGTGACGGGTTTTGACCCCCTATATCTGCAGCAACAACAGATCATTCCCACGATCGATTATGACTTCGGTCCGAACTGGGAATTCAACCTCGGCGTGGGCATGGGCGTAACGCGCAGCACCGATCATCTGCTGGTCAAGATGATCATCGGCCGGCGCTTCCGGTTCATCACGCCGCGCCTTCCCCACTTCTTGAAACCGAATCCGGCAGGCGGGGAGGGGTGATTGCCGCCGTTATTGAGTTTCGCGAGTAGGGCAGCGCTTCTGGCACTTATCCTCCTCCCCGCCTCCGTGCCCCCAGAAAGCGTTCAACCCAAATCAGCGGATTTCCCAGTTCCTTTAGGTCTCCCGCCCATTCCCTGGCCGGAAGATAATCCTTACTCACCCGCGCGCGCCGAGCTTGGCAAGCTTCTGTTTTTCGATGGCCGTCTCTCTGCCAATGGCGTGGTGTCTTGCGCCTTCTGTCATGAGCCGGCGCATGCCTTCGCAGCCAGCACGCCGCTTTCAAGGGGCGTGAATGGAAAGCCGGGAGCGCGCCATGCACCCACGCTCGTCAATCGCGCCTGGGGCAAATCGCAATTCTGGGATGGCCGGGCGCCCACGCTGGAGGCACAAGTTATTACTCCCGTGACCAATCCCGATGAGATGGGCATGACTGCGGACCAAGTAGTCCAACGGCTTCGCGGCATCGAAGGCTACGCTCCACTTTTTGCTGCCGCCTTCGGCGACGGCGCGATCACCTTCGCGCGAATCGCCAAAGCCATTGCGACCTTCGAGCGCACGATCCTGTCAGGTAATTCCGCCTACGACCGCTACCTTGCCGGGGACAAGTCGGCGCTGACCAAACAGCAGAAGGATGGTCTGGATTTCTTCAACAAGAAAGGTGAATGCGCCGAATGCCACTCCGGCCCGAATTTCACCACGGAGAAATTTGCGAACCTGGGAATCGGCATGGATGAAGTCAACCCCGATCCGGGCCGCAAAATCGTTACAAAAAAGCGCGGCGATTTCGGGAAATTCAAAGTGCCGACTCTGCGCGACCTTGCCTATCGCGCCCCCTACATGCACGACGGCAGCATCAAGACTCTCGGGGAGGTCCTGGATTTATACGCGAAGGGAGGGTTGCCTAACCCCCACCTGGACACTCGCCTCACACCTTTTTATATGGATGAGCAAACCAAGCAGGATCTGCTGGCTTTTCTCGCTGCACTCAACGGAGAAGGCTGGCAGAAAATCACCCCGCCTACGGCGTTCCCGCAATAGCGAGTAGCCCTGCGCGGCTTTTAGCCACGGCGCTCGCCGGAGGTCTAAGGTCTCTTCCTGGTGCAACCTTGACCCAGCCGGGAGTGGTATTTGCCCAACGATGGACGTGAGGGACCTTCAAATATGGGCTGGGGATTTCGTCATTCATTTAAGAGCAAGTATTCTTTATCAGGAATGTCCCACCCCAAAACGCGCAAGCGCAGCGCGGGCGGGCGGGGACACCCGTTCCTACATCACTGTTGCAGCACGAAGTAGCCGAGGGTCAATTGGATGTTGTCTGTCTCGATGAACACGGCCCGAGTCTTGTCCACCAGGTAATAGGTGAAATTGTCCGGCGTCGAGGGGGACAAGAGTTTCAGGCCGCTGATTTGGCCGGTGAACACTCCATTCGCGTTGGCGACGAGGTTGCCGGAGAGCGAAAGATCGTTCCCTCCGATTCCGGAGATGGGGTTGAAATCGGCGAACCCCGTGAGATCGCCAGCCCCGTCCGCAGCAATCGGACCGGCAGCATGCTGCTCAGACTCGCCGCCGGCCGATGGCAGAACTTGTGCAACGTTCATCCCGTAGGATCCGCTGAACGAGTCAAGCCCAAATGAGCCGGGCCCGGTTTGCTGGAATCCCAGGCCAGCGATGACTTCGGCCTTGTCCATGGAGATGAGAACCCCGTGTCCGTCGCCGGTCAAATAGAGTTGCAGGTTGTAGTTGAACGTGGGGCTGGTGGAGCCGTCCGTCAGCCCTGTCAGAGTCACTCGGCCGGTTGCGTCTACAGTGTAGCTTCCGGCGGACAGCGTGCTCCCGCCTTGCGGGCTTTGCGCGGTAAGGTCATTGAAGTTGAGGATGCCGCTTACGCTCCCGCTCGAGCCTGCGCTCAGCAACCCGGCGACCTGAAGCGCGCCATTGGCATCCGTGCCCGCCGCGCCGAAGACATAGCTGGAACCGGAGATGGAGCTAGCGTTGAAGGTTCCGGTGCTGCTCCCTTGGCCCAGAGCCGTTCCGCCGGTGAAGCCGCCATAGGCGTCGGTGGTCTCAACCAGGCAGATGTGGCTCGCGTCCACGATGTAACCCACCAGATTGATTTGTCCGATCGATGGACCGGCGCCTGTGACTGGAACCAGGTTAAACACAACCCGTCCCATGGAGTCCGGAGCGGAAACTGTGCTGGCCGCGAAAGCTTGTTTCGGCAAAGGCGCAGGCAGGCCGGAGTCATTGATGTCGAAAGCGCTGCCGGTGCCCGAGATGGTGCCCGAGCCGTCAATGTTGATCACGCCTCCGATCGCAGTGGGGGACTTGCCCGAGTCTTCGCCAGCGGTGAAAAATGCGTACCCGCCCGAGGGCGCGGCTTTGCCGGTTTGCAAATCCAATGTGCCGCTGGAAGTTGCTGAAGAGTCGAACTCGATCAGTTGGGCCTTCGAACTGGAGACCAGGGTGGCATCCAGGGTTTCAACCCCGCTTACGCCGATGCTGGTGTCCGCGGTTTTGAGTGTGATCCACAGGTTACCGTCGTCGACGGCGTAGTAGCTGCCGCTGGTAATGCTGTCTTTCTTGGTCACGGCGGAATCGATGAAGTCCTGCTCGCCGCTGGTGATGGCACCATTGCTGAGGACGAAGGCCCCTGCGACCGAGTAAGGCCCGTTCTTGCCGGTTCCCGCCAACGAAAAGACGTAGGTACCGTTGGCCAGCGTAGTGGGTTCAGCGGAGATGAAAACCGGGATCGAGCAGGAATCGCCGGGATTGGTCACTGAGGAGGCCATCACGGTCACGGTCCTGCCGGAAGGCAAGAGCCCCGGCGCGGTGTAGGTGGTGGAGACCCCGCTGGGCGTGGTAGCAGGATTAAATGAGCCGCAGTCGCCCGCCGGTGAGCACGACCAGCTGACGCCCTGATTGGTTGTATCGCCGGCCACAATCGCGGCGATGGCAGCCGATCCGCCCACCTCCACGGCATTGGGCGGATAGGCGGTCTTACTGAATGCGACGCTAATGCCCGGCGTAATGATGGTGATCGCTGGCGAGGAGACGGATATGGTGGAATCGGCCACCGAGGTCGCGGTCACGGTCACCGTATTGCCGGTGGGAAGGGCTAAGGGTGCGGTGTAGGTGGTTGCAAACCCGCTGACGGTGGTGGCCCGGCTGAACGAACCGCAAGCGCCCGTGCCCGTGCTGCCGCAGGTCACCGACCAGGCTACGCCCTCGTTCGTGGCGTCGTTGGAAACGACTGCGGTGAGGGACAACGTGGCGCCGACCATCAGAGAACCGGGCGGCGTGCCGATGAACGTAATAGAAATTGGAAGCACTGGGATCGTCTGGTAGCTGGGGCCGCCGCACGCGACCAGCGCGGCCATCATGCCTGTAGAGATGAGTAGGAGAATGCCTTGGCGAAGCGTCATAGGGTTCTTTTCCCGGACGCTCGCATGTCTTGTGAGAATCTAACACGGATTTCCGTTCTCATTTTCCGACTCACCGGTAATGTACACCCGACCGCCTCTGAATGCAATGTCCGGTCGAGTTTTCAGCGCTGGGTACTTACACGGACCACGGAAGGGGTCAGTTTTACGTCTCCGGAGAATCCCAAAGCCCGGAAGTGGCGCTTCCCGGAAAATGGCCCCCGGCTAAGATAGATCTCGCAAAACGCCGCAGCGTTTAGCTGGAGTGATTGCTCGAGCTGATCCACTACCTCCGGCTAAATCCCATTCTGCAAGGCGAAATGGACGGAATAACAAGCTGGAGCTACGCGAGCTGTGGGGGAGAGACAGGGGCAGGGCACGGCCAAGATGACCGTGCCCGATGACGGGGACGTCGCGATGCAGCGATGTAGAATTACCCCTACAAAGAGGGCGCATCGCGGTTCGCCTGTGTGCCGGCAAGATGCCGGCGCTACACGGCGATTTGAAATCGCCGCTACAGCTTGTATCCGATCTTGCGCAGGAAATCTTTGCGGAATTTGATGTCGGCTTCGGTTTCGATGCCTTTAGTTTTCAAGCCGTCGATCACGCCGAGGATACCGCGCCCCTGCTCGGTCTCGGCGACAACGACCTCGACGGGATTCGCCGTGGCGCAGAAAACCCGGCACACTTCCGGGACGTTCTTGATGGTGTTCAGGATGTTGATAGGAAAGCCGCTGTCCATAAAGATGATGAAGCAATGGCCGCACGCGAGCGTCAGGGCGTTCTTCTGCGCGAGTTCGATCAGCCGCTGGTCATTGCCGGAGTAGCGCACCAGTGCAGGGCCAGACGATTCGCAGAATCCAATCCCGAATTTCATTCCGGGAACGGTTTGGACAATAGCCTCATGCAGGTCCTCGACGGTCTTGATGAAATGCGACTGGCCGAGGATGAAATTCATGTCGGCAGGCTTTTCAATGGTGACGGTTTTAAGTTCCATGTGTGCCTCCATCCACAGATTACGCAGATCACGCAGATCTTAATCTTCAGACACTTTGAGGACAGCCAGGAAAGCTTCCTGGGGGATATCGACGCGCCCCACGCGCTTCATGCGCTTCTTGCCTTCCTTCTGCTTTTCGAGCAGCTTGCGTTTGCGCGTGATGTCGCCTCCGTAACACTTGGCCAAAACGTTCTTCCGCATGGGCGGGACGTTTTCGCGGGCAATCACCCTTGATCCGATGGAAGCCTGAAGCGCGACTTCGAAGAGCTGGCGTGGAATGAGCTTCCTCATTTTTGCGCACAGGACGCGGCCGCGCCCAAATGCCTGATCGCGGTGGCTGATGAACGAAAGGGCATCCACAGGCTCTCCGGCCACCAGGAAGTCCACCTTCACCAAGTCCGAGTCCCGGAAGCCTGCAAAGTGATAGTCGAGCGAGGCATAGCCACGCGAGACGGACTTCAGCCGGTCGTAAAAATCCAGCACGATTTCGTTAAGCGGAAGCTCGTAAGTGAGCAGCACGCGCTTTTGCGAGACGTATTCGAAGCCCTTCTGCACGCCCCGCTTCTCTTCCAGCAGTTTCAGGATGCCGCCCAGGTATTCATCCTGGGTGAAGATTCGCGCAAGAATAATGGGTTCTTCAACTTTCTCAATGTCACCCGCAGGCGGAAACTTGGTGGGCGTGTGCACCTCCAGAACCTCACCCGACTTCGCGGTGACGCGGTAGCGGACGCTGGGGGCGGTGGTGATCAGGTCGAGATTGAATTCGCGCTCCAGGCGCTCTTGGACGATTTCCATGTGCAGCAGGCCGAGGAAACCGCAGCGGAAGCCGAAGCCCAAAGCCTGGGAGTTCTCCGGCTCGTAGAAAAGCGAGGAGTCATTGAGGCGCAGCTTCTCGAGCGCGTCGCGCAGGGGTTCGTAACCGCTGGCGTCCACGGGATAAAGCCCCGCGAAAACCATGGACTTGATTTCCTCGAAGCCGGGAAACGGCGCGGCGGCGGGTCGCATGTCGTCCGTGATGGTATCGCCGATGCGCGTGTCCGAGATGCGCTTGATATTGGCGATGACGAAACCGACTTCTCCCGCCTCGAGGCGTTCCACGCGAACGGGCTTCGGCGTTAGCACGCCCAGTTCCTCAACCGTGTAGACTTGGTTGTTGGACCAAAGGCGAATCCGCATACCCACCGTCAAAGCGCCCTCGAAGATGCGGCTGAGCACTACCACGCCGCGATAGCTATCGAACCAGGAATCAAAGATCAGCGCCCGGAGAGGCTCTTCCGGCAAACCGCGCGGCGCCGGGACGCGCGCCACGATTGCCTCCAGCACCTCATCCACGCCCAGGCCCTGTTTGGCGCTGATCAGCAGTGACTCGCTCGGATCGAGCGCCAGAGCGTGTTCGATTTGCTGTTTGGTGGCCTCAACGTCCGCGCCCGGAAGGTCGATCTTGTTGATGACGGGAATGATCGCAAGGTTGTTGTTCAGGGCAAGCTGGGCATTAGCAAGGGTCTGCGCCTCGACTCCCTGTGAGGCATCGATCACCAGGACTGCGCCCTCGCAGGCGGAAAGGCTCCGCGAAACCTCGTAAGAGAAATCGACATGGCCGGGAGTATCGATCAGGTTCAACTGGTACTGGTTCCCATCGCGAGCGCGGTAGTGAAGGCGGACGGCGTGCGCCTTGATCGTAATACCCCGCTCGCGCTCCAGGTCCATGGAGTCGAGCACCTGGTCGGCCATTTCCCGTTTCGAAAGCGCACCCGTGATTTCCAGCACACGGTCGGCCAGGGTGGACTTGCCGTGGTCAATATGGGCGACAATCGAAAAGTTGCGAACGTAACGCGCGTCCGTCATAAGCAAACCACTTCCGTGGTCCGAGGTAGGTTCCGAACCAAGGCGAGACTCGCCGTGCAGCGACAGCGGGGCTGATTTTGGATTTTAGATTTTAGATTAAAAACCCTGTGTGGCCCCCTCTCTCTTCAATCCAAAATCCAAAATCTAAAATCCAAAATGTTTTGCCCTTTGAAAATCTAACAAAAGGGCGGTACCCTGTCAAACTTGGAGTTGGCGCCGGCGTTGGTGACGTTGGCATGGAATCCCTTTCGAAACGCCGACGCGACTTGCAACGCGCGTGTCACGTAAATGACACCAGTTCGATGTGGCCGGTCGGGCTGCCGCCTACAATCACGCACAAGGGTTTCGAGTTTGAGATTCTGATTGCTGGACTTTGTGGGGATTGAGACCACATACTATATCGCAGGGTCAGACTCCTCAAGATCACAGGAGGATGACCTTTCTCCGGATCGCGTCACGGGGGATCAATATGGCGTTCGAGACCTTACTCTATGAAAAGCGGAATGGCATCGCTCATGTAACCATCAACCGTCCCGACAAGCTAAACGCCCTGAACCAGAAAGTAATGCAAGAGTTGCAGGAGTGTTTCCAGGACATCGAAAAGGACAATGAGGTCCGCGTTGTCATCCTCACGGGGGCGGGTGAAAGAGCCTTTGTGGGAGGCGCGGACATCAACGAACTGGCGGTTCAAACGCCTGTGGAAGGCAAAGAGACGTCGGTTCGCGGCCAGGAGATTCTGGACTTTATCGAGCACCTGGGCAAGCCGGTGATTGCGGCCATCAACGGATTTGCTCTGGGTGGAGGCTGCGAACTCGCTATGGCGTGCACATTAAGAATCGCTTCCGAGAATGCGCGCCTCGGACAACCGGAAGTGAAGCTGGGACTTATCCCGGGCTATGCCGGAACGCAACGCTTGCCGCGCCTGGTAGGCAAAGGACGCGCCCTCGAGATGCTGCTGAGCGGCGACCCCATCAGCGCCTCCGAGGCCTATGGCATGGGGTTGGTAAACCAAGTGGTCCCAGCGCAAGACCTCATCGCCACCGCAGAAAAGCTTGCGCAAAGAATCATGGCCAATGCGCCGCTGGCCGTGAAGTTCGCGCTCGAAGCCGTAAACCACGGCTTGGAAATACCCGAAGCCGAGGGCCAGTTCCTGGAGGCCACGCTTTTCGGTCTATGCTGTACGACGGCCGACATGAAGGAAGGCACTCGAGCGTTCTTGGAGAAGCGGCCGGCAAAATTCACCGGCAAGTAGTCCCGCTTCGGCACTCGAAATTCGAAACTCGAAAAGCGAAAATCTAACTCGATAGTCACGGCGGTTTTCGAATTTCGAAGCTCGCTCGTCACTTGTCACTGGAAATGGGTTCACGCAGAAAATCCCGCGAATTTGCAATGCAGATGCTCTATCAATGGGAGATCTGCGGGTACACTCCCGCCCAGGTGGAGGCGACCTTCTTCGCCAACAATAGGGCGGATGCCGACGTGGAGGGTTTTGCCCGCGACCTCTTCGAAGGCGCAGTAAACGATATTGACCGGCTCGACCGACTGGTTCGCGAACAAGCTGACAACTGGCGTCTGGAGCGCATGGCAGCCGTAGACCGCAACATCCTGCGCGTGGCTCTGTACGAACTCCTCCGCCACCCGGAAACTCCCGCCGCTGCCGTGATCAACGAGGCGCTGGAGATCGCGGGGCGCTTTTCGGGAGAGGGTTCTGTCCAGTTCGTCAACGGCGTGCTCGATGGCATTCGCAAGACCCTTCTACCGCAGGACCCGCCGTCCAAGTGAGCCTGACCGATACGGCTACAACTGTTTCCGCGAAAACACTTCTATTTCGGCGAGCAGAGCTTTCACCTGCTCGGCGGAGGGGGCCTCAGCATAGAGACGCAGGATGTTCTCGGTGCCGGAAGCGCGCACCAGGAGCCATGCGGAGTTACTGAAGCGCATCTTGGCTCCGTCCAGGCCGTCAACGGAAGTCACCTTCAGTCCAGCAATGCGTTTGATCTTCTTCTGCCCCACCAAGCGAACAATGCGCTGGGCGACGTCCTTATCAATTTCCAGGTCGACACGCCCGTAAAAGTGGGGACCGAACTCCTGAGTCAGCTCCTGGACCAACTCCCCGAGAGTGCGGCCTCGGTCCGCCATCACCTCCGCCAGGAGCAAGGAGTTCAAGACTCCATCGCGCTCAGGCAAGTGCCCCTTGATGCCGATTCCTCCGCTTTCTTCGCCGCCGATCAGCACGTCGCGGGTGAGCATCAACTCGCAGATGTACTTGAATCCGATGGGCGTGACGTGCAAAGGAAGACCGTATTTCT
>JBEKIZ010000028.1:0-57902 GCA_050011515.1 Terriglobia bacterium | reverse complement strand
CCCCACAGCCCAATCGAGGCCGCCTACCATCGCGCTGATCAAGCCATCGAAAACGTCCTCCAGCTTGTTGCGGCCTGACCTATCTAAGAGGTAAATCCTCAGATCTCGGCACGAAGTTGTCTACTGCCTACTCTCTCGGGCTAGGGGTTCTGGCTCTCCTTCTCCAGGAGCTCACGGACCTTGCGGTAGGTCGCATACATTTGCGGAAGCCGGGCATAAGCCGCGACGCATCTGATCCAGAGCGAGTTGTCAATAGCCGGGGAGCCGGACATTATGCGGTTGGGTTCGACATCACTGTGAATGCCGGATTGGGCGGACACCACCACATTGTCTCCGATGGTCACATGGCCCGCTATGCCGACTTGGCCGGTGAGGATCACGTTCCGGCCCAGTTTGGTGGTTCCGGCAAGGCCCACCTGTCCGCAGAGGAGAGTATTCTCCCCGATCTCGCAGGCGTGTCCTACCTGAACGAGATTGTCGATTTTTGCGCCGCGGTGGATGCGCGTTTCTCCCACGGCGGCCCGGTCGATACAGGCATAGGCTTGAATCTCGACACCATCCTCGATGGCCACCGTCCCGGACTGCACTATTTTGTAGTAAGAGCCATCCGCCTGGCGAGCGAACCCGAAGCCATCCGTCCCGATAACCGCGCCATTCTGCAAGGTCACGTCGTCGCCGATGCGAACGAATTCACGTACCACCGCATGCGCATGGGCGAAGAAGCGGCGTCCAATCCTGGCCCCTCGGTAAACCACCACGTGGCTTTTCAGCACGCAGTCATCCCCAATCTCCACTCCTTCTTCGAGGACCACGTAGGGGCCGATGGAAGGAGCGCGGCCCAATTGGACGTCCGGGGCGATGACGGCTGTAGGGTGAATGCCCGGCGGAGGCCGGTAAAGAGGATGGAAGAACTCCAGGGCCTTGGCAAACGTGAGGTAAGGATTCGCCGAACGCAAGGCGGGCCGGCCCTCCAGGTCCTCCTCCGGGCTGGCAATGATGGCCGCCGCGCGTGTCGTCTTGATTTTGCGCAGGTACTTAGGATTGGCAAGAAAAGTCAATTCGCCGGCTGTGGCCTCGTCCATTCCGGCGACGCCGGTGATTTCGAGTTCTTCCGGACCGTCGAGCTGGCATTCAAGCCGCGCCGCAATTTCACCCAGTTTCATTGTCGTCTCCTTTTCAGAGTTCGTCCGGGGGAACAACCACCTGGACTGAGGCGGCAATCCACCCCGAAGCCGCAAGGTTAGCAGCGGTCCGCCGTTTAGGCAATGCCTCGTACAGAAGTAATGGTACGCTGGTACGCTTGGCAGAGAGGGGGAAACAGAAGTAAGCTCTTGGAACACCTACCTCTCCGGTGGCCCGATGGGAAGGCTGATGGAGCCGGCCGCCAGAGAGTGACATGATCTGGCTCCCGGTCTGGCGCGAATAGCATCGTGCCCTCTTGGCGTGTGGCGGGGATGGGAAACGTGGCAGTGGCTTTCCACTGGTTGAGCGTCGCCACCGGGTTTATTTCCGGGGTCAGGTCGGAGGTTTGCGCCCAAACATTTCATTGACCGCTAGGAGTTTCCTCTTGCCACGATGGCAGAAACGAGATAAGCTATGCTTGCCCGTGAGGCTCGTTTCAATGGAGAGCCTATGAGTGACGATCAACGCGCCGGAATCCGCATTCCGGTGGAATTCCCGGTAGAAGTGCGCTGGAAGAGTCGCTGGGGCCGCTCTCGCCACGTGGAGGGAAAGACCGGAAACATGAGTGGGAACGGGTTGTTCATGCGTATTCCCATCCGCGCTCCCCGCGAGACACCCGTAACCATGAGAGTAATCCTCCCTGTGACTGTTACGCGTGTCCCCGTTGAATTGCTTTGTAATGGGCGGGTCATCCGTTGGAGCTGCCCCGGCGAGTCGAGGGGGATGGGCGCCACGATTGACGAGTACGAATTCCGGCCCACGCGCACGCAAGCTGTTTGACGCTATCTGAACAGAGGATGCAAGATTCCTGGCGATTCAGCCATCATGCACGGCGCGGCGCAGTGCTAGTGTATTCCCAAAGACCAATCAAGAACTCCAGGGGCGGCGCGCGTCGTGGAGCCAGATCGCCCTCGCAAACACGTAGCATTGGGACGTGATTCTGGATGAGCCTCCGCAACGGCGGGAAGAAAAAGATCCGGGTTCTCATAGCCGATCGTGAAGGCATCTTCATGATCGGACTGAAAAAGCTCTTCGCGGTGGAGGATGACCTGCGCGTCGTGGCGCAAGCCCAGTCCGCCCCGCAGTTGATCGAACTGACGAAATCCCTGCGGCCCCATCTGTATTTTATTCAGGCGGAAATCATAACGGAAGCTGGCGGCAATCTGCTTGAGGACATTCGTCGAGTGTCGCCTAAGTGTAAGATCGTGGTCACGTCCTCCTCAATAGCCGAAGAAGAGGAGGGCATGCGATTCGTCCAGTTGGGCGCTTCGGGCATCATTCTTAAGTCAGTGGAACCGTCGCTGTTTATTAAGTGCGCTCGCAAGGTAGTTTGGGAAAACGAAGTCTGGTTGCCGCGTCAGCAGGTTGCCCGCATTGCGAAGATTGCGGAAACGAATTCCTCCCGACCACTAAGACCCGTAGATACGTTGACGCAGAGAGAGAAGACAATAATCAGCTACCTGATGCAGGGATGGCGAAATCGGGAAGTCGCCCAGCATCTGTCCATTACCGAACAAACGGTGAAGAATCACCTAAGGTCAATCTACGATAAAGTTGGGGTTTCGGACCGTCTGGAACTGGTGCTTTACGCCATCCATCAGAAGATGGTACTTCCCCCCGTACAACCGCCCGCCTCCGGCTGAGGCACGCACCCAGCCTGCCCGTTAATATTACTCGTTAAATTCCGTGCACTCGGAATGATGCAAAGACCAATGAGATTTGCCCGGGAGCAGCACCCAAGTGCGGGCTTCCCGGCATCCTGCTAAGGCTGCTATTTTTCCTTCCGCTCTGCAGCAGGGAAAAGACCAATCTGGCTTTCGGCAGTTGCGGTGTCACCCTGAAGTCCGCTCCCCTTTTGCGATAGCTTTCTCGGTCGCCCAATGGGTATCACGCCCAGGACAGTAATCTCGCTCAGCGCAGTTCGGGGAACGAAGATTCGCAAGTTGTTGGAGTAGACGTCCACCGGCGTAACCAGAAATCCCTCCGGGCTGAGTTCCACGAGGTTGCTGGGCAGAAGTCCTTCCAGTACCTCCTTATCCTTGAAAGTCGCCCGAACCCAAAGGCCGGCCAAACGGGGGCGGCTCTGGAAGAGTTTGCGTTCTGACCGCTGGGGGTTGCCGTCGAAATCCCTCACGAAGAAGACGCCCTTAATCTCATGCAAGGGAATAGTCAGAGTCCGGCCTTCACGGTCGAGCATCCGGATGCCGTTTGGCCCTAAATAGGAAGCAGAGTCAACAAATCCCTTCATGAGGCCATGATCCAGCCTACGTACCACCACCTTCTTGTAAGTCGATTTGTGGTTGTCTTTCACGAGAGGCGCCATCCGCGGGAAATTTGCTTGCCGTGAAATGCAGCTTGGCCACGGAAAACCGCTTGTGCTAGTATAGGTGCTGAGCTAGGCCTGTCAAGTCTTTCGGCGCAGAGTCGGAGTGCGAATTCTTGAAGAAGGCTCATAATCTCTTGAAAAATAGTCGCTTAGTTTTCAGAGCGCAACTCGTGTCGTGGCTCTGCGGCAGCGCATGCGCGTTCGTTGGTTCTTGTCGCGTCCCTTGATTTCTCTGGCTACACTCCTGAGGCAGAGTGACGAGAATGCCCGGCCGAAGCAAAGCTGAGCAGGAAAACGGAACGGCAGCGGACCACTTTGATCCGAAGCCGGCAAGCAGAGTGGCTGGCAGGAAAGCATTTTGCGGCCGGCAAAATGGTTTGGATTCTTCATCGGGGCTACGCGAAGTCCATGACTACCTTGATTATGCACGTGTGGAAAGAGGCCTTGCCGCCAACAGTATCTCGAATTACCAACGGGACCTTATCCATTTCTACGAATTCTTGCGTGGCCGCGGGAAGAGTTTTGCGGAGGCAGACCGAGATGATGTTCGCGGCTTCCTGGCCGCCCTTTATGGCCGGGGGCTGAGCGCTCGAAGCGTGGCTCGGCATCTGATTTCCCTACGAAATTTCTTTCGATTCCTAGCGAAGGAGGATAGGATCCACAGCGATCCGACGGCGGAAGTCGATGCGCCCAAATTGGAACAAACGCTGCCGAGGTATCTCACCACCGACGAGGTTGACACTCTCCTAAGACAACCTGATATCTCCACCCCCCTTGGCCTTCGAGACAAGGCTATGCTAGAGCTCTTGTACGCTACCGGCATGAGGGTTTCTGAGCTGGTTCATCTTCGTTGGTCGGATCTTGATTCCGGCCTGGGCATCGTTCGTTGTTTGGGAAAAGGAAACAAGGAGAGGCTAATCCCCGTTGGCAAGTCTGCTCTGCGCGCTGTGGAAGCTTACTTGCTTGGCAGGCGCTCGGCATTCGGCAAGAACGGTCAGGAGCCCTTCCTCTTTCTCAACCGCCGGGGAGGGCCACTATCACGGGTGGGATTTTGGAAGATTCTGGCTGGGTATGGCCGGCGGGCGGGGATTGCAGTTCCCCTGACACCGCACCTGGTGCGTCACTCTTTCGCCACGCATCTGCTCGAACGCGGAGCTGACCTGCGCTCGATTCAACTTATGCTAGGTCACAGTGATATCTCGACAACTCAGATATATACTCACGTTTTGACGCAAAGGTTAAAGCAGGTCTATCAGACTCACCATCCTCGAGCCTGAACTTCAGGCCCCTGGGTTTTCAAGGAAATGGACGCCCAACTCCCATGAGCGACTACAACTTTCTGATGGAAAGCAAGCTCTCGCAAGAGCAATACAGTGTACTAAGCCTGATCAGCCGCTCGGCCTACGAACAGGGGTTGAACCTGTACCTCGTGGGAGGCGCGGTCCGCGATCTGACGTATGGGCAACAGGTGGTGCGTGACCTGGATTTCGCCCTCGAAGGCGATCCCAGGAAGATTCTTCGCCGCTTGGGATCAGAAGACTCATCACCCATGACGGGGTTCTCATCGCGCCCAGTCATGGGCAACGGAGAGCCTCTGGCGCTCGAGTATCAGGAGTTTGACCCACATATTGCCGCGGCGGAACTTTGGTTCACGAATGGAGTGCGAGTGGAACTGGGCCAGTGCCGGGTGGATGTCTTTTCGAAACCCGGCCAGCGTCCGGAGATGCGACCCGCCACCATATTTGAAGATCTGAAGCGGCGTGATTTTTCACTAAATGCCATGGCGATTTCGCTTCATCCAAACTCGCGCGGCTTGCTTCTTGACCCTACCAACGGCGCTGCGGACATTGAAAGGCGGGAACTCAGGGCTCTGCATCCCCGAAGCTTTTCTGAAGACCCACTTCGGATTTACCGACTTCTGCGGTTTGGACTGCGCCTTGATTTCACGCCCGACGAACGGACCAAGAACTACTTCGAGACGGCCCTCCAGAATCACGCCTGGGAACGACTGGGTGCGGACCAACAGGGCCGTGAGCTCCGGGCGATCCTGCAGGAGGAGAACCCAGCCCGTATTCTCAAAGTGCTTGTCGAGCGGAAACTCCTGGGGGGGCTGGACAAGAAATTGGCGTCCGCACGGCTAGCCTACGACCGCTTTTCCAGGAGCCGGTCGGCGGCCCAGACCGTTCCGGGGGCCGATTCCTACCTGGTCAATTTTCTTTGCCTGGTGGAAAAGCTGAGGAGCAGTGAAAAACTAAGGATGGCGAAGAAGGTACTGAGAATCGGCAAAGTGATCAAGGAAGCCCTGAACATGGAGCGGGACGCCACGAAGCTCGCCCGGGTACTCGCCAGCTCGAAAGCCGCACTGCCTCGCCAGGTCTACACTCTGCTCGCCAAAGAGTCCCGCCACCTCTTGCTCTTCCTGCTGGTTTATTACCCGCAGGCCAAGGTTCATTCTCGCGTCAAAAACTACCTGACCAAGTACTTGCCGCTTCGGGCAAAGCTGCCTCGAGCGGAATTACAGGCCCTGGGATTCAAACCCGGAGCCAAGTTCGATCAGATCATCGAGGGCGTTTTCCTCGATCAGGTGGATGGCAAGATTAAGACCCCTCAGCAATTGACAAAAGCCTTGCGCGAAAGGGCCGGCATCAAGGAGCCGCCGCCTGCGCCTGATACTCACATGCACCGCCCACGGAAGCCCAAAGAAATGGCAAAGCCCAAGCATCTCGGTCAGGAGGCGGGGGCGCCTTCGCTCAATCCTCCGGAGAGCCTATCTCCGGCCCAGAGTTCGCCGGGGGCGAAGAATAAGGGAAAACTACCTGCCAAGACCCATCGGGCAGGGCGACCGAAGTATTAGACCGTTGTGGGTGGCGGAACGAGAATTTGGTTCTGGTCATTTCACCTTGTCGAGTGGGGAGGAAAGCATTCTGGTAGGATCGCGGGCCGATCGGTTTCCGCCCCGACCGTGGGTTTGTCTAGGAGAACCTGTATGCGCACGTCTGCCAATCCCTCGAGTTCGTGGAGAAGTGCGCTGTAGGCGTCGTGATTATCCCTCAGCAAAATAACTGCGTCGTCCGGATCCCCAACCCGACACGCATAACGCATGGGAATCACCGTCAGGTGGCGATAAAAGGACTCTACCACCTTCTCATAGGCGAGAAGTTTCGAGGTATCAGGAGGCAGGTCGGGCTGGGCAAGCTCGGAAAGTGCGGCGCCCAAGCCATGGTAATTTACAGTAAAGACACGATACCCCCCCCCGCCGTCGGGGATTTCGAAGGCCGCCGGAAGGGGCGCGCGAAAGATGCAGTAAAGTAAGTAACTCACAGGCGCACCCTAGCCTCGAACCCCTGGGCCGTTTTCTTGGCCCATTCTGGTTCTGCCGTCGAAATCCTCCGCTCGGAAATGGGTGTTACTGGCGACGTGCTATCGGAATCCGAGCCCATCATTTGATTGAGTCCCGCTGTCTCGGTACGGAAGGAATCAGGAGCGCGGCGGCGGGTGAGTCGCCTGACCGTATCACCGCATCCTCCAGGCCGATCAGTGGTCGAAGCACCCCGGGCCGCCCTCGAGTCGTGCGGTCTGACCGATTCAGCCCTCATTGCGTCCGCGCCACTCTTTCCTCCCGTCCCTACTTTCCCAACCAAAGGTGCGGAAAACTATTGATCGACCTTGGCAGGAGGTAAGAAGTATTCTCTGGATGTCGTCGCGAATTTCCCGCGCCGCAGCATAGCGTTGGGCGCAGTCCCTTTGCAGGCAACGCTGAACGATGGTAGCGAGGCGCGAACCGATCCCTCGCGGCAGTGTCGGAGATGGCTGCGTCATGATCGCCAGGCTGATTTCAAAGCACGTTCGACCGGTGAAAGGCAACGTACCTGTGGCCATTTCGTAGAGCAAAACCCCGAGCGCCCAGATGTCGCTTTGAACGCTGGCCCGTTCGCCCCGTAGAACCTCTGGGGCCACATAGGGCAGCGTGCCCCCGGCTTCTCCAACCTCCTCCAAGGGTGCCGAGGAGGCGTACTTCTCTAACTCCTTTTGCCGCTTCATGCGCCAAGCCAAGCCAAGATCCACCAGCTTGGCAACCCCGGTGGGCATGATAATTACGTTCGAGCTTTTTATGTCGCGATGAATTATTCCTCGCTCATGGGCATGGGCCAGGGCCGCAGCAAGCTGCGAGCCGTAAAGGAGGATCTCCTCTTTCGGCAGCCCTTTGCCTGCGAGCATCTGTCTCAATGGACGACCCGCAACGTACTCCATGGCTATGTAGGCCTGTCCCTGGTCCTCTGCCACTTCATAAATCGCGCAAAAGCCGGGATGATTCAGGCGCGAGATGGCCCGTGCTTCATGTAGCATTCGCCCCCAGGCCACCTCGTCGACCTGCGAGTCCCGTCTTAAGAGCTTGAGCGCCACCTGCCGCCGTAAGCGCAGATCGTGAGCGCGAAAGACCACCCCTGTTGCCCCTTCTCCTAATAACTCCTCGATTCGATACTGATTGAGAAGACTCCCGGGGGTGAGCGTTGAATTGATGGCTTGCGGATGAGAGGGCTCTGATGTTGCCATAGGTTCCTGGGCCTGAAAAACCATTTGGTTGCACCTTGCTCAAAACTCACAGATAGGTTACCGGTCTGATTTTGACCCGATTGGCCTCCAATGTTGAATGCGGAATAGGAATCCCGGCGGCGTTGATCATGTCCTGCGCTACGGCCGAACTTCGGAAAATCTCCGTTGCTTCAACCCTGGCATGCATCGCCTGTCGCCTGACAACCTCTAGAGAGCTGTCCGCAATCAGCACACTCACACGAAATCTACTATCGCCTTCCGCAACTCCCTGCGCAATCATCGAGAATATGATTACTGCATGGAATGATCTATGAGTGAGAGGTCGTGGTTTGAATGACCAGTGGGGTGTGCATCGAAGCACCCCCGACTCGTTTTGTGGCTGGGAGATTGGGAACGCCCTCGTGTTGCAGTGCTTGGCCGCCCACCGAGGCTGTTAGCCGCACGGCATCCGTCCTTAATAAATGAGGTGATTCTCGAGCGCGTAGCGCACCAGCTCGGCGTTGGTCGTCATGGCGGTCTTTTCCAGAATGTGAGCCCGGTGGGTGCTGACCGTGGATGCACTCAAGTGCAGGTCCTCCGCGATCTGCGAAATCGTCCTTCCCGAGGCAATCATGCGCAGCACCTCGAATTCACGGTCGGAGAGTCTCTCATGGGGAGGTTCCTCGCTGTGCTTACCGAAGTTGAGCGCCAGCTTTTCCGCCAGCGTGGGGCTCACATAGGTCCC
The DNA here is from genome assembly GCA_050011515.1 of Terriglobia bacterium. Taxonomy (GTDB): domain Bacteria; phylum Acidobacteriota; class Terriglobia; order UBA7540; family UBA7540; genus CAVROP01. The sequence continues at coordinate 49,116 of JBEKIZ010000028.1, read as the reverse complement.
GCCAGCCAACACCTTGCGGATCGCCTTGATCAACTCCTCCAGCGGGCACTCCTTACTCATGTAACCGGAGGCCCCGGCCCGTAGGGCTCGCTTGGCGAATTGATCCTCGGGATGCACGCTCAGAACCAGCACCGGAAGCCTGGGACGCTCCTTCTTGATGTCCCCTAGGACGTCCAAGCCACTGCGTCCGGGCATCGTGATGTCCAGGATAAGCAGATCCCAATGCTCCCGCTGAACCTGGAGCAGGACCTGCTGGGAGCTATCCGCCTCACCATAGTAGGCCCCTTCGAGTTCGTGCCCCAGGAAACCCCTCAGGCCCCGGCGCAGGATGGCATGGTCGTCAGCAATAAGGATCTTGATCACAGTCTCACGCTCCGACGGTCGGCGATGGGTCTGGGATGGACACGGACACAGTAGTACCCTCGCCCGGGCGACCGGCAATTTCGAACTGCCCGGCGAGAGCCAGAGCGCGCTCGCGCATGCCCAAGATACCGAGTGAGGCGGTGTCTATCAAGTGCTGCGGCTGGATTCCCACTCCGTTGTCTCGGACCTCAAGGATGGTATTGGCGTTCTGCCTGTAAAGCCGGACCTGCAGTTCACTGGCGCCAGAATGGCGCGTCACGTTAGTGAGCGTTTCCTGAAAGATGCGGAAGATGGCCGTGGTGCGTTCCCGGTCGAGGACGATGCCCCCTTCCTGCATTTCCAAGTGGCATTTGATCCCAGTTCGAGTCTGAAACTCCTCTGTGGCCCACTCGATGGCGTCGGGGAGGCCTAGATTATTCAGGATTCCCGGCCTGAGCTGACTGGCAATTCGGCGCACGGTCCGAATCGTCTGGTCGACCAGCTTCAGGATCGACTCGGGTGCGCCCGCCAGCGGCTTTGCGTTATCGCCTAGCTCCCGAAAGATCGAACCCAGGTCCATCTTGATAGCCGTCAAGGCCTGTCCAAGTTCGTCATGAATCTCACGCGCTAAGCTGGTCCTCTCCTCCTCGCGCACAGTTTGTAGCCTGTCTGCTAAAGCATGCAACTGACCGACGAGGTCGCGTAATTTCCCCTCCACGCGCTTGCGTTCAGTAACGTCGAAGGCTATCCCCACAACCGCCAGGCTCCCCTGGAGTTCGAAGCGCGCGCCGCTGAAATCCAGCCAGCGTTCTTCCCTTGCCTTGGTCACAATCTCGATTTCGTAACGCAGTGGAGTGCGTTCTCTCCCCTCTCGCGCCAGTTCGCGCTCCCTAACGAGTTCCTGGACATCCGGATGCGCGATCTCCCAGAAGCTCATTCCCAGAAGTTCATCCAGGCTGTAGCCTGTAATGACTTCCATCGCGGGATTGGCATAGAGAAACCTGTTTCCCTGGTAGATAAAGATCGCTGCCGCCGCACACTCCGACAAAGCACGAAACTTCGCTTCGCTCACTCGCAGTGCTTCCTCAGCCTGTTTCCGCTGGGATATGTCCTCTACCATTCCGAGGGCGTATTTGGGCTCGCCCCCCTGGCCCCGGACCAGGGAAGCAGACAACCGGCCGCATACGATTTGGCCATCCTTCCGACAGAAGCGCTTATCGAGTTGGTATTGGTCCCGTCTTCCTTCCACCAACTCAGTAAACAGGCTCCAATCCCCTTGTGAGTCGGCGGGATGGGTGTACTCGGTAAAGGCCATCTGCGCCAATTCAAGTTTGCTGTAGCCCAGCATTTTCTGGAAGGCGGGGTTACTCTCCACGGGATGGCCGTGCATGTCCACCAGAGCGATACCAATGGCGGCATCCTTGAAGATCGCTCGGAAACGCGCTTCGCTTTCCCTTAATGCTTCTTCCGCGCGTTTGCGCTCGGTGATATGGAGGGTGCGGGAAATGGCCAAGCCAGCCCTGAGATGTTGGAAGAGCCTGTTGTACAGGCGCGTGGACACTGACGGCTTCTCATTTTCTGCCATGTCCGTGGCCGACTAAGGGGGCAAGCTCCGCCACCTTGGAGCGTAAGGAACCGAAGCGCACCTGAACGCAATCAGGTGGCCCTGAGCCTGTTCCCATAAATATATTATATACCTGATAATCGAGCGGTCAAGCCCCTAGGAGCGAATTGTGGGTTCTGCTCTTGAGGCAGGCGGCTTCCGCTTCTGAGACGAGGGGTGAATCGCGGCTCTAATCTTTTCTTCATCCCCGCTCCTCCCTCCGCCGATGTAAGAAATAGCTAATGAGAACCGGCACGCGGGGGGGTGACGAATTTCGGAGGGAGACGACGGGATGAAAAGCAGGGAACCATCAACGGTGCCTCCAGAGCAGGAATGTAGGCCTTCGCAAGCCGTGCATGCGCTTCCGGCCTCCTCCCCGCGCGGGCCCAGCGCTCGGCAAAGCGGCAAGAGTGACCCTCGGCGCAACTCGCTGCCAGACAATGATCGGAGGCCCACCTTCCGCCATCAATTGAACCAGACCTTGACGTCTTTGCGCGGTACACTTGAATTGGCTCTCCTTGTTGACTTGGACGCGCAAGAGTACCGGAGGGCGATCCAGCAGTCACTTGTACAGACGGAGAGCCTGGTGCAATTGTTCCGGTCGTTCCGGGCAAGGGCCGGGGCCGAGACCCCCGACTTTGCCAATGAGGAGGTGGGGTTAAGCGAGCTGGTCCGGATGGTACTGGAGCGGTTGCGTCCCCTCGCGGATTCTCGTCGGCTCCCCATCCATCTGGAATCAGGGGACGACTGCCTTGTTCAAACCGACCCGGCACGGTTACTCCTTGCCCTACGGCCGGGATCGCTCCGTGCTACCGAGGAGAGTCCGACAGGAGGAAAGTTCGAAGTCAGACTATCTACCAAGGAGGGCAGCGCTTGTCTCATGCTCGCGGCAACTAGGCAGCCGGCCGAGACCCATCCACTTCCGCAGTGCGTCCAAAACCGCGAACACGAACCCAAGAAGGTATTAGTGTCGGACAGGGTCGAGAGGGATTGGAGCCCGGTCCGCGTAGCAGTTGGGGCGGTCGGAGGTGGCCGCCTAATCACAAGGGGCATGGCAGGTGCCTGGGCTGGTGAAGCCGTAGAAGACAGGGTGTCAGACGACAAGCAAGAGACCTCGGCCAGTTCCGAACGACCTTTGCGCATGGCGGAAGAGGCGCTGGATCCGGAAGCCGTTTTGCCGGTTGACCTGCAGGCCAGCTCGGATCACTTGCTGGAACTGGTTGCCGACAACTTGCGGCAGCTTGACCAACCCTCTCATGGCGCCTTCTTGCAGAGACTCCTGAGGGGCCTTACCAGCGTCGAGGTAACCGAGAGGGAGAGCATCGTCCATTGGGAAAGGATCTTAGCCCGCCGCAACGAGTTGACGGAAAAGCTCCGCCGCCCCTCCTCGCTGAGGACCGCAGTGGTGGATTACTTTGGCGAATTACAACTCTTGCGGAAACCCATCCTGTTCGAGTACGAAGAACTCGAGAAATTGCGTCATAACGCCGCCACGGACCCGTTGACTGGTCTCAAGAACCGCCGTATGTTCGAAGAACACTTGGCGCGGGAGATCAGTCACTCCACCCGTTACGGGACCTCGTTTGCCTTGCTCTTGCTGGACCTTCGCAGGTTCAAGCTTGCGAATGACACTTACGGGCATGCCACGGGAGACGAGATTCTGCGCAGTGTGGCTCGTGCCAGCGCTGAAACCATCCGTGCCTGTGACATTTCCTTCAGGATTGGTGGCGATGAGTTTGCCATCCTCCTCCCTCAAGCCGAACGGTCCAGCGCCGAAGCGTCTGCAGAACGGATCGCGCGGAAGTTCGAGCTTTATGCCAAGCTGCTTGCGCCCGACACTCCGGCGGGAATCGATTATGGGATTGCCATTTTTCCTGAAGATGGTGAGGGGGCAACAAAGTTGTTCCAAACGGCGGACAAGAAGCTGTACGAAAGCAAGCAAAGGCCCTCTCGCCTGCCCCAGGATCCCGTCGTCACAGGTTGGGGTTCTGCGCCCGCAGTCGAAGGACTGGTGCGGGAAGTTGGTGCAGCGACAGAAAGCGGCGACCGGCGTCACCCTACCAGCTCCGTATGACCTTGCGCTACGTGCGCGTCACACAACAACAGACAACTGGATCGGATGGGCTAAGCCGCAAAATGAGGAAACATTGGCGGGTCAAGCCGCGCGCCCGCTCCTGCACATCCGTGCGCCACGACCTGACCGTTTCTGTTACAATGTTTGCGGGATGCCATCCGAAAACTTTGTCCATCTTCATCTCCACACTGACTACAGCCTGCTCGATGGGGCCTGTGAAATCGGTCGCCTGATGGATCGCGCGGCTGAGCTCAAGATGCCTGCCGTCGCCATCACGGACCACGGAAACCTCTTCGGCGCCGTAAAGTTCTACGACGCTGCGCTGAAGCGGGGGCTGAAGCCGATTCTGGGCTGCGAAGTCTATGTGGCGACCACGAATCGCTTCGACCGCTCCCCGGACGCCGACCGGCCATACCACCTGGTTCTCCTGTGCGAAAACGAAAGAGGATACCGGAATCTTCTCAAGCTGGCCTCGTCCGCCTTTCTGGAAGGTTACTACTACAAGCCCCGAATCGATAAAGACCTGCTGGCGCGCCATGCCGATGGATTGATCGGCCTGTCGGGTTGTTTGCGCGGGGAAGTCCCTGTGGCCCTCAGCGCCGACAAATTCGATGCGGCTTGCCAGGCCGCCTATGATCTTCGGGACATCTTCGGTAAGGGCAATTTCTATATTGAAATCCAGGACCAGGGAGTCGCAGAACAGAAGCGCATTAACCCGCAATTGGCTCGCTTAGCACGCGACACCGGCATACCCCTTGTAGCCACGAACGATTGTCATTACCTCACGAAAGCGGATGCGCGCGCTCAAGACGTTCTGGTCTGCATTCAAACCGGGAAAACCCTCAGCGATCCGAACCGGATGAAGTTCGCCACAGACCAGTTCTATTTCAAGTCTTTTGAGGAGATGCAAGCGGTCTTCGGTGAGGCGCCGGAAGCCCTTTCTCGCACCCTGGAAATTGCCGACCGCTGTAACGTACACCTGGAAGAAAAACAGCACGTCTTTCCGCATTTCGAGGTTCCGGCCGGCGAGACGCTCGACAGCTTCTTTGAGAAGGTAACACGGCAAGGGTTTGCGCATCGGCGCGAAAGGCTGGAACGGTCGGCGGCAGCGGGAAGACTGCGTTATCCGCTGCAAGCCTATGAAGAACGGCTGGAACGTGAGATCGAACTGGTCAAGCAAATGCGCTTCGCCGGCTACTTCCTGATCGTCTGGGATTTCATCCGGCATGCGCGCGAGCAATGCATTCCCGTGGGTCCGGGGCGCGGTTCGGCAGCCGGAAGCCTGGCGGCCTACTCATTGCGTATCACGGACATCGATCCGCTTCAGCACGACCTGCTCTTTGAGCGCTTTCTGAACCCCGAACGGATCAGCTTCCCGGACATCGACATCGACTTCTGCATGCGACGCCGCGGCGAAGTCATTAGCTACGTTACGGAAAAGTACGGCCGTGAAAACGTCAGCCAGATCATCACCTTCGGAACCATGGGTGCAAAAGCGGTGATTCGCGACGCCGGCCGGGCTCTGGACATTCCCTTCGCCGAGGTCGACAAGATCGCCAAGCTGGTTCCCAATACGCTGAATATTACTCTCGCGGAGGCGATCAAGCAGACCCCTGAACTCCGCCAACTGAAGGAAAACGATGAGCGCGTGGCGGACTTGCTTCAGATAGCGGGCCACCTGGAAGGTCTTGTGCGCCACGCTTCCACTCACGCCGCTGGGGTCGTTATTTCACCCCAACCCCTGCAAGAGATCGTTCCGCTTTACAAGAGCAACAAAGATGAAATCACCACGCAGTACGCCATGGATGACCTGGAAAAGATCGGCCTGCTGAAAATGGACTTTCTGGGTCTTACCACCCTCACCGTCATCGATGATTGCGTGAAGCTGATTGAAGCGACGCGGGGAGAGAAACTGGATCTGGAAAACCTGCCTCTCAACGATGAAGAGAGTTATGCCTTGCTCGGAAAGGGACTGACGGCAGGAATCTTCCAGTTTGAAGGTCGGGGAATGACCGACATCCTCCAGCGTGTCAAACCCAGTCGCCTGGCGGACCTCACAGCCCTGAATGCCCTTTACAGGCCCGGTCCCCTTCAGGGTGGCATGATCGATGACTACGTTGCCCGCAAGACCGGCAAGAAGCGCGTGGCTTACGACCTCCCTCAACTTAAAGAGATTCTCGAAGAAACGTACGGTGTGATTGTCTACCAGGAACAAGTCATCCAGATCTTTAACAGAGTCGCCGGATTCACTCTCGGCGAAGCGGATGTGGTCCGTCGCGCCATGGGGAAGAAGAAGCACGAGGAAATGGTGGCGAACCGGGAAAAGTTCCTGGCGGGTGCGAAGAAAAACAATGTTCCCGCAGCGAAGGCAGGAAGATTGTGGGAACTGGTGGAACAGTTTGCGGGTTACGGCTTCAATAAATCGCACTCGGCCGCCTACGCTCTGGTAGCCTATCAGACCGCCTATCTCAAGACGCATTACCCGGTGGAGTTCATGTCGGCGCTGCTCTCCTCAGAAATCGGGAACCAGGACAAGTTGACGAAATACCTGAATGAATGCCGGGACATGAACATCCCGATCCTTCCTCCGGACGTCAATTCGAGCGATCTGGCCTTTACGCCGGCAGGGAACACCATCCGGTTTGGGCTTACGGCGATCAAGAACGTCGGGGCCGCAGCTATTGAATCCGTGCTTGCCGCAAGACGCAAACTCGGGCGCTTTGATACGCTCCTGCAATTCTGCGAGAATGTGGACTTGCGCCTGTTGAACAAGCGTGTGATCGAGAGTCTCATCAAGGCGGGGGCCTTCGATTCGCTGGGCGCTCGCCGCTCCCCGCACATGGCAGTATTGGACCGAGTCATGGACCTTGGCCAGAAGCGGCAGCGTGAAAATGATAGCGGCCAGCATGGTTTGTTCATGGGAGATGCGAACGTCGAGCCACCTCCGCCTCTTGATTTGCCCGACGTGCCGGATTGGACGGAGTCGGAGCGGCTGGCAGGCGAAAAAGAGGTTTTGGGTTTCTATGTCACCGGCCACCCTCTTGAAAAATACATGGGACGGCTGGCTGCGATAACGCGCCACGATAGTTCATCACTGGAGGAAGTGGCTCACGAGTCACAGGTGACTTTGGCCGGAATGCTGACCAACCTGCGTGTCCGGCCCAGTAAAAAGGGCGATCTCTGGGCCAGCGGCATGCTGGAGGACAGCCGGGGATCGGTGGAGCTGCTTGTTTTTCCCCAAGCCTATCAGCAGCTTCAAGGAGTCCTAAAGCGCGACGCAGCTCTCCTGATTAAAGGGCGAGTACGCCACGAAGAGAATCAGCGCACCAAGGTGGTGGTGAATGAAGCGCGGCCGCTCGATGCCGCGGTGAACGGCCCAAAGTCGCGGCTCCGAATTCGAGTGAACCTTGCTGACGCCCGAGATGGCCTTGCCGGAGAACTGGCGGATTTGCTGGCTGCCCACCCCGGTAGCGATTCGGTAATCTTGGAACTCACCCGCCCCGGGGATTTCGTAGCTGATCTTCGTGTGACCCGCCCGCGTGCAGTGCAGGCGAATGACGAAGTCATCAGTCAGTTGCGGGCGCTCTGCGGCGAGTCCGCGATTGTGGTCGAAAAGCAGGAGTAGTGGCGGCTTTACGCCGCCATTTGGCGAGGTAAACTCGCCGCTACGGCATCAAATTGACCCACTCCCGGAAGCAAGAGTGAGTCGACAATAAATACCTGGTTCGAGTAGGATATTGAGCTGATGTCAAACCCCGACACCCAACTTGCCGTTGTGCGCGAAATCGAAAAGCAGATTGTAGAGCTGGAACAGGCCTCCGACTCAGAAGTCACGCGCGAGGAAATCGAACGTCTCCGCCAGCAGTTGGCAGCCCTTCGGGACAGGGTCGCCGGCACAGCGAACGATCCCTGGGATCGGGTGTTGCTGGCTCGTCACCCTCAGCGTCCCTACACTTTGGACTACATCCAAATGCTCTTCACGGAATTTACCGAGCTGCACGGTGACAGGCGGTTTGGAGATGACCAGGCGTTAGTGGGCGGGCTGGCCAAATTCGAGGAAAGATCAGTTGTGGTCATGGGCCATCAGAAAGGCCGTGACACCAAGCAGAAACTGCTCCGCAACTTCGGCATGACCAACCCGGAAGGCTACCGCAAGGCGCTGCGCCTGATGCGCACTGCGGCCAAATTCGGCTTGCCCATCATAACCTTCGTAGACACGCCTGGCGCCTATCCCGGAATCGGGGCCGAAGAACGCGGGCAGGCCGAGGCCATTGCCTATAACTTGAAGGAGATACCCAAGCAGCGCGTTCCCATCGTTGTCGTCATTCACGGCGAGGGCGGCAGCGGAGGGGCACTCGCCATAGCGGTGGGCGACGAAGTCCTTATGCTCGAGAACGCCGTCTATTCGGTGATCGCCCCGGAAAGCTGTTCCTCAATCCTGTGGCGGGACTGGGACCATAAACAGGAGGCCGCGCGTGTCCTCAAGCTGACCGCGGAAGATATGCTTCGCTTAGGAATTGTCGACCGCCTGGTGCCGGAGCCTCCGGGCGGCGCACACAATAGTCACCAACTGGCCGCCGACATTTTGCGGCCAGTGCTGAGATCGTGCCTCCAGGACCTCGCAAAGCTGTCCCCCGATGAGCTTCTCCGCCGCCGGCATGAGAGGCTGCGGAAGCTCGCCACCTGTGTTACCGGCGACTGATCGCTTAGTCGCACTCTTCCTGTGCGCTTGCCCCAGCACCCAGCCCCCAGCCCCTGTTACCGACACCTGGCACCTAGGACCTGCTCTTTCACTTCCTGAATCCCGAATCCTGAATCCTGTTCTTCCCCCACCTACTAACTACCTGTATTTTCAACAACATTCCCGCTTTCAGCGCGTAAATACCTGTGTTTTCTACGACATTCCTGCTTTGCCACCGCCCTTGGAAAGCCGACCCTTTGTTTTCAATAACATCCCCGCTTCGTTCGGTCAAAAAAAGAATTCTTTCTCCAGGCTGGTAGGCTTTCTTGAGTCGCAGGACAGATTGAGCGAGTGATGCTCGCGCGCCCATGAGGGCCATGGCTCGCCACTATGCGAAACAAGAGCGCGAGGTGTGATACGCCGGCAAAGTTGCTCACACACATAGGCTATCATAAATCCCGTGGCCTGTCAATAGACGCAATGTCCACGGGTGTGCGACGCAAAAGCGTGGCTTCGACAATTTCGTCGTCCGGAGCGTGTCTCGGAGCGCAGAAAGTGCGCTAGGAAAAGGCCCTCAGGGCCGATCCCGCCTTGCGGGATGCTGGTGGTCATGTAATGAAGATGATTGAGCGCGTAAAAATGCCGCAGCGAGGCATGAAAAGATTCTAACTCAGCCTCAAGAGGCATCAGCACGTCGCAGAGCCGCCGCGGCCTATGGTCCGCCGATCCTAATGGTGGGCGGGTCTGCGTCACCCGCGGAGGTTCAGGCGAACTCATAGAGAGGCACGCTTCGGCTGGGTGGGGGAGTGGCTTTGAGCAAGGCTTCGATGCGGCGCACGGTTTCGGGTGCGAGTAGGACATCGCCGCAAACGTTGCAGACCTCTGCGGGAACGTGGTCGATCACCATCACCTCACCCCGGTGTTTGACAGTGTGGACGACCGTCCGGGGGTCATAGACGCCGGGGCATCCCGCAATGGTGCATTGTTCCGCTTGCGCCGCCTGGGATTGGAAAGGCAGAAATCAGGAGTCAGAAGGCAGAAGTCAGAATGAAGAGGATCTGCTTTCTGCAGCGCCCTTCCCGCCATCCGCTTCGTGCGTACCGCGTGTAACTTCTTTAGCGATCCCGTCGTGGCCAGGCCGAACGGTTCGACCCCTCCAGGGTCGAGAATCTTGGATGGCACACAATCCGTGGGCAGCGGGCGCAAAACCCCGCGCCCTTGCCCACGGCTACTCATCTTCAACCCCTTCGGGGTTCAGATGCACCCACGGCCAATTGCCACCTGCGCCCAAGAAACGCCTTGGCACTTGCGGGTGGCCCATATATGGTCTTGAGATGTTTGCGACCGCTTGGCAATTGGGCTGAATGCACTAATCCCCCGGGAATGGCACTGCGGCGTGCCATGATCCCATACATGACAAAGGGCGGCATGTATGCGCCACGCACGGAAGCTCGCCACGTCTGTTACCGGCGATTGATTACCATGACTTTTTCCACATGACTTCCACTTGACAACCTCCCAGCCTTGGTTCATCCTATATTGCGTTGGGGGAATAATTTTTCCAAACAAGTCGGCTTTGTAGGTTAACTAACTTCGTTCTGCCAAGGAGGCGGATTATGAACAGTATCCTTCGATGCAGTTTGAGTTGCAGTGCATTTCTCCGGTTTGTTGTGTTGGCAATGACCGTGGGGTTATTAGGCTCTGTTTCTGCCGCTGGACAGACCAGGGCTTGGGGAACACCCGGAGCGGGCTCCAAACCCCCGGTGAGTTCCAAGGTATCCGCTCAAATCGATCCGTTTATGACTTACTCCGGCGCCTCATACGGAACCGGTGGAATTGCTCTGCGCAATCGCGGCACCGGCGTACTTCACGTCAGTGGCGTGGTCGGCCGCGTTCAGGATGCCTATCTCTACTGGGCGATCCTTTTCAGCACCCCGACACCGACCAGGGGCCTTTCCAGAGCCTCCCTGAGTCGCATATTTCCCAATCCTGGTTTTTTTGGCCTTCCTCGAGTCACCCTGGAAGGGACCTTGCTGGGAATAGGTGCTGATCCGTGCTGGGACAGTACCGGTATCGCTGTCTATCGGGCGCAAGTTCCCAGATGGCTAGCTACGGGTAACGGAGCCTACCAGGTAACAATTGCGAGTGCACTTACTGATGGGAGCGACCCGTGGGTCAGTGGCCCCGTTTTCCCGGCTGCCGAAGGCGCTTCCCTGGTCATCGTAGGCACCGGAGCTTACACGGTCGGTATCTATGATGCAGGGTTTACGGCCACTACCTTCTATGGCGACACACCGTTCACTTACGCGTTGACACTTCCCGCGCCAGTCACTACCGACGCGTTGTGGGATAACATTGGCGCCGATGGACAGACCGGAGCTAGCCGCCTTGATGAGATTGGTACCGACTCAGAAACCACCACTATCAACGGCACGCTGATTGCCGGTCCTACGAGTCCTATTCCTACAGTGGGCAACTGGACCCCCGACAGCGACTGGAACGGTAGTGCGGGGCTCCCGATTCCTCAGCTTTGGGATGACACCGGCCACGACATTTTCTCAGCGGTAAAGGCGGCTGACGATCCAATCACCGCAATTACAATTAGCTTCCTCGCTACCGGCGATTGCGTAGTTACTGTTTCTAATGTGCTGGCAGTCTACTAACGTGGTTAACGAGGCCAGCGCCTTTCCAAAATCGGAGATCTAGTTCCCGCGGGCGAGCCGGTCAGGTCATGCTGGCCGGCTCTGCTTGTTGCGCGTTCGAGGGAGGAACTGTTTTTCTTGACGGCGTTAGTGTCTGCTGACGCAGATGTGGCGATGCCGCGCGGTTAATCGAGGCCCCTACCCAAGTTCTGCAGCTAGCTCTTTCAACCCCAGAAAGTTGCTCTAACGCGAAACGTCCGTGACGCGCAACCATGCCCACCACGGCGCACGCCGGAACATGGATCGCGGGGGCGTATACATGCCGCTGTTTGGCATGTATGTGATCATGGCACCGCGCATTGCCGTTCCCGGGGTACCAGAGCATTCTAGCCCAATTGCCAAGAGATCGCATAGATCACAAAAACATGTATGCGCCACCCGCCAAATCCGGCACGCCTTATTTCTCTTTCAAGGATATTGACGAAAACAAGCCGACGGGATCGATCAAGATTCGCGTCGAAACCATCAGCTACTTCCTGAAGCGCTGTCGCGAAGATATGGTCCGGCGCAGGCAGAAGCAGGCCGAGATCGATGCGAAGCTGAAGGAGTTTGAAGCGAAGCTGCGCGCTGAACTCGACGCCTCACCAGTGGTGGCGCCGCCCGCTGCTGGGTGGCGCCTTGACGCCTGGACTGCAAATAGTGTTGTGGCAAACGAGCCGAAGGGGTGTATAGTGTCCCTGCCCAGGATACCAAAATGAAAATCCTGGCCTAGGGCAAAAGGCCGAAGGATTATGAACATTCTTCTGTATAACCCGGACAACGAAACCACCCATAACTTCATGCCGCACCTCTGGATGTTTCTCCTGAAGTCGCTCACACCTCCGGGTCACCAAGTGTTTCTGGTGGACGGCAACGCGCAGCGTTTGAACAAAACCGAGCTGGTGCAATACCTCAAGAAACATCAAATCGGACTGGTGGGGATTGGCGCCATGACCCGCATGGTCAGGAAAGCGTACGAGATGGCGGATGTGGTGCGCGCCGCAGGTGTCCCCGTCGTAATGGGGGGGCCACACGTCACCGAGGTGCCCGACGAAGCGCTGGGCCGTGACGGCGGCCCTCGCCATGCTGATTCCGTAGCGGTCGGTGAGGCGGATTATACCTGGCCGCGCATTGTGGCCGATGCCCAGCGTGGTGCACTCAAGGAAGTTTATGCACCTGTGGACGAGGGCGGCACTGAAGTGAAGCCTTCGCTCGCGAATTATCCCGAGATTCCTTGGGACCACATGGACCTTGATCAGTTCAACCTCATCCGGCACTTCCCAACGCTTGTCCGGCGCATCCTTTCACTGGTTGGAATGACCTGGCAGACTTTTCACTTGGTACCGATTGAGTCCGGCCGGGGATGCCCTTATGGATGTGAGTTCTGCACCGTGACGGGGTTCTTTGGTGATTCCATCCGTTTCCGCTCAAATGAAAGCGTCGTCAACGAACTTTTGAAGTTGAAGGCTTTGGAGAGGCGACAGAAGGGAAAGATTGCGGTCTTTTTCATCGACGACAACTTCGCCATCAATCCCAAGCGTACCAAGTTGCTGTTGCGGGAGATCATCGCGCGCGACGCGCAGGTTCCCTGGGTGGCGCAGATCAGCATGAACTTGCTGCGAGATGAGGAACTCGTCTCATTGATCGCACAGAGCGGAGGCAAGTGGATCTTCATGGGCCTTGAGTCCATTGACCCCGACAACCTCAAGAGCGTGAGGAAGGGTTTTAATAAACCGGCGGAATATAAGGCGATTCTGGAGTGCCTCGCTAGGCACAGCCTTTATGCTATTACTTCCTTTATTTTCGGGATGGACAGTGACCGTCCGGGTGTGGCCCAGCGCACTCTGCAAGCGGTTCGTTCCTGGCCTCCGGGATTGCCCGTGTTCGGCCTGCTGACACCTTACCCGACAACTCCACTCTATGATCGGTTGGCATCAGCCGGCCGGCTTGCCCGGCCAAAGCACTGGCTGGAGTTCAAACCTTTCACCATGGACTTCTCGCCCCTAGGAATTTCCCCCGAGCAAGCGGAGGAGGAAGTAAGACAGGCTTGGGGGGCGTCTTATAATCCAGCGGCGAATGTTTCCGCCATAGGGCAACTGCAGTCGAAGGCTTTTGCGGACCGCCTCATCCACTTGATCGGTCGTTTAGCCTTCCGGGGAATCTATTTCCCGCAGATGAAGAAGCGGGAGTGGACCTGGCTTCTCTTCCAGAATCGAGGACTCGTTCTGCAAATGATTGCCCAGGCGTTGGAGATGAAATTGAAGCCGCCGCCAAGTGAGTCGCTCTCTATCGAAGCGCACCAACCGGAGGCAGATTCCGCCTGATGGGTAGTGCCGGCCCGCCTGTCTCCCCCTGCCTTATTCTGGAGTTTGCGTTTTTTCTCCGCTCCTGCCCCTTTCCTACATCTTGACAGGCACCGGCTGGCGTCTTACGATGTAAGACATGGGTGAGAGTGTTACATTTCGGCTGGACCCGGAAACCGCGCGGATTCTTCGCGCCTTAACACGGCGGCGCAAGCGCACGAAGTCCGCGGTAATTAAGGATGCCCTGCGCGACGCGTGGAAGAGTGATGCCAGTGAGGCCCGACCAACCTCGTGGGAAGTATACTCACAGCTCTATCCGAAGCTTGGGGCCGCGCCGCCGGGTCCAAAGCGTGAGCGCGCTCGTAACGTCAGCCGCTTGTTAAGAGAGATACTCCTTGCCAAGCGTCGTGCAGGCACTTTGTGATTCGGGACTGTTGATCGCTCTTTTCGACCCGTCGGAGGGGTCTCACGAGCGCTGCCGTGCGGCGCTCCAGGAGTTTCGCGGCCGCTTCGTGACGAGTTGGCCGGTATTGACGGAGGTTTTTCACTTTCTTGATCGGCCAGTGGGCCGGGCCCTCCTCTGGGATTTCGTGTTGAGTGACGCGGTCCGGGTGGAGGAAGTCCTGAAAAGCGATCTCGCAAGGATGCGGGTATTAATGGAGCAATACGCAGACCTGCCCATGGATTTTGCCGACGCTTCCTTGGTGGCCCTGGCAGAACGACTGAGAGTCTTCAGGGTCTTCACCTTGGACCGTCGAGGTTTTACGGTTGTTCGGCCACGACATGCGGAATTCTTCGAGATTTTCCCCTGATCAGGCATAATCATCAATCGGTAGTTTCTCGCGGGCCGCTTGGCATAGGCTGCCCAAGGGATACTGCTGTCAGGGCCCCATGGCCACAACCAACATTCTGAGGTCAGACTGTGCCATTCGAATCTGACAAGATCATGTTCGAGGTCTGCAAGGAGGCCACCTACTCGGGGAAATACCGCGTCGTCTATTTCACGGAGTTACAGGATCACAACAAGCAAGCGGAAATCAACCGGGCCATGGCAGGGGAGCATTTCTTTGATGGGTTCATCCGAGCCTATCGAAAAGACCAGGCCAAAGCTGCAATCGAAAAGCTCTTAAGCCGTCTGAATGATGGCGAGCCTGTCACCCAGGCGGACTTCGAGAGGGAACTTAAGCTCTTCACACCCTCTTGAGAATTGATTCATTGATTCATTTGTTCATTGGTCCATTGAAGAACCCTCGAAAGGCTAGACACCTCCCCCCCTCGCACGAGTCAATGACTCAATGATCAAATGAATCAATGAATTGATTCATTTGTTCATTGGTCCATTGAAGAACCCTCGAAAGGATAGACACCTCCCTCCGCCTCGCACGAGTCAATGATTCAATGACTCAATGAACAAATGACCCAATTAAACTCATTCCCCAATCTTTAAGATCTGGTCCAGTGCATCCGCTGCCCCCGAGGCCCTGAGCTCGAGGCGTGAACCGTTCTGGCGGGCATCCAGATTTTGGAGCAGGGAAGCAGGTCCGGAACCGCCACCCGAGGCGGGAGGCAAGGGGGCAGACTTGAGAATGTTCAGAAGCTGGAAGAGTCCTGCGGCACTTTCCCGCGTCTTGCAAACAACACTGATGTGTGCCGTGAAGCCGCCGTCCCAATCCACACGATAAAGGACGGCCTGGACCGGCTCCAAGAAGGCGGTCAAATCAATCGTGTTCTTCCTTCCGCCCGACAGCCACGGCGCAGCAACATTCGCAGCAGCTTTCCCAGTAAGGATCCCCCACTGAGGCGCTGTCCCCTCGAGTTCGGCTTCGTAACTTCGGAAGGCCTCGTTTGTTTCCAGGGCGTCGGCTGAGCCTTCCCTGACGTCAAGGAGAGCTTTCAGGTCGTGCAATCGGCCGAAGGCCGCCATCGAGGAATCCAGGAAAGTGAAGAAGGTGTCCGCCGGGTCCGCGCCCGAGCCGAAGGCAAATAGTTCAGAACCAGCGTAGGATTGGACCGGCAATTGGGTTTGCGTGAAGAACTCCCGCACTTTATCGGGTTCAAAACGTCCGGCCGCAATGCCAAAGCTCCCCGTGCCACTCAGGGACTGACCGTGCCACCCCAGCATCAACTCGTCAACGTCCTTTTCAGGGTCAACGCCGACTGAGCGGAGGAACTCCTGAAATCCGCGGAGCTGCTGGTAGACCACATGTTGACGGATTTGCGGATAATCGGGTGAGGAACGCAGTTGCGCGAAATTCGAGTAGGCAACCTGCTGGGTATCTGCCGGGAAACTCGCCAGGCCGGCACGGGCAGCTTGCTGGGCACAAAGGGGAAAGGAGAGAAGTACCCAGACCACCGGCACCGCGCGAATCAGCGCCACCGACCTTGCGGCATTAAAATCCGACATAAGATGAACCCAAGGGTGCTCTTCGACCTTTTCGTCACGGTCCTTTAACAGGGTGCTGAAAAAACAGTCTAGCCTGTCATTCCGAGGAGTCCCGATCTGATCGGGACGACGAGGAATCTCGCCCCGATCAGATCGGGGTTTCCGGAGCGAGATTCCCCTCCCGCAGGGCGGGCTCGGAATAACAACGTTCACCAACGTTTTTCAGCATCCTGCTAAGGTAGCTGATGGACCTGGCTTGCCACCTGAACATTGGCGGGCACAGTCCAACTCTCCACCCCAAAAGAGGTTGTGCTCTGCTCATTGAACAGCAATCCTTTGACGAGTAGGAAGTACGGGTCCGGATTGGTCAAGCTGTACGGAGTCAAGCTGTACAAATTCGAAATGCCTAAGAAGGCCGTCTGCTGGGCAGAAAGAACCGTAATCTGCGCGGGCTGGAATAGTGGCGAGCAGGGAAGCAGCGTGAACCCCCCGTCCACGCCATCGTTGGTGGCTACCGGTGTGCTTGGGTTTGTGGAAAGGTTCCCCAAAATGGACTGGAGACCCAGGAATACCGACCGAGCGATGGCCGTCTGCGCCGTACCTGAGCCGCTGGGCAGGGTGCCGTGGACGACAACTCGCTGACCTGCGGCAAGGTTTGCAGTGCCAAAAGAAAAGGTGGCGAAGTCGGCAGCTTGGGCGGTGAGACCGAACCTTGTGGACGACGGAGCGATATTGAAGGTCAGAGTCGAGAAGAGTCCTACACGGCTGCTCACATCGGGGTTTTCTTCGCCGACAAATAGCGTGAACTGAGTGGCATTCCCCGTCTGTGGCGTCACTGAAGTGATCAACCCGGCAAATGCCGCTTCGCCACTGGCCTGATTTTCCTGATCCTCCGCCACCACGGTGTTTGCCACGATGTTCCCGTTCGAGTCAAGGAAGGCATCCATCTCCACAAAGGTCCCGGCAGTTAGACCACTCAGCCCGGAGACCCCGTCGAACCGCGTCGAGCTCGTGACGTAGATCGTAAAGGTCGGAGTATTGGGGCGAGAGATCGTGAAGCTCCCAACAAACGACGAATTCGTGGAGCTTGTGCTGACGCTTTGAACGAGACCGCTCAAGTCATCGAACTCAGCAAAACCGTTGCTTCCCGAGGCCGAGGCCAAATTTGCGCTGAAAGTCGGGGTCACCGTGAATTGATTGTTGGAACCGATGGAAACGGAATTCAGGAGGTTAAAGTCGAGTTGCAGGCCGACCGTGCCGTTGCTCGCGATAGTAATTGCCGGGTTGAGATTGAGATTGATAGTCAGGGAAGTCATCGTCGGGGCTATCGTCTTGAGAGAGGGAGGGGTGGTAGAGGTATCCAGGTACGTCAACTGCGGATTGGAAAGTGTTATTCCCAGCGCGTTGTAAGTGTTGGGTGGGACGTTTGACACGCTGAACATGGTGGCGAAATCCATTAGGGAGGCAAAATCCACCGTGACTGCCTGTCCACCGGGAAGGACCGAAACCGGGCTCGAAGCGGACTGCGGCGTCAACGTCAGGCCACTAATCGTGACCGCGAAGGAAATGACGCTGCTGCATTGGGGAGCGTCGCCACCGAAAACCGCTATCGTCCCCGGGGTGGCGACAATGTGCAGGGTTGCACCGCTGCCTCCGCACCCACTCTGGATGAGGATGCCTATCGCTGCTACCGATGCCATAGCCAGAATATATTTCCTCACGGTAACTTACCTTCGACAAAGCGGGGCAGCCAAGCCCCGTGCCTCCCGGATCGTCGCGGTTCCACCGGCAATCATCCCAACTATGTTACTGAATAATAAGCCTTCTTTCCAGGTGAATCGCCGCTACAACCCCCAACTGACCCGCTACCACTTGGCATCCAGCTTGATTTCTGTGCATCCCTCTGATATGTTGGTTCATCAGATATTAAGGGTGCCAGACTGAAATCAGGTTGCATAAGGAGTTTTAGATGAGAATAGAGCTCACTCCCAAGGCCGTTACGAAGGTAAAGGAAATCATGGCCCAACAGAATCCCGCCCCTGCCGGTTTGCGCGTTGCGGTAGTGGGCGGCGGATGTTCTGGATTCTCCTACCAGATGAATTTCGAGAACCAGACCAACGGGGTTGATAAGGTTTACGAATTCGACGGCCTGAAGGTGTTTGTTGACCAGGCATCATTGATGTACATCAACGGCACCAAGATCGACTACATCGAGACCTTGGAGGGCGCCGGTTTTAAGTTCGACAACCCGAATGTGAAAACCACCTGCGGCTGCGGAAGTTCTTTCAGCGCCTAGACTCCCCATTTGCGATTGGTGATTTGCGATTTGCGATTGACAAAGTGGCGTAACGGCTTCGTCCGTTGTCATTCACGAATCACAAAAGCCAACCATTTGCCATTGCTGATTTCCGATTGCGATTGACAAAGTGGCGTGGCAGCTTGCGTCGTAATCTGCGAATCGCAAATCGGCAATCTGCCTCCATCACAAATCACAAATCGAACCATTTGCGATTGCTGATTTCCGATATCCGATTAACAAAGTGGTGGTGGCGGCTTTCTCCGTTGTCAATCACAAATCGCAAATCGCAAATCGAACCGCCTTGCTGCCTCCAACACCCATGAAGTAAACTAATAGCGAGCCATGAAAATTGCCCTCGCACAAATCAATACCACGGTTGGCGACTTTGGCGGCAACATCGACCGTATCGTGAAGTATGCCGGCCGCGCCCAGGAGCGCGGGGCAGACCTGGTGGTCTTTCCGGAGTTGGCGCTTTGCGGATACCCGCCTCGAGATCTGGTTGAAAGGCCGGGCTTCATACGGAAGTCCGAGACCGAACTGGTACGTTTGGCGGGGTTGCTTCCCCCCGTCCCGGCGCTTGTGGGCTACGTGCGTCGCTCCCACGCTGTGCAAGGCAAAGCTGTGGCGGACGCAGCAGCTTTAATTAAGGACGGCAAGGTGGTGCTCGATTACACGAAGATCCTGCTGCCCTTTTACGATGTATTTGACGAGTCGCGTTATTTCGAACCCGGCCAATCCATCGGGCTCCATGAGTTCAATGGTTTCAAGCTCGGCATTACCATCTGCGAAGACGTCTGGAACGACAAGCATTTCTGGAAGAAACAACTCTACCGCCGAGATCCTGTTGATGAGTGCGTTCGCGCCGGGGCCAACTTGCTGCTGAATATTGCCTCTTCGCCGTACAGTACGGAGAAAATCCAATTGCGTCATGACATGCTGAAAGCCATCGCGGATACCCGCCACATTCCGGTGGTCTACGTCAATCATGTGGGGGGAAACGACCAACTGGTTTTCGACGGCTCCAGCATGGCTTTTAATGCCCGGGGAGAACTCTGCGCGCGCGCCCGCTCCTTCGAGGAAGACCTGGTGATTTTCGACACCTCGGATGGTCAGCTCGAAATCCACCCCGCTCCAGCTTCCGAAACCGAGGCGGTCTATCAAGCCCTCAAGCTGGGCGTGCATGACTACGTGGTGAAGTGCGGGTTCCAAAAAGTGATCGTCGGCCTGAGCGGCGGCATCGACTCCTCACTCGTCGCCACTCTGGCGGCGGACGCGCTGGGCCCCCAGAACGTCACCGGGGTGGGCATGCCCGGTCCCTATTCCTCTCCGGGAAGCATCCGGGATGCCGAAGCGCTGGCCCGCAATCTGGGCATCGACTTCCGGATTATCCCCATCACCCCCATCTTCGAAAGTTATCTCACCGCGCTCGACCCGGCCTTTGAAGGTAAACCACGCGACGTGACGGAAGAGAATATCCAGGCGCGAGTGCGCGGCAATATTCTCATGGCCCTGTCCAATAAGTTTGGCTCACTTGTCCTCAGCACCGGCAACAAATCCGAGCTGGCCGCCGGCTACTGCACTCTCTACGGCGACATGGCCGGGGGCCTGGCCGCCATCGCCGACGTCCCCAAGATCATGGTTTACGACTTGGCGCGTTACGTGAACCGCGCCGGGGAACGCATCCCGCAAAAGTGTCTTGAAAAGCCCCCTTCGGCCGAGTTGCGTCCCAATCAGACTGACCAGGACTCTCTCCCCCCTTATGAAGTCCTGGACGCCATCCTGAAGGACTACATCGAGGAGGCCCTGTCCTCCCAGGAGATTGCGGAAAAGCATCATTTCGACATCTGCTTGGTAAGGGACGCGATCCGCAAGGTCGATGGCGCCGAATACAAGCGGCAGCAGGCCCCTCCCACACTCAAAGTAACCGCCAAGGCTTTTGGGATGGGGCGGCGTTATCCCATCGCACAGAAGTACACCGAGTGAACTTCGGAATTGAATCATTGATTCACTGGGTCATTGATTCATTGGAGGAATCGTAGCCCAGGTCCCGCCCTGCGAGGCTGCGGCTCCGCAGTGGGAAGGGGCAGTCTTCGCTTACTCGAACCCAGGAGGGGATTCCCGCGAGTTGCACGCAAGGCCTCGATTTCGCATCATCACATTGTGCGGCTCAATGATAAAATCAGAACTTTGCAGTGAAAACCTTTTGAGGTTTGGAACAGGTTGCTGAGAACCTTCCATCAAGCCCCCAGGGCGCGCGCGGTCATCCTCGCGGTCGTTCTTTTCCTTCTTACGGGGATTTGCCGTGAGGCGGAAGCCGTCACCCTCCCTCGAACGACGATCCGAGCGCTGACCCTTCCCAACGGTCTCCAGGCCTGCCTTGTGGAGGACCACCAGGCGCCCGTGGTCAACGTTCAAGTCTGGTACCACGTGGGCTCCAAGAACGAGGCCCCGGGAAGGACCGGTTTTGCCCACCTGTTCGAACACCTGATGTTTGAGGGGACCACGAACATCGACCCCGACCAATTCTCCGACTATGTCATTCGGTCTGGTGGCGTCGATAATGCTTACACGACCGAGGACTCCACCGTCTTCTGGGAAACGACACCCAGTTCCCAACTTCCCGTGGTCCTGTGGCTGGAGGCTGACCGGATGCGCCACCTGGACATCACGGAAACTGTTTTCAACAACGAAAGGGAAGTGGTGGAAGAGGAAAGGCGCTTAAAGTTTGATAATCCGCCTTACGGGACGGTAGTGGAGACTTTGTATCAACATGCCTACAGCGTGCATCCGTACCAGCACATGACGATTGGCAGCCTGCATGACCTGGACAATGCCAGGCTGGAGGACATTCGCGACTTCTACGACACCTACTACGTGCCCGACAACGCCACTGTGGTCATCGTCGGCGACATGGACCCGCAGGAGACGGAATCCATGATCCGGAAATACTTCGGCCCTCTTGAACGCGGAGCGCGCCTTCCTACAAACCACATCCAGCAGGAGCCGCCCCAAACTGCGGAGCGGGTTGTGAAACTCTCTCTGGACGTGGCGCTTCCGGCCTTCGTGGAAGGCTACCATATGCCGGCGGATGGTACCCCGGACGCTTACCCGCTCCGGCTGGCAGCCAACATCCTCTCGGAAGGTGAAAGTTCGCGCATCTATCGGCGGCTGGTTTATGACAAACAGATTGCCCTGGAGGCGCAGAGCACCGGCAACTTCACGGAAGACCCCAATCTCTTCTTTGTATTTGCCGTCATGAACCAGGGCCACGCGCCAGCCGAGGGGGAGGCTGAAGTCGAGGCGGAGCTGAGCCGGCTGAAAACTCAAACGGTCAGCAATGACGAACTACAGAAAGCCAAGAACCAAACCCTTCGCGATTTCATCTTGAGCCGGCAGACGGTCCAAACGCGAGGGGAGGAACTGGGCTATGCGGCAGTCATTTTAAAGGATGCAAACCTGGTCAATACGGAGCCCGCCCGATTCCTGGCTGTCACGCCGGCGGATATCCAGCGCGTGGCGCAGAAGTATTTCGTGGCGCAGAATTTGACGCTGGTGGAAGTGTACACAAAGAGTGCGGCGGGCGATAAGCAAGTAAGCGAGCAAGGAGCGGGTGGCCAATGAGCTCACAAAGGGACCAAGGAAGGGCCATTCCCGAGCAGATGTCATTCCGAGCGCAGCGAGGAATCTGGCCCTGCGCTGAAGTTGATCGGTGCTCAAAGCGGACCCGGGGGGGAGGTGGGGCAAAGAATCAGAGCGAGATTCCTCGCTGCGCTCGGAATGACATTAAAGCGGCAGCAAGCTGCCGCACTCCAAAGAGCTGCGTGTTCTGTCTGGCGGCTCTGCTTTTTGCTGCCCTCGCATTGGCTCGTGACTTCCCGCCGGAGGCGTTGCCTCCCAAGCCCCTGGTGCTTCCCGCGCCTGCGCTACGCGTTCTTCCCAATGGTTTGAAAGTGGTCGCCATCGAGCGGCACTTGCTTCCACTCTTGACGTTGAGGCTGGTGGTAAAGTCGGGAGCAGAATCGGATCCGGTGACCTTGCCTGGAACAGCGCAACTGGTGAGCGCCTTGCTGGCGGAGGGAACTTCAACACGCAGCGCGAGCCAGATCTCCGAGGCTATTGACTCGAGCGGAGGATTAGTTGATGCGGGGGCCGATTGGGATGAATCCTATGTAAGCCTGAGCGTCCTCAATGACCATGAGGAGCTGGCTTTCGATCTTCTCTCGGACATGGTGATACATCCCACCTTCATGCCCGCGGAAGTCGAGCGGAAGCGCAAGCAGACCCTTTCGGCCCTCGAGGTTGTTCGCGACGATCCTGACTACGTTGCCGATGCGGTCTTGAGGCGCCTCGCCTTTCTCGGGACCTCCTACGGCCACCCCGAGGACGGAACCATTCCCTCGGTGCGTCGAATGACTCCGGAAGACCTCCGCGCCTTCTATAACAACTATTATCAACCCTCGAATGCAGTTCTCGCCATTGTGGGAGATATCGAGACAGGCGAAGCTTTTGAACGCGCGGAAAAGCGCTTTGGCGCATGGACGAACCGGGCGACGCCCCTCATTCCTGCTGCGTCTCCGGCAGTGGGATCACATAGGATTGTCGCCATCGACAAGCCGGATGCGGTTCAGACGGAAATCCGTATTGGCAACCTTGGGGTGCCAAGGCAGAGCCCCGATTATTTGGCGCTGAGCGTCGCCGATCAAATTCTGGGCGGACCCTCCGAAAACCGGCTTTTCAAGGCCCTCCGCAGCCATGAGGGTCTGACGTATGGGGCTTCCAGTGAGCTTCTCTCCTATCAGAGTGCTGGGGTGTGGCTTGCCAAGACCTTTACCCGCACACCCGAGACCATGAAGAGCGTCCATCTGGCTCTCGAACAAATTAAGCGGATGCACGATCACCCCATCACCCCCCAGGAACTTGAAACAGCTCAGGGGTACTTGATTGGCCATCTCGCGTTGGATTTTGAAACCTCGGAAGATGTCGCCAGCCAGACATTGGAACTGCTGGTGTATAATCTGCCGCTCGACTATTGGAACCGGTTCCCTGAGAAGATCCGGGCCCTCACCGCTGAGGAGGTTTGGAACGCCGCTCGCCAGCGGCTTGCTCCCGACAACAATATTATTGTGTTGGTAGGGAATCTCTCCGGCTTCGAGAAGGACTTGAAGAAACTCGGCCCCGTGCAGTTTATCCCCCTGGCCGAAGTGGACTTCGGTTCTGAGGAGCTTGTCCCCAGCGGCGGGAGAGCACAAGAGCGAAAATAGGCAGGAAGTGATGAAAAGAGCAGCCCTTCTCCTTATCGTTTTGATCGCCATGTCTGCTGCGGCTGAGGCCGCCATCCTGCTTCAGGTTCATCCTGACCCCACGCGGCTGGCGGCCATACTGTTGAGTCTTTCCCTCACCCTGTGCGCGTTCGTGGGATTGAGCCAGGCGAGCCTCGTCCGCTACCTGCGCCAGCGGGCGGCGGAATCGGTTTGGGCAGCCACCGGCTTGCCTTTGTTCTTGCTGATCCCGTACCTCGTTTACGCCTTTGGAACGGGCTCGTTCTCGTTCCTGGGGGCCGGCAAATTACTGGCCTACATCGTAGTGCCCACCTTGTTGCTGCTGCCCGACCGCCTGCATCGCCCCCCACACCTCGGGTGGCGGGATGTCGTGGCCATGGTGGCGCTGGGGCTTCCGGTCGCCGCAAACTGGTTAAGGGGAATTTGGACCTGGCCGTTCGACCTTTACATCTTCCGCCCACTCTTTTGTGTGTGCGTAGGGATGTACGCCTTCGCGGTCGTCCGCAACCTTGAAGGCGTGGGGTACCGGCTGTTATGGAGGAAGCAGGACGTGGTGGACGGTTTCGCCAATTTCCTCGCTTTTTCTCTCTTCGGAATTCCGCTGGGGATGGCGCTGCGTTTTATTCACCCCCACTTTTCCAGCGCCTCCTTCGGGCAGTTGCCTCTCCAGTTCTTTGGTATGTACCTCACGATTGCCATCCCGGAGGAGCTGCTTTTCCGGGGAATCCTCCAGAACCTCTTGTGCCGGAGCATCCGGCGAGGGCCCACGGGCGTATACGGCCTGGTGATTGCCGCGGTCGTATTCGGGGCGTCACATCTCCAGCACGCTCCGGTTCCCAACTGGAGATACGCGATTATGGCTACGCTGGCAGGGGTGTTCTACGGATACACGTTTCGGAACCGCCAAAGAATTTCCGCCTCCGCCTTGACCCACGCACTCGTCGATACGACCTGGCATTTCTGGTTTTGAAGAGCAGTCAAGAGTCGACAGTCGAGAGTCGAGAGTACGTAACCTGTCGACCGTGAACTCTTCCGCACGCCACAGACTACGGTCGAGGGAGCAGTAATTGACAGAGCTCCGAGCGTAATGGGAGTTGCCCTATGCTAGGTTTCCCAAAGACCAAATTGTTGTTAACTGTCGACTCTCGACTGTCGACTCTTGACTGTTCTTCTAGACGGAAAAGCCGGGGCCGCAGTAAAATGGCTAGGCAGCCCATTCAATGAGATTGGATAAGGAGCAAATAGATGAAGATGAGGCAGATGGTTTCAATCGTTCTGTGTCTGGCGGTCGTTGCACTAGGAGCTACCTTACACGCCGGTGAGAAAAAACCTAAACCCGGCCCGCTTACCGGGACATGGGAGTGCACGGCGCACGGGGGCGCTCAAGGCGACATGCCATTCACTCTGTACCTCGAACAGACCAAGGATACGCTGACGGGATCAGTTTCGTCGCCTATGGGCGGGACTCAGATAAGCGCGGGAACTATTAAGAAAACTGATCTTGAAATCCACATCGACACGCCACAAGGCAACTACCAGCTAACGGGACACCTTAAGAAGGGGGAGCTTTCCGGCAAGTGGTCCAGTGATACGGAGAGCGGCGCCTGGGAGGGCAAGAAACAGGCCTCAGGTGGCAAGTAGCGCCTCCATACCCCTGATGATCACCTCAATCCGCCCCTAACGCAGAGTCGTTCTGGAGGTCTGGGGGTTTAACCGGGCTTGGACGAACCGCGGACCTGCATTCAGGTCTGCATGGTTCGAGTCCCGCGGGCGCCCGCTGCGGCGGCTAGCCCCGTTTCATCAACGGCCCAGCGACCACGCACACGATGTTGCGCTCGTGGACTTTCCGTAACCTGAGGACTTAATCTCAGGTTGCAGCGAAATCGCTGGGGGCAAGTACGACGCCGGGTGCGGAGTGTTTTCATGCGTGTAGTTGTCAAAGTCGGGACCAGATTGATAGCCCCGGATGGCCAGATCAACTTCCGTTGGATGCGGTCGCTGATCGATCAACTCGATCTGACGCACCACGAGTATGTGATCGTCAGTTCGGGAGCCATCGCTTGCGGAATGTTCTCCCTCGGTATCAAGCGGCGGCCGAAGAAACTGGGATTGATGCAGGCCACCGCGGCTGTGGGCCAGAGCCGGCTGATGCACACCTACGAAAGGCTGCTCTTTGGGAAGAAGGTCGTTGCCCAACTGCTGCTTTCGAGTGACGACTTTTCCTCCCCGGTTCGGTACCGTAACCTCTGCAATACGCTCCGCCAGTTGCTGCACATGAAGGTGCTGCCCATCGTCAATGAAAACGACAGCGTTTCGGTCCGGGAGCTCGAAGGGGCGTTCGGTGACAACGACGAGTTGAGCGCTCTTGTGGCTTCCGCCCTGGGGGCGGACTGGCTGGTTCTGCTCACCGATGTGGACGGCTTCTTCCGGCCCGAGGGCCCCCGAGGAAAGCCCCGGTTGGTGCGGCTGATTCGTCGCGTCACGCCTGCGATGGAAGCTGCCTGCAACGGGAAAAGCCAGCTTGGGCGCGGCGGGATGCGCTCCAAGTTGCGAGCGGCACTCAGGGCCACGGCGGCTGGAATCCAAGTGGTGATCGCCAACGGAAACCATCCCCAGGTTATTCCACTTGCCTTGCAGCGCCGCGTCGGGACCTATTTTTCGCCACTGCGGATCAAGAGTGAGAACCCTTCATGAGTGTTATGCGGTGGGCAAACCTCACACCCTTGAAAACGGCCTGTCATTCCGAGCCCTTCGCCTGTCATTCTGAGCGAAGCGAAGAATCTCCGCAGTTCGCTCAGGGTAAACTCCGCGAGGAATCTCGCTCTGGCCCGGAAACAATGCGAGATTCCTCGCTTCGCTCGGAATGACAGGGGTGCAGCGGTGAGTGGAAGGATTATGGAATCTACGCCCGACAAACTGCGCAGGGCCCGAACCGCGGCTCTCGACATGGCCTGCTTAAGCACGCAGGAAAAGAACTCAATTCTTCAAGAGATGGCGGAGCTTATAGCGGGGAACCAGGAGGCAATTCTGGCGGCGAACAGCCTTGACCTTCAATCCAACGACCTCCGTCCCGCCAGCCGCGACCGTTTACTGCTTAACCCAAAGCGTGTCGACGACATGCTGGTTGGAATCCAGGCTGTCATCGGCTTGCCCGACCCGGTGGGTGAAGTTCTGTTCGATTGGGTTCGTCCCAACGGCTTGCGCATACGGAAGGTGCGAGTGCCGCTCGGGGTTGTGGGCGTAATCTATGAGTCCCGCCCCAATGTGACGGTGGATGCCGCGGTCCTGGCGCTCAAAGCCGGGAACGCCGTGGTTCTGCGCGGCGGGCGCGAAGCTGTCCATACCAATGAACTGCTCGTGGAACTTCTTAACCGGGCACAGGGGTTGCCGGAGGGGGCAATCGAGTTGCTCGATTCCCGTTCCCGTGAGTCTGTGCATGAGCTCATGCGAGCGCGCGGCTACGTGGACGTTCTGGTGCCGCGCGGCGGAGCGGAATTAATCAATCGCGTGGTGGAGCAAGCCATCGTCCCGGTTATCGAAACCGGGGCAGGGAACTGTCACATTTACGTGGATAAGGACGCCGACCTGGATCTTGCGGACAGGATTGTGATCAACGCCAAGACCCAGCGTCCCTCCGTGTGCAACGCCGCTGAAAAGCTGCTCGTCCATCAGGAAATCGCTGCGGAATACGTGCCGAGAATTGTCGACCGGCTGCGGGCTGCCGGTGTAGAAGTGCGGGGCGACGAGCAGACTTGCCGGCTGGCCGGCGAAGACAAGGTGCGAGCCGCTTCTCCGGATGATTGGCTGACCGAGTATTCGGACCTGAAGATGGCTGTGGCGGTGGTGAGTGATGTGGACGCTGCCATCGCCCACATCAACCGGTACTCCACCCGGCACTCCGATGCCATCGTCACCCGTGACGCGACGCGAGCGCAGAGGTTTCTGGACCGGGTGGACTCGGCCGCAGTCTATTGGAACGCTTCCACACGCTTCACCGATGGAGGTGAATTCGGCTTGGGCGCTGAAATGGGCGTCAGCACCCAGAAACTCCATTGTCGAGGTCCGTTTTCCTTGCCCGAACTCACTTCCGTGAAGTTCCAGATCGTAGGCTCCGGGCAGATAAGACAGTGACGAGCGACGAGTGACAAGTGACGAGCCCTGGTGTCATTCCGAGCGCAGCGAGGAATCTCGCTCTGGATGCTTCCTTCACAAACCAGGGCGGGATTCCTCGCTGCGCTCGGAATGACACCGGAGTGACGAGTCTTCTGATTTCTAATTTCTGACTTCTGAATTACCGAGGATTCATATATGTCGAATGTGCCTTTGGCAGTTGGGTTGGCATTGGTGGCTGGAATTCTGAACGGCAGTTTCGCCACCCCGATAAAGTACGCCAAGTTTTGGAAATGGGAGAACATCTGGTCAGTTTGGGCGGTGGTGGGAATGTTGATGTTTCCGTGGTTCATGGTTTATGTGACCGTACCCCACATGGTGGCGTTCTACCAGCAGGTGGGCGCTCAGCAGATTCTTCTCCTGGTGGGATTTGGTGTTGGATTTGGTCTGGCCCAGATATTCTTCGGGCTGGGCATAGCCGCGCTTGGCATCGCCTTGAATTTCGCCATCGCTATAGGCCTTTCGACCGCACTGGGGTCGCTCGTCCCACTGGTGGCACTGCATTCGGAGATGATTTTCACGACCAAAGGCATGGTCATCATCTTAGGGGTCGCCTTGATGCTGGTGGGCATCGTGCTTTGTGCCGTGGCGGGAAGACATAAAGAGAAGGCCATGCAGAGTTCAGTTCAGGACC
This sequence comes from Terriglobia bacterium, assembly GCA_050011515.1. GTDB lineage: Bacteria > Acidobacteriota > Terriglobia > UBA7540 > UBA7540 > CAVROP01. The sequence goes on along the minus strand of JBEKIZ010000028.1, from coordinate 20,667 downwards.
AGCAAGAAGGGGCAGGGAAGAGGATGAGTTTCAAGGCCGGATTGATCATCTGCATTCTGGCCGGGGTTGGTTCTCCTCTGATCAACTTTGGTTTGGCGTTCGGAGCCCCGCTCATTTCCCGTGCCGCCCAACTGGGTGTCAGTCCCAGAAGTCAGACCAATGTAATATGGGCCCCCTTGGTGACGGCCGCACTCGTGCCCTACCTGATTTACTGCGCCTACCTGTGGAAAAAGAACAAAACGGCAGGCCTCTTTTTCCGCCCTGGAACGGCCATTAACTGGCTACTGGGCGCGATGATGGGAGTGCTCTGGTTCGGAAGCACACTCATCTACGGTGCGTCCACGGCTGAGCTAGCGGGCCTGGGTCCCGTATTGGGTTGGCCGCTTTTCATGTCGTCCATTATCATTACCTCCAATGTTTGGGGATTTGTCACAGGCGAATGGAAGACAGCCGGGAAGAAAGCGCTGACCACAATGCTGGCGGGGATTCTGTTTCTTATCCTGGGGTTCGTCGCGTTGGCCGTCAGCGGGCGCTTGGCAGGGTGATGAATAATCTTCTCTGCATGCTATTCCGAGCCGGCCAATCTTTTCGCCGGGCGAAAAATCTCGTCATTTATAGGAGGAAGCATGTTTGGAGCGCTGCTGTTTGCTGTGTGTGTCGTCCTACAGTTTCACTATCACGACTCGATTCCGTGGTACATCTGGGTGCCTGCACTGATTGGACTCTGCGTCTCGTTCGGCGAACCAGCTATGAAGTTGAAAAAGGAATGACTGCCTTGTAGGAGGGCCACACAGGCTGCGGAAAAACCCGTTTGGCCTGTCATTCCGAGGAGTCCCGATCTGATCGGGACGACGAGGAATCTCGCACTGCATTGAAAATACTCAGAGCGAGATTCCTCGCTCCGCTCGGAATGACAGCTTGGAGGGGTTTTTCCGCAGCCTGTACAGCCGTCCGTCACGCGAACAGAAAAGCACGGGGTTCCGAGTGGGCGTTTCGGGTTCGGGCGCGAGTTGGACTGCCTCACAACCGCGCCAGGCAGCCTTTGCCGCATGCAACCGGAGCATTTCGAAACAGCGAGCAATCTCTCACTCCCACCACCTGGAGGCAGCCGAATTCGGCCTCGCGTTGGTCAGCCAAGACTTTGGCGCCAACCCTCTTCTCCGGGCATCGAACAGACCTCCTCCTTAAGCCCGGCCCCCACTTCCAAATCGCATGGGCAAGAACCACCCAGCAAACCACCACCCCCGATATTTCAAGTGCAATTATGCTGTTCATGACCGAGTTCCTCCTTGGCGAGGGAAAAGGCTCTTGGCCTTTCTAGCAACTGTCAATCACCGCTTGGGCGCACCGGTTTGGTGAAGCTGGCCAACGCTTCTTTTTCGGTTGGATAAATGTCGAACGCCTGCAGTAAGCGATGGGTGGAAAGGATGTTATGAATCAGCCGCGGAACATTCACAAGTTTCAGTTGTCCTCCCTCCTTGGTAGTTACTATTACCGACTCCACCAACATGCCGATCCCAGTGCTGTCAATGCGCGTCACATTCGCGAGGTCCAGTAGAATGTTGCTCCAATGATTGGCCAGGAACTCCTTTATGAAACTGCGCACGCTATCGCACTCAGGGCCGGCGACGATTCTGCCGCTAAGATTCAACACGCGGACACCCTGTACTTCCCTGTGCTCGATTGTCAGTTGCATGAGGGCTGTCTCCTTTGCCCTGTATCTTAGGATTTGCCAAGGGATATGTCAACGCGAAGAGCCTGCCCTTTCTCGAGCAGGATACGGCTTAGCCGTCGATGACACCCGGACAGGTTGAAGCAGGCTGCGGAAAAACTCGTTTGGCGTGTCATTCCGAGGAGCCGCAGGCGACGAGGAATCTCGCATTGTCTTGAAAACACTCAGGGCGAGATTCCTCGCTCCGCTCGGAATGACAGCTTGGAAGGGTTTTTCCGCACCCTGTCAAGCCCTTGCCAATGAATGCTCAAACACGTTGCTGTAAAAAGCCATCCTGCTGTCATCCTCCGGAGTCTGCCGCGCCTTGACGAAGGATATAGTAGTGGCGGTTCGCGAAGCGCCTCTTGACCGTTACCAAAACTCTCAAAGGAATATTCGCCGTCTTTGACTGTCGCGCCGCGGCCGGTCAACTTTCGACCTCCCTCCTTGTAACACTGCTGTAACATTTCATAACAGGCAATTAATTATTGACAGAATTCGCGTCGCCCTCTATATTACACAATCATGTGGGACGAGAAGCTTACGATCACAGATACACAGGGCGCGCACGAGGGGGAACGAATCCTCCAACTTAATGGTCCACTAACTATCTCCACTCTGTTTGGCCTGCGGGATACTCTGCGGGCTGAAAAGGCGGCCAGAACGGTGATTCTCGATTTCAGCCAGGTTCCCTACGTGGATTCGGCAGGAGTGGGGGCCATTGTCAACGCGCACGTTTCCCTTCTCAATTCCGGACGCCGCCTGGTGTTGGTGGCAGTGCAAGACCGGATCACGACGCTGATGAAAGTGACCAGGGTGGACGAGGTCCTAACAATATACCCGACCCTCCAGGAAGCCCAAGCCGCCGCTCAATGAGAAGCGGGGGTTAAGGCAATTATGAATAGTGAATTATGATAAGTGAATTGGTCACTGCGTTTTGCTTACTTCCATCTGCGTGCTGCCTTCTGCAATGAATCAATGACTCAATGAGTCAATAAACCAATTTAGTTAGGCCATCGGCCTTCTGCCCTGGGTGTCAGACCCGATGCGAAGACGCATCACGGAGACTTAGTCCGGCATCCGTAGCCCGGATTTCTCACCACGTTTCGACGCTGTTAATGGGTTGCCGGAAGGGCGGGGCTTCAGCCCCGCCGTTACAAGGCCTTCCTGATTATTTGTGCGTCCCGTGCCCCGCGCAGTCCCGCAAGCGCGGGACTGCGCGGGGCACGGGACCAACAGAGGGCGGGAGCCGCGATTCCGGCGGGGCTGAAGCCCCGCCCTTTCAGACCCGTGGTGAGAAACGCGGGCTAGAAGCGCAAGGTTGCTCGAAGCCTGGTCGGCTCAAGCAACAGGTCGAAGGCGTTCACCGCACCGACCACAAAAATGTTTGCAGCCAGAATCGCGTCCAGCGCGCAACCCTCTCCGTTCTCAACCGCAATTGCCACCCCTCCGGCTTCTTTCACGACTTTCAAGTGCAGCCTGTCGTTATTCCCGTTGCCGAAGGATGCGACGTATCGGGGATTCAGCCCCACGGCATAGCACCGCTTCTGGACGTCCTCGTTCTCTCCCTCCAGCCTTCTCCAAACAATCGGCAGGCCTTTCAGCTCTTCTTGCGCTGTCCCGAAGGAATCCGCAGTGACAACGTGAATATCCACGAGCTCCGCCAGCCGCAGCAGCCGATCTTTGACACCGGTCACAAGCTTTCCGCTGAAGGCCAAGGTCCCTGTGTAATCGCTCAGGATGGCGTCGATTTGCACCTTGCCGAATCCGGGAATGTCGACTGTGATGCCAGGTTTTTTCATAGGATAAGTCTCTGGGGATTCTGTCATTCCGAGCGCAGCGAGGAATCTCGCTCGGATTTCTTCCACCTACGCCCCAGCCACGCCACCTTGAGTTTTGCACCAAGCGTCGCTTAGGTCTTTCCAATCACGATTCACGGATTCAATTAGGGCAATCTTCTTCTTTCGGCTCCGCTTTTGATCTGCTTTTCACGCGCGATGGCGGCTAAGATTTCCCCAGACACCTCATAGTACACCAGGCGGTTAATGTTGTAGCGCGCAGTGAACTCCCCCAGCAGCTTACGGCGGTGTTGGAGCACCCTACGTCCCAAGTTGTTGGTTACCCCCGTGTACAAGGTGCGGGAGGTGCTCGCCATGATGTCGACGTAGTAATTCTTCAACGCTCGCACTCCGAACTTCGTCCCTTGGCCCGAAAGCAGGGCGAGATTCCTCGCGGAGTTTACCCTGAGCGGCCAGAGCGAGATCCTTCGCTGCGCTCAGGATGACAGCGAAGGGCTCGGAATGACACAGTTCTACAATCCAAAATCTAAAATCCAAAATCCAAAATGCTCCACATGCCGTCCACCTTTTTCTTCACCGCCGGGTCCATCTTGATCTCGTCGGGCCAGGGGCGGGTGAAGCCCTCGGACGGCCATTTTGCGGTCGCATCCACACCCATCTTGGAGCCGAAACTAGGGAGGCGGGAGGCGTGCTCGAGCTGGTCCACCGGGCCGAGAGTGAACTGAATATCGCGCTCCGGGTCGATATGGTTGAAAGCTTTCCAGGCCACCTCGCGCAGGTTGTGAACGTCCACATCGTGGTCTACCACCACGATGCACTTGCTGAACATCGCTCCCGGCAGACCCCAAATGGCGTTCATCACTTTCCGCGCATGTCCTGGATAGCTTTTGCGAATCGCGATAAGCAAGAGATTATGAAACACCCCTTCTGCGGGCATGTGCATATCGACAACTTCAGGCATCTGCTTGCGAAACAGGGGAAGAAAGATGCGTTCCACGGCATAGCCCATCCAATAGTCTTCCATGGGTGGAGGGCCAACGATGGTAGAGACGTAGATGGGGTCGCGGCGTCGCGTCAGGCAGGTAAGATGAAAGGCCGGGAACCTGTCTTCCAACGAATAGTACCCGGTGTGGTCGCCGAACGGCCCCTCGACACGAATGTCGTCGAGATCCACAAAGCCTTCCAGCACGATTTCCGAGTTGGCAGGCACCTCCAAGTCAACGGTTTGGCATTTGACCAGTTCGACCGGTTCCTTGCGCAGGAAACCCGCGAAGAGGAATTCATCCAAGTCTTCGGGCAGTGGCAGAATGCCGGAAATCATCGCGACCGGGTCGGCCCCGATCGCCACCGCAACTTCCATGCGACGCCCTTTGCCCTGGCGCTCCAGCCAGCGGAAATGTTCAGCCCCGCCCTTGTGGATCTGCCAGTGCATGCCGGTGGTCCGGGAATCGTAAACCTGCATGCGGTAGCAGCCCACGTTGCGGCGGCCGTTCTTGGGACTTTTCGTGATCACCAGCGGGAAGGTGATGAAATGCCCGCCATCCTGCGGCCAGCACTTCATGATCGGCAGACCAGCCAGCGACATTGTGTCCGTCTCGACGATCTCCTGCGCGGGGCCGGACTTCACGCTCTTCGGGAAGAACGATCCAAGCTCGGATAGCTTGGGGAGCATGCGCACCTTGTCGAGGAAACCCTCGGGCGGTTTCATGTCCAACAGGTCTTCGATACGCCGGGCCACGTCCTCAAGCGAGCTGACCTCCAGCGCCAGCTCCATTCTCCTCTTGGACCCAAGCATGTTGATGAGAAGTGGCATGGAGTATGCGCTGCTGTTCTCTGCCGAGCGCGGCTTCTCGAATAAGAGTGCGGGTCCTCCAGCCTTGGATACTCGGTCCGTAATTTCGGTGATCTCCAAATCCACATCCGCTTCCACGGAAATGCGCTTCAGCTCTCCCTCGCGCTCCAAGCGCCTCACGAACTCGTGCAAGTCTTTGTAAGCCACAGGGACTCCTCAACTGGAAATGAAATCGCTTCGTCGTGGAAGCATTACAGATTGCACGGACCAAATCAAGGTGTGCTTTGGGGGAGGGTGGGGAACACGAAGGACAGGAGTCAGGATTCAGGAGTCAGGATTCAGGAAAAGAACAAGACGGACCTCTTCAGGGGATCGACTTTCCCCCGTCCACAACCAACACCTGCCCGGTGATGAAATCGCTCCGGGTGGCGAGAAAAAGCACCATCTCCGCAATGTCTTCGGGGCGGCCGGCCTTCCTGAGCGGAGTACCACGGATTATCTTCTCCATCCTTGCATCGCGCCTTTCGCCCGGGAAGAGAATCGTCCCCGGAGCCACGCTGTTCACCTGAATGTGCGGTGCCAGTGCCTTTGCCAGGGAGCGCGTGAGCGAAATGACGCCCGCCTTTGAGGCGCAGTAGTGGATGTAATCCGGCCATGCCTGAAGCCCGCCGAGAGAAGATATGATAACGATCCGGCCGTGGCCCTGGCGCTGCATGATCCGGGCTGCTGCCTGAGCGCAGAAAAACGCCCCCTTCAGGTTGATGCCCAGGATCTTGTCCCAATCGTCTTCGGAGAGCTTGTCCCACTTGACGGGAAAGAAGATGCCCGCGTTGTTGACCAATAAATCGAGGCGCCCGAAACGTTTCTCGACCGCTCGGAACATCGCCGCCACCTGTTTGGGCCGGGAAACGTCCGCGCGGGCGGCGATGGCCTGGACCCCCAAACTCTCAATCTCGCGCACGCTGGCTTGTGCGCCTTCCTTCGATTCGTTGTAATGCACCACAACATTGGCCCCGGCGCGCGCTAGGGTCAACGCGATGGCACGACCCATGCGCCTTCCCGCGCCGGTCACTACGGCGACTTGGTCTTGAAGTGGACGATTGTTCATCACGCCTGCATTGATATCACGCCCCAGCGGAATGTCAAGCCTGTTTGTTTCCGTTATACTCCGCAGATTCCGCCGATGACACAGATTAACACCAGTCTTGACTCATCTGCGTCATCGGCGCAATCTGCGGATTTGTCTTTGATCGTCCACCGTATGGGCTCAACCGTCTTGATCTTGAACGGCTCGATAATCGTTCGAACCGGCATGATGGCCCCCCCTGACAAAGAATTTGTACTTAGCTTAACCCATGCAGGGTAGCACTGACTAGCGCCTGACCCCAGCGCACTCCTACTTAAGATTCCCATCTGGCAGCGCAATTCCTTGACGCTCCCCCGCCCATCCCCTAGAATCGCAATTTAGGCCATGAATGACGTGGTGGTTTATTCCAAGCCCGGCTGCTGCCTGTGCGACGAGGTTAAAGAGAATCTTAAAAGGCTGAAGGCAAGCTACGCTTTCAACTTGCGCGAGGTAGATATCCTCGAAGATCCCGAAGCTCACGAGAGATTCAAAGAAGAGATTCCCGTAGTCTTCATTAACGGCAAAAAGGCGTTCAAGTACCGCTTAGATGAAAAGCAGTTCCTGAAGAAACTGGAGAGCGACAGGGGATGAATCACAAATGAAAACTCCTCCATCAACCGCTCGAAATCCCAAACCCATGAGACTCGACATTCTCGCCATCGCCGCGCATCCGGACGATGTCGAGCTAACCTGTGGAGGCGCCCTCATCAAGATGGTCGAAGCCGGCTACAAGGTGGGGATCGTTGACCTGACGGTCGGCGAATCGGGTACGCGGGGGAGCGTTGCGCTGCGCAAGAGAGAATCCGATCGCGCTTCCCTGGTGATGGGCATTGTTCACCGGGAAAACCTGGGCCTGCCCGATGCCGGAGTCGAGGACCGGCGCGATTATAAGCTGAAGATTGCGCAGCGCATTCGCGCCCTCCAGCCGCGCACAGTGATCTTACCCTACTGGGAAGGGCGCCATCCCGATCATTACATTGCCGGGCAAATCGGCTATGAAGCCTGCTTCCTTGCCGGTCTTGCCAAGTTGCCGCTCGAGGGCCCTCCGCACCGCCCGCACAAGATCATTTACGCCTCACTTTATGTGCCCGCATTGCCCCCCACCTTCGTGGTTGACATCACCGACCAGTTCGAAAAAAAACTCAAGGCCGTCCTTTGCTACGCCTCGCAATTCTCGCCTCGCCAGGATTGGCGGAACTTGTTTCCCTCCCGCGTGGACTGCCGCGAGCGGCTGGCCTCCCAGGCTCGCCATTTCGGGGACATGATCGGCGTGCGCTACGGCGAGCCGTTCGTTACCCGAGAGATTGCGGCCGTGGACGATCTCGTCCACATGCCCGTAGGCTCAATTTAGAGCGATCACATACCGTCAACGGTAGTGGGTCAATTTGATGTAGAGGCGGCTTTACGCCGCCATTTGGCGATCCCGCCTTGCGGGATCGCCGCTACAGCATCAAATTGACCCACTTCCGTCGAGTTGACAGCGAAGAGTTGGGGCCAGTAATGTTGTGTTAATCCGCAATCTAAGATGTGCGAACGCGGTTTCTCCACCGGTCGCGGATGAACCAGACGGCGGCGAGAACAATGAGAACTGCCAGGACGGTGTCGAAGCGGCGGAAGTAATGCCGCAGGGTTTCCCAACGCTCGCCGAGCTTCACACCGGCATAGGCAAGCGCCAGACACCAGGGAAGTGAACCCAGGAAGGTAAAAAGATTAAAGCGCAGAAGATCCATGCGGGCCACTCCCGCTGGAAAGGCAATGAAGGTCCGGACCACGGGCAGCAGACGTGCCAGGAAAACTGCCCAATCACCGTAGCGCCGAAAGAAGCGGTCCGCCAATTCCAAGTCATGGTGTGTCACCAGAACGTAGCGGCCATATTTCTCGACCAGTGGCCGGCCTCCCAGCGAACCCACGTAATAGGCTACCAGCGAGCCGACGTTGCAGCCAAAAGCACCGGCAATCGCCACCCACAGCAGTTTGAATCGACCCACGGAGACGAGGTATCCCGAAAACGGCATGATGACTTCCGAAGGCAAGGGGATGCACGCCGATTCAATCCCCATCAGCAGCACTATGCCCGGGTAGCCCGAGTGCGAGATTACAGAGATGATGAAACCAGCCAGAAACTCAAAGAAGGTTGTAACCATGAATTGATCGTGCCCACGCGCGGCAGGAATGCAAAATTCAACGATAGCCGGTAAGCGGCAGGAATCTCCGAGCCAGAGCAAACCGTGAATTCGCTAGAGAGATTCCGACTCCGGAGTTAAAACGAAACCGGGAAGCGCAACTCCCTCGGCCGATTTCTCGACCTTTACGCGGCGAACGTCCTGGTCTAATCCATCCACCTTTCTTAGCACGGCGTAAGAGGCGAAGACCTCTGAGTATAGCTTGGTGACCAGCCAGCAGTCGCCGGTCTCATTCAGACGCCAGAGTTGCCCCAACTGGATGCTCGCCACAGCCACAGGTTAGCACTCCTCGGTTGAAGACATTCCGAATTCCCTGTCATGCTGATCCCGCCCTGCGGGAGAAGCATCTCCGCAGTTCCTTCCCAGGGCTAAGCGGCCAATTCGGCATGCGAACCGCCGAGATCCTTCGTCGTCCCGATCAGATCGGGACTCCTCAGGATGACAGGCACCTTGCGATTTAAGATTCGGTGCTGTGGGCATTAATCTAACCTCTCCAAGCCCCGGAGTCAATAGCCCGGGCCACAGTTCGGGCCACAGCAACCTCTGCGCGCAGAATGATGGGGTCCTCATTCAGGAAGCCAGTTCCAACACCCGGTCAATCTCCTCCTCGGTGTTATAAAAATGAGGGGCGATTCGAACCATCCCGCATCGCGCAGCTACCTGCACACGGTGGGCGAGAAAGCATTCCAGGAGACGCTCCGCCCCAGCTTGACGCGGCACAAAAGAGACAATCCCCGAGGCTTCTTCGCGGGCGCGAGGACCGAACACAGAGTGGCCTTGTGCAAGCAGTCCGCCGCGCAACCGATCAGTCAAATCCAGGACGCGCTCGGCAATACTCGCAATTCCAACCTCGAGAAGGAGATTCACCGCGGCGCCCAGTCCGTAGACCCCCACTGTATTGAGCGTGCCGCATTCATATCGGCGGGCGTCCTCCCGCCAGGAAAGGTCTCGCCGGGAGAAATCGCTCCAATGGCGAACTGTCATCCACCCGATTTCCGGGGGGGTGATCTTTTCCATCACCTGGCGATTCACGTAGAGCAACGCCGAACCCTCCGGTCCCAGCATCCACTTGTGGCTGTCTGCGGCAAGGCCCGCAATGTTGGCTCTCCTTACGTCCACCGGAAACGCCCCCAGTCCCTGGATGGCATCCACAAAGAGCAGACAGCCATGTGCAGCGCAAGCCTTACCCAACTTTTCGAGGTCCAGACGGAACCCGCTAAGGTATTGCACGAAGCTTACCGTCACCACGCGCGTGCGCGGCGTCAGTGCCCTTAGGATCGACTCCTGACTCACCCGGCCTTCTTCTGCCGGCACCAGCCGCAAAACCACTCCTCGCTTCTGCAACGCCTTCCAGGGATAAAAATTGGCCGGAAACTCGCCTTCAATGGAAACAACTTCATCTCCCGGCTGCCAATCCAGGCCGTTCGCGAAAGACGAGATACCCTCCGAAGTGTTCTTGGCGAAGGCAATTTCATCCGGTTCCGCATTGATCAACTGCGCCAGGGATCGCCGCACCCCCGCGTAGGTTTCCACCCAACGTTGCCAGTGTTCGGCGCCGAAATGCTGGACATCGTCAAGCAGGCCGACCATGGCGTCACGGACTCGTTGCGAGATCGGCGCCACCGCCGCGTGATTCATGTAAATCGACGAAGCAGTGACTGGAAACTGTGAACGGTAATGCTGAACATCAAGAGGCATGTGAGAGTATCCGGTCCATGGCAACGTTCTGAGAACCATTCAGTATACATGCGCCGCGCTGAGGCGACCAGGGCAGAGAAGACCCCGCTATGGCCCAGTTTGGATTGTTCGATTCCTGCGCTGTAGAATCGAGTGAGCCGCACGCCGCCCACGCCAGAGAGACCTGCGCCCCAGGCCGAAGGGAGAGCGTCTGTTTCCTGGTTGAAGACGAAACTGGCGTGCCGCCTCGACCAAACCAGAGCCCACCCAGCGCCCCAGGTGCTCGCTTAGCCGCCATTGCCTCACGTATCGGTGAGCCACGCGAATAGAAGGGCATGTCAAAACTTCAGGTGATTCCTAAGAACAATTGGCTATCTATAATAAACAGAGTGAGTTAGATGTCAGTAGATCCCGAGGCAAGGATTTTGGTTGGGCTAGGTTGTTGAACCCACTAAATCCTTTCAAGAGGGAAGCCTCCGGCTGGCCTAAAGATCGCGAAAGGATTTGCCATCCTCTCCACCGCATTGCATGGGCCGTCGCAGCCCACGGTCCCCGATCTTAATGGTGGGAGACCCTTGTAGCGTGGGAGCGCGTCATCCCCGCCAAAGCGACGACCCCGCTTTGTAGCGCCGATGCCCAGTTTGCCTAGCCGGATCCTGTCGGCGTGGCGTGCCTTCGGGGCGGCGGCGCTACTGTCAGAAAAGTAGAGAAGAGTGCAGCCAGACATCGCCCCCCTTTGGCGAGGCTCCGGTTCAGCGCCAGACGCTGAGCGCGAGTGCCGTCATGCTGAGCGCGAAAGACAACTGTAGTCCCGCTCCAGCGGGATCGCCCGCCAAAACGCGGCGGACTCAGGATGACAGTTGGCTCCAACTTCGGAATTCAGGTTTTTGATCTGCGACATCTATGTTCTGGGCGCCAGCCCACTTTATTCGCACGGGCTTTCTCGACCGCGCGCTTTCGGGCGGGGTGAGAGGGGGAATCTCGTTCACAGATGTGGCGAGACACCCGGGGAAGAGCGGCAGACAGGCGCGGAAATCGAATTGTGGGGCAGTTCCAAGCAGGAGCGCTACGTCTGATAAGGTATGTTATGTTAACTTAAGAGAGGGGCGAGCTTTGAAGTCGCCGACCGCACCCGATGCGAGAATTGGGGCCATTGCCTTGGTGATGATGGCGTCGGGGAGGCTTAGCAGAATGCCAAGAAACAATCCGACAGCCCAGCCGGGCCAAGGCAGTCGTATGTTGCAGATTACGAATCCGAGGGCGAAACGAGCGATGAACGCGCCGAGCATGGCAGCGCGCTTGTCCGGATAGCTCATAGGAATCATTAACGCAACATCAATGCCACCGAAGATGAGCCCACAAAGTACACCTAGATATATTCTTGACGTTGTTCCCTCCTCAGACCGTTGTCGAAAAAGTGCGGCCGGGCCCAAGTCCTCAGGCTCGTATTGCTCCCTTGAGCACTTCGCGAAGGCGTCGCGCCACGATCAGGTCCTCAGATGATTGCAGCATCCACACGCCCACAACGATGGTATTGGGCCCGGAGGGCAATCCCCCCATGGCAGGCCCCGCCCCGGTCGCGGGATTCAACTCAATGCGCGGACTTCCCTGCCGCAGCTTCTCCATTACTTGCTGCCCGGTGATGGGGATGCGATTCTGGTCGTAAGTAATCAGCAAATGCGGGACGTGGTTGGCAACGGGAGGAAGAAAGATCTTGGTCTCCACGGTGGGAATACCCTTCACATGGTCGGCGATTCTTTCGGCACGTTTCCGGAACCCCGCCTGCATAGCCTCCTCGTCCTGGCTCAAGAGCCAATCCACTGCGGCGACCAAGCCAATGATCTCTTCCTTTCCGACCTTCATGCCGCGACCAATTGTGTTCGAGTAAGGAGAGTTGTTTTTTAGCGCAAACTCAATCAGGTCCTTCCTTCCCAGCAATAGGCCGGTGCATTGCGGCCCCCGAATTCCCTTCCCCCCGGAAAAAGTCACGAGATCAAATCCCATTTGCACGTAATTCCAGAGATTCGCGATGGGCGGAATATCTGCCGCAGCATCGTTGAAACAGGGCACTCCATGCTTGTGGGCCACCCGCACCCAGTCCTCGCGGCTGATCTGGCCACCCTCGGCGGCGTTGAAGAAGTTGGTCATCACGGTCCGTTCGTTGAATGCCGCCTCGTATTCTTGCAATGTTTCAATCTCGACGAACCTGATCCCACAGTTACGGAGGGCGTGGTCGTACCCGTAGCGATGGGTTTTCTGGACGATGACTTCGTTCTTCAGCCCTGACATGTCGACCGGTACATTCACGATGGCCTGCTCGTTCCCGAGAGTGATACAAGCGGCGGTCCCCAGCGTCAGGGCTGAGGCTGCACCGGCCGTCACCAGAGCAGCTTCACAGTGCAGACGACGCGCCAGGTACTCTCCTGCCGCTCGGTGCAACTCTTCGATGTTGACGGGCTGCTGCGCGGCTCGAGTCATCGCGGCCTGCACTTCGGGAGGCAGAACTGACGCCGAAAGAATGGTGAAGGTTCCAGCCGCGTTGATGAACGGAGTGACACCTAGTTTGCTATAGTAATCCACTCCTTTTTCCGAGGGATGTCCCTTGGCTCGAGCCTCGCCGGCTGCACTTCCATACGCCACAGCCCCGCTCACCATCAGCGTTTGGCCTGTTTTGCGAAAGAACTTTCTTCGGGTAATGGCGCTAGGCATGGGATGCTCCTCCAGTCTCCTTTAGCGTGTCTTTACCGCGATTGCGGTAATCTCAACACGAGCCTTGCTGACCAACGCCGCCACCTGCACCGTTGCGCGCGCCGGCCTCGGCTCAGGGAAAAAGGTCTTGTAGACCTTGTTCATTTCCCCGAATTCAGCGATGTCCGCGAGATAGACGTTCACAGACACCACATCTGTCATCTGCAGGCCGGCAGCTTCCACGATTTTCTTGATGTTCTCCAGTGCTGCCTGGGTTTCGGGCCCAATTCCTCCCGGGCGCAGCTTACCCTCGTCCAATCCCTCCTGCCCGGCGACGTAGAGGGTGTTGCCCACCAGGATGCCGTTGCTAAAGGGCAGTCCTTCTGCAGTTCCAGGCGGATTAATGGCGCGTTTTGCCGAGTTGAGGGGCTGGCCAGCAGCCATAAGCATGGCTGCCGCCCAGAAGGTAATTCCCAAAACTACCAACTTCGTCACTGTTTTGATCACCGGGACAAGTCCTCCTTCCTCCTGATGTCATTCCGAGCGCAGCGAGGAATCTGGCTCTGATTCCTTTTTTCACTGGAGCGATGGGGGGATTTCGCTAATCCTGGAGTTCCAGAGCGAGATTCCTCGCTGCGCTCGGAATGACACCTTTCACATAGGAATGACAGCTTTCACATTCACTCGGAATGGCAGCTTTCATGCTAATTTCTCGGGTAGTCGTCCGCCCGCGCCGGAGGGGAGCTGCCCGATTCCGGCGTGGTGAAGTACTGCTTGGGGGCCTTCTCCCACTCGACCATGCTCAGACCCGAGGGATCGTACAGGATTCGCCCGGCCCGAATGGTCATGCGGGCAACTACCTTTACCCTTCCATCCATCCTGGCATATCCGTCGTCGATGAAACCGAAGTGACCGTGGAGTACTTCGAGTACAGCGACATCCGCTTCGTGTCCGACTGACAAGGTTCCTAGATCCGGGCGGCGGATTTCACTCGCCGGGTTGACCGTGGACCTTCGAATGGTGTCCTCCAGCGGCACGCCCATAGCGAGGAACTTCGACATCACTTCGGTCATACTAAGAACAGTGAAATCTCCCAGGTGCAGGTCCGTCGATATGGAATCCGGAATGAATCCTTGCTTTACTGCGGGCACGGCGTTCCGGAACCAGAAACTGCCCGCCCCATGCCCTACGTCAAAGACCACTCCGCGCCGCCGCGCCTCTCCTAGGATAGGATTAAGCTTGCCGTCGGCAAGCAGGATGGGAAATTGCTGCGCAAACACGTGCGTGTGAATATCACCCGGCCGCATCTTCTTCAAGATGAGGTCGGCGTAGGTCCGCTCCGGGCGGGGCCAGAAATCGAACATTACCGGCACATTGGCTAACCTGCCACATTCTTCGGCCTGATCCACGGCGGCCCAGGGTGTATGCACCGCGTCCCAGGGTTTCTCTGTCCAGTAGTGCGCCGTCTTCACTCCGACAATGACATCCTGGAATTTCTTGATAGTCTGGGCACAGAGTTGGGGATCCATCTGCTCGATGGTTTGCTCGAGGCCGCCGTTCATACCATTAGCGACGATATTAAGGAAAGCCAGCACCCGCACTTTGGCGTGGTCGATGACTTCCTCCTTTTCTTGCAGGAAGGTATCGGCCCCGGCGGTTCCCGCGTCCACAACCGTGGTCACTCCTGCCGTAAGCGCCACGTCCGCCGGGATACCCAAGGGGGCGGTGCGTGAGCGTGCTTCCGGCGCAAACCAGTTAAGGGGAGCTCCCCCGTGGCCCACATGAAAGTGAATATCGATAAGGCCGGGAGTTACGTACAGGCCGGATACATCGACCACTTTCTCCGCCTCGCTTGCCGGAATGCTCTCGGCCACTGCCGCTATCTTCCCCCCTGAAATCGCCACATCGGCGATTTTATCGACGTCGTTGGCGGGGTCAATTACATGGCCGCCTTTCAAGAGAAGGTCATAATGCGACGCCTGTGCCGCGGCGGGAAGTTGCGACCCGAGCGCAATTGTGAATGCCCAGCTAAGGGCGAAGAATCCCGCTTTCCCCCACGTCCACATTATGCGCCCCCCTTTTTTCGGAAGAATCCGTTTCGCAGTCTTAAGGCCAACCTCGAAGAGATTGCTCGGAACGGATGGGTGTGCTTGGTGGAGCCCCGGAATGGATTCACTGAGCGTGAAAAGCCGATCCCGTCATATCCGGCCCCTAGCTTATCCCTCACCACGTGCTATTTCAAGCCCGTGGTCGCGAGTAAAGCGTTCGTCGTACGCCATTCAGTCAAAATGGTGGGACGGTGCGGCATGTGACGCTGCCCTACGAGGCCCATGGCTACGTGGGGCTGGAATCGGTGGAGCACACGCTGTGGGAGATGCTCACCTGGTACGACTGTTGGGTGAAAAATGCCCCCGCATCCGCCAGCGTAACGGCGAAATAAGAATCACAGCGCGGCATAGCCGCAACCAAAACCAGATTCTTCGCTACGCTGCGCTCCGCTTCCGCCGCGGCGGGACATGTCATCCTGATCCCGCCTTACGGGAGAAGGATCTGCTTTTCTTCGCGCCTCGCGATGAAGTTGGCGCCTACTGGCGGTCCCTTTCAACTCCTAAGCTTGGGGCCGGAGCTTCAGGCGGCTCTTGCTCGCTTCCAGGAAAGCCCGCAGGTCCTCTGCGGCATCGAGCAGCCTGATCCACTGTTCGTAATAGAGGGTCACCGGAAAGCGCCCCAATCCGTAGACGCTCACGCCCCCCTTGTCGCCGACCTTGAACTCCAGCTTCCCACTTTGTTTCGATCCCAGTTGCTTCTCAAGCTGGGCAATCCGGGCCATCAAATCTTCTTTGGTTGCCTCTGACATCGGACGCATCCTCCTGCCGTAGACCGATTGTCGCGCTACTCTTGTTCAGTCCCCGGCTCCGTTCCCGACAACGCGGGTCGATGCGTAGCACAAACGCGTTGCCAGTTTCGCGAACCCGCTATGATAACCGATTTTGCCCTAACGAAACAGCCGGGCCAAATCCTCACTCTCGTGTCGCACACCACGGTAGGGCTTTTACGGCAATGGTAGTGCCCTAGTATGGGACGTAGGGCCGGGTCCCGCCTTGCGGGACCGGCCCAGGCCGCCCCGTCCCGCCATGGCGGGAGAGGAGGCGGCCCTACGTTCGAATTGGGGCACCACCAGGGTCGCGTCAAAGTCCCCGAAAGGTAACATCCCAAAGCGGCTCTGCCGCGACCCTGGGGACACCACCACGGCGATTGATTTCGGGTTTCCAAAATGGTAAATTATTACAAGGGAATCGCCCGCCGGCAAGGGGGGACGGAACCATGAAGTGTCCAATCGCAAGAGTTTTGACCATGGCCCTGGTTTTGGGTCTGGGGAGTGGCATAGCCCCGGCACAGAATTCGACGAGTTCAGTGCCGCTTGGTGATCTTGCACGCCAACTCAAAGCACAGCGCGCAAAGTCCGGAGAAAAGTCCAAGGTCTTCACCAACGACGACCTCGCCACCCTGTCGCCGTCCACAACCGCCAAGGAGACAAGCGGGAATGAAGCCGGGAAGGAATCCGCGAAAGCGCCCCCGGCTGAAACGGAGGAGCAAACGCACGGGGAAAAGTATTACCGCGAGCGCATGAGCAAACTACAAGATCGGTTGCAAATCGACCAGCGAGAACTCAGTGTGCTCGAGCAAAAACTGGGCCAAAATCAGATGCAATACTATCCCGATCCTAACAAGGGCCTGCTCCAGGAAAGCGGTCCCGCCGCTCTGTCGGATATTCACAAACTGCAAGACCAGATCGACAAGAAAAAGGCAGAGATTGCCGCAGATCAGGAGGCTATCGATGACCTCCGAGAGCAACTGCGGCGCGAAGGCGGTGACGCGGGGTGGCTTCGTGCGGAGGCCTCGGCGGGACAAACCAGGGAGGCACAGGAGAGGGGCCAAGCCGCTAATGAACCGGAGAAGCCGGAAAACAAGAAAGGCACTAAGCAATACTGGCAAAGCAGGTTCAAATCTGCGCGCGCCCGACTAGCCGACGCCGAAGAACGGCAACAGCTCGCAGAAGACGAATTAAACCTCCTCCAGATTCAGGATGTACGCGAGCTGAATCCCAATGTAAAGGCTGAAATTGCCGCCAAGATCAAGGCCAAAGAGGATGAGGTGTCAGGGACGCGAGCGGCGACTGAGGAGGCCCGGAAAACTCTTGAGAACCTGGAGAACGAATTCAAGGCGAGCGGCGCGCCGGATGAATGGAGTGAAACAGAAGCAGTGACAGAGACCTCCAAGTGAGTTCTCCGGTTGTCAGCCATCAGCGGTCAGCTATCAGCTCCAGCCTTTATGCGGCTCAAATCCCACCCTCCTCACTGCCAACTTCCTTCTGCTTTTGGAGAGCCGCCCCGACAGGCCGGGGCGCTACGCCTACTGCCCAGCTTCGGTCTCCCGACTTCTGACTCCTGACTCCCTCGCGGCAAACAACATGCCAGGAGCTTGCCTCAGCAGCCGGTCAAGCCTTTTCCGCCAGATGGAGTGCCGCAACCCCGCCCGTAAAATTAGCGTAACGGACGTTTTGAAAACCCTCCGCGCACAGTAATTCTGATAACGCCTGCTGGTTGGGGAACTTTGACACCGAATCGTGAAGGTACTGGTATGGCCCCCGAACGCCGGAGATCCAGGTCCCAATCTTCGGCAGCATATGGCGGAAATAGAACCGAAAGAAGAGTCCAAAAACGGGCCAACGAACCTCTGAAAACTCGAGAATGGCAAGGATGCCCTGGGGCTTGAGAACCCGCCGTATCTCCCTGAGGCCTCTCCCGTAGCTGGCCAGGTTCCGAAAACCGAAAGCCATGGTTGCAACATCCAGAAATTCGTCAGGAAATGGCAAAGCTAGAGTATCCGCCTCGAGGAACAGCGTTGAGTGACGGCGGGCCTTCGTCTTGGCGAGCAGGAGCATGGGGTGGCAGAAATCCGTCCCGAACACTCTGCCGGCCGAATACAGTTCCAGCTCGAAGGCAAGGTCACCCGTGCCGCAACAAAGGTCCGCCACCTTGGAATCCGGACGCTCCAGGACGCGGCGCAAAGCCTTCGCAGTGGCCTTCCGCCAGGCGATGTCCCGACCCGCAGAAAGGAAATGGTTCAGGAAATCATAACGCGGCGCGACCGCCGAAAACATCTTCCGGACCACGCGGGGGGTGGGGTCAATGGCGTCCGGAGAACCCGGTGGGCTTTCCCCGAGAGGAGCGTTTGCAGCATCACTCATGCCAGCCGCCCCGCTGCACGTCCCGGAAAGCGGCTTCGACGAGGTTCATAGGGACTTGATCTGAAATCCGGACTTTGCCGATCCGTTCCGGAATAACCCAGTGAATTCGGCCTCGGACAGCCTTCTTATCCTGCGGCAAAAGCTCTAAGATTCGGTGCACTCGAAGGCCATGTAGGGTGGGCAGGGGGCTGACCTGCCGCACTAAGCGCGCAATTCGCTCGCCCTCCGCAGGCTCGAGCACTCCCAACAACTCTGCCAGGCGTGAGACTATGAGAATTCCCCAACCCACCGCCTCCCCATGCAAAAAACGCCTGTAGCCGCTCGCTTCCTCAAGCGCATGGCCGAAGGTGTGGCCCAGGTTAAGAACACGCCGCAGACCGGCTTCGCGCTCATCGCGGCTCACGACCTCCACTTTGACTTTAGCCGCACGCGCCAGGATTTCCTCCAAATCCCTGGCCTGCTTCGGAAGAAACCTCGACGCCTTCGCTTCCAACTCTTTGAATAAGCCCGGCCCCGAAAGGATGGCGTGTTTTGCAACTTCAAAGAAGCCGGACCGGAACGATCGCTCGTCAAGCGAAGCAAGAACCATAGGCTCCGCGAGCACCATGCGCGGGGGGTAAAACGTCCCGAGTAGATTCTTCATGGCACGCACGTTGACCGCCGTTTTCCCGCCGATGGAGCTGTCCACCTGGGCCAGGACCGTGGTGGGCACCTGCAGGCAGTCAATGCCGCGCATGTAAGTGGAGGCGACAAACCCACCCAGGTCGCCAACCACGCCCCCACCAAACGCCACAAGTAGTGAGCGCCGGTCTGCCCCTTTTTCCAGCAACTCAGCCCCAACCTCCTCCACCATCTTGACGCTTTTCGAATTCTCGCCGGGCGGGACGAACAAGGGCTGGGCGCTTTTCACCCCGCCTTCGCGGAGAAGCTTCTCCCCCCAACGCTCCCACAAATGTCTTTCGGTGAGGATGAAAATCGATGAGTAGCGATCTTGTGGGAAGTCGGCGAGGGCCCGCCAAGCCCCGCAACCCACGTTGACGCTGTACTTGAAACCTTTAGACCTCACCCAGAAACGTTGCATATGTAATCCGTCACCATAGTCAGCCGTCAGCTTTCAGCGGTCAGCTATCAGCTTCCCATTCTACTTGCAAGTCTTGGGGTTTGGAACCTACCCCCACCTACTACGTACCACCTACCACCTGCCTTCTTCTCGTTGAACCTGTTGCAGGCGCGTGATGCCAAGGCTATCATTGAAGTGCCATGTCAGGAAAGAGAGAGCTGCAGGTTGATTTCCTTATCCTCGGCGGAGGAATTGCCGGCACGCGGGCCGCCCTTGAACTCGCCCGAGCCGGTCAGGTTTTGGTTCTGACCAAAGACGAACTGTACGAATCCAGTACGGAATACGCCCAGGGAGGAATCGCCGCGGCCCTGGGTGAGGACGATGAAGTAAGACTGCACCTCCATGATACCTTACGTGCCGGCGACGGGTTGTGCCGGGAAAAAGCCGTGCAAATCCTGGTGAGCGAAGGGCCACAGCAGATTGAGCAGTTAATCGCCTGGGGGATGCGCTTCGACCGCGACGGAAACAAGCTGGCCTTCACGCGCGAGGGGGCGCACAGCCGTTCGCGCGTCCTGCACGCGCATGGCGATTCCACCGGCAGCGAAATCCTGCGGGCCTTGATGGCGAAGGCAAAGTCCCGCCGTGCCATCCAGTTCCTGCCTCGCGCCTTTGCGGTCGACCTATTGGTGGACGTGAATCGGGTTGGCGGAGTGACCTTTCTCGATGAAAAGACATCCTCGCTCAAGACACTGTACGCCAAAGCGGTGCTGCTGGCGACGGGCGGGCTCGGGCAGGTTTACAGGGAAACTACAAATCCTCCGATCGCCACGGGTGACGGCGTGGCCATGGCGCACCGCGCGGGCGCGCTGAGCAGCGACATGGAGTTTGTGCAGTTCCATCCCACGGCCTTGTACGTCAAGGAAGCCCCACGTTTCCTTCTCTCCGAGGCCTTGCGCGGCGAAGGCGCTTATCTTCGCAACATTCTCCTGGAACGGTTCATGCCCCGCTATCACGAGGCGGCGGAATTGGCGCCACGCGACATCGTTTCGCGCGCCATTATCATGGAGATGCAAAGGACCAAGAGCGAATGCGTTTACTTGGACCTCACGGAACTTGAACCCAAGCATGTTATGCAACGCTTTCCAAGAATCTACTCGACTTGCCTGCACTACAACATCGACATCACCGCCGACCTCGTCCCCATTCGCCCAGCCGCTCACTACGCTATGGGAGGTGTCGCAACGGACTTGCACGGCGCCACTTCCTTGAAGGGCTTGTACGCAGCCGGTGAGGTCGCGACCACAGGCGTCCACGGCGCCAACCGTCTGGCCAGCAATTCCCTTCTGGAAGGCTTGGTGTTTGGCGCCAGGGCGGCCTCCG
>JBEKIZ010000027.1:0-57957 GCA_050011515.1 Terriglobia bacterium | reverse complement strand
GGCATTCAGCCGGACATCCTCCTTTGCCGGACGGACCGCTTTCTTTCTGCCGAGATTAAAGCCAAGATCGCCCTCTTCTGTAGCGTCCCGGAAGATGCCGTCATCACCGCGAAGGACGTGGACGACATCTACGAAGTGCCGTTGATTCTTGGGGGCGAGGGGTTGGATTCCCAAATTCTGCGCTGCTTGAACCTGAAGACCGGCGAGCGCAACCTCCAGCCGTGGATTGACCTTGTGGACCGCATCCGCCATCCGCAGGATGAGGTAACCATCGGTATCGTGGGAAAGTACGTGGGCTATGAGGACTCTTACAAGAGCTTGAACGAAGCCCTGGTCCACGGCAGCATTGCCCACGGCTTGAAGCTCAACAAGGTGTGGGTTGACGCGGAGGGACTGGAGGGTGAGAACTGGGAAGACCAACTGCAAGAGCTGGATGGCATCCTGGTCCCGGGAGGTTTTGGCAAGCGCGGAATTCTGGGCATGTTGAAGGGCATCCAATTCGCTCGCCAACGCAAGGTGCCGTATTTCGGCATATGCCTCGGCATGCAGTGCGCGGTAATAGAATACGCGCGGAATGTCTGCGGCTTGCCCGGCGCGGATAGTTCGGAGTTTGACCCTTCCACGCCGCATCGCGTCATCTACAAACTTCGTGAATTGCGGGGAATTGATGAGCTGGGGGGAACCATGCGCTTGGGAGCCTGGGCCGCCCGGCTTAAGCCCGGTTCTTTTGCTCATCAGGCCTACGGTCAGCTCGAGATTTCCGAGCGCCACCGCCATCGCTACGAATTCAACCGCGATTATGAGGGAATCCTTGTAGCCCAGGGGTTGGACCTGGCGGGTGTGACCCCGGACGGCACCTACGTGGAAATCGTTGAAATCCGCGACCACCCGTGGTTCCTGGGTTGCCAGTTTCATCCCGAATTCAAGTCGCGTCCCCTCGAGCCTCACCCGCTATTCAAAGCATTCATCGGCGCGGCCTATCAATATCGCCGAACGAGGTTGGCCACATTCGCAAGCTCCTTTGTGGAGGAAGTGGCTAAGGTGACCGCCTCCGAAGCGGTTGCGCATGGCGAAGTCTTAGCTCAGGAGTGAGGGAACAATGGGTCACGTGGTTTCTGTTGGGAGGCTGAGGCTTGGAACTGGCCACCCACTCTTTGTGATTGCCGGGCCCTGCGTCATCGAGAACGAGCGACATGCGTTGATGATGGCCGAGCGGCTGGCCACCATTACGCAGGACCTCCGGATTCCCTACATCTTCAAGGCTTCCTTCGACAAGGCCAACCGCACCTCGCTGGATTCCTATCGCGGCCCGGGGTTGGAGCGTGGGCTTCAGATCCTGGCGCGCGTCAGGAGGGAGTTCAGCATACCCGTTCTGACTGACGTACACGAAGCAACGCAGGTTAACCGGGCGGCAGAGGTCTGCGATGTCATCCAAATTCCGGCGTTCCTTTGTCGTCAGACTGATCTGCTTCTCGAAGCGGGGCGGTCTGGCGCCGTAGTGAATATCAAAAAGGGGCAATTCCTCTCGCCTTGGGATGTTCGCCATGCCATTGAAAAGGTCGAGAGGACGAAGAACCACCGGATCCTGGTGACCGAGCGAGGGAGCACGTTCGGTTATAACAACCTGGTTGTGGACATTCGGGGGGTTGCCGTCATGAAGGGTTTCGGATTCCCGGTCATCCTGGACGTAACCCATGCCTTGCAATTGCCGGGTGGCGAAGGCCACGAGAGCGGTGGGCAACCGCAATTCATCAGCACCCTGGCACGAGCGGGAGTGGCGGCGGGAGTAGATGGCCTTTTCATGGAAGTCCATAACCGCCCCGAGCTGGCCCTCTCGGACGGCGCCAACGCACTGCCCCTGCGGCGGTTCAAACATCTGGTCATGAACCTCCGCGATCTGGGTAAGTTTGTGCGAAGCTTGAAAGCGGGTTCTGCTAGAGGTTAGCAGGATGCTGAAAGGCCCTTGTGAATCCGTGAGCTGACGGACCATTCCCAGTGCCCATGGGACTGCGGCCTACCCAAGGAGATGAAAATCCCCGGTGTTGTCACCCCCCGCGTAAGCGGGGGCCCATGTCAATCCACATAGGACTGGATTTCTGCTTCGGAGGAAATCATGCCTCACGTTCGTCGTGTGCATTCCAACTGTCTCGTGGTCGCGGCGCTCTTTTGTTCAGTATTTGCTTTCGGTCAGAAACCCGAGTACGACTTCTACCGCGACTTTCGAAACGGCTTTGCCCCGAAACTGCACGCCGAGAATGCGTCGGTGACGAATGAAGAGATCTTGGAGCGGTACGCCGCGAAGCTGAAGAGCGAAGGGGTCGCGGACAGCGAGCTCGCGCGCCGGACGAGGCTGATTCGAACAGAGCGGGACCTGCTGGAAACCGACTACTGGAACCGCTTCTACGCCAATAGCAAGTCGAACTTCAACAAGGCTCCAAACAGCTTCCTAATGCAGGTGGTGAAAGGACGGCCTCCGGGGGTCGCGCTCGACTATGCAATGGGGGAGGGCCGAAACGCCATCTATCTAGCGAAGCTTGGCTGGCAGGTGTGGGGGTTCGATCGTGCTGATGCCGGAGTCGCGCTCGCTCAAAAGCGAGCGAAAGAGCTTGGGCTGACCCTGCACACAGCAGCCGTTCTCGACAGTGAATACGATTTCGGCAAAGAACGGT
The DNA here is from genome assembly GCA_050011515.1 of Terriglobia bacterium. Taxonomy (GTDB): domain Bacteria; phylum Acidobacteriota; class Terriglobia; order UBA7540; family UBA7540; genus CAVROP01. The sequence continues at coordinate 55,288 of JBEKIZ010000027.1, read as the reverse complement.
TTGACCTCGTCCTGTTCAGTTGGAGCATGCCGATGGTGCCTGTACAGAAAGTTGTCGATTCATTAAAGCGCGGTGGCATTGTCGTCATGGAATGCGGGGCAGATTATGTTGGCCGCAATGGCATGCTGAAGATGTTTGACCCTCTCCAGATCGTTTCTTACGAGATCGTCAGAGCGAAGTCGGACTTCTACGATCGCCGTGACACGGACGTGGTCCGACTAGTGGCGAAGAAGCCATAGCTACCGCAAGAGTGTTGACAGCTTATCTCCCAAGCTTTGCTTGACAACCCTTCTCCCCCTCCCGTAGCATAGCCTTTCTAGTTTCGCCTGTTTATTCTGGAACGCGAATTCTCGAAGAGCCTTACCGGAAAAAGAGAATCGGCGGGACCCATAGGAGCGTGCGGACTTTTGAGCGGCTTCTCAGCGAGGTGTAATCGTGAGAATTACGGCGCGTTTCGCGGACGATATTGTCATTGTGAGCTTGAACGGAAAATTCCTGGCGGGCAGTGATGGGCCCTTCCTGAGACAAAAGATTAAGGACTTTATCGACGCGGGGACGAGAAAACTCATCATCGATTTTTCCGATGTCCCTTACATTGATTCCACGGGTTTGGGTTTTCTTGCGGGGGCTCGTGTGACAGCTCAAAATGCCGGCACGCGAATGGTTTTGGCGAATCTTAATGTGCACGTACAGAAAATCCTGGACGACGTTAAGCTCTCGCAATTCTTCGTTATTGCGCCTGACGACGCGGCGGCAATGGCCAAGGTGAATGAAGCAGACCCGCTTGCACAGGATGCTCCTTCGGATGCAGCAAAGAGGCCCAGAGGGAAAAGGCGATCCATCAATCCGACTGAATCCTAAGATCGCCGCGCGCGAGGGGTTCCCATTCCATTCTCCAGAGGTGGTAGTTTATTCCGTCCTGGCGCAGGGAAAGCGCGTCTCCGGGCCGACCTGTCTGGACATGGGCGAGCCGGCCCTTGTGCTGTGATGGTATTCATGCCGGGAGAGTTTATGGGGAAGACAAGGTCCTTGGTTCTGCTGATGTCGATGCTGGCGGGGTGGCTTGTTTGGACAGCGCCACTCGGGTGCCAGAAACACAATCCGCCGGCAACCACGAACTTATATATCCAGCATCTCGAGGAGCCCAGCCGCGCGGCATGGCAGAAGCCTGAGGAAGTCGTTCGAGTGCTGAATCTCAAATCCGGAGAAAACATCGCGGATATCGGCGCAGGTTCCGGATATTTCACCGTGCCGTTTGCCCGCAAGGTAGGACCAGCCGGGAAAGTCTACGCCGTCGACATCGACCAGGAAATGCTGGCGTACATTGAGCAGCGCGCCAGGCAAGAGAACCTTCACAATATCCAAACTATTCTCGCTCACGCTCACGATCCGGAGTTGGCGCCCGCGTCCGTGGACCTGATCTTTATTTGTGCGACCCTCCACCATATCACTGACCGGGCCAAGTATTACCCCTTGCTTGCGAATGCACTGCGCCCCGGAGGCAGGATCGTGAACATCGACTTTCAAAAACGTCGGCTGCCGGTTGGGCCTACCTTCGAGATGAAAATTGCCAGACAGGACGTGCTCGAGGAATTTGGAGCCGCAGGTTTTCACCTTGCCAGGGAGTTCGATTTCCTGCCTTACCAATACTTCCTGGTATTTGAGCGATGAGTCCTTCATCCGGGGACTTGGTGCTTTCTAAATGGGCTTCGAACCCCAGCGGCCGCGGCAGGCAAATCGGCGTTTTGCGGGACTGTGGCGCTGGGGGGAAGGACCAGGCAGCTTGCCGCGCGGGTGCGACCTCATGAGCCGAGTGGAACGGAGTCTGGTCTTCTCTGTTGCCGTCCTGAGTCTTCTGCTCACCGTATCTCCGTGGTTGTCTGCCCAATCGAACACGCGCCTGCTCCTCGCTGCCGGGTCGGGTGTGCCGGGGCACGCGGGATTTTCCTTCGGGCCATTTTCCAACCTGGCCATGAATGACAACCGGGAGATCGTCTTCCTTTCATCCCTGCGGGGTGCACGGAATGAGCTGCGGGCTGTCGTCAGGTCCAGCGGCGTGAGTTTTTCCGTGGTGGCCTTCCAGGGTCTGCGGGCGCCGATCCTCAAGACCTCCTACGATTCGTTCAGCGCGCCCAGCCTCAATGACGCGGGGGCGATTTGCTTTGCGGCCGGCTTGAAGGACACGGAGGGAAATCCCAGCAGCGCCATCATCCGCGTGGACGGAACAGGCGCCAGGGCGCTGGTGACAAGCGCCGACAGCCTTCCGGGAATTCCGGACGCCGCCTTCCTCGAATTCTCAGCGCCTTTAATCAACTCGCAAGGAAACATCTTGTTTGGCGCGCGCTGGGGCGGCAAAAATCCTGGTACGGGCTTGTTCCTATGGACGCCGCGCGAGCTTCGAAGCTTGGAGTTTCCGGCAGGTGTCTCCCTAACACCTAAAGACTTGTTCGAGCCGATTTTCTTCAGCCACGATGAGGCGGCCCTGGCTCGGCGCGGCACTCTCCCCGATGTCGCCCTCGAGCAGTTCTTCCGCGCCGTGGCCATTCGCAGCTTTCAGGAGCTCAAGCCTCCACCCAATCCGGCAGACACCGTTCAGATTCTTGGTCCGAGTGCCGGCCAGGCGCCGGTCCAAATGGTCCTGGTCGTTATGGAGGGCGAGAACGTGCAAACGGCGCTCTTGGCGGGCGACCCTTCCCAGCCGGTGATGGCCAAGCATGTCGCTGGCGCCCCGGAAGTCAAACCCCTGGGCCAGATCGAGGGTCAAACCACCTCCGCTCAGGGAAACATCATCTTTGCCGCAACACCCCTTGGTTCACCCACTGATCTGGGGCTCTATTGCTTTTGCGCCGGTCAAGTCACGCGCCTGACCTCAACCGACGAGTTCTCACCCATTGTCCAATCGGCGCCGGGAAAGCCGATTCTTTCTTTGGGTGGTGACTCCCAGCAAGCTGAAGCCTTCATCGCTCCCGACGCGTTCGAAAGTGGGTCGGCAATCTACGTCACCTCCCTTCCGTAAGGGCGAGTCGAGAGTCGAAAGTCGAAAAGTCGAGAGTCAAAGCTCGGAAGCGCCGAAGACGCCCTGGAGTGCGGCAGCGAGCTGCCGCACTCCAAACTCTGACTATCGACTCTCGACTGTCGACTGTTAACTGTTTTTAAACCTCCAGCTTCCAGGGGGCGCGATATTCACGGCTCAAAAGCTTTTGCGCCGCCGGGCTGCCCTTGGTCAGTCTTTGGCTGGCCACGTCCCATTCCAGCCGCTCCTTGCTCCGCAGGGCAATGTTAGCCAATAGGCAGGTGCTGGTCGAGCGGTGGCCAAACTCAATATCGCTTTGCGGCAGCTTGCGGGTCCTCATGCACTCCAGCATGTTGGCAACATGGTTTGCCAGCCCGTCGTCCACTCTTTCCATTTTCATTTCGGCGGTCTTTGCTACTCGCTTTCCTTCGACCTCCGTACCTTCCGGGAAGACTTGAAAGCCCTCGCGGTCCACAAACATTGTTCCGTCCGTGCCATGGATCTCGATTCCGTAACCGTGGTTGTCCATCGCGCTCTCATTGCACAGCCGGTTTTCGTAGGTGGCGACAAAGTCGGGGTATTCGAGCGTTATCTGGAGTGTATCGGGCGTGTCGCTGTTGTCCTTGAGGTAGAACTTCCTGCCGGAAGCCGTAATGGTATGCGGGCCATCGACTCGTAATGCCCACTGCACAATGTCGAGCCGATGTACGCCCCAATCACCGGGCCACCCGTTGGCATAATCGTAGAAGTAGCGGAAAGTTGACCAGCGGTCGCCCACGCCGAAGCGGTTCCAGTTAAACGCCACTTTTGGCGCTGGCCCCAGCCACATGTCCCAATCGAGTCCCGGTGGCGGGTCGGAGTCCGGTGGATTGCCGATGCCGTCCGGGTAGATGTTGGAATAGTTCTCGGTCCTTACGAAACTGACTTTTCCGATCAGCCCGTCCTGGACCAGTTGCGCAGCTTTCTGGAAGTGCAGGTTGGAGCGCTGCCAAAGCCCTACCTGCACCACGCGCTTGTACTTCCGCGCGGCCTCCACCATCTTTTTGCCTTCTTCGACAGCAACGCATATGGGTTTCTCAACATACACGTCCTTCCCCGCCTGGCAAGCCATTACAGTGGGGAGGGGATGCCAATGGTCAGGGGTCGCCACGATGACCGCGTCAATCTCCTTTTCGTCGAGTACTTGCCGAAAGTCCTTCACCGCTTTCGCCTTTCCGCCCGCTGCCTCCAGCCCTTTCTGCAAATTGGGTTCGTAAACGTCGCACACCGCGGCGACTTCCACACCCTGCTTCATGAAATGCTTCATGTTGTCGACGCCCTGGTGTCCGCAGCCGATCAGGCCCAGCCGGATTCTGTCATTGGCGCCCATGACACTACCGGTGCTGGCGCCGGACATCGCCAGGCTGACGCCTGCAGTGCTCACCGCCGCCCGTTTGAAGAAATCACGCCGGTTGATTTGCTCGGTCATAGATCATTCCTCTTTTTCGCAAATGAAGATGTAGTTCAAAGCGTCGCCTATTGTAACATTGTGGATTAGCCACTGCATGATGCTGCGCTTCAATTCGCTGTTTGATTACGTCTTTGGGTCGGAAGCGCCTTCGACGCGCGGGCACCTCAGGGCGCGCTGGCTTTGGCTTCGGGCGTTGGGGCTAATTTTCTTCTCGGCGTTCTATTCCCTGCTTTTTCAAATCCGCGGACTGATCGGGCCTGATGGGATTCTTCCCGCTGGCCGTTATCTGAGCGCTTTGCACGAGCAGGCCGGGGCGAGGGCCTATTGGTATGTTCCAAGTCTCTTGTGGTTGAGCAGTGGGAACCACGCGCTCATGGTGATCTCTTGGGTCGGGTTGATCGCCTCCCTCATGCTGGTGCTGAACTTTTGGCCTCGCGGGATGATTGCAGTCTGCTTGGTGATGTTTCTCTCCTTTGTGGCCGCCGCCCGGGAGTTCTCCTCCTACCAAACCGACGGGATGCTTCTTGAGGCTGCATTCATCAGCCTGTTCTTTGCCCCTCGGGGCTGGCGGCCTGGCTTGGGTGAAGACCACCCACCTTCTCGCGCCAGCCTTCTCCTACTGCGCTGGGAGTGGTTCCGCATTTACTTCGAATCCGGGATCGTCAAAGTGGCGAGCCACGACCCCCAGTGGAGGAGCCTGACCGCCCTCGACCATTACTACGAGAACGGCCCCCTGCCCGATTGGATTGGCTGGTACGCGCAGCAACTCCCGCACGGATTCCAGGCTTCCGTAACGCTGGCCACGCTCATCATCGAGCTTGGCTTGGTTTGGATGCTCTTCCTGCCACGGCGCCTCCGCCTTCTGTGCTTCCTTGTCGTCACGCCCTTCCAAATCGGCATCATCCTCACCGCCAATCTGGCTTTCCTAAACTACCTTGTCTTTTCCCTGGGCGTGGTGCTGTTGGACGACGAGTTATTGGTCTCGTTGCTTCGAGGTTTGAAAGGATTATTCCTTGGAGGCGGAAAGTCCCCGGCGGCGCACCTGCCTCTCGTCGCCGCACCACGGCCGACAACTGCCGGCCAGGAGCTTGCTGTTGAAGTCCCCGCAAAGTTATCCCGCTTTCTTGGCCTGGTCCGGCGAGCATCGGTCTTTTCTTCCGCTTTGGTTCTCTTGTGGGTCTTCTACAACACCACCGTTCTGTTGCTGTTGATGATCTTCCCGGTGTTGCCTCTTCCTACCTCACCCATTGCGTTGCTTGAGCCGTTTCGTATCTCCAATGAATATGGGCTCTTCGCGGTCATGACGCGAGCGCGGTATGAAATCGAATTTCAGGGCTCGAGTGATGGACAAGTCTGGGTCGCCTATCCCTTTCGCTACAAGCCGCAGAATCCACGCGAGGCGCCGCGCGTCTATGCCCCTTATCAACCTCGCTTGGATTGGAACCTGTGGTTTGCATCGCTGGGCGGCTGGAGAGAAAGCCCCTTCGTCGTGCGCCTAGAGATTCAGCTCCTCCGCGGGAGTCCTAGTGTCCCTTCGCTTTTTGCCGGGAATCCTTTCCCTGACAGGCCCCCGCGTGAGGTGCGCGCCGTGTTGTGGCGGTACTGGTTCACCGATCTGAAGGTCAAGCGTGCAGAGGGCCTATGGTGGAGGCGCAAGTTCCTCGGCCTTTACGCCCCCACTCTCGAGCTCGAGCCCGATGGGTCCGTGGGCGCGGTTGAAATGCCAGACACGCAGTCGATCCCGCCTCCCTAAAAGCCCGTGAAAGAATTGGCTACTTTTGCGCTTTCAGCGGTCTCGGTTAATTCAACTTTGTTACGTTCTGCCGGCCTGAGATCCACGAATGTCAACGGAACCGGCTCTGTCAGTGCAAAGCGATCTTTACCGCTGAACCCGATGCAGAACAAGCGGACCCGGGGGACGTCCATATCCGACTCCCCTCGAGGGGTCCGAACCGTCCGGCGGGGGCCCAATCGCCGGGCGCGTCCCCGCCGGCGCCTCAGGGGCGCTCGTCAGCCGGAAGCCGATATCTACCTCCCGTTGAAGCTCGATCTGGTCTCCCTTCAGCGTTCCCGCATAGGTGCTGTTTCCAGCTTTGAAGGAGACACTGTTGCCATCTACTTTGCCTTCCTCGATCGGGAGGGGCGCATCGTTGCCGCCAAAGAAGCCGCCGCCGGCGCCCTCCATGCTTCCCGTGAGGCTGTTCCCATCCTGCCGGAGAGAGAACACCGTGTCGCCACCGCCGGGGGGCAACGCGAGCAGGCCGCTGGCGTCGCCGGTCCTCGCGATCGGCCTCCACAGGCCGGTGATGCCCGAACCCACCGGCACCTCGCGTTCCCAAACCGCCACTTGGGGACGCAGCGTTGCGGCTTTCGCCGCAATCGTAACGCTGGCCGGCGCGAGTCCGGGGGATGTCGCCTCCACGGTGATGTTCGCGGCAGTCTTCGTAGACAGGACAATGGCCGTGCAAAAACCGGAAAAGGCTTTTCGCGATGTGCCCTTGTCAGATTCGTGGCTGGTGGGGTCGCCGTTGCCAACCCCGATCAGTTTTCCCTCGCCGGAGACCCGGAACGTCACTTCGTTGTCGGCTATCGGCACCACGCGGCCTTGTGCATCGTGAACTTCGACGGCGAACATCGCCACGTCTTCGCCATCAGCGGAGACCTTTTTGCGGTCCGCATTCATCACCAGCTTTGCTGCCGGGCCCGTGGTTTCGCGCTTTGCCGTCATCACCTGCTTGCCGTCCTTGTAGCCCCGCGCCTCTATGGCGCCGGGAGCATACTTGACGATCCACGCGAGGTGGGAATCCTTATTCATTTCCTTCGTGCCGAGGCTCTGTCCGTTGAGGAACAGCTCCACCTTGTCCAGGTTCGAGTAGACCCAGACCGCGATCTCCTGTCCTTCCATGCCCGGCCAATTCCAATGCGGGAAGACATGCAGCACCGGCTGGGAAGTCCACCAGGATTGGTAGTAGTAGAAAGTATCTTTCGGGAAGCCACAGGTATCGATAATCCCGTACTGCGAGCTGATGTTGGGCCACTGGTACGGCGAGGGTTCACCGCGATAGTCGAACCCTGTCCACACGAAGCCTCCCGTGAGCCACGGCCGCGCATTGCAGAACCTCCACCAGCCTTCCGCCGAAGCGCGGCCGGTGGTGGTGTACGGATCGTACGATCCCACGTAGCCTTTCTCCCGGTCCGTGGCGTAGATGCCGCGCGTGCAGACGGCGCTGACGGTCTCCGTGCCCACAACAGGGATCTCAGGATGGGTTTTGTGGTAGGCCTCGGCGCCAGGGTCCATGTAGTTGTAGCCCATGACGTCGCACGTGACCAGGCCGCCGACCCCAATCGCCCGGATGGGTGCAATCGACACGGGCCGCGAGCCGTCGTACTGGGTCGCAATTTCTTTCATCGCGGTCAGAATATGCAACCCCTTTTCGGTGTTCGCCTGGCCTTCTTCATTTCCCATCGACCACATGAAGACGCTGGGATGATTGCGGTCGCGCCGCACCAGATTCTCGAACTGGCTCAGGCCTTCTGGATTCGACGACATCATGCGCGTCTCATCGAACACGAGCATCCCCAGCTCGTCGCAGGCGCCGAGCAGCTCCGGAGTGGGAGGGTTGTGCGACGTGCGGTAGGCGTTGCAGCCCATCTCCTGAAGCTTCCGGATGCGGTAATACTGCACCGCGTCCGGCAGCGCCGCGCCCAACCCCGCATGATCCTGGTGGTTGCAGGTTCCCTTCAGCTTGACGGACTTGCCGTTCAGGAGGAAGCCTTTCTCCGCGTCGAAGCTCGCCGTGCGAATGCCAAACGGCGTCTCGTAGCGATCGACGACCTCGCCACTCGCCTCAACTTCCGTCACCAGCTTGTAGAGGTTCCGCTCCTCGAGGGACCACAGGGCGGGCTGGTTCACCACAATCTCTTGCTTGTAGGTTTGATCTCCCCATTCCGGAATGGAGGCCGGGGCAGTCGCCACTTTCCCCACCGCCTTGCCGGAGGGATCGAGAATCGCCGAGGTGACGCGCGTGCTCTGCGCACCTTTGCCGTGGTTATCCACCTCCGTGCGGATCAAGACGGTAGCTTCGCCGCGCCGCACCTGGGTGCGCACGAAGGTGCCCCATTGCTTTACATGAACCGGGTGCGTCTTCACCAGCCAGACGTGCCGGTAAATCCCCGCTCCCTCGTAGAACCAGCCATCGCTCGAGGTGGCATCCACACGAACCAGCAGCACGTTCCTCCCGCCTGGAGTCGCAAAGTCGGTCACATCGAAGCTGAACGGATCGTATCCGCCGCTGTGCCGGCCGATGTAGAAGCCGTTAAAGACCACCATCGTTTCCCGGTACGAGCCATCGAACTCGATCGTGATCCGCTTGCTTGCGTCACTGCTGGAAAGCTCGAAGACACGGCGATACCATCCGACACTCGTGGCCGGGTAGGTCCGTCCCAACGGGTAGAACCCTTTGCTTGAGAGCGCCGGATCGTTTTCGAAGGGCAGCTCGATGGCCCAATCGTGCGGCAGGTCCAAAGACCGCCAGTCGTTATCGTCAAACGCCAGGGCGCCAGCAGGAAGGAAATTCCCCGTCTTCTGGAAGTTCCCGAACCTTCCGCCCCCGAATCCGAAGTCCTTGGCGGGGTCATTGGCATGCCCGAAATGGAAGCGCCAGCCAAAATCCAAGAGGAAACGTTCCCGTCCGGCCCTAGGGCCCGGCCGCTCAGGTGTGGCGCCTGCGGGGGGCGCGCCAGTTGCGGCAGCCTCGCCCGGCGCTCCTAACGCCACCTTCCCGTTGGCCACAGCTTCGTGGGCCGCCGCTACTACGGCCGGCGCCAGCAGGCTCGTCTTCAGCAGATCTCGACGTGTCAAGTTTTTCATTTCGACCTCCCATCAAAGTCATGCGAACGGCACGCACATGGCGCCGTTAGGCATTACCGCGATGTAAGACCCTTAGCCGTCAACAGGGCGCGACTTTCGGGTTTTAACGCTCGGCATTATCTCATGGATTCGACCTCCGGCGTACTCTGCGCAGTGACTGGTGACGAGCTGGAAAGCAGGGGCTGGCCGCTAGGCGCGGGGGACTAGACCCCGAAAAGCTCATTTAAGAAGCTTGCAAGTTCCATCTCGAGATACGTTGCGGTTTCGCGCAGGATGCCATGCAGCGTGCCCACGCTGAGTACCCTGTGCGCGGGGATGGTGATATGGTGCTCCCTTCCTTTGAGCGTGGAGGTCAAGCGAATGTGGCTTCCGGTTTGGCGGGTGATCTCGTAGCCGTACGGTCGGAGCAGGGCAGCGAGCCTTTTCCCGTCCAGGTCGCGAGGGAGCTTCAAGCGGGAATAACCTCGTCTTTCACCAGGTGAAGGCGAATGAGCCGCGGAGCCGTCTCGGGGTCGAAGTGGCAACGCACGGCGTCGCGGACCATCCCCCGGAGTTCATCCAGAGTCTCGGCTTCCGTGAAGATTGCGTGCCCTAAGGCGCGCGCCTCGAAACCGCCCTCGGGCGATTCCTCGACCTCGAAAATGATCTCCGTTCCATTCATGGCAACTCCCTAACTGCGATTCTAGCAGTGCGGGGAACTAAAAGCAAAAGGGCGGGCAAGAGGGCCGCCTCGACCGCCGCGAATTGCGGGTTACGAAGGAATAGCGGTCCGAGGGTACCAGACCCCACAAGCGCGACGTGCCGGGATTCCTCTGATGCGCCCGGCCGAATACAATAAGAGCCGCAGAGAAGAAGAAGTGCTCGCAGCACCTGCCCGCGTGTCCCCTCCCCAGTCGACCCCCATTCGCACTCATCATCCGGCAACTACTCCAGCCGTTCCAGGATTACCAGGGTGCTGTCGTAGTCTCCGGTGAGATTCAGGTTCAGCCCGTGGCGCATCAGATAGGCGCCGCTCAATGCTTGCTGCTTTTCAACGAGCTTGTCATCAAGCGGCTTCACCCGGTACGTCGCGTTTTCATCAAGCCCGCGCAAGCAGACGGTGGGAGCCGGGCGCAGGTATTGCTGGGAGTGGAGGAATGCGAACAAAACCGCCTGCTTTCCGTCAGCGGAGACATATTGATTCGCCGTCAGCCGACCCTGGCGGGGAGAGAACAAGCGGTAGAGGTCCCCTTCTTGCACCGTTTCGCGGATGCTCTTGTAGGTGCCGATCATGCGGGTGGCGAGAGCAAAATCCTCTGCTGTCCACTTGTTCAGGTCAGCCCCGACGCCCAGCGCCCCCTGCATCGCCACCAGGAAACGGAATTCGAGCGGCGTAGAGCGCCCGTTCAAATTAGGAACATCGGTAACCCAAGCCGACATGACCTTGGAGGTGTACGCGTAGCTGAAGCCCTCCTGGATTCCCAGGCGATCGAGGGCCTCAGTATTATCGGAAGTCCAGACGATGTTGACTCGTTCCAGAATGCCCAGGTCCACGCGCCCGCCGCCTCCCGAGCAGGACTCAATTTCAAGCTTCGGGTGCTTGGCGCGCAAGCGGTCGATGATCTCGTACACGTTGCGAACGTACTTCACCCAGATTTCCTTTTGCTCCGCAAGGGGAACTTCCGCCCAGCCCGGCTCACCAAAATGCCTGTTCATGTCCCACTTGATGTACTTGATGTTGTTCTCGGAAAGCATCTTGTCGAGCACACCGAAGATGTATTCCTTCACATCCTCGCGGGCCATGTTAAGAACAAGCTGGTTGCGAGCCTCGCTGCGCGGACGTCCCGGAAAGTTCATCGCCCAGTCGGGGTGATGTCGGTAGAGGTCGCTGTCAGGGTTCACCATTTCCGGCTCGAACCACAGGCCGAAATCCATGCCCAAGCTGTTCACGTAAGCGATGAGCGGCTGCAGGCCGTGGGGGAACTTTTGCGCATTCACGTACCAGTCGCCCAGGCCGGCGTGGTCATCGTTGCGCTTGCCGAACCAGCCGTCGTCCATCACGAAAAGTTCCACGCCGAGTTTCGCGGCCTTCTCCGCCAAGGCCTTCTGTCCTGGCTCGTTCACGTCAAAGGTGGTTGCCTCCCAGGAGTTGTAGAGCACCGGCCGCACATGCGGATGGGCGTGGTCGGGAAGAATTTGGTTGCGCTCAAAACGGTGCATCAGCCGCGAGGCTTCACCGAACCCGCGACTGCTGAAGCCGGCGTAGTAAGGCGGCGTGCTCAGGCTCTCGCCCGGTTTGAGCGGCCAAGCGAAGTCAAAGTCGTTGTAGCCGCCGGTCACCCGCACTTGGTGGGCGGCAGGCGTGTCTTCCACCACCAGTTTCCAGTTGCCGCTCCAGCCCAGGGCGCCGAACCACACGCGGCCGTGTTCCTCGTCGGCCTCTCCCCCTTCGTCGATGGCGAACCAGGGATTCAATTGGTGGCTGGTGTTGCCGCGGCGGCTTTCCAGCACCTTCTCGCCGGGATGAAGGGGTTCCCGCACCAGTTGTGTTTCGCCCGCCCAGCGCCCGGTGAGATAGGTGAGCCGATATCCCTCCCCTGCGGACACGTACCAGACCCCCGACTGCGCGCTTTCCACGGTCACGACCTGCAGCGTCCGATTCTCAATTTCCGCCTGCTTGCGGATGATATCTTCTTTAGGAAATACCTTGTAGGTGAGTTTCACGAACAGGTCATATTGAATATCCTTCAGGCGGATTTCCAGCATGTCGCCGCGGATCTCGTGACTGGCGTATTTCAGCCTCAAGTCACGGACGCCCGATGCCAGCGTCACCTTCAAGGCGGGCTCGTTGTAATACCGGCCGCCCCATCCCGGGTATTCAAGATTGCTCATGGTTTCCTGAGAATCAAAGGAGGCGTGTTCAGGGTGCAGGCGCGCGGCGGAAAGGTCATGGTCGCTCTCGAGCTTCCCTCCCCAGTAGAGCGTTTGCAGCTCGTCGCGTTCATTGAGCCCCATCACATAGGAGGTTTGCTCGGTCGTGAGGACCCACAGGCGCAAATTGGCGACATAACGCACCGGCGCGGCGCCCATCGTCCCCTCCCCGCAAGCCCGGCCGGGCGCGAGCATCATGGCAACCATCAGCGCCCCAAGCATAACGGCTTTACCCAATCTTTCCGCTTCCGTAGCTTTCATGCATCCCTCCTGAAGTAGCGCGGACCTGTTTTATAGGTCCGCGGCTTTTTGTTGTCAACATGGGACGAACCGCAGCAAGTGTAGCGCGGACCTGTTTTATAGGTCCGCGGCTTTTTGTTGTCAACATGGGACGAACCGCAGACCTTCAAAACAGGTCTGCGCTACACCTCTGGATAACGTTCGACCTTTTCGCGAAGCGCGGACAAGTGCGGCATAGCCACGCCCAGGTTCTCTCCGGTGTTGAGCACATCGAAGTAATAGCGTTTCATTTCCTCCGGGCTATAGGCGAAGTGACTCGCCCTGAGAAGGCGTCGACCCTTTTCAGTGAATCGAATGGCATAAATAGCGGCAAGGCCCGCAAGCCAGGCAGGCATATTCAAAATACTTCTCGCGTCGGGATAACGCCCTAGGTCGACGCCACGGGCCGCAACCACATGCAATGCTTCCCGGATGGCCAACGCCCCCAGCTTCAAGGTCTTGAAACTCCGGGTCGCTTCGGCGATCCCTCCTGCCCAGAGGGCGATTCCTATAGTGCCAGCATTGATAGCATGGTGTGCCCACAGCCATTCGATGATGTTGGGTTTAATGTCCAAGGTGAAACCTGCGCGTTGGAGCAATCCCGTCACGGCCCTGAATTTCTCCGCATCGGAGCCTTCCAACATTCCGAAGCGCACCGTAGGGTTCACGGTTGCGATAAGGATACGTTGAGCATCGGGGCCACCACTGGCGGCGGAATAACCCCAAAGGATAGAAGATCGCGGCAGAAGGCGGTCAATCTCCCCCGTTCCATCCCAATTAGCGGTGAACAGTAGAAAAGTGGCGCCAAGTGCACCGGGCAAGTATTGGCGGATGGCCTCAGCCGCCTGGTAGTGCTTGGTAGCGACAATCACGAGGTCAAAGCCGTCTAAAGGGCTGATCTGCCCAACTGTCTTGGCAGCATACGTCACCCGGGTGTTTTTCGGGTAGCCGGGCCGCAAGTCCAGCAGGTCCAAGGTGTCGGTGCTAGGAAGCCCCTCCTTGCGCACGACATGGGTGACATCAATGCCTGCCTTGGACAAGGCCAAGCCGTAAATCGTTCCGACCACACCCCTGCCGATGATAAGGGTTTTCATGACGTTCTCGCTTGGCGTTGACAATTCTGTATGTTTCCGGTGAAGGAAGCAAGTGTGGCACAGCGCGGCGGAGCTGTAACCAAACGTGTAGGGGCCAGCGGCGCTGGCCCTGGGCCGAACGCCGTTCGGCCCTACGAAGTGCTTGAAGATCCTTGCTAAAAAAACAAGAACCTACGGCATTGCAATGCAGACGCCAAGGGCGGACGTCTGCGCTGCGGTCACTCATTGCGTTCGCGATGCTCAACGGATGGGGTGGGTAAATGATGGCGTGCCAGTGATCGGGCAGAAACACCCAGGCCGTCAGTGCAAATCGCTGCTTTTGGCGCATCCGCGCCAGTGAAATCGCCAACCGTCCGAAATCGCGTTCCTCCAGCTTGCGTCTCGATCTCAGCAAATTCACGGTCACGAAGATATAGCGGTCATAAAGGAACGGGCGCCGCAACTTTGACATGCGATCAATCTACGCGCGATGCCGTGTGGAGGCAATGGTCAACCGAGCCAACGTGCGCTGGTGGGCACGAAAAGCCGCGGACCTACAAAACAGGTCCGCGCTACGCTTGCTGCAAATTGCGGGTTACGAAGGAATAGCCGTCCGGGGGCACCAGGCTCCGCAAGCGCGACATGCCGGGATTCTACCGATGCGCCCGGCCGAATACAATAGGAGCCGCAGACCTACAGAACAGGTCTGCGCTGCCTTGCTACCTCAATAATTCGTGGGTTCTGAGCATGGATCGGCTCGCCTGATTTCAGTCTTGTCTGTGGGCCGCAGAACTGCGCTCTGCGCCAGCCGGCGAAAAACCTCAGCCGTGATTGCGCCTGAGCCTGTTCTGTTGCTGCCTACTGTTTTCATCAGGCTGCTCCGGGATGTCCATTTTCCGCGCGGCCTGCAGCGGATCATCGGCCGTTCCGCACGTGGCGGATGCCTCGGGCCGCTCGCGCTCAAGAATCGAGCGCAGGAATTCAAGTGAGCCCTCGAGGCATTTGATGGTTGACAAGCGGAGCGCTTCCCGTCGGTCGTCCAATTCGCCCACACCAAAGTTTGCGAGAGTATACGTAGACTGATATTCAAACAAGACTTCGTATAAAGAAATGCAAGCATTGATGGCATCAAGCCCGGTCTGGCGCAAAGTGAGGCCGAATCCGCGCTGAAACCCTCTCTTATATCCTTCGTACAGTGAGACGTGGCCTATCAGGTAAAGGCTCTTCTGCCGGAAGGGGGAGACTGCCCACTCAATATTCTTCAACGTCTCATCGTGGCTCATGAGGAACTGCAGTAGGGCCTTCACTCGGCAATAAGCGATATCCAATTTACCACGCAGCAGGGCGTCTGGGCTTGGGGGCGTGATTATGCATCGAATAACACAGCCCCGGCGAGCTAACGCCAGAAGAGAATCCTTCTCTTGCATGAGCGCTTTTTGGTATTCCTCTTCTTCCGGAGGAAAGGGCTCTTCGGCGCTGATCGCAAAAGAAGACAGAAAGCCGCTATACCAAACGACCTCCCTAGATAGTTCATCATCAGGTCGGCTTGCGAGGGTTTGCAGGTCGCTGATAACAAGCCTCGTCCTTTCGAGGACTGACTGAATGGTAGTAGGCGGCCCGATGACCCTTATCTCATCCAACGTTCTGCCTAGCCGGTCCGCAAAGGCGACCTGTCCATCAATGGATGAAAAGTCGAAGAAAATGACTCGAAAGGAAGCTAGGTCAAATGGAAGCCTCTGCCCCTTCTGACAGAGTAAAATCACAGAATCGCAGCGCACATGGGCTATGCCCAGCTCGTAAAGCACATTGGGATTCAGACCCGTTAAATCCGCAACGACAATTTCGGCTCGTTCGATCTCTTCCAGAATGTCGGCGACGATCAGATCTGGGTACGAGGAACTGTCAGCCCTGCGCAGGTTCAAGCCACGGATATTGCAGACACCCTGAATGACTCTCCACAAAATACGCGGGTGTTCGTCCTCAAATGGCATTGCTACGAATACCCGGTCCCGTTCCTTTGCAAGCCTGGCTGCTGCAACAAAGGCCTTTGGGTACTGCGGGAGATCTATCCTTCGACGCTGCCCGGCTCTTGCTTCCTGCATTTCGCCTCCTTCATCAGGACACGTTGCCTGCACACGGGATGCTGCGCCTCGAAGACCGCCCCCTTTTTTTGTAACGACGGTCAGCTCGCGCCTTAAACTAACCGCGATTCCCTTAAAGGAAAAGCCCGCGGTACACAGTCCCTGCCGTGGCTACCCGCTGCGTCAATGTCGGCTCCGAAGGCCCTTTTTTCTCTTCGGTCACAGACGGTCCTCCTTGGCGCACGGCGCTGGCGCGGACCCTTGGCGTATGCGACGTTCGCGTTCATTGCACTTTCAGTGCACAGACCTAAACTGAAAGGTCTGCGCCAGCCTGCGGTCAGTACTGCGCTGACCGTGGCTACCCGCTCAACGCCTGAAGACGAGCTTGATCACGTCTATCAGGGCGGCCTTTGCATCAGGTGCCAGCTTATCGATGTAAGCAAGGAGGCATAACGCGACCCAGCCTGAGTAAACCACCCCAGCGGTCGGGTCGAGGTTTGCTGGGATCTCGACACGGAAATGTGTCACGAGTTCTGCGTAGACCGCGAGCGGCAACGCTACAACTAGGAAAAGTCCCAGTAAGCCGCCGGCTCGGCGCCACATAGCCATCCGATGCGAGCCCTTTGTTAATCCCTCAGATTCGCCAGCCTCGCTCGTCGGAAGCGCGTCATAGGTTCCCCCAGCGACGATGTTTGCATAGGTGACGACGTTGCGTTTCAGTTCCGGCAGAGTATCTTCCCTTGGAAAGGCAACGCAGCTCGATAGAGCCAAGAAGTGGTCAGCCGCCTGACCAATTCGCCGATAGACACCCACCACCGATGTGTGTCGGGTGCCCTTGGTACTGCACAGGCGTCGAAGCATGTCAGCTATCCTGCCGATGCGCCGCATTATAGTTCGCCTACGCTCGCTCGATACACTACCCGAGTCTGCGATATCTTGTAGATAATCGAGGAGTAGGAGCAATTCTCGCAAAAGCGTCGCCTGCGGCGCGTCATCGTACAGCTCATATCTGATGTGGGGATAGGTAAAAACGAACATCAGGAGGTAGGACGGCACCAAACTAGTCACAGGAAGAGGGACGCACATCCAGGCGGTCACGGCCCAGGTAGTCCATGGGGTTCCAGGGGCTGAGTAACTACACAGGAACAACAGACCTACACCCAGGGCGGCGTAGTTGAGGAGCACAGCAAGAAAAATAAAGGGCAACCCTGTCCGATCAATGTCTCGCGGCGTCCAAAGTCCTAAACGAGGAAACCGCCCCGCCAAATGCCGCGCTAAGCGCTGGTGCAGCACCAATGTGTAGAAGCTGGCTGAAAAGCTGGCTGCGGCAGCGGCGAAACCCATCTCAGGGTGTGAAACTAAGTAGTTCCTCTGGCGGAGTAGGTGCTCGACCGCTGGCTCAACAGATCTTACAAGCCGAAATCCTCCCACCAACAACACCGGAAAGATCGCGAAGACGCTAACCGCCGCACTAATTGCTGCGATGTATATAAGTGTGTCCTCTTTTCGACGAGCGCGTTCAAGTTCAGAGTTGAGGTGCTCCAGCGCCGTTTTAGGCGGGGAAGACAGGTCCGAATAGGCGACCGTCAGGCGTTGAAAGAGACCATTCAGATCGAGGTCTCGTAGATTTTTGTCCGGATGCACGGTTTCAACCAACATTCTGCCCCGATAGGCGGTTCGCGCGTTGGACATCCCACTTCTTGGGATGTTTGCATTAAAGCACTTCCCCCACCCTCAACGCCAGCGGGCAGGCACGGACAATCCAGTCCTGACCGTGGGCTTTTGTCATGCCCTATGCCCCAACTTTAACCGCACGTAGTCAATGTGGATGGGGCGCGCCGCAACTGTTACATTTTCCAAAGGAAAATTGTTGGAACTCTACCACCAGCGATCTTCCAGCATCTTCACCACCCCTTACAGCATGGGACTCACGTGAAGCCGTTCCAACAGGCTATGCCTTCGCCACCGAGGGAAGAACCCACGGTCAAAACCGCACTGACCGTGGCTACCCGATTGCGGTTGCGATTGCCCCCTGCTTTCTTCCTGGCTGTCGCCTATTGCGAGCCGTAGGCCTGCTTGGATGTGATATTGTAGATTAAGGACGCCTTTCTTAGGCTTTCTTGGCCCCCTGGCTTCCAGAATTCGATCATTTCCAAGCCCCGCCGCTTCCGAGCACCGGCGTATTGGCTCAGGTCAAGCATGTACGCCTCGAAGATTTTTCCGGGCCTACCGCTGACCGTGACACGTGACCGAACCAGGTGAAGTAACTTGAGGTCGACCAGCTCGTGAATCAGAGCGACCTCGCTCCCTTTGGCGTCCTTCCCCAAGAGGAAACAGTTCGAGTTGGCTTCTTCCAGGCAGAAATTCCGAATGGTCTGGAACTCCTCATCGAGGCTCTGGTCGTCCTCCGGAGTGTCTTTCTTGAACTCCTCCCGCTTGGGACCATCATATTCGCCTGCGGCGACGTTGACGTCCTCGGCGTTAATTTTGTCTCCGCCTTGGGCGCTCGACCCAGTGCGCTCTCGTGCGACCTCGACCGACATTCGGAAAACCGATAAGAAATCCCTGGCCACGCCGCCGCTTGCTAAGACCAGTCGATCTACTGCGCCGTCTGTCATTAGATCGCTAACGCTGAGAGCGCACTCCTTCGCAAAATTACTGAGAATCCTGAGTAAGAATTCTTTGGCAACGGAGTACTTCTCCAAGGTAATGTCGAGATCGATCTGGTCCGCATCATCACCTAGCTTGACCCCAATCGGAGGGTTCCCGTGATAGTACCAGTCGGTTCGATGGCGAATTGTCCCGATCTTGAGCCACAGACCATGGTCTTTCGCGATCCTATGGAAGTAGTCGATGACCTGAGGCTGGTCGGCCCGCCTGATGTGGTACAAGTCGTCTAGGAACAGGTAGGAATCTCCTGACGAAAGGACAGACATGTCACGAAACAATTGCTGATAATCCATAATATGGCGGTGCAGGAAGTCTATCTTGCTCCGTCTGTACTGTTCCTCCGCCTCCTCTCGCCGGGCCTTGGCCGAGCTGGTCGAGGCTTCGAAGGACGCGGAAACCCACTCAGCCTTCATTCCGGCGCCGGCCTTAAGTCCGCTGCTGTCCTGCTCTTGCACTGACCTGATAATCTTCAGGTGTGCGTCCTCAACTGCATGCAACTGTGTTTGCAACTCTTCGATCTGGGTTTTAAGCTTAACGGCGAGCAGAGCGCTTGCCCTGCGGTTGAAGGCAGGGCGTGCCGGTTTCGTCCCAAACAGCTTATCCCAGAAGGATGTTTTGTGTGCTGGATTCACGGCGGCTGTTTCGATCCACTGCTTGAACTCCTGAAAAGTGGAAATCAGGACGCTTAGGAGGACGTCAGGATAACTGTGCCCCTTGAAGGCTTCCAGGTTCACATACGCGATCGGGCGGCGACCCGTTGTCAGGTCTGCCCCGCCCTTCCTAAGCAAGCTAGATTTTCCTGAACCACGTCGCCCAAAGACAATGTGATGTCGTCTATTGACAGCCCTACGCAGCGTGCCCCGCGCCGGCTCGATGAAGTGTTTCACCCCTTCTTCGCTTGAGCGAGCTGCCTCCTCAACTTTTGTCACGAGTGTCTGCAGATTTTGAGAGTTCAGTATGTCGTTGGACATCGGCCCCTACCGTTAATCAGCCACGGCTGGCATGTAAACAGTCACGCACGCAACGTGTGGAACAAGCCTCGCTCTCACAACATGGCGCTCGCGGACAACCGGGCAATGGCGACGCGTAGTCCGGGTGTATAACCGCCACGTTACCATTCCGGTATACAGCTAATCGGAGGGCAAGGCAAGGGGGAAAGAACGGCAATTATGAATGACGAATTATGAATGGTGAATTAAAGCATTGAGCCATCGGGTCATCGGGTGATCGGGCCATTGAAAAACAGAAGTCAGAAATCAGAAATCAGAAGTCAGGAGTCAGCAGGGCAGGGGCTAGGTGTTGGAGGCTAGGGGCTGGGGGCTAGGGACTGGGGGGAAAGCAGGGCTTGGTTCCAATCGGGCCGATGCGAAGCCAAGATCATGGGTAATGGCCTCAGTTCGCGCTTGAAGGGATCGAGGATAAAACCCAAAACCTCCAACGAAATACTGCCCAGCAGAATGCTGTCGCCCTTCTCTCCGAAGATGACCGGAGAGGCACCCTCCTCCCCCTTCATACGAAACAGAGCCTGTCCGAGGGACCGCTTGATTTCAGTGCCATCCGCAAGAATAAAACTCTTGGTCTTGCCGGGCTTGATACCCAAGCGCTGAAGCACGGGCGCCGGAACTACTGAATACATTGCGCCGGAGTCAACGAGGAACTTGAGCCGCGCGCTGCGCCGAGGCCTCGCGGGATTGGCAATGCTCGCTTGGATGTACGTCAGACCCATGAAACTTTCCCTCGCGCTGAGTGTAGGTTTTGCGCGGCCATGAGTCAAGCGGCAAGAAGGGACGAAGCGAATGATGAATGGTGAATCAAAGCATTGAGCCATCGGGTCATTGGGTGATCGGGCCATTGAAAAGCAGGAGGCAGAAATTAGAAATCAGAAGGCAGAAGGAAGAAGCAAGGAGGAAGGAGGAAGAAGGAAGAAGGAAGAAGGAAGAAGGAAGAAGACAGAAGGTGGGCAGTATGCAGTCGGCAGGGGGCAGTCGGAGTGTTTCCCCCACCTACAGAATTCAGGAGCCAGAAGACAGAAGTCAGGAGGAAGACCGAAGGCGTGCAGCAAGCGGGAGGCAGGGGGTGGCGGATGGGGGCAATCCAAAATCCAAAATCCAAAATCTAAAATTGCCCTAGCCCCGTTCTCTCAACTGACAACTGACGACTGACCCGTCGTGGCGGGACAACTGACTCCTGACTCCTGACTCCTGACTGCTTCACCCGACATCTTCCATCTGAACCAGGGGAATCAAACTTTGGATGAGCGCAAGATCGGCCACCTTGCTCCCTTCCATCGTCACCGCTGCGGCACTGGCAGCCATGGCGAGGTGGAATGACTCGCGAAATGAAAGGTGTTTCACTTCTCCATAAGCCAAGGCTGCCACCATGGCATCGCCGGCTCCGACGCTGCTTCGCGGGGCCACGGCTGGGGGGCGGGCCGATAGCAGATCCTGCTTGGTAGCCGCGATCGCACCCTCAGCCCCCAGGGAAATCACCGCTTCGTCGGCGCCCATTGCAAGCAATTTGCGGGCTGCCTCGGCCAGTTCGCGGCGGGTCCTCAATCGCACTTGAAGCAATTCTTCAACTTCAGCCCGATTAGGCTTGAGCAAAAGGGGTTTGGCTTCGAGTCCGTGCCTCAGAGCGGGTCCTGCTGTGTCTAGCATGCACTTTGCCCCCAAAGCTCTTGCAATGGTGATGAGTTCTGCAAATGTCTCGGGCGGGGCTCCGGGCGGCAGGCTTCCGGAAAAGACCATCACGTCACAACGGGGGCCATATTCTCTGATCTTTTGTTTCATCGCTTCCAGGTGTTCAGGAAGCACTTGAAAGCCGGGTTCGTTGAGTTCGGTTTCTGTCCTGTACACGGGATCGTGGATTTTCAGGTTCACGCGCGTCTCACCCGGGACGCTCGTGAAGTCCGCGGGAATGCCGTTGGCGGCGAGCGTCTCGAGGATGAAGTGGCCGTTGCTTCCCGCCACAAACCCCAGCGCGCAAACTTTTGTTTCAAATTGCTTCACTGCTTTGGCGACGTTGATTCCTTTGCCGCCAGCGTCGGTTCGCCTCACTTCTCCTCGGTTGGTCTTGCCAACCTCAAAGCGCGGAACCGTGAGGCTTCTGTCAATGGCCGGATTTAACGTGACTGTTACAATCATGTCGCCATCTCCTGTGGCACGGGATGGGGAACAGGAGAATAACATGCAACCGAACGCTATTCCAGATTCCCTCTTCGCGCGCTGAAGAATCACCCTACGCCTGCGCGAGTTGACCCAGTTTGTAGGGATGGTTCCGTCCCATCAGAGGCGCCCATTCATAAAGGATGGGCCGAGGGGGAAAAAACAG
Source organism: Terriglobia bacterium (assembly GCA_050011515.1). GTDB lineage: Bacteria > Acidobacteriota > Terriglobia > UBA7540 > UBA7540 > CAVROP01. The sequence continues at coordinate 33,612 of JBEKIZ010000027.1, read as the reverse complement.
CGCACTCGCGGCTAGCTGTGCAATTAAAGCCATGACAAATAGACCATAAGGCATGGTGTCATATAAAGGCCAATTTCATGCCAGATATGTCCGAAAACCTGGACGGATATTGTTGCATATTTCAACATAAGCCCCTTTTTTGATGGTTGCGTTTGGTCTACGGCTTGCAAAGCTATGTTAGCGGTGCGGTTGAGGCAAAACCACCAATGGCCGAGCAAGCATCCCTGATTTTCCTGGCAAGGTTTCTTCCCTCACGCGGGACAAACCTTAATGCATCGCAGGGTTTTCCGGCTACAAACCTGGCCAGGACGATTTCCCAGAGGGGGGCACCTATCTCTCCGTCGTGAAGACAGGGCATGTCACCACAAGGTCGTATATTCTGTTTGTAGACGTTTTCTCAGTCGAATAGGAGGCTCGATTCTCATGGCACAAGGCCTTCCCCGAATTTCGGCGAACGTGGTTGTTCCCAAGCCTTCCTTACAGAAGGTTTTCGACAACTTACGTGTTTCCGGCTTCAGCCTCATCGGCCCGACAGTGCGTGAGGGCGCGGTGGTGCTCGATGAGATTGCGGGGGTTGAAGATCTTCCGCTGGGCTGGACGGCAGAACAAGGGCCAGGCCGTTACCGCCTGAAGCAGACCCGCCCTCAAGAATACTTCAGTTACGGCGTGGGGCCTCAGAGTTGGAAAAGGTTTCTCCATCTGCCGCAGGTCAAGCTGTTCTCGGTGGAGAAGACGGACGGGAAATGGGTGATGAAGGCGGCCGAGGAAACGATACCGCTGCGCGCGTTCATCGGTGTGCGTGCCTGTGAGGTGGCCGCGATTGGCATCCAGGATCGCGTTTTTCTCAGTGGCGAATTCAGGGACCCCCATTACGCGCGCCGGCGTGAGCGTATTTTCATCCTGGCGGCTAACTGTGGACGGGCCTTCTCCACCTGTTTCTGCAGCTCGATGAAGACCGGTCCCAAAGCAACGGAAGGTTTTGACTTGGCCGTGACCGAACTGCCTGATGCCTTGGTGATGGAAGTGGGTTCCGAAATGGGTTCGGAGATGCTTCGTGACACTCCCTGGGAGCCCGCCACGGCTTTCGATTTGGGCCGCGCGGCGCAGACCGTGCAGAATGCCGAACGCGGAATCGAGCGCCAGCTCAGGACGGATGACCTGCCCAAGTTACTCTATGACAACCTCGAGCATCCCCGCTGGGATGACGTGGCAGCGCGTTGCCTGAGCTGTGGCAACTGCACGCAAGTTTGCCCCACCTGCTTCTGCGTCACCGTGGAAGACACCTGCAACTTGAAAGCGACGGTCGCGGACCGGACGCGCGTCTGGGACTCGTGTTTCGTGCGGGAGTTTTCGCACGTTCATGGCGGCAATATCCGGCCCACCATTCGGTCGCGATACCGTCAATGGCTGACACACAAACTGGCTTCCTGGATTGACCAATTCGGGACTTCCGGGTGCGTGGGTTGCGGACGGTGCATCACCTGGTGTCCTGTGGGAATTGACTTGACCGAAGAAGTTAAAGCTATTCGCGAGAAGGTTCAACGATGAGCTTAGCACCTGCCCCTGCACAACTGCGGATGATGCCGGACCCGATGCTGCCCCATCCGGCGGTTATCGAGGAAATCCAATCCGAGGCCCACGGTATTTCGACCTTTTCCTTGGTCTTCACGGACCCCATTCAGGCTTCCACCTATCGCTTCCAAGCTGGGCAATTCAACATGATTTACTTGCCCGGCTTCGGAGAAGTTGCCATCTCGATTAGTTCCAACCCCAGTGCGCCCCAGGTGGTGGGCCACACCATTCGTTATGCGGGCAGCGTTACGCGCGCGCTAGGGCGCCTCAAGGTGGGTGATGTGGTGGGGGTTCGAGGGCCCTATGGCAGCGCCTGGCCTCTTGGGAAGGCGCTGGGCAAGAGCCTGGTCATCGTGGCGGGCGGGATCGGGTTGGCGCCGCTGCGCCCGGCGCTATTCTCGATTTTGCGCCACCGCGAGGATTACGGCAGGGTGGTGCTGCTCTGCGGCGCTCGCACCCCTGCCGATCTTCTGTACACCGACGAATTCGAACGCTGGCAGGCCGGCGGCGTGGAGCTCCACACCACCGTGGACCTGGCAGACGAGAACTGGCGTGGCCAAGTGGGAGTGGTTCCCGCGTTGTTCTATCGCATCCGCGTTGACCCTAAGCAGACGTTGGTGATGACCTGCGGGCCGGAAATCATGATGCGGTTCGTGATCTATGAAGCGCTGGCACGAAGGATCCCCAAGGAATCCATCTTCCTCTCCATGGAACGAAACATGAAATGCGCCATCGGGTTTTGCGGCCATTGTCAGTTCGGCCCCACATTCATTTGTAAGGAAGGCCCCGTGCTGAGTTTTGCTGCTATCGAACCTTTCTTTGGCAAGGAGGACTTCTAATATGCCTCCAGACGCTCGTCCCAAGCTTGCCGTTTTCAAATTCTCCTCCTGCGATGGCTGTCAACTGGCGCTCTTGAATCTTGAAGACGAGTTGCTGAGCCTTGCGGGTGAGGTGGAGATCGCATACTTCCTGGAGGCCAGGTCGCGAATCTTGCCCGGCCCGTACGATGTGGCGCTTGTGGAAGGGTCGGTTACCACCGCCGAAGATGAAAAACGCATTCAGGCGGTGCGCCGGGATTCGAAGTTTCTGGTCACCATCGGCGCTTGCGCCACGGCGGGGGGAATCCAGGCCCTGCGAAATTGGAAAGATGTGGCGGAATTCACTCGCGCTGTCTATGCCACGCCCGCTTACATCCACACCCTGGAGCAATCCACCCCCATCTCTTCCCACGTGGCGGTGGACTTTGAGGTGAATGGGTGCCCCATCAATAAGAACCAGATTTTGGAAGTGATTACCGCCCTGCTGGTAGGACGCGCCCCTCATTTGCCCGGGTATTCAGTGTGCATGGAGTGCAAGAAGCGAGGGACAGTGTGCGTGATGGTGGCGCGCGGTTTGCCCTGCCTGGGCCCGGTGACTCAAACAGGCTGCGGCGCGATTTGCCCTGCCTACAATCGCGGCTGTTACGGTTGCTTTGGCCCCCTGGAGGCCCCCAACGCGGATTCGTTGAGCGCCCAATTGCTGAAAGACGGCATGCAGCGCGGCGATCTGGTGCGCCTGTTTCGAGAGTTCACCGGGTTTGCGGAGGCGTTCCGGTCGGCCGGCGACAAGTGGGATAAGCCAGCGTAGCAGGTTGCTGAAAAACCCTGCCAGCCTGTCATTCCGAGCGAAGCGAGGAATCTCGCTCTGGAAACCCCGATCTGATCGGGGCGAGATTCCTCGTCGTCCCGATCAGATCGGGACTCCTCGGAATGACATGCCAGATGGGCCTTTCAGCATGCTACTACAGAGAGGCTCTGACGAAAGAGGTTAAGCGCCATGGCGAGCGAAAACGCGAACCGTGAAAAGACAGTCAAGATTGAATATCTGACCCGCGTTGAAGGCGAGGGCGGGGTTTACGTCCGGTCGGAGGGTGGGGAACTGCGCGAAGTGAAGATAAACATTTTCGAGCCTCCGCGGTTCTTCGAAGCCTTCCTTCGCGGTCGCTACTTTCAGGAAGTCCCCGATATTGTAGCCCGCATCTGCGGCATCTGCCCGGTGGCCTACCAGATGAGCGCGGTGCACGCGCTCGAATCCGCCCTGGGAGTTACTCCTCCGCCCGAGATTCGTGCCTTGCGCCGCCTGCTTTATTGTGGTGAATGGATTGAGAGCCACGCCCTGCACATCTACCTTTTGAACGCGCCGGATTTCCTGGGGTACGAGAGCGCCATCTCAATGGCGGCTGACCACCCCAAGGAGGTTGAGCGAGCTCTGCGCCTGAAGAAGATCGGCAATCGACTTCTCGAGATCCTGGGCGGTCGGTCCGTTCATCCGGTCTCGGTATGTGTGGGCGGTTTCTACAAGGCTCCTCGTCGCAAGGAGTTGACGGATATTTCCGCCGACTTGCTCTGGGCCCTGGAGGCGGCAAAGGAAACTCTGGCACTTGTCTGCACGCTTCCCTTTCCGAGCTTCGCGCCCGAATACGAATTCGTTTCGGTCTCCCATCCGAACGAATACCCCATGAATGAGCGGCGGATCGTTTCCTCGATGGGGGTCGATATCGATCCGAAGGATTTCGAGCACGTTTTTCTCGAGGAGCACGTAGAACGCTCGACGGCTCTCCATTCGGTGCGTGCTGATAGTGGCTCGAGCTACTTTGTCGGCCCGCTGGCCAGGATTAACTTGAATATCGACAAGCTGATGCCACAGGCGCTGGCTGCCGCCCGCGCCTGCGGCGTCTCCTGGCCCTGCCGCAATCCCTACATGGGCATCGTGGCTCGCGCCGTCGAGTTGATCCACGCCTGCGAAGAGGCGCTCGCGATTATTGAGGCTTACCGTGAGCCGGCTTCCAGCCGGGTGGAGTTCAAGGTTCATGCCGGGGAAGGGTGTGCAGCCACTGAGGCGCCCCGCGGCTTGCTTTATCATCGCTACCGCATCAATGACCAGGGGCTTGTGGAGTTCGCTAGAATCATTCCTCCCACAGCGCAAAACTACCGTCGCATGGAAGATGACCTCAAAGCTATCCTGCCCGGGGTGCTCGACCAATCCGAAGCTGAGATTGCCCAGGTCTGCGAAAAGCTGATTCGTAGTTACGACCCGTGTATATCATGCTCGACCCATTTTTTGAAGCTCCGGCTTGAACGTGGCTAACTGCAGCGCCAGCCCCGTGTCATTCTGAGTCCGCCATTCTTATTGGCGGACGAAGAATCTCTGCAGTTTCTTTGAACGGCCCGCGAGCGAATGTGCCTTGCGAACTGCGGAGATCCTTCGTCGTCCGCCAATAAGAATGGCGGACTCCTCAGGATGACATGCTTGGGGTGTACGCCGTGGCTGCGCAACTCCAGCCCGCGAGTTCGGTCTGAGCAAATGAGGGAAGACGTGAGTGCGAACGGCCGCCTGCTGATTGTCGGCTGTGGCAACCCCGCGGCTGGCGATGACAGCGCAGGAATTGAAATTGTCCGCCGCCTGAGCGACTTGGGAGACTGCGGGTGCGAGCTGCGGGCTGAAACTAGTCCAGGCGTTGGGCTGCTGGATCTCCTTCCCCTCGCTGATGTTATCCTTTTTGTGGACGCAGTAACCAGCGGCGAAGTTCCAGGCACTCTCTACCTGAATTCCCTCCCTTCTGCGGAGCTGGAGCCGAGAGCGCTGGGCTCCTTATCGGGTCACGGCTGGGGCCTCGTCGAAACTCTGAAGTTGGCCAATGCCCTGGGGCGCACTCTCCCCCGACTTGTTCTCTTGGGGATTGAGGCAGGCACGGTAACTCAAGGCGCTCCACGTTCGGCTGCGGTCGAGCAGGCTATTGCCCTGGTCGTCGAACGAATGCCCGATCTCAAGTTTCTACTGCTATCCTCGGAGATTATTGGGACTCGGAGCTTCTCTCCTAATGATCGTTCCTTTCCGGGCAGGATTCAGGAGTCAGGAGTCAGGATTCAGGCTCTGCGAACCGGCGCCGCCTGAGTCCTGAATCCTTCTTTTCCGACTGAGAGAAAGCGCGCAAAGCAGTGCCAGAACGTGTCTATCGAAACGGCGGTTGAGTCTGCGCCGGGGAATCGCTACAATGAATCGGGCTATTTGGCGCATTTGTCATGGCCAGGAAATTGCTGCATTTAGTCCTGGAAGAGCTTTTGCTCGCCGCACGCGGCCAGCTTAGCGGCATTCGAAAAGAGGCTTAAGCATGTGTTTGGCAGTTCCCGGGAAGATTCTTGACACAAGAGAAGAGAATGGCAGCCGGTTAGGCCGAGTGCAGTTCGGCGGGATCACGCGGCTTGTCCAACTGGACTTCGTGCCGGAGGCCGGAGTGGGCGACTACGTCATCGTCCACGTCGGCTTTGCGCTGAGCAAAGTCAATGCGGAGGAAGCCGAGCGCACTTATCAATTGCTCGAAGAAATCGGAATGCTCGACGCCGAGGACCTGGCTGCCGATGAAAGCGCGACTCTGCCGGAGAGCGACAAAGATTGATGAAGTACCTTGACGAATATCGTGACGCGCGCATTGCCCGCGCTTTGATCGCTGACCTTGCCAGGCGTGTCACGCGGCCCTGGGTGCTCATGGAAATCTGCGGTGGCCAGACCCACACGCTGATGCGCTATGGGATTGACGAGTTGATCCCTTCTCAAATCGAGCTTGTGCACGGCCCCGGCTGTCCGGTCTGCGTGACGGCCCTCGAAACCATCAACAAGGCCATCCATATTGCTTCACTCCCTGCCGTCACCCTGGTTTCATACGGAGACATGCTCCGAGTGCCGGGCTCACATTCCGATCTCTTTCATGTGAAAGCCGCCGGCGGCGACGTGCGAATCGCTTACTCTCCGATGGAGGCTCTGAAGGTCGCCCGCGCGAATCCCAACCGCCGAGTCGTGTTCCTGGGAATTGGGTTCGAGACAACGGCTCCGGCTAATGCGATGGCGGTTTGGCAGGCTGCCCGCGGAGGATTGGGGAATTTTTCCATGCTGGCTTCGCATTTCCTTGTGCCGCCTGCCATCCGCATGTTGCTTGAATCGCCAAAGAACCGCGTCCAGGGTTTTATCGCTCCAGGCCACGTTTGCACCGTCATGGGCTACAGGCAGTATGATGAGTTGAGCCATAAGTATCACGTCCCGATCGTGGTGGGCGGCTTTGAGCCCGTCGATTTGCTCGAGGCGATTTCGATGCTCGTGGCCCAGCTCGAGGAGGGCCGGGCGGAGGTTGAAAACCAATACGTCCGTTCGGTGGGTTACGAGGGCAATCGCGCCGCCCAGGAACTCATGGAGAAAGTGTTCGAGGTCTGTGACCGCAAATGGCGAGGGATTGGCGTAATTCCTCAAAGCGGGTTGCGTCTCCGCGAGGAATTTGCAGCGTATGACGCGGATAAGGTCTTCGGCGTTGCGGATACGACTGCGGAAGAACCTGCGGAGTGCATCAGCGCCCAAGTGCTGCAAGGGCTGAAGAAGCCTGTTGACTGCCCGGCTTTCGCGGTGCGTTGTACGCCGGAGACGCCGCTGGGCGCCCCGATGGTTTCAGGCGAGGGCGCCTGTGCAGCGTATTACCAGTATCGCCGGCCGGCGTAGGCTCTGGAGTGCGGCAGCAAGCTGCCGCACTCCAGAAAGGTTTAGCGTGCCAGACGACCGCAATCCACTCGAAGAACTCGCCTGCCCGGCGCCGCTTCCTGCCAAAGACAAGATACTGCTTGGCCACGGCAGCGGGGGACGCCTGAGTGCGGATCTTTTGCGGGAAGTCTTCCTGCCGGCATTTCACAATCCGGTCCTGGCACAGCTCAATGACCAAGCGGTGGTGAACGTTGATGGCGTTCGCCTCGCCTTTACGACGGATTCGTTCGTGGTCAACCCGTTGTTTTTTCCCGGTGGCGACATCGGATCGTTGGCGGTTTACGGAACAGTGAACGATCTTGCCATGGGAGGCGCGGAACCGCTCTTCTTGAGCGCCGGCTTCATTATCGAAGAGGGTTTGCCGGTGGAAACCCTGCGGCGGGTTGTGTTGTCGCTCCAACGGGCGGCGGAAGAGGTCGGCGTGGAAGTTGTGACCGGCGACACCAAGGTGGTGGAGAAGGGAAAGGGCGACGGCCTCTTTATCAATACTTCGGGAATCGGGCGCGTCCCCAATGGCGTGGAACTGTCCGCTGACCAGGCGCGTCCCGGCGACAGTATTCTTCTCAGTGGCACGCTAGGCGACCATGGCATCGCCATCCTTTCGCAGCGCGAAGGACTCGAGTTCGAAACTCCCATCCAGAGTGATGCTGCCCCGTTGCACTTGCTGGTTGCGGCGATGCTCGAGGTGACGCGTTCAATTCGCTGTCTCCGCGACCCTACCCGAGGCGGCCTTTCGAGCACCTTAAACGAAATCGCGGCTCAGTCCCGCGTGGGTATGGTTATTGAAGAGTCTGCCCTTCCCATCCGGGAGGAGGTGAAGGGCGCTTGCGAGCTGCTCGGACTGGACCCGCTTTACGTGGCGAACGAAGGGAAGCTTGTCGCCATCATCGCTCCTGCGGATGCGGATGAGGTCCTAGCGGCAATGCGTGGCCATGCGCTGGGTGTGAACGCTCGGATCATCGGCAAAGTCGTCGTAGCCCATCCCGGCGTCGTAACGATGCGAACCTACTTGGGTACTTCACGCATTGTGGACATGCTCGCGGGCGACCAACTGCCGCGCATCTGCTAGGTGCCGGGTGTCAGGTGCCAGGTGTCAGGCGAAAGTGTAAAGGGTAAAGTGTAAAGGGTGGACTGAGGGTGTCAGGTCTCAGGTGTCGGGTGCCAGGCGAAACGGTAAAGTGTAAAGGGTGGACTGAAGGTGTCAGGCGTTAGGGAAGGCAAAGGTTTCAGGTCTCAGGTTTCAGGTCGTCCCCGGAAAAAATCCACGAGACCTTACACTTTAGCCTTTACCCTTTAAACCTTTTCCCTGACACCTGGCACCTGACACCTGACACCTGCTTTTCCATGCATGAACTGAGCATTGCCAACGCGATTCTTGATGCTGTGCGCGACGAGCGTGCGCGCCTGAACGGCGCGCGTGTCATCAAAGTCGGCGTGCGAATCGGGGCCTTGGCGGGCGTGGACCCGGAGGCGCTGAGCTTCGGTTTTGAGGTCTTGGTCAAAGACACGGACCTCGAGCCTTTGACGCTCGAAATCGAATCCACCTCCCGCCGCCACGAGTGCTCGGATTGCGGGCACGTATTCACGGTGGTCGATTACCAGGTGGATTGCCCAGACTGCGGCTCGGCGGATACACATTGCATTGGCGGTGATGAACTGGAGTTGGCTTACCTGGAGGTGGAAGAATCATGAGCCGCTTGCCGCTCGAAAAGAAGGTTCTTAGTGAGAACGATCGCATCGCCAGCCGGTTGCGAGAGCGTTTCCAGGAGCGCCAGATATTTTGCTTGAACTTCATCAGCTCGCCGGGCGCAGGGAAGACGTCCCTGCTTGAACGCACGCTCGAACGCTTCAGCCCGGGTGAGCGCGTAGCTCTGTTGACGGGTGACATCCAGACGGATAACGATGCGAGAAGACTCGCCCATTTTGGCTTTCCGGTGAAGCAAATCACCACGGGCGGCACCTGCCACCTGGACGCGCGGATGATTGAGCGGGCGCTCGCGGACTGGCCACTGGGGTCTCTCGATACGCTGCTGATTGAAAACGTCGGCAACCTCGTCTGCCCTTCCAGCTATGATCTTGGAGAAGCGGCCAAGGTGGTGGTGCTGAGCGTTGCAGAAGGCGACGACAAGCCCCTCAAATACCCTGCCATCTTTTTCAAATCCGAGTTGCTGGTGCTGAACAAGACCGATTTGCTCCCCTACGTTTCTTTCGACCTCGGGAAAGCGCGCGAGTACGCCCTCCAAGTGCATCCCGGAATGGAAATTGTCGAACTTTCCTGCCAAACCGGCGCGGGCCTTGACGATTGGATGAAGTGGCTGGCGCGGCGCCGCGAATCGGCCAAGGCTGAGAAGGTACTGGCGTCGGGCCAAGCATGAGCGCGCGGGTTCGCAAAGCCATCGAAGTCACCGGAATCGTGCAGGGCGTTGGATTCCGTCCCTACGTTTACCGTTTGGCCTTGCAGCGCAACCTCGCCGGATTCATCACCAATACGGCGGCAGGGGTTTCCATCGAGGTCGAAGGGCCTGCCGAAGCGGTTGACGATTTCGTTTCGCAGTTGCCTGTGGAAGCGCCTCGGCTGGCGCGCATCACGCAGTGGGCGGCCAGTGATATTCCCGCGCGTGCTGAGGGCGAGTTCCGCATCCTGCCGAGCCGCCCGGGCGAAAACCGCCGCGTCCTGATTTCCCCCGACGTGGCCATTTGTGATGATTGCCTGCGCGAGCTCTTCGACCCTTCCGACCGCCGCTTTCATTACCCTTTCATCAACTGCACAAACTGCGGGCCACGCTACACCATCGTGCGCGACATCCCTTATGATCGCGCGCGCACTTCGATGGCGGTTTTCCCCATGTGCGCTGACTGCCAGGGCGAATACGACGACCCGCTCAACCGCCGCTTTCATGCCCAGCCCAATGCCTGCTGGAAATGCGGGCCACTGGTTGAGTTATGGGATGGGGAAGGGAAGCGGGTTGAGGCTGCCGATCCCATCGCGGAGGCCGCGGCGCGTTTGCAAGCGGGTTACGTGGTGGCCGTGAAGGGCTTGGGGGGATTCCACCTGGCGGTTGACGCAACGAATCCCGCCGCGGTCAGCCGTCTGCGGGAAGGGAAGCGACGCGTCGAAAAACCATTTGCGATTATGGCGCCCAGTTTCGAGGCCGTTCGGAATCTCTGCGAGCTTGATGACGCTTCGCGCGCCTTGCTCGAGAGTCCTGAGCGGCCCATTGTGCTGCTTCGCAAAAAGTCTCCGAGTCTTATTGCTGAGCTGGTCGCACCTTTCAACCGTGAGTACGGTGTTTTCCTGCCCTACACGCCACTCCACCATCTGCTCTTTGCTGCCGGCCGTTTTCAGGCCCTGGTCATGACCAGTGGGAATATCTCGGAAGAGCCGATCGCCATTGACAATCCTGAGGCATGGGCGCGGCTGCGCGGAATTGCAGACTTCTTTCTCGTCCATAACCGCGACATCCTCTTGCGTTGCGATGATTCCGTGGTCCGCGTCACGGGCGAGCAACCGCGGCAACTTCGCCGCTCGCGCGGATACGTGCCCGTGCCGGTGTTTCTGAACGAGGACCTGCCGCCAATATTGGCGGTCGGCGGAGAGCTCAAAAACACCGTGTGTTTGACGAAAGGCCGCCACGCTTTTCTAAGCCAGCACATCGGCGACCTGGAGAACCTGGAGAGCTACAGCTTCTTTGAGACCACCATTTCCGGCTTCAAGCGAATCCTTGAGGTTGAGCCGCAGCTCCTTGCTTACGACCTGCATCCCGATTACTTCTCGACGCGCTGGGCGCTGGGCCAAAGCAGCATTAAGCGCATTGGGGTGCAACATCACCACGCCCACATCGCGAGTTGCATGGCCGAAAACCACCTGAATGGAAAGGTGATCGGCATCGCCTTGGACGGCACGGGCTACGGAACCGACGGCGCGGTCTGGGGCGGGGAAGTCCTGCTTGCGAGGTATGCTGATTTCCAGCGCGTGGCGCATCTCGATTACGTCCCCATGCCGGGCGGCGCGGCAGCCATCACCGAGCCCTGGCGCATGGCGGTGAGCTACCTGCACAAGCATTTTGGGGAAACTCTTTGGGACCTGGAAATTCCCTTTGTGCGTGAACTCGACCGGCGGCAGGTGGCTGTGGTCGTCCGCATGCTGGAGCGCGGCGTCAACTCGCCACTGACATCAAGCTGCGGCCGCCTGTTTGACGCAGTGTCGGCGCTGGCGGGAATTCGGAAACGGGTCAATTACGAGGCCCAGGCGGCCATCGAATTCGAGGCGGCCATCGCGGGCGAGGGTGACGGCGCCGGCTACCCGTTTGAGATTCGCCCGGAAGGAAGCGGCTGGATTATCGATACGCAACCGCTCTTTGCAGCCCTGGTGAATGATTTGAGGTGCGGAGTGCCTGCGGGCATCGTCAGCCGCCGCTTCCATGAGGGGTTGGTGGATGTGTTGGCAAGGACAGCAAGACTTATTCATGCAAAAACCGGTCTTGATAATATCTGTCTGAGCGGCGGCTCCTTCCAGAATGTTTTTCTGCTCGAACACCTGAAGCGCAGGCTCGAAGCCGAAGGTCTGAAGGTTTTCACCCACTCCGAAGTGCCTTGCGGCGACGGCGGCCTCAGCCTGGGCCAAGCCCTGGTTGCCGCGCACCGGTCCTCGTAGCACGGGCCTGCTACCTCCCTCAGTCCAGCGGCACGAGTAAATGGAAAGCGCGATTCCTGCGCCAGCGATACGACTCGAAATCCCTATCCAGGGTGAGAATGTCTCCCGTATCCAGCTCCTCGGCGAGTTGAACCAGGCACGCATCGGCGAGGTCCGGAGCGAGATCGCGATACTTGCGCAGGATGCTACGCACAGGCGACGCGACGCGGGAGAGCTGAAACGGAATCTGAAAAACTCCCCGCTCGACGTTCTCAAGGATCGTGTCAGCCGCTCCGGGAAGCCCGCGCAAGAGGTAGCAGCTCTCCGCAATCACCGCCTCGCAGGTGACCAGTGGCCGCTCGAGGCCCTCCATCACCGTTACGCAACGAGTGTGGTGCCTCTCGCTTCGGTCCAGCAGCGCCACAATTACGCTGGTGTCCACGAGCACGGGCTTCACTGGCCGAAACCCCTCAAGTGCTTTTTGTTGGAAGCTAGATCGGGAAGACCCGAGGCAAATCGCCCCACGCCGATCACTCGTTTGGCCGACGGGAAGCCATAACACGCGGCGAGCAAGTGGACCCCCTCGCGCACGACGCGCGAGGGGCTCCAGCCCGTACGGCGCGCCAGCCGTTCTAAGGCCGCTTGCGAGCGGCGGTCAAGTCGAGCTTGCACAGTCGTTTTCATGTGGACCATTATACTACAAATTCTCTTGTGTAATACAACGCCGAAGATGCTTCGCGGAGTCTCGTTTTGGTTGCGGCCAACAGCCGCGCTGTGGCAATAGTCAAAACTTCTTCGTTGCTTGCAACGAATTTCGGCGGCCATCGCTTGGCCGTCGTGAGACTGGTTGCCAGGTCTGGCGACTCAGTGTAGGCTTTCGGTGTACCTAAGGATGCGGGACACACTTCGAAGACGGCGCCGGGCGCTTTACACGGATCAGAAATGATTGCAGGCATGCAAGGACGCGTTCGCTGGATCCTGATCGTTTGGATTTTCATTATAAGTTCCGTCGCATATCTCGACCGCGTCAATATTTCCATTGCAAGCCATTATATTGTGAAGGAATACCATCTCAGCAATATTCAGCTCGGTTACATTTTCAGCGCCTTCGTGCTGGGCTACGCGCTGTTTCAAGCTCCCGGCGGGCGTCTCAGCGACCGATATGGGCCGCGATGGGTTATCACGGTCGCTACAGTTTGGTGGGCGGTGTTCACGACCTTAGCGACCGCAATCCCACGAAGTATTACAGGCGTAGTCGCGGTTTTTGTTGGTGTGAGATTTCTGCTAGGCGCCGGTGAGGCCGTGATGTACCCGGCTTCAAACCGCTTGGTTGCCAAATGGATTCCGAGCAACGAGCGCGGAAGAGCCAATGGACTCATATTTGCCGGGGTCGGTGCAGGAGCAGGGATAACCCCGCCGCTTATTACCTTCATTATGCTGCACGGCGGCTGGCGGCTTTCTTTTTGGGTGAGCGCGCTTTTGGGGTTAGTCGTCGGATCGGTGTGGTTCTGGCTGGCGCGAGACAATCCCGAGGAGCACCCCTGGATGGGCGCCCGAGAAATGGAAGTGATTCGCTCCGGTTTGCCCAACTCCAGCGATAGAGCGAAGGGAATACTTCCGTGGGGAAGAATTCTAGCGAGCAAAGACTTCCTGTTAGTTACCTACAGTTATTTCTGTTATGGCTACGTCGCCTACATTTTCTTCGCGTGGTTCTTTATCTACCTCTCGACCGTGAGGGGGCTGAACTTGCGTGAGAGCTCATTCTTCGCAATGCTTCCGTTCATCGCCATGGCGATTTGTTCGCCGGCGGGAGGAGTCCTGAGCGATTGGATTACGCGCCGCTACGGCAAGCGTTGGGGAAGATGCGGCGTTGCGGTAGTTGGAATAGGTCTCGCCGCGGCGTTTGTTGCCTCTGGGTCTGCCGTCAGCAGTCCAAGGCTGGCAAGTATTGTTCTGGCAGGCGGAGCCGGAGCGCTTTATTTATCACAGAGCACGTTCTGGTCTGTCACCGCCGACATCGCGGGCGAGTCTGCCGGTTCTGTATCCGGGGTCATGAACATGGGAGCACAGATCGGCAGCACGGTTACTGCCACGCTCACACCCTTGATCGCTTCACGCTTTGGCTGGGGAGCCTCGTTCGGAGTTGCGGCGTGCTTGTGTGCGACGGGTGCGATTGCCTGGTTGTTGGTTGATCCAAGCCGCCAACTCACGCAAGAAGAATGAGCAGAGACCCCCGGTCCAGGGCTCACTCCTCCAGTTTTTGGGCCAAGTAATTTGCCAAGCCGAGTTCCTTGATGAGGCCCAGTTGGGTTTCGAGGTAGTCGGCGTGGCGTTCTTCGTCATGCAGATTCGCCAGCAGCAGATCAGCGGTACCCCGGTCGCCGGCGCTGGTGCAGGTGGCGATTCCTTGGTTATAGCTGACGATGGCCGTCTGCTCACCCTTCAGATCAATCGTGAACTGGTCCTGGACGTCCTTGCCCGCTTCGATTTTCGGCAACGACTGCACGTTGGGCGCACCTTCCAGGAAGAGAATGCGCTCAATTAACTTCTCGGCATGCTTCATCTCTTCGATGGCGCGCTTTTGCGTGAAACTACCCAGTGATTTGTAGCCCCAGTTATCACACATCTCGGCGTGGAGGATGTATTGAACCACGGCGCCCAATTCTTCAGTCAGCGCCCCGGCCAGAACTTCGAGTACCTTGGGTTTACCCTTCATATTTTGTTGGCTCCTTGGGATACGTGATGGCCTGTGCAGAGCAACAGACTACAAGTCCCTCATGCATTGCCAGATCTGTCATACACCACCTCCTTGGGCGAGTCTTGGCGTTTTCCCAAGAGACAGCGTATGGCACGACAGTGTACACTTTAGCAAAGAGCTTCAGGTCCTTTTGCGAGGGCCTTGATTCCACCACCTTTCAATGCTCATGTCAAGAGTCCGTGAAAGCGCAGGGATGGTGAGTGAGCTGGATGACTTGACTTCGGCGTGGGTCAGTTCTAGAGTTAGGCGTGACTGATTCAAAGCATGCGTCCTGGGAGTGCTTGGAAAGCCCTAAGCTCCCTCGATACTGCGAGGCTGACTCATGTTGACCTTTGCCGGGCTCTCAGCGTTTGCAGTATTCTTAGGTATTGCGTCCATCGGGTTCTTGTTCCTGGTGGTGAGTTTCGTGTCCGGGGAATTGTTCGAGCATGGCGACTTGGCGGGCCACGATGCGGATTTTCACGGCGACGTGCACGGGGGGCCGGGCGTCAGCATCTTCAGCACTCGCATCCTCAGTGTTTTCATAACCGCGTTTGGTGGCTTCGGGGCTATTGGTATCCACCTTGGTCATAGCACGGAGGTGAGCACCGTTATAGGGGTGGCCGGCGGCTTGGTCTTTGGCACCATCATTTACCTCTTCGCGAGTTTCCTCTTCAGCCAGCAGGCTTCCAGCGAAATCCGGGTGAGCGATTTGGCAGGGAGTATCGCCCAGGTCAGCGTGGGCATCCCGAGAGCTGGAGTGGGGCAAGTCCGGTGCACGATGGGGGAGAGCGTGGTGGAGAAGATTGCCCGGTCGCAAGACGGCGAACAGATTCCCATCAATACTCTGGTGAAGATCGAAGCTGTCGTGGGCGAGACAGTTGTGGTGCGACGGGCAGAGTAGCCGAAAATGGAAAGTCAAAACCGAAATTCGAAAATCGAAATTCGAAACTCGAAAATGGAAACAGGAAATTGGAAAGTGGTTAGTCTCGCGGGTTGCTGCGGTCTTCTAGCTACCCACTTCTAGTTTCCAGTTTCGAGTTTCGAATTTCCAGTTTCCATTTTCCAGTTTCGATTTTCCAATTTCCAGTGCCGAGGGAAGTCATGAGCATGATTACCCAGTTCTTCGTTCCCATCATTGTGGTCTTTGTCGTTTTGGCTCTCCTTGTGTCCATGGCTCTTTTCAGCCGGAACTATCTGAAAGTGCCACCCAACGCCGTGGCCGTCTTCAGCGGACGGAAGCGGAGGACGCCGGACGGCAAAATCGTGGGCTACCGCATGATCAAGGGCGGGGCAGCCTTCCGCTTCCCACTCCTGGAACAGGTGGACTACCTTTCCTTGAACGTCTTCACGATTCCGCTGGAAATCAAGCGCGCCTACACCTTGAAAGGCGTGGCCATTTCGGTGAAGGCGGTCGCCAACGTCAAGATCAAGAGCGATGACATGTCCCTCAGCGCCGCTGCCGAGCGCTTCCTTGGCATGTCGCACGAAGAGATACAGCGGGTCATCTTTCAGACGCTGGAAGGCCACCTGCGATCGATTCTCGGCACCCTGACCGTGGAAGAGGTCAACAGCGACCGCCAGAGCTTCGCCCAGAAGCTGACCTCGGAAGCCACCGTGGACCTGGAGAGAATGGGCATTGGCGTGGACGTACTCACCATCCAGGACATATCCGACGAAGAAGGCTACCTGGACGCCCTCGGCAAGAAGCGAACGGCGGAGGTGAAACGCGACGGAACCATTGGTGAGGCTGAGGCCACGCGGGATGCTAAGATCAAGTCCGCCCTGGCCATGCAGGAAGGCGAGAAGGCGAAGTTCGACGCGGACGCCAACATCGCAGCGGCGCAGCGTGACTTTCAGGTAAAGCAGGCCCAGTTCCTGGCCGAAGTGGAAACGCAAAAGGCCACGGCCGCGCAAGCCGGTCCGCTGTCGCAGGCCAAGGCCAAGCAGGCAGTGGTCATGGAAGAGGTGCGTGTGGAGAGGATGCGCACCCAGGAGCAGATTGCCGTCCAGGAACAGGAGGTACAACGCAAGCAGAAAGAGCTGGAGGCCACGGTCATCAAGCCCGCCGAAGCGGAGCGGCAGGCGGCCATTTTGCGTGCGGAAGCCAAGAAGCAGGCTGCCATTCTGGAAGCAGAGGGCAACAAGGCCGCCCAGATCGCCATGGCCGAGGCCGCGCAGGAGAAATTCCGGCAGGAAGGTCTGGGGCAAGCCGCGGCCGTCGAGGCGCAGGGCCGCGCCGAGGCCTCCAAGGTGGAAGCAGTGGGTCTGGCCCAGGCGCGTGCCATCGAGGCGCAGGGCGTTGCCGAGGCACAGGCCATCCTGAAGAAGGCGGGAGCGTGGAAGGAATTCAACGAGGCCGCCAAGCTCCAGACCATACTCGAAAAGTTGCCTGCTGTGCTGCAAGCCTCAGCGAGTATTTTCGGGGCGGTTGCTGCTCCACTAGGTAACATTGATCGAGTGGTGGTCATCGAACAAGGTAACAGTGCGACGGGTGACGGGACGGGAGGCATCGGTCGCATCGCCCAAACCGGACCGGCGCTGGTGTTTAGCTTGCTCCAACAGTTGCAAGCGTTGGGCCTTGACCTGCCTGCCGTACTCGCGCAACTGGGCGTCGACGGCGGCCGACTCACCGCGGGCAAGGAACCGCAGGCGACCGAACACAAGGCGCCCCAGCAGGAGGCGCCGGCAGAGCGTAAGCAAGTATAAGTGAAGAATGGCCCTCTTCCGGTATCGGTTGTCAGGTGAGGCCGAGGACGGCTGGCGCTTGGCGACGCGAACCGAAAGACGACGGATCACTGATAACCCACGACCACCAACGCGAGACTGACCATGCTTTCCTATCCAGTCGACTCCAAGCTTCAGAGCGAGGCGCCCAGCGCCCTCGTTGTGCATTGCGGCGATCACCGATTCCAGGCGGCTTTCCAGGAGTTCTTGAACCGGCATCTGGGGCTCGCCGGCAACTACGATCTGTTGGTCATACCCGGCGGACCCCAAAGTTTGACGCTAGTGGAGTACCTGCCGAAATTCTCCTGGGCAAGTTGGAGGTGGTTCCGCTTCTTCGTGGAGAACCATGAGATCGGCCGGTTAATCCTGATCCAGCACCAAGACTGCACCTGGTACAAGACCCTCCCCCTGCATCTCCACTCTTCCTCCGAGCCGCGCCAGCGCCAGGAGGAGGACCTGCGAAAGTTGGGACAGGCGCTGAGAAAGGATTTCCCGCAGCTCAGGGTTGAATTGTATTTTGCAGCCTGGAACGGCGACGAGGGGGGAAATGTAGAGTTTCTGGCACTGGAGAAGTCACCATAGTCGGTGAGCTCCTGAATTCCCCGGCCCTCCTGAACTATTCTGGTTCCAAGACCTGGTCCACTTAACAGGACGAGATAAAAAGAACTCTAGCCGACCACTTGAAAACCCCGACAACGGCCCCCTGGCTCGGCATGCTGGAGCCTGCGGACATTTGGTGTGCGGATGTCTTCACCTGGCCTCAGTTGTTGGAACCCGAGGCCTTCAAGGTGCTGGGTATGATTCAACGTGTCAGCCGCGATAATGGCGCGAGTCTCCTGACAACACGTTGTCTTCAGCAGAAAATGAACCGTGCAGTCACGGACCAGAGTAAGGGGCCCGCCCGCTGCGCTCGCGAGCTCGTGCAACGGTTCGATAGCAATATCCTGGTTGGGCGCCTGGACCAAGGGTTGGGCTCGAATTGCGATTAACAAGCGCTTCGAGTACGATTGTGACGGAGGGTGTCATGAAGGCGTGTTTGCTCCATTCGCCCGCGCGGGTTGAGACCAATCCACTCGACTTTACCGACGTGCCGGACCCGCTGCCGGAAAGAGATCAGGTACTGGTGCGGGTTGCCGCCTGCGGGGTCTGCCGGACGGACCTGCATGTGGTCGAGGGCGAGTTGCCAGCGCGCAAGTCACCCGTGATCCCGGGGCATCAGGTGGTTGGCCGCATCGAGAAGCTGGGCCCCGAGGTCAGCCGCTTCCGCGTCGGCGACCGGGTTGGCATCCCCTGGCTTCACCGGACATGCGGGGTCTGCGAGTATTGCCGTGCGGGAAAGGAGAACCTCTGCGACGCACCTACATTCACTGGATACGTCGTGGACGGTGGCTATGCGGAGTACACACTCGCGCCGGAGAAATTCGTCTATCCTATTCCCGAGGGTCTTGGGGACGAGCAGGCAGCGCCGCTACTGTGCGCCGGGATTATCGGCTTCCGCTCGCTGCGCCTCTCGGGCGTTGAGCCGGGCGGCAAGCTTGGACTCTACGGCTTTGGGGCGGCGGCCCACTTGGCCATCCAGGTAGCACGGCACTGGAATGTCGCCGTCTACGCCATGACCCGCGACGCGCGTCACCAGAAGCTGGCGCTCGAGATGGGCGCGGCGTGGGCGGGCGGGACGGTGGAGGAGCCGCCTGCAAAACTTGATGCTGCCATTATCTTTGCGCCGGCGGGCGAGATTGTGCCCGCAGCCCTAAGGGCCCTGAAGAAAGGCGGAACCCTCGCGCTGGGCGGCATCCACATGAGCCCTATTCCACCACTCGATTACAATTTGCTCTACTACGAGCGTGTTCTGCGCAGCGTCGCCAATAACACTCGGCAGGACGGCGAGGATTTCCTCCGCCTCGCCGCCGAAATCCCCATCCATAGCGAGATCGAGGTATTCCCGCTGCGCGACGCCAATCGCGTGCTGAACTCGCTCAAGAATGACGCCATCCGCGGGGCCGCAGTGCTGCGGGTCAACTAACCCGCGTTTCTCACCAGGTTTTCTGAGGATTGATTCGGAGCCATCATTGCTGCGACTGATCCTCATTTTCGGGTGTGCGGTGCCGAGATGAGACTCGTTGGGTAATCGCCCCGCTCAGGCCCGCTGAGGCGCAAGGGCGTACAGATCGAAACGGGCGCAACTCCGCCTGTGGATACCTTGCGTGGACTAGTGGAGAATGCCTTATGCAACAAGCAAGTACGGCTGCCGCCCCCTCCTCAGAACCTGCCGGAATCAAGGTTGCAAGGGAGATTACCCTATGGTTCCTTCTGTTCCTGATTTGTTTCGGCCTGGGCTACCCAACCCTCAACCGCTACGACCCGCGAACGGTTGGCGGGACGTCCGACTCGGCTTGGTATTACGACCTCGTCACCCGCGGACCGCGTGCGGCCGAACTAGGAATGCGGATTCGCCTGTTGGTCCCGTACCTCGCAAAGCCGTTTTATTGGGTGGCGAAAGGACGCTTGGGGACATGGGAGCCGGTCTTCTTCGGTCTTTTGGTGGCCAATGCTTTGCTCATCGCCACAACGGCCTACTTTCTAGTCCGCGTGGGTTACCGGCAAGTGGGCGACTACGGGACCGCGCTGCTGGGCGCGGCTCTTTATCTGCTGAACTTCGACACTGCGAATGTTCGGCTCTCCGGTTTGGTTGATTCGGGCGAGGGATGCATCCTGATGCTCGTGGCATGGACTTTGCTTTCGGACCGGTGGTGGCTTCTTCCGCTTTGGGGGGTGCTGGGAACTCTGGCCAAGGAGTCCTTCGTTCCGCTTTCGATGGCGTTCGGAGTAACATGGTGGCTGGTCTCGGCGCGCCGGAACTCGAATCGGTTCTCCCGAGGGCTGTGGGTGGCAGCCATGGCGATAAGCGCCCTGGTTACGATGACCGCAGTGCAATCAGTAGCGACAGGGCACGCGGTCTGGCCTTGGGAATTTGCAGCCGCAATGAACTCGAGATCGAACTACGCTGCAAACTTCATGAGGTCACTTCTGGACCGTAACTTCTGGTACATCTTCGGATGGCTGTTGCCTTTGGGTATCTGGCGCCTGCGATGCTTGCCACGCGCCTGGGTGCTGGCATCGGCGAGTGCAGCGTTCTTGGCTCTGTTGATGAACGCGTATTATGGTGGCCCGCCCGGAACTGCGGGGAGAGCGATGTTTAGCATGGGGGGCCCGATCCTGAGCCTCTCCACGGCGGTCCTCCTGTGCCGACCGGCAAACGCCTTCGACGCCGAGATTACGCGGGCATAGCGGCTCTGTCGTTCGGGTGTTAGTCCAGAAAAGCCGCTTGCTTGAGAAGCTGCCGTTGTTCCCGCGAACAGTTCGGCGGTAGTACCATTCCGCACGGAGGATTCAACGCTTGGCTTGGAATCGAACCGTCAGTCTCCTCCTGATGCTAGCTTGCGGTCAGGGGCTTGTTGCTCAGGTTTCGGCTCAGGGTCAGGTCGCGATCCGCGTGGACGCCTCCGCCAGGCAAGGACCGTGGAAGCCGATTTGGACCTATTTTGGTTACGATGAACCGAATTACACCTACACCCCGAACGGACGGAAGCTCATCTCTGAGCTCTCAGCACTTAGCTCGACTACGGTGTGGATTCGCACCCACCACCTTTTGTGCACGGGCGACGGCACGCCTGCATTGAAGTGGGGCTCCACGAATGCCTACACTGAAGACCCGTCCGGAAGGCCGGTGTACGACTGGGCGATCATCAACAAGATCTTCGACACCTACGAGCAGGCAAGAGCCAAGCCCTTTGTGGAGATCGGCTTTATGCCGGAGGCCCTCTCTTTGAAGCCCGAGCCTTATACCCGGCACTGGCCGGCGCCCGACGATGGAACTGGCTGGTCCTATCCGCCCAACGATTATCACAAGTGGGCTGACTTGGTCTCGCAGTGGGTGCGGCACTCAATTGATCGCTACGGCAAAAGCGAGGTCGAGTCCTGGTACTGGGAAGTGTGGAACGAACCTGACATCTCCTATTGGCGAGGAACGCCTGACGAATACGACAAGCTCTACGATTATGCCGCGATGGCCGTAAAGCGCGTCCTTCCTGCCGCCCGTGTTGGCGGACCGGCGTCAACGGGCCCAGCGAATCCCAAGGCGGCGGCCTTTCTCCAACAGTTTCTTGAGCACTGTGACCACGGAACGAACTACGCCACGGGCAAGACCGGTGCGCCCCTCGATTTCATCACGTATCACGCCAAGGGCGCTCCAAAGCTGGTTGACGGTCATGTTCAGATGGGCCTTGGGCACAATCTACAGGATGTGGCGAAGGGATTTGAGATCGTCGCGTCTTTTCCCCAGTTCCGGAGCCTCCCAATTATCCTTAGCGAATCCGATCCCGAAGGCTGTGCGGGCTGCTCGGCGAGGCTTTACCCTCAGAATGCGTATCGCAACGGCGCGCTCTACCCTTGCTACGCCGCGGCCGCCCTGAGCAGCGTCTTGACTCTGGCGGAGCGGCAAGGAATTAACATCGAAGGCATGGTGACCTGGGCGTTCGAGTTCGAGGGGCAGCCTTACTTTGATGGTTTCCGGTCGCTGGCCACCAACGGCGTGGACAAGCCGGTCCTGAACCTGTTCCGGATGGCAGGCTTGATGCGGGGCGACCGCCTGAAGGTGGTGAGCAGCGGCGCTGTCGGACTCGACGCGATCCTGGAGGCCGGCGTGCGCACCCAGCCCGATGTGGATGCGATCGCGACCCGCTCCGATCGCGAGGTCTCTGTCCTGGTGTGGAACTATCACGACGATGACTTCCCGGGCCCAGACGCACCGGTCACCCTCGCGATCAGCGGAATGCGGGGCGTCCAGCGAGTTCTGGTGCGTCACTACCGGATTGACTCCCACCACAGCAATGCATACGCAGTCTGGAAAGAGATGGGCTCCCCCCAGAATCCCTCCCCCGAACAGTACGCTCGGCTTGAGGCGGCCGGAAACCTCGAGCTGCTGAACTCACCAAGCTGGGGGTGGACGGAAGCCGGCACCACAGCCATCAAGTTCTCTTTGCCCCGGCAGGCGGTGTCATTGGTTCAGTTAAGCTGGTAACAGGCTCACTGTGGCACTAGGCGCCAACTTCATCGCGCGGCGCAAAGAAGAGCAGGCCCTTCTCGCGGAAGGCGGGATCAGGATGACATGTCCCGCCGCGGCGGGAGCGGAGCGTTGCGAAGAATCTGCTTTTGGTTGCGGTCTATGCCCGCGCTGCGCCACCTGCTTTACGTCAACCGCTCGGGCCCGATTGGGCTGGATCTCTTCACCGTCTCTCCCCGCTTTGAGACCAAGAACTTCGGGGAGCAACCCTATCTCGACACCTCGGCGACTTTCGATGAAGCAAATCAGAAGGCTGACGTCTCACTTTATATTCGTTTTTCCAGCCTGACATGCGAGTATAGTTGTTCACCTTCCTGAGGGGGATGCCGTGAAAATACTTTTTCGTTCTGCTTTGATTCTCTTCCCTGCCGGTGAAAGCGCTTTCTCCCCAGCGCTCTCCCGGTACGTTCGCACTGAGAATCCTGAAGCGACGATCGAGGCGCCAACCAATCGCCGAATTCAACAAAAGCACCGTATGAAGTGGGAAAGGGTGCTTGATCCCCAAAGCAGGAGAATCTCCTGAATTAAACGAGGAGGCAAACATGCGCTGCAAACTTTCTCTGGTATTTCTGCTGTTCGTAGGGGCAGTACTTGCCGCGACGGCTCAAACCGCCGCTCCCCCGCAAAAGAAAGTGAGCATGACGGTCAATGCGAGCAAGACCGGTGAGCCCATCCATCGGTATGTGTATGGTCAATTCACCGAGCTCCTGTTCAACCTGTTTGAAAAGGGGCTATGGTCTGAAATGCTCAGCGACCGGAAGTTTTTCTATCGGGTGGATTCCAGCGAGAAGTTGAATCCCGAAAACAGAAAGCAGAACTTCACCCGTTGGCGGCCGGTGGGGCCGGACGAGGCCGTGGTCATGGACAAGAAGAGCCCGTATGTCGGCGAGCACTCGCCTCTCGTGAAACTCGACGCGACAACGCCGCGCGGCATTCGTCAGGCGGGGCTGCCGCTCCGCAAAGGGCGGAGTTACACGGGTTCGGTGGTGCTCTCGGGCGACCCCGGAGTGAAGGTCGAGGTTACCCTCGTCTGGGGATCAGGGGGAAGCGATCGCCAAACTCTTCCGATGGGCCCGCTTTCGGCCCGGTATGTGAAGTCCCCGTTGAAATTCACCGCCGGCGGGGACAGCGCGGACGGGCGCTTGGAAATCACGGGGACCGGCAAGGGGACATTTCATATAGGCGTCGTATCACTCATGCCTGCCGACAACATCAGGGGCTTTCGCGCTGACATGATCAAGCTCCTCAGGGATCTCAACTCCGGAATCTACCGATGGCCAGGCGGGAATTTTGCTTCCGGTTACGACTGGCGCGACGGGATTGGGGAACGGGACAAAAGACCGCCGCGCTATGACTATGCTTGGCGAACTGTCGAGTGCAACGACGTGGGCACGGACGAGTACATGACTCTGTGCCGCTTAATCGACATCGATCCCTACATTTGCGTAAACTCCGGTTTTGGCGACGCCCACTCTGCTGCCGAATGGGTGGAATACTGTAACGGTGCTGCGCAAACACCCATGGGGAGAGTCCGCGCGGCCAACGGACACCCGGAGCCCTACAAGGTCAAGTGGTGGGGTATCGGCAACGAAATGTATGGGCAATGGCAATTGGGCCACATGTACATCGATCACTACGTCCTCAAGCACAACATGTTTGCCATATCCATGCGCAAAGTCGACCCTGCGATCGAACTCGTCGCGTCAGGGGCCACCCCTTTTGAAACCAGCACCACGGCCAGGCATCATCGTCCTCCACTGCCGAGCAAGCTTCCCTACGAGTATGGTTCTCCGCAAGACTGGTCCGGCAACCTCCTGGCCCACTCCTCCGATTATTTCGAATACCTTTCCGAACATCTCTATCCCGTGCTGAACAGCGCATTCGATGTCGACGCCCAGAAGTTTGTGAAGACGAACGACCCCATCGAGGACCAAATCCGGCGGCTGCCGAACCGGGTTCGCGCCACGGTCGAGGCTTGGGAAGAGTATCAAAGGCGGATGCCCAACCTTGAAGGCAAGAACCTCAAGCTGGCCATCGACGAATGGACGGGTGGCGGATTCAAGGGCTTCATGCGGGCGCTTTGCGCAGCCGAGGG
Source organism: Terriglobia bacterium (assembly GCA_050011515.1). GTDB lineage: Bacteria > Acidobacteriota > Terriglobia > UBA7540 > UBA7540 > CAVROP01. The sequence goes on along the minus strand of JBEKIZ010000027.1, from coordinate 9,164 downwards.
GCTCCAAGAAATGTTCCGGTACTCGCAATTCATCAAGATGGGGGCTTACACGGCGTTCATTTCCAACCTCAACTTTGACGGCAACGATGCGGTCTTGAGCAGCGTTGGCCTGGTCTTCAAACTTTACCGGCAGCGCTTTGGAACAGTTCCCGTCGAGGTGAGCGGCAACTCTCCGCAGAAGCCGGTGCAGGGTACCATCGGAGTTGACAAGCCGAGAGTTTCCTCCGGAAGCGACACCTATCCGCTGGATGTTGCGGCGGCCCTGACGAACGACCACAAGAAGCTGACCGTTGCCATAGTCAATCCGACGGAAACTCTGCAGGAGATGGATTTCAACGTCGTGGGAGTACAGCTTCAGGGCGCGGGAAGGATGTGGCGGATCGCCGCTCCGAACCTGGACGCCGACAACGAGCCAGGAAAAAAGCCCGAGCTGGAGATTGTAGAAACACCCGTGAGGGAGTTGCCCAAGACGCTGGCGCTGCCGCCCCTCAGCATCAGTCTCTGCGAGTTTGAGGCGAGATAGCCACCGGCGCTGCCCGCTGATGACCGGCAGGGACCTGCGACGAGACGAGTCTTTTTTTCGTTCGGGGGTGTTTTAGTGCGTCCCCAGTGGCCGGACGCCAATCTTGCGCGTCATGTTGAAAGCATGTAGGGACGCCGGCGGTGCAAATCCTCAAGGAGGTGAGCAATGTGGGGTAGTTGCAGGTTCATGAGACTGACCTCTCCTGCGTGGATGGCCCCTGTCACGCTCGGGCTAATGTCCTTATCCTTGGGGGCAAGCTTCTCCTTCAAATTCCTCCCCGTTCATCGGCCGCCAGCAGTACACCATCGCTGGCCAGAGTGCGATTCGGCCTGAACGTTGCGCTCAGGCCTCCCCTGTGATCGTGCACACTCGACCACGGCCACTCCTCGAGGCGTTTGACGAGGCCGGCCCTCACTGGGTTGAGATGAATGTATTCCACTTTCTCGTAGTATTCCTTAACGCTTCGCAGCGCGCGGTCGAAAGATCGCGGCTGCCCGAGAAGGCCCCGCTCTCCTTTGCCCACTGGCCGGAAAGCCCCATGTGAAATGGGGTCAGGCGACACGAGCCGCAGAGTCTCTGAAAAACGAGCGTCTGCGCTACCTTGCTGAAACCGTCAGGGGATTGGAATCCGACATGCAGATCACGAGCCGGCCAAGGAGTTGGTAGCCGGAGTTGCAGGGCGCCGTTGAAGCACAAAGAAGAAGGCAGCGGCCAAAGAGGAGAAAGCGGTGACGGCTCCCAGAACAATGAATGCGCCTTGCCAACCGGAAGCGAGCGAAATGCGAGCCACCGCGTCGCCCGACAAAACTCCACCGAGGTAGCCAATGCCATCAATGATGCCGGAGGAAGTGGCCGCCCCTTGCTTACCGCCAAAGTCTAGCGCCATGGCACCGGCGAGATAAGAGTAAGGACCGATCAGGACGAACCCCACGAGTGCCACTAGCGCCACGGGCAAGCTGTGAGGTGCACTTGGTCGAAGCGAAGCAAGCCAGAAGAGCGCAAGCGTGGCAAAAACAAGTCCAGCGAACGTAATCGTCGCCCGTCCCCCGCGCCCCAATCGGTCGCTTAGATAGCCAAAGAGCAGCACTGAAAATCCTCCGAACAGCGGGAAGAGGGCACTGAACTGGGCGGATTTGCCTTGGCTGAAGCCAAGCACTTCATAAAAGTAGGTTGGCGTCCAGGTATTGAATGTCTCCCGAACGAATGTGCAGCCCACGGATAGAGCACAGACGATCCAGAAGGCAGGGCTGCGGAACAATGGTCGGAGCAGGGCAGCAACACCGCCCGTCCGCTTCTTGTCACCTCGGCTTGCAAAGAGGTTGTCGGGGTTCGCGGCGGGTTCTGGTTCTCCGATTTCGGTGCTTGATTCCTTGAGAAGCAGGAGATTTGCCAAGAAGAGCGCAAACAGGCTGAAAGCGGCAACCACGAATATGCTGCGCCAGCCCAGACCGTGAGCGATCAAGACGCCCATGAAGTGCCGGCCGATGGCGTCGCCAAACAAGTAGCTGAGGCTTATAGCACCCATCGCCGTGCCGTAGGTGGCAAATGAAAACCAGCGCGAGGTAATCTTTACCATTCCAGCCCACGCTGCCGACTGGACGAGCCGGTTGCCAACCCAGGCCGCCGCGAACACGGGCAGACCCCCGCCCGCGGCGGCAATCAACGTAAATAAAACCGACCCGCCCATCGCGGCGAGAAACTGGCGTTTGCCTCCCCAGAAATCCGCGAGTCCGCCAAGAAAAATCTTGCCGAGCGCATACGCCAGCACACCCAAGGAAACAATCTGGCCGAGACGGATGCGCGCCTCTGCTGCCGGAACGCCGCGTGCCGCTAAATCGTCAATAATCAGCGGGAGGGTTACGGAGAAATTCGAGCGACAAGCGTAGAAACCGGCGTAGCCGGTCATCAGCAAGATGACGATCAGAATCTGGTGGCGCAGCAATCGCCGGTTTGTAATCTGTTGCCCCATGATCGTCGGCGGCCCTTGATCTCTTAACAGGATGCTGAAAAACCTTTGTGAAGTCGCCAAGGCGACTCATTCCGATCCCGCCCTGCGGGAGAGGAATCTCGCTCTGGAAACCGCGATCTGATCGGGGCGAGATTCCTCGTCGTCCCGATCAGATCGGGACTCCTCGGAATGACAGGCGAGGCGGGTTTTTCAGCATCCTGTCAAGGACGGTGACCGCGCTGAAGTCGCGCCTCGATTTCGTCGAAGACCGGATCGAAGTCAGAAAGGCTATCGATCACATAATGAGTACCGGCATCCATCAAACGTTCGCGGCCAGTCTGAAGGCGCACTTCCCGTTCTGCCGGCGAAAGCGCATCGAATTCCGCTTGTGACAGGCCAACCATGTTTCCAGTTCGAACAACTCCCACTGTCCACATGCCGGCGTTGAGGCCTTCTTCGGTGTCGGCCACGGTGTCGCCGACTTTCACGAAGGATTCGAGTGGAAAAACCTTCAGCCGTACGGCGATCTCGTAACACATCCAGGGCAGAGGGCGGCCCCCGCCGACGTCGTCGGGGACGAGAGAACAATCCGGTTCATAACCTTGCGTGGCAGCTTTCTCGAGAAGGATCTCCAACATTGGCCGTGTGTAGCCTGTCGTACTGCCGATCTTCAGGCCGCGCCGGCGCATGCGTTCGACAGCATCCGCAACTCCGGGAATGAGGTCCGAGTCCTGGTCAAGGCGAGCTAACTGTATCGGCTGAAAGTCGCGGTATAACTCCTCGACGTCGGATTCCGTTGCCTGCCGGCCGGAATGTTGCCGCCACGCTTCCGCGACACGCGGACTACGAAGCAGTGAGCGGATGTGGTCCTTTTTCAGCAGGCCCATATCGCGGCGGACTTCGTCGTCGGAGACAGCTATGCCCCTTTGTCGAAACACCTGCTGCATGGCCCGGATAGGCGAAAAACTTCCGTAGTCGACCGTGGTGCCGGCCCAGTCAAGAATGGCAGCTTGCAGCTTGCCGCTGTATCGCTTATGCGTCTGACTGGAGTCATTCATTTCGTACTCCCATAGGCGCGATCGCCTGTTCAGCCCAGCCGAATCACAAAGTCATTCCCGCACCCACGACAGCGGCTTTCATAGGGTGGGATTTGCCCCTCTCGGAGCTCTTCACTGAGGGGAAGCACTCAAAGCATCGATCGCCAGATGTTGATCCAGGCTCGCTGCACGCGCCGATTTCGCCGAATCGATCCGCATATCGTTGAGCGTCTGCCGAACTGCAGCGACGAGCGCCTTCAAATCTTCGGGGAAGAGGTGGCCGATCGTGCCGATGCGGAAACAGTCTGCGTCGCTGACCTTCCCGGGGTAAATCACAAAGCCCTTTTGGCTAAGGTGCTGATAGAACCGGCTGAAATCGAAGTTCGGATGTTTCGGATAACGGAATGAGGTAATAATGGTGCTTTGTTGCTCTGGCGCAAGATAGGCGTCAAAGCCCAACTCCTTCATGCCTTCGGCCAAGACCTTCTGGTTCGCAGCATATCGAGCGGCACGTCCGCCGATTCCTCCTTCCCGGTCCAACTCTTCGAGCGCCTGCCAGAAGCCCAGGAGGACATGCGTTGGAGGCGTGAAACGGAACTGTCCGTCGCCTTCCAACCCTTTCCACTGCGACACGAGATCCAGGCTCACACTGCGCGCCCGGTCTTCGGCTTCCAACAGCAGCTCCCGACGAGCCAGCACAAAAGCGAATCCCGGTACACCCTGGACACACTTGTTCGCCGAGGAAACGAGGAAGTCGATTCCCCAGCTTACCACCCCCATAGGCATTCCCGCAAAGCTGCTCATCGCGTCCACGATGAACGCGCGGCCCTGCTCCTTCACCACACTCCCAATTTCTCGCACTGGATTCATGATCCCCGTGGAGGTCTCGCAGTGGATGGTTCCGACGTGCGTGATAGCCCGATCGCGCGCGAGAGCCTGGCGAGCTTCGGCAGGATCGACCGGACGCCACTCGGGGAAGAGAAGGGTTTCGGTTGCGATGCCCAACGTGCGCGCGATCTTCGCCATGCGGTGTCCGTAGGCGCCGTTGACTAGAACCAGCAGCTTGCCGTCGCGCGGCAGCACCGAGGAGATAACGGACTCGATCGCGAAGGTGCCGGAGCCCTGCATCAGAACGGCCTCGTAGGAGCCGTCGGCAACATTCCCTAACTCCAGCAAACGGTGGCGGATTTTCCGCACTACTTGGAGAAATTCCGTGTCCCGTGAGCCCAAGTCCCGCATCATGGCCTGCTTGACGGTTTCGCTGGTGGTGAGCGGACCGGGCGTAAAGAGGAGTTTAGGCTTTTCCATCCGCGATGAATCTCCGCATCCCTGGAAAGTGGCCTGGCGGACGTAGGTCCGCCGGCGCCATACGCAATCCTACCACGCGCTAGAACTGGAAGCGAAGTGACATCTGGATGGTACGAGGTCCAGCCTGCGCCACTTCCTGGCTGCTGGATATGAGCCCGAATGTGCCGGTGATGTTCATATTCGGCAAGCCCCAATTGGCAAGGTTGAACAAATTGGAGAACTGCGCCTCGTACCTGAGACCGAAGCGCTCGTTGAAGTGGAACGTCTTGCCCGCCGACATCGAGAAGGTCGCCGTCTCCGGCCCTTCCAGGGTCCCCACCCCGCAGTTGCCGAAGCGTCCGATCGGCTCGGCCGTACCGCTGGCATCCACGGGATGGGCTGGCACGGTATAAGCCGACACGTTGAAGAACGACGCAGTGGCAGGGTTTGAAAGGTAACCGCTCGCTCCCGCCCAGGCCCAGACGTTTGTTGCGCGCCATTCCCGTGGGTTTGGCCCACGGCTTACATCGCTGGCCCGCGAGGAGCGGCTTTTGATCGGGCAGGAAAACCCAGGCGGTGAGCAGAGAGCGCAAAGCACGAAACACAGAGCAGAAAGTACGGACTAGCTGCTCTTCACCCTCACTCCTGACTTCTGCCTCCTGACTTCTGCCTTTGCAATCCCAGGCGGCGCAAGCGGGACATAAAAGGGGATGATACGCCCCATTGCACATGCACGAGCCGCAGAGTCTCTGAAAAACGAGACTGTGCGCTCCCGTTCGGGATTGGCCATGTGCTCTCTGCGTTATGGCAAGCTTGGCAGCACGAGCCTTCCGTTCCGACTGAGCCAAGACGAATCCGCCGAAGGGCGCAGCATGTATCTTTTCCGCATGTCTGCGATCGGTCGCGGAGGCACGGCCAGCCGACTCCTCACCCAGGCCGCCGATCGCAGACATCAAGAACCAGATGTCTGCGCCACCCTCGACTGGCTGGTAGATGCGGGTGGCCAACTCCAGGTATTTCTCTATGGTTTCCTCGGCTTTCCTGAGTTCCCCCTCTCTTAGGTGGGGGTAGGCATCCCCGATCTAAGTACCATCCGGGAAGGCATCTTTTTCCTCTTTCATGGCAAAAAGCCGGGCGGAAGGCCCGGTGACGATTTTCGACCTTTGATTTCTTCGTAGTCTGGAGTAGGATTCAAGACAAATGAGCACTAAATTACAGGAAGCGGCAATAACCACAGGCTTACACTTCAAAAGATTCGACCTTCATATCCACACTCCCGCCTCAATAGATTTTCCAGGAAAAGAAGGAGTTGCGCCGGAGCACATTGTCGAGGCTGCGTTAAAGAAGGGCCTTGCTGGCATTGCTATAGCAGACCACCAATCAGGTGAATGGATTGATGGGGTAAAAGAGGCAGCCAAATATAAAGGACTAGTCGTGTTTCCCGCTGTCGAGTTATTGGTGACCGGCGGGAAAGAAGGCGTCCACATTTTGATCCTCTTTGACGTCGACAAGGATTCAAAGCATGTCGATCAATTCCTAAATAAGTTGGCCATTTATTCAAAACGCGGTGAGAGGACAATTGCTGCTGAATTAACAGTCGGCCAAGTCGCTGACGAATTGGAAAAATACGATTCGTCAGCCATCCTAATCCTCCCGCACTGTCACTCATCTAAAGGTGTTCTTGGGGATATGCAAGGCGAGACCCGCAGTGCAATCTTTGAAAAACGGCGGAAGTGCATTCTCGGAGCAGAAGCGAGCGAATCAGATTTTCAGAGTGAGGAGAAGAAGACAAAACACAAACGGGTCGTGGATCTTCTGGATGGCACCGACGAGAACTATCACGAGAGAAAGTTAGGGGTCTATAGCAGCTCCGATGCACATTCTCTCGACGAGATCGGTAGTTCGTATTCTCTCTTCAAAGTCGATGAGCCGATAACGGTCGAAGACATCCGCCAGTGTCTAATCGATCGCGATACCAAAATAAGACAGGCCTTTGAGTTTCAGGCGGAACAGTATCCCCACGTAGATGAGCTCAAGGTCGACAGCGGCTTCCTAGCCGACCAGGTAATTCACTTTCACGAAGGTCTTAACAGCATCCTGGGCGCCAAGGGCGCCGGCAAATCGCTTGCTATCGAATTCCTAAGATTCGCGCTTGATCAGCCTCCAACCGGGGATGAACTGCTTGGTGACCATCAATCTAAAATTGAGAAGTGCCTTAAGCTTCACGGCACAGTTCAAGTGGTCATTACCGACGACTCTGGAAAGAAGTACCAAATTTCACGCACTTATGCTCCAGCGGAAGGCAACCCGATCCAGATAGTGGATCTCGGTGATGGCTCGTCAAAGGAGTTCGCCGTAGATCAGCTCTTTCCTGTCTTGTTCCTAAGCCAAGGTGAAGCCACGCGAATAGCTGAGGACAAAAGGGGGGCGAGTCGGCGACAGTTCATCGATAAGTTCTTCGATTTCCATAAGTTCCAAGATCACATCGAAACGTTAAACAACGAACTGAAGGAAGTGGATGATCGATTTGCAGAAACCCTAAAGGCACACCTTGAAAGTAGGGAACTTAAGAAGAAGCTATCGACATACCGGGAGGAAGTGCAAAAGCTTGGGCGCCAGATTGAGAATCCGGTTTTTGCCGAATATTCAAAGAAGGAAGGAATAGGCCGGGCAATTCAGGGGCAGTATGATTATATCGGTGGGCTGAAGGCATCCCTCGCGAGCACGAAGAACGAATACAAAGACCTTGTCGCGCCTTCCACGGGAGACAAGGATACTGATTCGGACCCGGCTGTTATGAGAGCGGCCGATCAAACCAATGCGGCCCTCCAACAAATCAAACAAGCGATAGATTCAGCCATTACCTTCATTAAACAAGTGAGTGCCAACGTCGAAAAGGAACATCAAAGTTGGAACTCTCTTTTTGCACCGGTAAAAGCAAAGTACGACGAAGCGGTTAAAGCAAGTGGGGGAACTCAAATTAATCTTGACCAAAAACGCAAGCTTATCTTGGCGGAGATAGGAAAGAGTGAAACCGCATTCGCCAAAGTTCAAGGAAAAGCGAATCTCGCAAGCTCACTGGCGTCAAAGCGCAATGAAATACTTGACAAGCTAGACATTGCCTATAAGGCTTATTTCGAGGAGCGAAAGAAAAGGTGTGAATTCTTTACTGCAGGCTCATCGGACGCCCTGAAAGTAACGATTCGGGAAAGAGAGGATACGACGGCCTTTAAACAGAACCTGCTCAATCTTAAAAGAGGTTCTTGGCTAAGAGAGGAAGATATCGAGAAGATCTCTCAGAAAATCAGTCCACGAGAATTCGTTGCTAATCTCTTACGGTATGAATGGTCATTTCGCGAGAAAACGGATTGCCTCAAATCGATCATTGAGGCCACCGGGATGAAGCCCGAGATCGTTCAGAAGCTCGCCGATCATCTCCTCGACTATCATGATTACACAGATCTAATGGCTTTGTTGTATTCCTCGGTTCCCAAGGACGTTCCAGCGATCAGTTATAAGGTGGATATAGTCTACAAGGATCTGAGTGAACTCTCGGTTGGTCAAAAGGCTGTAGCGCTCTTAATCATTGCATTAAGCGAGGGGACATTTCCGATTACTATAGACCAGCCAGAAGATTCGCTTGATCTGAGAACAATTTGGGACGACCTCTGCAATAAGCTTCGCGGCTCGAAAGAGCACAGGCAATTTATATTTACAACTCATAACTCTTCGGTCGCTGTCGCGTCGGATACGGATAAATTCACGATTCTTGAGGCAACCGCAGATCGAGGAAGAGTCATGTATTCCGGCTCGATAAACAGACGCAAAATGAAAGATGAAGTCATCAACTACCTTGAGGGGGGTCGGAAGACGTACGACCACAAGAGGCAGAAGTATAACCTATAATATAGACTGAGGAAGATACCTCACGCCTGCGTTGTCCGGGAAGTTGTCCCTCCTTGTTGCTTTTTTCAAGTGAGCTACCCCTCACCTGTAAGTGCGAAAACGTCGCCTCTCTTGTCCGAGGGGATCATTTCCAACAATGAATGAGGGGGCCCTTGGAACAGCTCAGTTCAGAACCGCGGGGCGCTCGCTAAAACAGGCGGCTGGCGCATATATCGCGCCTCTTGCGATGTGGCGATGTAAAATACGGGGGTGTAGGCAGAGCATGACAACAATGGCCCCCGCCTCTCGCGCCGTTCAAGAGCCAGCGGCCTTGGCCATTCCTGTCGCTGGGCCGGGCCTGCTGATTCCGATGAAGGTGGGCACTGATTCCGGTTTGATCCCGGGCAGTGATTCCGATGTCATCCCGGGCGTCTTCGGAGCGAAGCGACGCTGGCCCTCCTATCGTGCTTGAAGTGACCGGGAT
>JBEKIZ010000026.1:0-59281 GCA_050011515.1 Terriglobia bacterium | reverse complement strand
GCACCAAAGTGCCTCTTCACCCCGCTCCCGCCACCAACTCCTCAAACTCGAAAACCTGATTCTTCACCTGCGCCCAGGCAACCGGCCTCTGTTCAAATTTCTACGTTTTTAAATGCGCGCCGACATCCTGGAGAGCTTCGACTCTAAACCTAGTTTCTGCTGCTGGGACGCAACGGATAATACGGCTCCTGTCGATGGCGCTCGGTGTCGTACCGTGACGTGAAGGCGACGAATACCATCTTCCGGTCCTGAGCTTGGGGGCGCGGGTTGGGCGCCAGTGTGACCCTCACCTCGGTGGACTCTTTCTCCGCCGCGAACATGCCGTACGAGTCGCGAAAAGAGCAGGCGGCTACGCAACTGCTCGCCTCGCGAATCGCTTCTTCAACAGCCTGGCGCAGCGTCCCCTCGGCACGCTCTGCCGAGCCGTAGATGATGCGCAATTCTTCGATGCCATAGCGAAAGCACTCGCGGATCCGGTGCCCAGCCAGGCTGCGGCCTTCTTCCATCGAGCATCCGTGCAGGTCGAGTTCGAAGGCATTGTTGGACCGGTCGAAGTTTTGTCGGGCCACGATCGTCCTCTCTCCACCGCTCGGATCAACTTCCCGGTCACCGGATGCCCCGCCTTTACACAGGTGACTGAGACTCCGGCTGCGGAGCGCTGGGACACGCCCTCAAGGCGCTTCCCAGTCGAGGGCGTAGATTTCCTGGATGCTGGCGTCGCGGACAAACAGCGGAGATTCGTCCGGGGCGAGGCCGCTCCAGTTTCCGAAGGCTCCTACGGCCTGCTGAAACCCTTTCAAGCTGAGGACTTGCTCCAGTTTGCGGTCGCTGATTTGCACGCGGAAGTAGCCCTCTTCCTTCTCGAGAATCCCGAGAAAATACAAATAGTGCCCGTCTCGGGACCAATTCGGATAGCCTAAGAAACCCTTGGCTTTGGCGACCTCAGTCCATTTCTGAGTCGTGAAATCAAAAAGCGCGAGCTTGAGAGAATCCAGCGTAATGGCCACTACGTAGCGTCCGTTTGGAGACCAGCGGGGAGAAAACAGGCCATCGGACCCGGGCAGTTTCGAGACGTTTCGCGTTTTCATATCCAGCACGTAGACCGCTGACCCCTGATTGCTAAGCCCGTTCCCTCCGAAGATCAGCGATTTGCCGTCTGGCGACCAGTTGGGGTCGGCCAGGTTAGTTTCACGGCGACAGATCAGTTGGGGTAAACCTCCAGCGGCGGGAACAACATAGATTTGCCAGGGTTCGCCGGGCGGATGACCAAAGAAAGCGATCTGCTTGCCATCCGGGGACCATCGAGGCAGGTTGGCCTGCATGGGCGGGAAAGTAAGTTGGAGCTTTTGGGTTCCGTCCACCTTACTTCGCCACATGGTGCCATCGGCGTAGTTATTGTAGGCGAACCACTCTCCATCACGAGAGAAGTCGAGTCCCATCGCCGAGATTCCCGAAAGGTAAGGCGCGAACTGTCCTGATTTCGCATCGTAGCGCACCAATTCCGCCCGGGGCTGCCAGCCTTCGACGAAGAGCCTCTTGCCATCTCGGCTCGGGACGGGGTCACCGATATTCATCAGCGCCATCGTCAACTGCATGGGCTCATGGCGGGTGGACCGGAAAAGGCCACCGTTTTCGCGCAGGGCCCAGACGTTTGCCGTCCCCTCGCGTACCGCCTGGAAGACGAAATACCTTCCGTCCGGCGTCCAGTTGCCACAGCATTCGTTGGGTGGGTTGTTCCAACCCGGAAGCAGGGGATGAAGATTGCCGCCGTCGGATGAAGCTTGCCAGATGGAGTGGTTATTGGTTTGGGGATCGTTCACGGTAAAGCGCAGGATCGTTCCGTCGGGCGACCAGCGGAGGTCGCCAGACGTTCCAGTCGTTGTCAAGAGCCGCCGTGGTTCGCTCCCATCGCTCTTGGCCAGGAATATCTCGTTCCCCTTGGAGTAGGCAATCCTGTTTCCGTCCGGCGACCACGCCGCGCTGTGACCTTCGAGGTTGCCTAATCGGCGAGGCGAGCCGCCCAGCACAGAAAGAGTCCAGAGGGGCGCCTCGGGGGTTGATTCATTTAGGAAAGTAGGCAGCAGAAGTTGCGATCCGTCTGGTGAGATATCGTACAAGTAGCGCCAGCCAAGGTCCCCCAATATTAATGAGGTCGGTATGGGTACCGTCTCACCACCGGTCACGGAGGTTTGGGCAGGGCCCAACTGGTTGTCTAGGAAATAGAGCCGCGTGCCGTCAGTGACCAAACCGCTTTTCGGCCGGTTGGTGTTGGTGAGCTGGACGGTTCGCAGCACGCGCGGTGGGGGCAGAGGGCGCGTTAGAAGATACCCGAGAATTGCCGTGATGGCGATGAAAGCGCCGCCGAATATCGCTGCCCAGGTGCGCCATCGAAGAGGCGGGCGGGTTTCGCGAACCTCCTCGACACCACCCAGTAAAACAGCGGTCGCCCCCGTGCGACCGGAATCCGTATCACGCTTCAGGCGCTTCAGGTCGGCGCGCAATTCTGCGGCGGTCTGGTACCGCAACTGGCGGTCCTTCTCCAGAGCCTTGTGGATAATTCGTTCGAGTTCGGGGGGACACTCGGGATTCAGTCGAACCGGAGGCACAGGTGCACGGTTTAAGATAGCCGCAAAGATGACGCCTGAGGTATCACCGCGAAAGGGCAACATCCCTGTCGCCATCTCGTACAACACCACACCGAAGGAGAACAAATCACTGCGGGCATCCAGTTCCTTGGCCCGCACCTGCTCCGGCGACATATAGGCCACCGTCCCCAGCGCTGTCCCCGGGCTGGTCAGATGCGGCTCCTCCACGGCGGCTGCGGTTAGAGTATCCAAACCTGCACCCTGACCGGAAGGGCTGCCCGCCGCTGTGGCCTTGGCCAAGCCGAAGTCTAGCACCTTGGTGTGTCCCCGTTTGGTTATAAAGATGTTCGCCGCTTTGATGTCACGATGGATGATACCCTGGCTGTGAGCTGCATCAAGGGCATCAGTGATCTCGATGGCGATCTCCAGGAGTCGTTCTAACTCAATTGGCCGGCCCTGAATCTGGTGCTTCAGCGTCACGCCATCCAAGTACTCCATGGCCATGAACGCCTGGCCTGCGTATTCGCCGATGTCGTGTATCGTGCAGATATTGGGATGATTCAGGGCTGAGGCAGATTGCGCTTCGTGCTGGAAACGCGCCAATGCCTGGGGATCTTTGGCGACGGCCTCAGGCAGGAATTTGAGTGCGACAAAGCGGTGGAGGCGAGTATCTTCCGCCCTATAAACGACACCCATCCCCCCGCCACCGAGCTTCTCCAGCACGCGATAGTGGGAAACCGTCTGGCCGATCATGGATGAATGGTTATGCATGATTGGCAATCTCGCCCCGCGGGAAACTATTATAGACTGCACGTGCAGCCAAATCAAAGCGTCGGTGACAGGGATCGAGTCAGCCTTTGCTGAAACAGTTTCCTGTGGGCTTAGATTGAAAGAGCAGGCAAGAACTGCAATCAGAGAGGCCCCGCGAAGTTGCGATGTGTTTACCGATTATTCCGCAGGGTCAATCTGAAATTCTGGAGAAGTCGGCGACGATTCGTCCAAAAGCGGCCCAACACGCGGCGGAGCGATGGCTGACAAGTCCAGGTGGTAACTCGCACAGGTCGGGCATAGTAAGCCCAAGTGGATTGGCTGTTCCCTATTTGCTATCCAGCGCTTCCAATAAGGCGCGGACGTTTGTGGCCAACTACCGCATGCCTGATTGGCCGAATATGCGGGAAAACTCGGCCTGCGGGGGATCGGCCGCCGCGGCGACAGAGGGTGTCCGCCTAGGCGGACAGGTGAGGGGGTCACGCCGGAACGAATTGGGAAGGAGTTTCCTGAACACCCCTGATGTGAACAGCTCTCGATGCGTCCCATTGACTTGCCCCGGCGTGCGGGCTAAGATGCGCTTTCAAAGCTAGGTTGCTTCCCATGATTGGCCGCACTTTCGGGCACTACCGTATAATTGAGAAGCTGGGCGTTGGCGGGATGGGTGTGGTGTACAAGGCCGAAGACACCCGTCTCGGTCGTTTCGTGGCCCTCAAGTTCCTGCCGCAAGAGCTTGCCAAAGACCGTCAAGCCCTGGAGCGCTTTCAAAGGGAAGCTCGAGCAGCCTCGGCTCTCGACCATGCGCACATTTGCACGATTTATGACATCGGCGAACACGAAGGTCAGCCTTTCATTGTGATGCAGTTACTGGAAGGCCAGACGCTGAAGCACCGAATTGCGGCAAAGCCGTTTACGGTGGACGAAATCCTGGACCTCGGTATCCAGCTCGCCGACGCGCTCGATGCAGCGCACGCGAAGGGCATTGTGCATCGGGACATCAAGCCTGCGAACATTTTCGTCACCGAGCGCGGGCAGGCGAAGATTCTGGACTTCGGCTTAGCCAAGCTGGCCGCGCAGCCGAAGGCGGTGGCTGAAGCTGTCGGCGCAACAGGTATGCCCACGCTGGGAACTCCCGATGAACATCTGACCAGCCCTGGGACAGCGATGGGTACGGTGGCCTACATGTCACCCGAGCAGGCGCTGGGCCAGGAACTCGACCCGCGCACCGACCTTTTCTCCTTCGGGTTGGTTCTCTACGAGATGGCCACCGGCCGTCCTGCTTTCTCGGGAACCACCTCGGCTGCCATTTTCGACAACATCCTCCACAAAGCGCCACCCTCCCCGCTGCGCTCGAATCCCGACCTGCCGGATGAACTGGAACGAATCATCAGCAAGGCGCTGGAAAAGGACCGGGAGATGCGCTATCAGAGCGCCTCCGAGATGCGAAGCGATCTGAAACGCCTCAAGCGCGATACGGATTCGGGCCGCTCGGCCTCGGTTGCCGCGGCGGCCATGACTCCCACCCAAGAAGTGAGCAGCCAGATTGCGGTAGCTGCCCGGGCCCCATCGGGTGCGGTTGAATCGGTTACGCCGAGCCGAGCCAAGTCGCGCCGGAACTGGGTGATCGCCGCCGCAGCGGTGGTGGCGCTGATCGCCTTGGTCGGAGCCTTGTTGCACTTCCGGCGAACGCCGGCTCTGACCGAGCGGGATTCCATCGTGGTGGCGGATTTCGTTAACACCACCGGCGAGTCTGTTTTCGACGGGACGCTGAAAGAGGCGCTCACAGTACAACTCGATCAATCCCCTTATCTGAACATCCTCCCGGAATCTCGGTTGCGTGATGCTTTGCGCTACATGGGCCGTTCTCCCGATGAACGAGTCTCGAATGATGTGGCTCGTGAGATTTGCCTGCGCGCGGGAGTCAAGGCGATGCTGACAGGCTCCATCTCGAGCCTGGGCAGCCACTACGTGATCACCCTGACAGCCGTCAACGCGCAGACAGGTGACGCGCTGGCCCGGGAGCAGATCGAGGCCGAAAGCAAAGAGCAGGTGCTGAAGGCGCTGGACCGCGCCGCCTTCAGCCTGCGGCGCAAACTCGGCGAGTCCCTCGGCTCGGTTCAAAAGTTCGCAACTCCTCTCGTGGAAGCCACCACCTCGTCGCTCGAGGCGCTGAAAGCTTTCAGCCTTGGACAAGCCGAGCACCTGAAGATGGCCGAAGACAAAGCCATGCCGCATCTGAAACGCTCCATCGAACTGGACCCCAATTTCGCCATGGCGTATGCCACGCTGGGCGTGGTCTATGGCAACCTGTCGGATAGGGGGCAGGCTTCGGATTGCCTGAAGAAGGCGTTTGAGCTGAAAGAGAGGACGAGCGAACGGGAGAAGTTATACATCTCCGCGCATTACTATGAGGTGGTAACGGGGCAGCTTGACAAGGCCATTGAAGTCTATGAGTCGTGGAAAGAAGCCTACCCTCGCGACACTGTTCCCCGCGACAACGTGGCGATCCGGTACGGTGCGATCGGGCAGTATGAGAAGGCCTTGACCAACGCCAGCGAAGCGATGCGCCTGGACGCGAAGGATCGCTTCGCCTACCAGGATGTTGCAGGCGCTTACGAAAAGCTCGATCGCTACGATGAGGCGAAGGCTATTGCGGAGCAGGCCATCGCGCAGAATGTCGGCTCTGAGGGTATCCACTCGGTGCTCTATGATATTGCCTTCATCCGGGGCGACGCCGCCGGCATGCAGCGCGAGATAGCGTGGGCGGCCGGAAACCAGGAGGAAGGGTATGGACTCTTTCTCGCGGCGCAGGCTGAGTACGCGTTGGGGAAAATGCAGAGGGCTCACGAGACCGTCACACGCGCGGCCAATCTGCTCGAGCGCCAAGGCCTCAAAGAGGCGGCGGCTAATGCGCGAGCGGGGGAGATTGTTTTGGAGGCCGCCCTTGGCAATATCCAAGAGGCTCACCAAAAGGCGACAGAAGCTCTCACCTCCCCAGTGGACAGGGACACGAAGATGACATTAGCGACCGCGCTAGCGCTATGCGGAGACACCAATCGGGCTCAGAAACTCATCGACGAGTTGGCGAAAGATTCCCCCTTGGACACTCTGCTCAACAATCTCTCCATTCCCATAGTGCGGGCGATTATTGAGATCCAGCATAACAACCCCACGCGAGCTATTACGCTGTTGGAGCCTGCCAGCCCTTACGACCTCACGGATTACGGGCCCATGTACGTTCGCGGGGAAGCCTTCCGGCGCGCGCAGGAGGGAGCAAAGGCCGCTGCCGAGTACCAGAAGATCCTGGACCATCGCGGCATAGAGCCCTTGAGTCCGGTTTACGCACTGGCACGGCTGGGGCTGGGACGCGCTTACGCGCTTCAGGGCGAAACGACAAAGGCCCGTACCGCGTACCAGGATTTTCTCGCCCTCTGGAAAGACGCCGACCCCGACATTCCCATCCTGAAACAAGCTAAGGAAGAGTACGAAAAACTCAGGTGACTGCGCACCAGCAGACTTCCCGTCTCGAACATTCCGTTGCTATGCTCCTCCTGGAGCTGTTGGTTGTGACCGAGTGAAGTCGATCGACTGTCGTTTACCTGTCATTCCGAGCGAAGCGAGGAATCTCGCTCCGATCCTTTGTCTTGGAAGAGCCCAGAGCGAGATTCCTCGCTTCGCTCGGAATGACAGGCAACCAATCCGGCACCTTTTGCTACGGCTGAATAGAGGGATGTACTCCCAGGGGAGCTTGGGCGGTCGGTTGCGGGGCTGCTCCTTTAGATGGCTGTGTTTTCACCATTTGCTTGTAAACGGCCTCCAGGTCGTCCGAAACCAGCTCCGGTGCGTGCCACTTATATTTCTCCAACAGGGGACCTATTTCACGCTTCACTTCGCTTATGGATTTTCCTTCCTGGAAACGCGTCTCAACTTCTTTTCCGAACCATTCCAGAAACTGCCGGAACTCTGCAAGCTCCTTCTTCCCGCCAGGCGCGCCATGACCGGGGACGTAAACTTCCACGTCCCACCCCTCGACCTGTCGCAGGACGTCGATCCACTCAGGGAGCGTCCTTGAATCGATGCGGGGGAAGTAGTCGTTCTGAAATAGCTCACCGAGGAACAAGACCTTTGCCGCCGGCAGATAAACAACCGCGTCATCTCCAGAGCCATTCTTGAGCAGGCATAGCAGCTTAACCTCCTGCCCGCCCAGCCGCAGCGACATTTCATGGCCGAAGGTTTCGGTGGGAACTGTGATGTGGAAGCCGCGCATGCGGATTTGCAGTTTCCATTTGTCTTCTTCGCCGGCCAGACGCCGTGCCAGTAGTTGCCGGTAGTTGAGGATCTCTTCCCGCGTTTTCGCCGATGAAATCAGGGTGGCTTGCTGCTCCGTGAAGACTTCGTTGCCCAGGATCTGCTCGCCGCTGGAATTGGTGTCGATAACGTCCCTCACAGGCAACTCGGAGTGATGCCGGATCTCATAAAGCAATTCGCGGCCGTGAAAAGGGCTATTGGTTGTATTCACCACGATCACGCCCTCCGGGGTGATGATGAATCCCGCCGTCCCCGCGCGGTCGAACTGAGGGTCTCCGTCCAGGTCTAGAACATCATCCGCAACCCATACGAAGACATTCGGCTTCACTTCCTGGACCTTATAGAGCCAGCCGGCAGCCGGACAGTAAGCCGAAGGCAGTAGGCAGAAGGTAGTAAGCAGAAGGCATGTGCAGAAAAGTGTCAGGAGGCGGGTGCTTGGCAAAAGATTCCAAATAGCCGCGTATGAACTGCCAACCCTCGACTCTTCGACTCTCAACTTTCGACTCTTCCTAAATGTCCACATACACCTGTGCACGCCAGCCCTGCGCTGTTTCCCCCAAATCAAGCTGATGGTAAGTTATGGCTTTCACCAGCAATTTGGCTTGATGCCGCGTCCGGTCGAACTTCTCACCTCGCGCCATGGCCCCCAGTGAGTGATCCGTGAGGTCCTCAACCTCGAAGTCGCGGAACAGCCAGCCCTCCGCGTCGAAGAGATACAAGATTTCGCTTAACCAGTTTACCAGCAGGTTGGGCATATCGGAAGCTTCTGCGCGCAGCGACAATTTTTCCTGGGGCACAATCGATTCCAGATCCACCATCAAATGCATCAGGGCGCGGGCCGCATTCGCAAACACTTCCTTGCGCGTGGCCCCAAACGCCTCGAAGCCGATGTCGGCCGTGTGCTCGAGCACGCGAAAGGGCTGCATCTTTTGTCTTTCACCGTTCAGCCGTCAACTTTCCGCCCATCATTCTGAGCGGCTCTTTTCCAGATCAAAGCTGAAACCAGACGGGAAATAGGTTCTCATCATACTCAACCTTTGCCCCCTTGGGTAGTCCGTCAAAAACCTGCTAGACTTCTTCCGAACCCATGAGTAGGATGGGCGAGAAAATAACGGGGCCCTATGTCTTCTCATAGCACGAATCTCGAGGTTGCGATTGTGGTGGGGTTCGGCGCCGGTCTGTTCTGGTTCTTCAAGGGGTTTCACGACTATCGGGAGTTCCGCGTGGTGGAGGATACTCCCGAAATGCCGATTCGTAGCGTCCCCATGGGACTTGTCCACGTCCACGGGAAGGCCACGGGTGAGCAACGCGTGACCAGCCCCATCACTGGCACGCCATGCTTTTTCTACAAAGTTGATATTGAGAGGTGGGTGAGAGATAAGAGTGGCGGGCACTGGTCCCATGCGGCGGCCGACGCCGAAGGCGTCCGGTTCTACCTCGAGGACGCAACGGGTAAGGTTTTGGTCGATGCTCATGGGGCCGAATACGATTTGATTCTGACCACGAAACGCGAAACAGGACCGGACGTTGGGGCTTCGTTGGGACGCCTATTCGGCGGAACTCGAGACTCCAGCCTGACCACCGACTCCGGGGTTTCTGACTCTGACCTGCTCAATTACGCAGAGTCGGTGGTTTCGACGGCCCACACCACTTTCTCTGTTGACGGAGGGAGTCTTCTCTCAGGCCTGGGACGAGGCTCCCTAAGTCTGGGGATGGGTTCAGAACACCGTTATCGCTTGAGCGAGTATTGCATCGTTCCTGAACATTGGTACGACGTCACCGGGACTTGCGTTGAGAACCCCAATCCCCAGGACGAACACGACCGGAACATGATCGTGAAGGGGCAGAATGAGCCCACGTTTTTGATCTCTTGGCGAAGTGAAAAGGAAATCGAGAGCACGCTGCGAAATCGTGCAGCCCTTCATATTTTCGGCGGGGGAGCGCTCGCGGTCGCGTGTTTGGCCATTCTGCTATTCAGGCTCGGCTGGCTGTAAGGCAGTGACGAGAGATTATCGAAGGGGAACAATGAGATGGGAGTTGCGATCCTGATTGGATTGGTTGTGGTCCTGGTGGTGGTGGGAGTCTTCGTCTATTTCATCACTATTTACAACAGCCTAGTGCGCCTGCGGAATGACATTGACAAGGCGTGGGCCAACATTGACGTCCTGCTCAAGCAACGTCACGACGAACTCCCCAAACTGATCGAGACCTGCAAAGGCTACATGCAGTACGAGCAGAAAACCTTTCAGCTCATTACCGAAGCCCGTACTGCCTTCATGAGAGCGAACACGGTGGCGGAGAAGGCCCAGGCTGATAACCTCATAACTGGCGCATTGAAATCGCTATTTGCGGTCGCAGAGAACTATCCCGAGCTGAAGGCCAACAATGATTTCATGCAGCTCCAGAACCGGATATCCGAACTGGAAGAAAAGATTGCCGACCGCCGCGAGTTCTTTAATGACGACGTGAACACTTACAACATCCGAATCCAGCAACTGCCGGATGTCTTTATTGCGGGCATGATGAGCTTGCAACGCAAAGACCTGTTCAAGGTGACAGAGGAAGACCGCCGCGACGTGGAAGTGAAGCTCGGTCAGTAGGTGGTATGTTGTAGGTGGGAACACTCGGTTGGTTGATTCGCATGATAGGCTGTATTCAGGCTGAGGGGAGCGAAAGGAGTCCGCTATGGCACTTGCATTGTTTCTGGGTGGATTGATTGTTGGGCTCGCGGTGCTGGCGGTGCTGGCAATCATCGTCATCGCCTTCATCATGTATTTTGTGGGCCTTTACAACAGCCTCGTGACATTCAAGAACAATATCGACCGGTCATTCTCCAATATCGATGTCTTGCTCAAGCAGCGCCACGACGAGCTTCCCAAATTGATCGAGACCTGCAAGGGTTACATGCAGTACGAGCAGAAAACCTTGCAAGCCGTCACCGAGGCCCGCACGGCCTTTATGCGCGCCACCACGCCGGCGGAAAAGGCCCAGGCGGATAACATGGTGAGCGGGGCGCTCAAGACTTTGTTTGCGGTGGCTGAGAAATACCCCGACTTGAAAGCCAACACCAGCTTCATGCAGCTCCAGGGCCGCATCACGGAACTGGAAACCAAGATTGCAGCGCAACGCAGTTCTTACAACGAGGATGTGAACGCTTTCAACATCCGCATCGCCCAGATTCCCGCAAATCTCGTCGCCGGGCTTATGGGCCTCCAGCCCCATGCTCTCTTCCAAGTGGCCGAAGCGGACCGCGAGGACGTCAAGGTCAGCTTCACTTAGTCATCTCGGTTAGGTTCGATTCCACCGGCGGGACGACTCACTGTTCACCGCTTCGCAGTGGCGCCGGATACACCGGCTCGCCAGGATCGGAATGACGCAACACGTCCTTGCCGCTCCTCCTATCGATCTTTTGGATGACCCGGCCGCTCAACTCCATCAATACTTAATCCATTGCTTGTAATCGAGGTATTGTTGGAGCCAGGGCCGCGACCAGGGATTACGGGCGCAGTAGAAGACCGAGATTGCGGATATGAGCAAAAAGGCCAGGGCCATGCCGCGGAACCAGCGGTGAGCGGTTTTTCCCCGCAGCCCCTCCGGAAGCAGCAGCAGCCATAAAGGGATCAGCCAGAAAAACCAGCGCAGGCCGCAGCACGTCCCGCCGTAGTTCCGATTACCCGCGAAGAAAGTATAGAAGACGAGCAACAACAATGTGAGGAAGGCAGCAAGCGCCGCGAAGGCGCGTAGCGGGCTTCCTCGGGACCGGAGGGAACTCCAGACCCCCATCAGGGTGAAGATGAAAATCGGGGAGAGTGAGAGAATCCCGTGATGTCCGACCAGCATGTGGAACAGGTACACGGGCCAGGGTTCATACATGTTGTCGATTCCCTTGCCGATTTGCCCCGTCGGCTTTCCGCTTGCGGGATCGACCTCACTGCCCACCAGCCGGCCTGATGCCGGATCAATCAACCAATAGGAGCCGGGAAATACGTAGGCTGACTTATGCGTGTAAGCGGGTCTAAGGTCTCCGGTGACCAAGTAGTTCGTCGAGAAATGTGCGGCGATAGGGACCAGCGCAAGGGGGAGAAACCAAGTCAAAGTCTGCCGCCGCGCCTTCCAGGCCAGGCCGGCGCCCAGCGCCACCAGGAAGGCAGTGGCCGGGAATTCGTTCACCGCGGCAAATCCTGCAAAGAACCCTGCCAGGGCAAAGAGCCGCCACCCGCGCTGCCCCTCGCACCAAATCAGGAAAGCAGAATAGAGCGCGAAGAACGAGCTGAAGGCTGCGATGGTGTGGTTGTTCAGCGTGATGCTGAAACCCGTCAAGAATGTTCCCAGCCCCGCTGCCGCCATGGCGTAGGCTCGAATCCAGGGATCAGGGGCGAGCCGGTCGAGGAGGCGCGAGAAGAGAACCAGAAAGAAGACTAGCGGCGGCAGATTTATGGTGGCGACGATAATGCGGATGACACTTTGGGGGCTACTGCGAAAACTCAGCCGGCCGAAGCTCAGTTTCTTCAGGAGCAGGTACTCGCTGGCGAGTAAAGTCGGCAACAGGGGAGGCTTGGAGGAATAGTAGTGGCCATTGAGCCGGACCCGGTCAATCGTACTAGGCCAGGGTGTTTCATCGATGTCGTAGGTGCCTCGTTCCGCGAGGCTGTAGACCGTCGCCCATCGCGAGCGATCGTTGACGCTGTGCATGGGAAGGATCACACCTTGCAGGTTCCGTTCGGCGCGTGCCAGGAAAATCAAGCCGAGCACAGCCCCTGCGGTCAAGGCAATCAATATGAAGTCCAGGCGCCTCCTTTCGGCAAAAGGGTCGTTTTGCGCGTTGAGTTGTGTCAGAACGTTCATCTCCCGTTCCCCCGAGTGGGTGGAGTAAGTTCTGCAATGCTGTACTTGTGCTCATTCCGCATGTTCTGAGAAGCGACCAGTTCACCGAGAAATCCGATGGCGAGCATTTGAAACCCAATGATGAGGCAGGCGAGAGAATAGATCAGCAGAGGCCGGGTCCCAATGGGCCCAAAGCCAGGCACCCTAAAGCGCGCCAGCACCCAGCACACCGCAAGGTAGGAGAGCCCGGCCGCTCCGAGCAAGAAGGCGGGGAGACCGATCCCGCCCAGCAGATGAAGCGGACGCTCGCCGAAGACAGTAAGGAAAACCATGGTGAGGAGATCCAGGAAACCCTTAACAAAACGATGGAATCTGTACTTCGATCGTCCGTAGCGCCTGGGATGATGCTCGACGGGCAGCTCCGCGACGCGGTATCCGCGGGCATGGGCCATCACGGGGATGAAGCGGTGCAACTCTCCGTAGAGATGCAGCTCCTTGACCACCTCGGCGCGAAAGCACTTGAGCCCGCAATTATGGTCGTGCAGCTTAAGGCCCGTCAGGCGACTGACGAGCCAGTTGAACACGCGGCTGGGCCAGACCTTGTGCCTGGGGTCTCTCCTGACCCGCTTCCAGCCATTAACGACGTCGAATCCTTCCTCCAGCTTGGCCAAGAAATTTGGAATTTCAGCGGGGTCGTCCTGCAAATCTGCATCCATCTGGAGCACCACCTGCCCCAGCGCGGCATCGAACCCCGCGGCGAGTGCGGGCGGCCTTGCCAAAGTTGCGCCGGAAGCGAATGCCGCGAATACGTGGGTCGGCGGTGGCGAACCGGCGAATCTTATCCCAGGAGCCATCCCGGCTGCCGTCGTCCACGAAAATCACCTCGAGGTAAAGCCCGTGCGTCGCAGCCACGGTGAGCAGGGCGTTTGCCAGTTCCTCCAGGCTCTCGGACTCGTTGAGGAGGGGAACGACGATGCTGATCAGCTCGGGTTTGCCCAGCTTCGATTCCATTGACGATCCACAGTGCAGCCCTTCAGGCGGAAGCCGGGAGAGCAAAGATCTTTTCAGCGTACTGGCGGCTCAAGCGGAGGTCTTCCTCGACAGAGCGAGTGATTTGGGTGTCCTTCTCGTAGGCCAGTTCGACTACCAAGTATCCCTTGAAAGTAATTCCGCGCAGGTAATCGGCGACCTTCTGATAATCAATGTCGCCTGGGCCAAAGTCCTCCGTCCAAGCACCCTGTCTGGAATTGCGCAGATGCAGTTCCACGAGCCGGTGGCCCGTTTCCCGAATGAACGTCATCACTTCCTGACCGCCGCGATAGGCCCGATGCACGTCCACACAACAATCCACACCTTCGGCCAAGGTCTTTTTCTTGGATGCGAGATGCTGGATCCAAATGTAAACCTCGACTGAGAGCTTGGGAGCGTAGTGGGCCGCGCTTGCTTCATTGCCCGCCAGGAGCAGTCGCCGGCTGAGGAGCGTGGCGCCTGCAAGCTTTGACATACCGGATAACATCTCCCGTCGTGTTTGACGGCTTCGAATTATTGCCATGTGAAACCACCTCCCCTTCGAGAGCGGAGGCGTGATTTTCGCGGCAGGAAGAAGCGCGCCGCAGTATGCGTAACGGTACGACCCGAGGGGGTGAATGTACCGCCGCAGGCCGACCGGGTCAAGCTCGTTGTTTGGGCCGTGACACAATTCGCAGGGGAATTCTCATGTCTGCCGTGAATCACGGTTCGGGTTGCGGCTTATTCACCTGCGGCGATATACTTGCCGCCGCCAACAGGTTTCAGGTGCCAGGTGCTAGGGGCCTGGGACTGGGAGGACGGGTTTCAGGTGCCAGGTGCCAGCAGGGGCTGAGCAGAGCGAACCGGGAGTAGGGAATCGGGAATGGGGAGTTGGGAAGAACCCCGATTCCCGACTCCCTACTCCCTCCGATTTCCCTGGCACCTCACACCTGGCACCTGACACCTGACCTGATTGCGCAGATTGGAGCAGGAATAATGAGCATCAACCTTGATCTCGAACATGTCGCTCCGGCGCCGAAGCGGAAGGATTACCGGATTGGAGCCATTGGCGCGGGGTTCATTATGAGTGAATGCCACTTGGTGGCCTATGGCCACGCCGGTTACAAGGTCGTTGCCATCACCTCCGCGTCTCCGGAGGAGTCCGAGCAAGTGGCACAGGCACGTGGAATACCCAAGGTGTACAGCACGTACCAGGAATTGTTGGCTGCCCCCTCGATCGAAGTCGTAGACATCGCCGTGCCACCGGACAAGCAGTTGATGATCGTGCGCGAGGCCGTGAAACACTCGTGTCACCTCAAAGGCATTCTGGCGCAGAAGCCGCTGGCCATGAACTATGCAGATTCCAGGGAGATTGTGCGCCTCTGCGAGCAGGCGGGCATCACGCTTGCCGTCAACCAGAACATGCGCTACGACCATTCCATGCGCGCCCTCAAGACCCTGCTGAAGCGTGGTTATCTGGGTGAACCGGTCCTGGCCAGCATCGAAATGCGCGCCATACCACACTGGAAGCCCTGGCAGCTCGCTTACACTCACTTGACCTTGCTGAACATGAGCATCCACCACCTCGACAGCTTCCGCTACTTGTTTGGTGAGCCTGATAGCGTTTACGTCAGCGCGCGAAAAGATCCCCGGACTCCCTCGGAGCACGTGGATGGCGTGGTGCTTTACATTCTCGAGTATGCGGGCGGCTTCCGCGCCACCGCCTGGGACGATGTGTGGGCGGGTCCGGCGCGGGAAGGTGCGCCGCCGGACCTGTACATCAAATGGAGGGTGGAGGGTACGGAAGGGATGGCGCAGGGGACCATCGGCTGGCCTGCCTACCCGAACCGCACCCCCAGCACGATCGATTTCAGCACCAGGCAAGAGCCCGGATGCTGGTTTTCGCCGCGCTGGAAAGAAGCGTGGTTTCCGGACGCTTTCGAGGGCACCATGGGCCAGTTGCTGGATGCGCTTGCCAAGGGCACCGAGCCGGTGATCAGCGGCCGCGATAACCTCAAAACCATGGCGCTGGTCGAGGCTTGCTATAAATCCATCGAAGAACATCGGCCTGTAAGGGTAGAAGAAACGTATTCATCTTAACTTTTGACTCCTGCACTTTCCTCTTGACACGAGAACCAAGACGTGGTAGCCTATCTGAGTTGTCGCAAGAGAGCGCGGGCAAGCGGGCGCGGAAAACGATTTCGAAATCGAGCCAGCGGACGGAGAAAACCGGCAGGAAATGGGAAAAAGATACTATTTTGACGGAACGAACCTACCGATCTAGTGAAAACAAAGGACTTAGCCTTCTTGGAGGCCAAAAACGAACTGGTTTTTGAGTGCAAACAAAGCCAAATCAAAGCCAAAAAAGTGCCTAAAAACCCAACTATTGTGCGGCATTGAACGCGAGAAGGAGTCATCATGAAACTCGGACTCATCAATTCAGCTTGGCTGGGGACCTCCGTCACCACCGCCGAAGGCATCCGCAAAACCAAAGAGATCGGATTCGACACCATTGATATCTCCGCCGACCCCTTGGACATTGACATCAAGGAGCGGCGGTTGATCAAGGACACCTGCCGGGAAGTCGGCCTGCCCGTCATCTCTGTGTGTTGTGTCGCGCTGGGCATCGCGGACTTCCGCCCCTCGGAACAGCGGTTCCAAGTTAGCCGCTGCAAAGCCCATCTCGACTTCGTCTATGAACTCGAGGCCAAGAATATGCTGCTGGTGGTGGGCGAGTACATCTGGCAGCAGGAGGTCATTCCGCCCAAGGCCCAATGGCAGTTCGCCGTCGACAACGTCAGGGCGCTCGGTGAATACGCGGCGACACTGGGTGTGGAGGTCGCGATCGAACTCGAGCCCTTCAAGCTCTCCATTGTTAACACCTTGGAAAAGATGGATCAGTTCCTGAAGGATGTGGACCATCGGGCCGTGCGCGCCAACCTCGACATCTCGCACCTGGCGCTCTCGAACTCGCTCCCAGAGTCCATTCCAAACCTCCAGGGGCGCATTGCTCACGTGCACTTCTCCGACTGCGACGGCAAGGTCCACGGCGATTTGCCCCCGGGACGGGGGACTGTGAACTTCACCCCCTACCTCCAGCAACTGAAAAACCTGGGTTATGATGGCACGATAAGCATTGAGCTGGAGTATTCGCCCCAGCCGGAAAAGATCGTTAACTGGGTCACGGAAGCTTATCGGGAGACCAACCGCTTGATGCAGAACCTCGGCATTCGCGGCTAGTAGGCAGGGGCAGTTCTGAATCTTGAATTCTGAATTGCCCCGGCCCTACAAACCCGGAGGGAGGATATTGATGAACTACAGAAGGTTCGGGCGAGCCGGGTGGATGGTGAGCGAACTCGGCTATGGCATGTGGGGAATGGGAGGCTGGACAGGCTCCAACGATGATGAATCCAAGCAAGCCCTGCAACGGTCCGTTGAGCTGGGCTGCAACTTCTTTGATACGGCTTGGGCCTATGGGCAGGGTCACAGCGAGGCGTTGTTGGGATGGCTGGTTGGCAACCACCCGGGCAAGAAGCTCTATACAGCCACCAAAGTTCCCCCCAAGAATTTCAAGTGGCCTAGCCGGCGTGAATACACTTTGGACGATTGCTTTCCGCCCGATCACATCGAGGAATATATCCATCGAAGCCTCGGGAACGCGGGCCTGAATAGTTTCGACCTCGTGCAGTTTCACGTGTGGGAGGATGCCTGGCTGGATGACGAGCGGTGGGTGAAGAAGGTAGATGATCTGCGCCGCCAAGGGCTGATTCATGCCCTGGGCATCAGCATCAACCGCTGGGAACCCTGGAATGGCGTGCGGGCGGTTCAATCCGGGCTGATTGATTCCGTGCAAGTGGTCTACAACATTTTCGACCAGAACCCCGAGGACCAACTTTTCCCGGCCTGTGCCGCGCACGACGTTGCGGTGATCGCCCGCGTCCCTTTTGATGAAGGAACGCTCACGGGGGCCCTCACGTTGGACAGCAAATGGCCGAAAGGTGATTGGCGCAACAGCTACTTCGTTGCGGAGAACCTCAAGGCCAGCGTGGCACGCGCCGAGGCGCTCCGGCCCCTTATTCCCAGCAGCATGAGCATGCCGGAGATGGCTCTGCGCTTCATCCTCAACAATCCCACGGTCAGCGCCATCATTCCCGGAATGCGCAGGGTCAAGCATGTGGAGGCAAATGTCGCCGCCTGCAACGCTGGGCCTCTCCCGGGCGAGCTTTTCGCGAGGTTGCGGCCTCACCGCTGGGACCGCAAACCCACCCGCTGGTCACAGTAAGCCTGCGTTGAATGGTGACCCGATGAGGCTGGGCGGCCCTATCTTTCTCAATTCGGAAGAGCCTGCCGTCGAGGAAAGCAAGCGCATTGTCCAGACGGGCACCCAGCAGAGGAGTTGGCCGCACTGGATCACGGGCACGATTGACAACGTCAATAACTTCCTCGAGTGCGTGCGCAGTCGCAAGACTCCCAATGCCAACATCCAAGTGGGCATCGAGGCGGCGCGCGCTTCCTGGATCGGAAACGTCGCCCTGAAGCGCGGGATGAGAGTGGTCTGGGACGCGAGCCGGGGGCGAGTTGCAGCATGAGGTGACGGCACTGTGGACGGGGAGGTCGCCCGAACGCGTTGTACGCCTCAGGCCTGGCGCGGCCAGCGCAGGACGCGCGCCGGCAAGGTGATGATTGCGGCAAGCAGCTCAAAGACCCCTCCCACCGCGATGCCTACGAGGCGGAAGGGCAAAAGCAATAACCAGACCAACGGGTACAGAACCAAGGCCAGCAACGCCAGCGGCCAGCAAAGAACCAAGAGTATACACCAGAGGAAGAATTTGACCATCGGCGAACCTCCGCAATGTCCTCTGGTTTAGTCATACGCAGCACGCCCGAGAATGTTCCGTTTTTCTGCTTTCTGATTTCTAGTTTCTGGTTTCATTTTTGTTCTTTGCCCCTCAGCCGCTGGCGATTCCATACCAATCAAAAGTGGAACCGGTAGCGCAGCTCGCCGTAAATCTGGCGCGGGTTCACAAAGTGTGTGCCCCCGAAAGTATTGCTGTCATCCAACATAAAGCGGTTATTAGCCAAGTTAACCGCGTTCAGGGAGACCGACCATTTCTCTCCGAAGTACTTGCCCAGGGCAAGGCCAACCGTGGTGTGGGGCGGCAGATGTGCCGGGCCATCGCCGTTCAAGAAGCCTGACCCGAAGTTAACGGTGGGGGTGGCCCAAAAGCGGCGAGGCAGTCTGAGGGAGAGGACGGTGCTCAAAGTGTTGCGCTGGTCGTGGTCGAGCAAGAAATAACTTGTGGGCGCGAACTCGATCAAGCCTCCCGTGATCGGCCCCAGACCCTCGGCCAGTTGGTTCGAATAGGCAATCCGTAGTTGAGCATGGCCAAGGATTTCCGGTGAGCGCACCGTGACCTCCGATCCGTTAATGAGCGCGGCCAGATCGGTCAACGGTATAAAGATGCCGGAATTGCCGATCACATCATGGTCCAGAAAGTTGCGAGCATTGGTGTGGAAGTTATCCACCTCAACCGCCCAGCCGCGAAATGGAATGGTCAAACCGATATCGTGTTGGATGTCCCGTTCGCCCTGCAGCGGAACAAAACCAAAACCCTGATTCAGGGCAAATTGCAGCAGAGGACCGGAAAGGCTCTCGAGCGGCGGAGGCTGATAATAGTACGCGTAGTAACCCCGCACAATCCAATGGAGACGTGGCAGACGAATGCCGCCACCCAGCCGAGGGGCGGCGGCATTCTCGCTGAGCAGCCCACCATAATGCGTCAGCCGGACGCCGGCGTCCACGGTCAGCCAGGAAGTCGCCCTGTACTGGTCCTCCACGAAGAGAGACTCCGTATTCGCCCAATGGCGCTCCTGCTGTTGAACCACTTGGCCGCCCGGATTCGCCGTCAAGCCAAAGAAGGTGTTATCGTGTTGAGCCCAGACCTCGAGGCCGGTTCGAGCGTTGTGCCTTTTCTTTTGCGCCAAAAGCAGAGCACGTGCCCCCACATAAGTTGAGCGGCTATTGTCGTCCAGGACGATCGGCGTATCCCCTTGCCCGCCCACATAGTGCGCGTCGTTGAAGTGGAGATAAGGAGAGAGGGAGAACAGCAATCCGCCGCGCGTGGTATGAACCCACTGAAAACCCACTAAGTAATCTCGTTCGAGATCGAGATCGCGAATGCCGGCCGCCTGGCCGCCAGGCGTGTTCGGGATTTGATAATGGTCACCGCGCAGGGAGGCAATCCACCGCACCTGGTCTTGCGGAGAGGAGTTATACAAAAGGGAAAGGAACCCGCCCAGTCCGCCCACTTGGTCGTGAATCACAGCCGAGGTGGGCGTGCCCAGGCCTAAGTCAGAGCGGTTGCCATCCAAGCTGGCGTAATAGGCAAAGCGCTCCGTGTGTCCACCAAGGTTAAGCTGGTCATCTGTGGTGTGGAAGTTGCCATAGGAAGTAACCAACTCGGCGTCGTTGTTGCGCTCGAACCCCGAAGGCGTTATGACGTTGAAAAAGCCGTAGGTGCGGTCTCCATACTCGCTCGAGTAGCCGCCTCGCTGGACTTCCAGTGATTCCACGTTCTTGGGGTTAATCAAAGGCGCCACGTTGGCGGCGATGTTGGTATTGATCACGGGAATGCCGTCGAAGAACCAGTTCACCTGGTGGCCGCCTCGCATATGAAGCATGTCGTGCACCACGTAGGCGCCAGGCACGTAATCGGTAATCATGGCCAGGCTGTTCGTCTGATCCGCGCCCGGAGTCTGCACAATTTCCTGCGGCGAGACCGCGGTTTGGACAGTGGAGGACTGCGTGTTGAGTCTGCTGACCGCGCCCGAGACCTCCACCGTTTGTTTGAGCCCCGCGATCTCCAGTTGGAAATGGAAAATCGGACCCTTGCCTGAGGTCACGGTGATTTGTTGCCGAGAGGGCGCAAAGTTTGGGGCACTCACCGAGACCTCATAGTCCCCCACTGGGACGGCGTCGAACTGAAATTCGCCGTCACCATTCGACTGCGCTGTTTGGGTCCATTCTGAAGCGGGAGCGCGAAGGGTCACCTGCGCGCCCGGGATAGGGCGGTGGGTCGGATCATGAACGATACCGCGAACACTTGCAGGAACTGTGGCGTAGAACTGCGGTGCTGACAACAGGACTAACGCAACGGCAAAAAAGGCATGCCGTGGACGCATGTCTAACCTCCTCGAAAACACAACAACCCGCGCAGAACTTGGGGGACAGCGAGTTGCTAATTCGGATTTCTCACCGGGGCGAGGAAGGGCGGGGCTTTAGCCCCGCCGTTTCAGAACCTTGCCAATAATTCCCTTGTCTCGCGCCCGGCACAACTCGCCGCGGCGAGCTGTGCCGGGCGCGAGACGGCCAGAGGAGAGAAGGCCACCTTTGCGGCGGGGCTAAAGCCCCGCCCTTCCGGCCGCGCAAAGAAACCCGTTCAACTTTGGTGAGAAATGGGGGCTAGAGGGTCCGTGGAGGTTGATCCGGTGGGGGGATAAAAGCATCTTCTGGTGCAACTGATTTGGCCACTTGACGGTAAGGAGATGAGTCCAGCTCCGCGGGCTCATCGGACCCGGGCAGGTCAAAGATTAAGCGAACTGAAGTGGTCAATACAGATGCCGGGGGATCCTGCGAAATACCGCAGGTACACGTCATCATGGAACGCGACTGGGGTGCCTTGGACATCGGGCAGCGTTCAGGCATCGAGGAATGTGACGAATGCATTGGGCAGTTCTTGCAGCAGCAAAAGGCCGAGGAAGCGCACCACCCCGCGTGCTGGCCTTTCTGAGCCAACAGCGACACACCTGGAACGAGGGAAAGAAGGAGCGAGAGCGCTAAAGCCCAAGCCTTTTTTGTAATTATCATGCCCCATTTCTTTATACCAAGTCATAAGGAGGCTCGTCAAGCGGTAAGAGAGTTGAATACCGGGGCAACGTGCCAGAAGTCGTAAGAGTACATTACTGCACTCCACGTTTATTAGAAGGAGTCGTGAGGTGTTCAGTTGCTGAACAGCTAGATGCTCAAACCGCATGCTTAAAACGCACGCTAAGATTGCTTGACAATCCTAACGAGTGGACTTATTCTATCCCAAGCTGCTTGTGAAATGCGGCTACGAGCTAAAGCGGTGGAGTAGACTACAGGACGACAGCGTTTGAAAGTTCGGGAAAGAGGCTCTCACCCCGAGAGGGAGGAGGGCCGGAACATCGAAATCCTTGGTGCTAATGATGTCAAAAGGTTCGTCTGCCCCCAGTGTTGATTCGGTTGATGCAGCTCTTGAAAAACTCTACAAAGTTATCGAGGCACATCTCAACCAGCTTCCAGCGGCACAAAGGAAAAAACGGCTAGAAGCTATCGATGAGGTTCATGCTCAAATGACCTCACGAGATTCCAAAAAGCGCTCATCGCGACGGCGTACCTCTCCTCATCAGAGTCCATGCCCAGTTTCTCAGTGAGGAACTGCTTAAATCCCTCTTCATCTCGATCCCTCGCAAAACGCCTGAAAATCCAGATCAGCTCTGGTTTTTTTCGATGTACGGGAAAGTCTTCACGCACACGAATCCCCTATTCGGATGAAATGAACAAGTATGAATTCTTCCGCACTGAGTCTCTATCTGTCTTTCTCGGCCTTCTTGCTTTGAAGGGCAGCGGTCTTTAGGAAAGAGATGTGTTTTTTCGTGACAACGACACTTCCGGCCCTGCGCAGAAGCGCATCTGCATCCTTTCCCTTCAAAATCGGAGTAGCTTCTATAGGGCGTGCCATGATACTTCCCTCCCAGCAGAGCCAGGGTCATTTCACAAGTTATAACTCGTACATCATAAGACGCACCCGCTAGGATGGTCAAGGCTTGGTCAGCACTTGCGGTGCTACTACCGGCCTGTGTAGGATATTACAGTGCAGGGACTAAGGGCGCAAAGTGAGTCCAATTAAGGCAGAAAGCAGAAGTAGGGTAGGGGTAGTCCTCTTCCAGTTGGGCGGCCCGGACTCCCTTGAGGCGGTCGAGCCTTTCCTCTATAACCTCTTCTGCGATCCCGATATCATCGACTTCCCGTTTGCTCGGCTGGCCCGCGAGCCTCTGGCTCGACTTGTTTCGTCGCGGCGTGCCAGGCGAGTCCAAAAACACTATGCCCGGATTGGCGGCAGGTCTCCCCTCCGCGAACTGACGGAACTTCAGGCCCGCAGGCTCGAAGGCGAGTTGCGCAATTCTCTCGACGCGCATGTTTTCGTAGCCATGCGTTACTGGCATCCACTAACCGAAGAGGCTGTCCGCCAAGTCCTGAATCATCAAGTCCGGAGGCTTGTGCTGCTGCCTTTGTATCCCCAATTCTCCGTCGTCACCACCGGCAGCAGTCTGAAAGAGTGGGAGCGCAACTTCTCACCCGGCCACCCTGTCGATGTAAGAATCGTCCGCGACTACCACACCCACCCTCTTTACATTGAAGCGATCGTCGAGCGTGTGAACGAAGGTCTCGAGCAGTCTCGGCAGACGAATGGATCTGCCCTGCGCCTCCCTTCAGATGTCCATTTGCTTTTCAGCGCCCACGGAGTACCGGAGACCATTATCAAGTCCGGCGATCCCTACCAGGCACAGATTGAAGCCACCGTGAGATTGGTAATGGAGCGGGGGGCGTGGCCGAACCCGCACAGCCTTTGCTACCAGAGTCGTTCCGGTCCGGGCCGATGGCTGGGTCCCTCCCTCCACGCGGCTCTTCAGGCTCTTGCCTCAAACGGAAGCGAGCGAGTTCTGGTGGTGCCGATTTCTTTCGTCTCCGACCACGTCGAAACGCTTTACGAAATCAATATCGAAGCTCGTGAGTTAGCCGAGCGTCTTGGCATCCAAGGTTTTCATGTCACGACGGGCTTGAATGGTTCGCCGACATTCATTCGGGCCCTTGCCGACCTTGTGCTTCACGCCCTGGCGGGACCACAGACTGCGAAGGTCTTGACAAATGCGCGGCCCTAAGGTAGCCTACTAACATGGACCTTGACGAAGAGGCCGTCCGGAGCTTGCGAGGTTACAGCCCTCACCGGCCCTGCGAAGCCAGGGAGGTAGGACTGATTTTCATTAGCGAAGATCCTCGGCTGGTCAGGCCGATGCCAATTCCGGCGACAGAGTGCTCCAGCAAGGCCGCGGCAAATGTTCCAGAGACGCGCAGGAAGTTCACAAAAGATGTTAATATTAACGGAACGAACCGACGAAGTCCTTTAGAATCAACAAAAGTACCCAAAAAACGAACCCAAAAGGCGTGCAAAAGGGGCCGAAAAATGTCCCAAGAGTATGCAAAAAAACTCAAACGAAGCGAAAGAGCGACCCCAAAAGGCCAAATTCTAGAGGAGGGGAGTCCCTGCCTAGCTCACTTCGCGCTGGCTCCCCTCCTGCCGCGGTGGGAGGGGAGTTCTTGCCAAACCCTCCGCTGGGAACCAAATCACGCTGCGATATATCAGGCAGGTTTCTCTTGATCTGCGTCAACTCTTGATTTCTTCGCGATTTGTTGTTACCAGACGTTGACACGTGCTTCAGCTTTCATTTATATTGGGTTTTTGGGCTTGGCTGGAAAACAAATCTCTCTCCTACCCCGTAATTAGAGGAGCTTCGAGCATGGCGAATGCGGACGGTGCGCCTTCTACGACCTCAGCGAAGGCTGCAGGGGCTAGTGCTGTTGCCACTCCCCCTAAGCCTGGGGCAAAGCCAGCCGCTCCACCCAAACCTGCAAGCAGCTCCGCTCAAGAGATTCCTGACTCAGGGAAGACGCGACGGCGGTTCATCTGGAGTTGCGTGTGGGGATTCGTCATCGCCAATTTCCTGATGTTCCTGCGTTTCTTCTTCCCGCGTGTCCTTTTTGAGCCGGAGACAGTACACGTCATCGGTTATCCTTCGGACTTCCAGATCGGGGTCAATGAGAAATACAAGCAGGCCTACCGAATTTGGGTGGTCAAAGAGCCTCCCCGTCTTTTCTGCATTTTTGCCAAGTGCACGCACCTGGGTTGCACGCCGGATTGGAAGCCGGCCGAGAACAAGTTCAAATGCCCTTGCCACGGGAGCGGTTACACACCCGAAGGGGTCAACTTTGAAGGGCCCGCACCGCGGCCCATGGATCGCGCCCACGTGGAGCTGGGGTCCGAAGGACAGATCGTGGTGGATACCAGCCGGTTGTATTCCTGGTTCAAGAGCCAGGGCGGCCCAGACGACTTTGATGATCCCGGCGCTTTTATAACCGTGTAAGGGCAGTGGCTAGTGTGAAGGGGAGTGGTTAGTGATTAGTGCGGTTGGTTAGTGACCAGCCACTAGCCACTAACCACTTGAACGGAGAGGTGGATGGCTAACGAGCCGAACGAGAACACCGAAAAGAGAGGTCTTGCCGGCGTACTCGAGGAAGTCCGGGAGGACGTCAAAGTTCTCAAGGAAAAGGCAAAAGAAGACCTCGAGACCCTCAAGAAGCCAAAAAAGACCCAGCTCTACAAGTCGATCTTCCGCGTCAAGCACGACGAGAGCGAACGCAGCCGGGCCCTGAGCGTCCTCACCAACGTCTTCTTCCACCTTCATCCCGCCAAGATCAACCGCGACGCCGTGCGGTACAACTACACCTGGGGCATGGGCGGCATGACGTTTTATCTCTTCCTTGTGCTGACCATCACGGGCGTGCTGCTGATGTTCTATTACCACCCCTCCAAGGGGCAGGCCTATCGTGACATCGTCTATCTGATGAACGACGTTCCGTTCGGCAGGCTGCTCAGGAATATGCACCGCTGGGCCGCACACCTGATGATCATCGCGGTCTGGCTGCACATGTTCAGGGTTTTCCTGACCGGCTCGTATAAGAAGCCGCGCGAATTCAACTGGTGCGTAGGGGTGGTCCTGCTGGTGCTGACGCTGCTGCTTTCCTTCACCGGCTACCTGCTGCCTGACGACCAGTTAGGGTTTTGGGCGGTCACGGTGGGAACCAATATGGCGCGGGCCACACCGCTGCTGGGGCACGAGGGGCCTTTTGGGCCGCAACTCGGAATGACCGCATACAATGATGTGCGCTTCGCCTTGCTGGGCGGCTCGATTGTGGACGCCAACGCCTTGCTTCGAGCCTATATCTGGCATTGCCTCGCCATTCCTCTTATTGCCGCGACTTTCATGGGCGTGCACTTCTGGCGAGTGAGGAAAGACGGTGGAATCTCCGGGCCGGCCCCGATGATGCTGGAGTCCGAGATAAAGCCGGAAAGAAAGTTTTGAAAGGCAGTCGAGGAGTCGAAAGTCGAAGAAAAGTAAAAAGGGTAAAGGGTAAAGGGTAAAAGGTAAAGGATAAAGGGCAGGGTAAGAAATTGAAGGATAACGAAAAGCTAAACTTTTACCCTTTATCCTTTACCTTTTACCCTTCACCCCTTTACCTCGACTCTCGACTCGAAAAAGGTTCGTAAATGGACTGGCGTCAACTCTGGGAAATAATCTCCGCTCCCGATAATGTGCCCATTGTCGCCATCCTCTTTCTGGTACCTTTCTACACTTGGTATGCTATTCGGCAGGCGCGTGCCAACGATCGATTGATTGCGCAGCTTGAAGCTGACCCGCAACTTGCCAAGACGCATCACCGCAAGACGCAGCCCTGGATGCCCGGTTGGGCGCGGGAAGTGCAAACCTGGCCTTACCTGATGCGGATTGAATTCCTGGCGGCGATTATCCTGACCGTCATTCTGATGGTCTGGTCGCTGACGCTCAATGCCCCGCTCGAGGAGCTTTCCAACCCCAACCTGACCATGAACCCCGCCAAGGCGCCCTGGTACTTCCTGGGCCTCCAGGAGATGCTGGTCTACTTCGATCCCTGGATTGCCGGTGTGGTGATGCCGACACTTATTATTATCGGACTGATGATTATCCCTTATATCGACGCCAATCCGCTGGGCTCCGGCTACTACACGCTGAAGCAGAGGAAATTCGCCATCGGGACGTTCTGTGTGGGGTTCATGCTCCTGTGGCTACTGATGGTGGTCATCGGCACCTTTATCCGCGGCCCGGGATGGATGTGGTTCTGGCCGGGGCAGACCTGGGATCCAAGCCGTGTGGTGTTCGAGGTGAACCGCGACCTCCCCGACCTTTTTGGCATAAGCGCCATGTGGGGGAAAATCCTTTTGGGTGCGATGGCGATGGGACTGTATTTTGCCGCCGCGGGCTTCGGGCTTCACAAGATCGTTACGGCCACGGCCTTCAACCGGAAAGTCTATGCGCGCATGAGTTTCCTTCAGTATGCAACCATGCAAGTCTTTTTGATCATGATGCTGCTGTTACCGATCAAGATCCTGATTCGCCATTTGTTCCGGATCAAGTACATCTGGGTTACTCCATGGTTCAACGTCTAAGGTCTAATCGCCGTCAACTCCAGGAGGTACGGCTTGCCTGACTCGCCGGACAAAGACCCGGTCGTAAGCCAGTCCCTTGCGGTGTACCTGCTCCTCGCCTCGGTACTCCTGCTCGTTACTCTGGTGTGGTCTCTCTGTGATGAATTCTTTGGCTTGCGACCCTGGAAGGCTTACCAGAGGGCATTTGTCCAGCGGTACAGCGCCTTTCTGAGGAAGCAGTTGCCTGTTCAGCGCGCCAAGGAAAAGACAACTGAGAACTCTCCGGACTTCCTGGCGCTCAAGCAGAAACTCGAGGACTTGGAGAAGGAAACGGCCCCCAAGGTCAAGGATCTTGATGCCCAGGCGGCGCTGGTGGAGGCACGCACCACCGCGCTCCTCAACATGCTCACCACCGCGCGAGCTTACGTCGGCTCACAGATATATGTTATTGAGCACACCTCCAGCCGCAGGAGCAAACAATCGCTTCAGAAAGATCTCGACAAATACGAAAGTGGGCCATTCGAGTTGACCCTTCCTCCTGCCCAGCCCGGCGCCAAGGAAGAAAATCTGCGGCTGACTTTCGAGGCGCTCGAGGACAAGTTCAACGATCTTCAGCAGGAAAAAGGAAAACTCCTGCTCGAAAAGGCGAGCCTGCTTCACCCTGTTTCGGAGCTGCAGGACCAGGTTGACTCTTACGTAAAAGACCACATTGACGGGCTAACGGTCGAGGCTCTGCGGGGTCTTCAGAAAAAGAACGAAGACTTTGAGGTGGAGATCAAGCAGATCAACAACCCCGACGCCGGGATTGTGGACCGCTGCGAGACTTGCCACGTGGGAATCCGCGAGCCTGTGGTGATGACTCGCAAGGACATGGGTGGAATGAAAGACCCCCTGTCCGCAGCCTTCACATCTCATCCTGACACGGAACTACTCCGCATCCACGACCCGGACCGATTCGGATGCACGCCTTGTCACAACGGCAACGGCATGGAAATCGCCCGAGTGGAAAAGGCCCATGGGCACGACGAGCACTGGCTCTGGCCGCTCCATCCCATGGAAAATGTCGAGGCCGGATGCCAGCAATGCCATGCAAGCGACATGGTGCTCGACCATGCTCCGACTCTCTCACGGGGCAAGCAACTGTTCGAGTGGCGGGGCTGCATGGGTTGTCATCGCTACGAGCGATATGACGCCGAGCCGGAAGACCTGATTTCCACCCAGCGCGCCATCGAACAGTTAGAGCGGCAGGGCGCGGAGGAAAAGCTGGAGGTGCAAAAGAGCATCCTGGCGGGTGACCAGGCTCCTGACAACGAAACCGCGCAGAAGCTCTATTTGAAGGCCAACGAGCTTCAAGTTTCCATCAGCAAGATCAACCTGCAAATCGACCTGCAAAACCTTCGCGCCAAGAACTTGATGCAAGACATGAAGAAGGTCGGGCCTGATCTCAAAGAGGTCCGCATGAAGCTCCGGCCGGAGTGGGTTCCGGTCTGGCTCGACAACCCTCATGCCTTCCGGCCCACAACGAAAATGCCGCGGTTCCGCTTGGATGAGGATGAACTGCCGGCCGTGGCAGCCTTCATCTGGCAGAGCGGGCTTAACGGGCAACTCCCCCAGCAGCCTGGGGGTGATCCTGTGAAGGGTAAGGAGAGCTTCCAGACACGCGGTTGCCTGGCGTGCCACTCGGTGGGCGAAGGGTCGAATGCCGTGGGTGGGTGGTTCGCCGCCAATCTCAGCCGGGTAGGAGAGAAGGATAACTACGATTACCTGTCGCGCTGGATTCACGATCCTCGCCAGCGCACGAGTCCTTACTGCCCTTATGAGAAACGTGACCTGACGGCGGACGATTACAAGAAACATGGCCTGCCCTTCGTCTTCGACCTCGACCACTCCAAGTGCCCGAACGATGGTCACGAGCTGCTGGTCGAGCAGATGACCCCTATGCCGAATCTCCGCCTCTCCTGGGATGAGGCGCGGAACATCGCCAGTTACCTCATGACTCTGAAGGAGAAGGATCCATCCAGTTATCCGCCGGCTCCTTACCTCAACGACCCTAAGATGAAAGCCGAAGGAGAAGAGATCGTCCGGCGTTACGGCTGCGCAGGTTGTCATGAGATTGCGGGCCTTGAGAATGAGGGAAGGATCGGGACCGAATTAACGGCGGAGGGGAGCAAGCCCCTCGAGCAGATGGACTTCGCCCTCTTCATCAAGCAGGCCAAGGAGAAGGATTGGTACAGTCATAAGGGCTTCTTCGAGCACAAGCTGGCCAAGCCGGAGCTCTTCGACGCGGGGATGATCAAGGCCGAAGGCGAAGAACTGAAGATGCCGGATTTTGATTTTGAGAACAAGCCGGGTGAAATCCGAGATCTCACCACATTTCTGATCGGCAGTGTAACATCGCAGTACCCCGAGCGGTATTTCTACCGCCCGGCAGATTACCGCCGCGATATCCAGGAAGGTTGGTGGATCGTCCAGAAATACAACTGTATGGGTTGCCACCAGTTCACGCTTGGCCAAAGCAGCGTGGTAATGAACTTGCCGCAGTACCAGACGCCCGATGGCAAGGGCCAATTGCCGCCCCGCCTGCTGACGGAAGGCGCGCGCGTCAACCCCGAGTGGCTGGCCAGGTTCCTTGCCAACCCTGCCTTGAGTGAGAAAGATACCGACCGCGACGGCGTGCGCAGCTACTTGAGACTGCGGATGCCAACCTTTTATTTTTCTCCAATCGAGATTCGGAAGCTGGTAAGGTTCTTCCAGGCGCTGTCACAACAAGCCATGCCTTACATCCCTGTGAAACAAGAACCGCTCACGGAGCAGGAAATCGCCATGGCCAGGGCGCTGTTTACCAGCCCGGGAGCACCTTGCTTGAAATGTCATGCGATCGGGTCTCCGTCCCACGACCAGTATGCGACGGCGCCGAATTTCCTGCTGGCAGCCGACCGGCTGAAGCCCGATTGGGCCCGCCACTGGATCCTCGACCCGGCTTTGATCGATCCCGGCACGGCCATGCCGTCA
Organism: Terriglobia bacterium; assembly: GCA_050011515.1. Lineage (GTDB taxonomy): Bacteria > Acidobacteriota > Terriglobia > UBA7540 > UBA7540 > CAVROP01. The sequence continues at coordinate 29,454 of JBEKIZ010000026.1, read as the reverse complement.
GGCTTGTTCAAGCTTCAGGCGGACCATTATGTTTTCGCGGGTCCTACGCCGCCGACATTCAAGGGTTATGACGGCGACCACGCGGAGCTGTTGGTTCGCTACCTGTTCGAGTTGACTCCTCAGGAGCAGCAACGGCTCATCCAGATGAGCGGGAGCAATTTGAATCCGGCTTCGGCAAAACCCTCAACAACGGAGAACCGGCGCAAACCTCAGTCAGGCGTAGGGGCGGTTCGCGAACCGCCCCTACAGGCTCAGTAAAGTTCATTAGCTCAATCACAGCGCCGCACTCGAAGGGCGCGGAAAGGTCATGACAATGGAAAAACGAATCATCCTTTCGATCTCAATTGTGACTGCATTGACTCTGTTCCTGGTCGCTTGCAGCAAGAAGACGGAAGAGACCGCCGAGCAACCTGCGGAAACCACCACCGCGCCACAGCCGACCACTATCGACCAATCCACGGTGGGCGAAGTCACCGGCAAGGTCTCATTCGAGGGAACAAAACCGAAGCCCTACCGGATCATGATGGATCAGGACCCCGTTTGCGTGCAGAAGCACAGCGGCCCGGTTTTCGCCGAAGATGATGAGGTGAATTCCAATGGGACGTTGCCCAATGTTTTCGTGTACGTGAAGTCGGGGGCTGAAAAGTACGTTTTCGCTCCCCCTTCAGATTCCGTGACCCTGGACCAGGACGGCTGCATGTACAAGCCGCATGTGCTTGGCCTCATGGTGGGGCAAACGCTTAATATCGTCTCCAGCGACGCCACCACACATAACATACACCCCATGCCCAAAGACAACCGGGAATGGAACATGTCTCAGGCGCCGGGGGCCGCTCCTATCGAGCAGAAATTCACGCGCGAAGAAGTGATGATCCCGACAAAGTGCAACCAGCACCCCTGGATGCGCGCTCACATTGGCGTGCTGAAAACTCCCTTCTACGCCGTGACGGGCAGCGATGGCACGTACACAATTAAGGGCCTTCCGCCGGGTGATTACACCATTGGGGCTTGGACTGCCATTGGCGGCGGGCAGGGCCAAACTCAAGAGCAGAATGTGACCGTGGGAGCCAAGGAAACAAAGACTGCCGATTTCACATTTAAGGCGCCTTCGTAGTAGTCGACAGTCGACGGTCGAGCTCCCACGGAAGTGAACCCCTCTCCCTTGGGGAGAGGGTGGACCGTGATCCCGATGCACTTCATCGGGACGCGGGCCGGGTGAGGGGTTGCTTGAGTACATTGGAAGCAAACCTAAGCTAAGCTGTCTTGCGGCGCTGCCTCTCGCGGCGCCCCCTGTCATTCTGAGGCCCCCGTTCTTTGGGGGCCGAAGAATCCCTGCAGTTCCTTTGTACGATCGGGCAGCGGACGTTGCCTGCGAACCGCAGAGATCATTCGTCGTCCGCCAATAAGAATGGCGGACTCCTCAGGATGACAGCTCAGAGCGAGATTCCCCTCCCGCGACTGCGGGATCGGAAGGACACGTTCTGAACTTTGTTTTTCCCGAACCTTACGGGGTGAAGTTTTCATCTAAGTTAAAGGAAAGTTCCGCACTGTTTGTACAGGGCTTTTCGATCAAAATTTGACCCGCGTGTGTTCTTCACCTTGCGGCTTGGTGGGGCGGGGAATTTTCGACAGGAGCGATGACCTATGGGGCTGGCTCTTGCTCTGGTGGTAGTCCTTATCACCCTTCTCTCCGGCTACTTTTTCTTGGCCAAGACGTGGTGGTTCCCCGTTGACATCACGGCCAATTACGGGCACGCCATCGACCACCAGTTCATGCTGACGCTGGCCATCACGGGGACCATTTTTGTGGTCGCCCAACTGGCCCTGGCCTATGCCGTATGGCGTTATCGCGACCGTCGAGACGGGCGAAAAGCGGGCTATTCTCACGGCAATAACAAGCTCGAACTCACCTGGACTACTGCTGCCGCAATCATCTTCATCGGACTGAACCTGATGGGCTACCACATCTGGGCATTCGTCCACTTTATGGGACCGCAGCCGGGATCAATGAGGGTGGAGGTTTGGGGAGAACAATTCGCCTGGTACTTTCGCTACCCCGGCCCCGATGGCAAGTTCGGTCCCGTGCACGTGGATAAAGTGGATGACGCCACGGGGAATTTTCTGGGTCTCGACCGCGATCGCGATTTGGATTCCAAAGACGACATCGTTACTGCCACGCTCGCTATCCCAGTTAATCAGCCGGTGGAGCTCATCTTGCGCTCCAAGGACGTTACCCACTCGTTCTTCGTTCGCGAACTCAGGTTGAAGCAAGATTTGGTTCCGGGGATGGAAATTCCTATCCACTTTACGGCCACCAAAGTTGGCACGTATGAGATTGCCTGCGCGGAGTTGTGTGGCCTGGGCCACTACAAGATGCGGGCCTTCCTGAACGTGATGCAGCCGGAGGATTACCAGAAGTGGCTCCAGAGCATGGCGCAGGCGCAGTAAAGCAGGATTCAGGATTCGGGAGTCAGGAGGATGCGGAAACTCGAAAGTCGAAACTCGAAAACCGAAATTCGAAAGTCGATATTCGAAACTCGCTTTGCGCAACGTCACCCCCGCGAGAAGCTTGCCCTGAGCGTGCTGAAGGGCGGGGGTCTATGAGGCCGTAGATTCCGGCTTTCGCGGGAATGACTCATTGCGCACTTTCCCGATTTTCAAATTTCGATTTTCCAGTTTCGAATTTCGGTTTTCGAATTTCGACTTTCGATTCTGTCTTCTGACTCCTTGGGGAGGACGTAAATCTTATGAAGATTGCCAACGCGGGAGTGGGAATTTTGCGGTTGGGGCAGATTCAGGTGAGGGCGCACGACGTCGAGCGGGCGAGTACGTTCTATCAGGATGCACTCGGACTCAAGCTGCTGTTCAAGGCGCCTCCCGGTCTCGCGTTCTTCGACTGCGGCGGAGTGCGGCTGATGATCGATAGCCCGGAGAAACCCGAGTTCGACCACCCCTCCTCCGTTCTGTATTTTGCCGTGCCCGACATCCAGGCGGCCCATGCGCAGATGAAGCAGAGCGGTGTGCGTTTTGAGGACGAGCCGCACTTGATCGCCACAATGCCCGACCATGATCTGTGGATGACGTTCTTCCGAGATTCGGAAGACAACTTGATGGCGCTGATGAGCGAGGTAAAGAGGCAGTAGCTTGCGAGCCGGGGCCTCGGGCCTTGGGCGTCCAGACTTTGGGCCTCGGACCTAGGTGTAAGAAAGGCGGGAGGTCATTGATGGCACAACCACACGCGGAAGCGATTGAACGTCACGAGGCGCCCACGGGGTTCATCCGGAAGTACCTCTTCAGCCTCGATCACAAGGTGATTGGGATTCAGTATTACCTGCTGGCTCTAGTCTCGGTTTTCGTCGGCCTGACCCTCTCGCTCTTGATGCGTCTTCACCTTGTCTGGCCGCAAGCCAGCGTCCCGCTGCTTGATAAGCTCTCTCCGCTCGGGGCGCCCCACGGCGTGATTTCGCCCGAATACTATCTCTCGCTTCTGACCATGCATGGCACGTTGATGGTCTTCTTCGTTCTGACCACGGCGCCGCAAAGCGGCTTCGGAAACTATTTCCTGCCGATTCAGATCGGCGCTGAGGACATGGCCTTCCCGCGGCTCAACATGCTTTCTTTCTGGGTCACATTCTCAGCCTTCATCGTATTGCTTGCTACCTTCTTCATCCAGGATGGCCCGCCCATCGCGGGCTGGACCTCCTATCCGCCCTTGAGCGCGGTGGGCGGCGCTGCCGGTCCCGGCATGGCGGTGGGTGAGAATCTTTGGATAGTTTCCATCGCCTTATTCTGCGTCGCGTCGATGCTTGGCGCCATCAACTTTATCGCTACAACACTTGATCTTCGCGCCCGTGGGCTCTCACTGATGAAGCTTCCCCTCACCTGCTGGGCATGGTTTCTGACCGCCATCTTGGGACTGCTTTCGTTTGCCGTGTTGCTGGCGGCGGGAGTCCTGCTGCTGCTCGATCGAGTCGGTGGCACCAGTTTCTTCGTGCCCAGCGGCCTGATCGTAAGCGACAAGATCATTCCGCACTCCGGCGGCTCCCCGCTCCTTTGGCAACACCTGTTCTGGTTCTTCGGGCACCCGGAGGTTTACATCGCCATCCTTCCCGGCATGGGCGTGACTTCACACATCCTTTCGACATTCTCTCGCAAGCCGATTTTTGGCTATCGCGCCATGGTTTACGCCATGTCGGCGATCGGCGTTCTGGGTTTTACCGTCTGGGGACACCACATGTTCGTGAGCGGCATGAGCCCGTATTCGGCGTTTGCCTTCTCGGTTCTCACCATGGCGATTGCAGTTCCCTCCGCCATCAAGACATTCAACTGGATTGGCACGTTGATCGGCGGCAAGATTCGCTTTTCCACTCCCATGCTGTTCGCCATTGGGTTCGTTTCGATTTTCGTCACCGGCGGCCTCAGTGGCATCTTCCTGGGCCAGCCGCCCATCGATCTCTATTTTCATGACACTTATTTCGTCCTTGCGCATTTCCACCTGATCATGGGCGTAGCTGCCATTTTCGGGATTTTTGCGGGGACCTATTTCTGGTTTCCCAAGATGTTCGGCAGGATGATGAGCGCAACGCTGGGAAAGATCCACTTTTGGATCACTTTCGTGGGCGTTTACGCGATTTTCATGCCCATGCACTACCTGGGGCTGGAGGGAAACCCGCGGCGCTACTCGGAGTTAATCGACAATTTCCTGGTGCCGCTGATTTCCGTGCACAAGTTCATTTCCATCGCAGCGTTTATTACGGGCGGGGCGCAGTTGATTTTCCTTTTCAACCTTCTCTGGAGCATGTTCAGGGGCGCGAAGGCGGCGGAGAACCCCTGGGAGGCCACGACGCTCGAGTGGACGATTCCATCGCCGCCGCCCTTCGACAACTTCGCCGGAAAGCACCCGGTGGTTTACAACGGCCCCTATGAGTTTAGCGTTCCGGGCGCGGCGCAGGACTTCATCATGCAGAATTCACCGGAGAGGGTGGCGGCAGGGCACTAAGGGCAGTTGTCAGTGGTCAGTTGTCCCGCCGCGGCGGGTCAGTAGCAACGGACAACGGACGACTGACTAGGGACAAGCAACAAACGCTGGTTCTGAGCTTCAAGTTTCTTGAGGATTCCTATGGGTTCCACGACGCTAACGCCAGCCAGGCCAGAAGAAACCGCCAGGATTGATGACACCGGCCAGGGTGGAGGTGGCTTCCGCTTCGGCGACTTCGGTGGGGATGACAGCGGGGGAGAATACAGAGTTCCCGAGCGGACCTATCGGCTGGGTATGTGCTTCGCGCTGACCGGCATTGTGATGTTGTTCGCGGCCTTCACGAGCGCCTTGGTGGTCCGCAAAGGAATGTCGTTCGACTGGGTTTCGTTTAGCGTGCCCCGGGTCCTGTGGCTGAACACATTCGTGCTCATGGCGAGCAGTGCGACCCTGGAACTCTCCCGCCGTTCGCTTAGTGCGGGCTCAGCCCATGAATTCATCCGCTGGCTTTCGGCGACGGTCGTCCTGGGTCTGGGCTTCCTTGGCGGCCAACTGGTGGCCTGGCGTGAGCTGGCGTCTCGCGGAATTTATTTGGGCACGAACCCGGGCAGCTCCTTCTTTTACGTGTTGACGGCTGCGCACGGCATCCACCTGCTGGGTGGTGTTGTTGCTCTTGCCTATGTTGCTTCTCGCGCCCGCCGCATCGCGCTCGGCCGGGCACGGCGGACGCCTGTGGACGTGACCGCGATTTACTGGCACTTCATGGATGCACTTTGGATTTACGTCTTCCTCATGCTCGTGAGATGGGTGTAAGCATCTTTGGATACGCAATGCCGGGCTGCCCTGCGTTAGGAAGCCCGAAGCTACGGCTCGGCGCGATGGGGGTTAGGGATGGCCAGCCACGAAGCAGTGAGCGCGAACTTGCGCCAGGTGACGGAATCAGCGTGGGGTGGAGGTGTGGCGCCCTTTGCCACCGGCTCCAAGAAGCTGGGCATGTGGCTCTTCATCCTCTCGGACGCCATCACCTTCTCTGCGCTGATCATGGCCTATAGCTACGTTCGTGTGGCGAGCGATAACTGGCCCACGCCCTTCGAGTTCTATCCGGGCATTCTCAAGGCAACGCTCATGACCCTAATCCTCCTGACCAGTTCCGTCACCATGGTGATGGCCGTGCGCGCGGCAAAGCTGGGCAACAGGTCGGGCGTTGTGAAATGGTTGGGGGCGACCATGGCCGCAGGGCTGGCCTTCGTCCTCATCCACGCCACCGAGTGGGCGGGTTTGATCGGAGAGGGCGTCCGCCTGTTCAAGAACCCCTGGGGAGCACCGCTGTTCGGGGCGGCGTTCTTCACTTTGACCGGGTTACACATGACGCATGTCTTCTGTGGCGTCTGCTACCTGGCCGTAGTCGCCGTGCTCGTCGCCAAAGGAAAACTGAGCTCGGAGGATGTGGAAGTCAGTGGCCTGTACTGGCACTTTGTTGACCTGGTGTGGATGTTCATCTTCCCGTTGGTGTACATACTCTCGGTGAAGATGGGGTGAAAAAATCGGAAACTCGAAAATCGAAATTCGAAACTCGAGATTCGCCCAATGGGTCATTCCCGCGAAAGCGGGAATCCACGGCCTCGTAGCACCTCGGGCTTCGGCATGCCCAGGGCAAGTTTTCGGGGGAGTTATTCAACCTTGCGCGCAGCGAGTTTCGAGTTTCGATTTTCGAGTTTCGGCTCTCACGGGAGGCTGCATGGAGCAGACATCTAAGCACAGCGAAGGCGGCGTGAAAGTTTTCCTGGTGGTGTGGTTCTGGCTTTTGGCGCTGACGGGTGTGGAAGTCTTCCTCGGCTACAAGGCATTTGAAGTGAGAATCATGATCATCCTGCTGATGGGCCTTTCTGTGATCAAGGCTTCATTGATCATCGCCTACTTCATGCACTTGCGCTACGAAAAGCCCAGCATGGCAGCCACCCTGATGCCCGCTTTGGTGATGGTTATACTTTTGATGTTCATGGTGTTCCCAGATAGCTTCAGGCTATTGGCGATGAGGCCGCATTAGGTGTAAGTTTAAGTCTGGGGCTTTGACTTTTAATTTGAGGTTCATCAATCTTGAATTTCCAGTGGTCGTTTAGGTGGTTGCGCTGGGTGGCGGCTCTTGCCGGAGTATTGTCGTCCTCTACCCTGGCCTATGCGCAGGGCTGCGCGATGTGCTATACCAGCGCAGCGGCGGCAAGAGCTGGCGCGGTTCAAGCATTGAGAAGTGGAATTCTCATCCTGCTTGTCCCTGCGCTCATAATGTTTGCAGGCATCTTCGTAGTCATTTATCGTTCCCGGGACCGGTTTAACGGCTCGGCTGATTGGAGTGCTGAGCGAGAGCGGGAATTGCGCGAAATGCTCATACGGATGGACAGGATTGAAAGATCTGATCCCCGAGAAAGGATTCTGACGTTACAAGTCGAGGAGTTGAGAGTCGAGGGTCGAGAGTAACAACCTCGTGCTAAGGCGTCGGAGCGCAGGCGTCCGTGCTCTTACGATCGAACTTTCAACCTCTTACTTTCGACCTTCAACTCTCGACTTCTCGACTCTCGACTCCTCGACTTGTGGGCGTCAATCGACCTATGCCAAAGAAACCGTACAGTCCGTGGTTACATCGATACGCAATCTTCGTCGCAATCTGCACCTTTCTTCTGATTATCGCGGGCGCGCTGGTGACCGGTAATGACGCCGGTCTGTCCGTGCCTGATTGGCCGACTTCATTCGGCAGCTTCCGAATGCCGCGCATGGTGGGCGGGGTCAAGTTTGAGCACGGCCACCGCATGATCGCCGGAGCTGTGGGAATCCTCACGTTAATTCTCGTCCTTGCGCTCTGGATCAAGGATTCCAGGCGTTGGGTGAAATGGATTGGAGGGGCCGCCGTGCTGGCCGTGCTGGCCCAGGCCGCCATGGGGGGCATCACGGTTCTCTATTACTTGCCCGTGGCCATCTCGACGAGTCACGCCACGCTGGCCCAAGTCTTTTTCTGCCTCGCCGCGAGCCTGGTCTTTTTCACTCGAGCCGGCTGGCGATGGGACGAACCCAAACTTGAAGACGCTTCCACTCCCTCGCTCCAGCACCTAACCGTGGCCATGACGGCCGTCATCCTTGTGCAGTTGGTTTTGGGGGCCGCGTACCGCCACTCCGGGATGGGCGTCGAGCCCCACGTTGTGGGCGCCTGCGTGGTCACCATGCTGGTGGCCTGGGTAGTCTCACGAATCGCGATGAAGTTCTCGCAAGAGCCCGCGCTGCTGAGGCCCGCACTTTTGCTGGGCGCACTGGTCATGCTTCAACTGTCCCTCGGCATCGGCGCTTACATCGTGAAGATGGCTGACCGGAACGCACCTCAACCTCTGCCCCCGGTGGTGAACATGACCACAGCGCACGTGGCCGTGGGCGCGCTGGTGCTGGTGACAAGCCTGTACCTGACCTATCAGTCCCATCGCTTTCTCACCGCTCCGGGCGAGACGGTGAAGATCGCTTCGGCCCCACACGGGGCGGCCATATGAACCGCGGATCAGACAACCCGGGAGCCAATTCCGTGTCGCGGAGGAAGAACGCGCCCCCGCAGTGGCTCGTTCGCTTGGCGGATTACTGGACGCTGACCAAGCCGGAAGTGAATTTCCTGGTGCTGGTAAGTACGCTAGTGGGTTTCTATCTCGCCTCGCGCGGCCCGCTGGATTTCTGGCGGCTGTTGCATACGCTGCTGGGCACCCTGCTCGTGGCCAGCGGCACCGGGACGCTGAACCAGTACATCGAACGCCACTCGGATAAGCGCATGCGCCGAACCGCCAATCGCCCCCTGCCGGCAGGGAGACTAGCTCCGCCCGAGGCGTTCTGGTTCGGCATCCTGCTTGCGGCGTTTGGCGGCTGGGAGTTGTGGGTGTTCACGAACCCATTGACCAGCGAGCTCGCTTTGTTAACGCTTGGCGCCTACCTCCTGTTCTATACCCCACTCAAAAAGAGAACGCCGCTTTGCACGCTTGTGGGGGCCTTCCCTGGCGCCATGCCGCCGCTCATCGGCTGGGCGGCGGCGCGCAACAGCTTGAGCCCTGATGCCTGGGCGCTGTACGTCATTCTCTTCCTCTGGCAGTTCCCGCACCTGCTGGCGATTGCCTGGATGTACCGCGAAGACTACGCCCGTGCTGGCCTCCAGATGCTTCCCAGGAACGACCGCGAAGGCCGGGCGACGGTGCGGCAGATTCTGGGGTATTCACTCGTCCTGTTACCTGCGAGTATAGTGCCCGTCTTCCTGGGGCAGGTGGGGAAGGCTTATTTGGTGGGAGCTTTGGTGCTTGGATTTGGGTTCTTGCACTATGGCATGCGCCTGGCGGCTAACCGGTCGAATTCATTTGCCCGGCGTTTGGTCCTTGCCTCAGTCGTTTACTTGCCTCTGGTATTCGCCTTGATGATGGTGGACAAAACTCCGCTTTAGGCGAGGCCTGCCTGTTGCTGAGCGAGCTTTGCTTCCAACTGCTCGATGGCCGAATTCAGCCAATGGAGGAGAGCCTTTTCAGCCTCTTCGCGATCCTTGGCGTCTTCAAGAGAGGTGATGCTTTCACCACGTTCGTTCAAGGGGATAAAGTGGCAAGGGATGTCCTCGTCCCGGTACTTTTCCGGCACCCATTCCCACAACAGGCATTCGTTGCAGGGGTGCCGTTTAACCACTTCGTCGAAATTCAGGCACGTGACCGAATCGCGGAAGAGCTTTGTGGGTTTCCAGGGGGTACGGACCGAGCGACCGTACCCGCCGTTTTTCAAGATGTCTCTCTCCAATTTCAGTTGGTCTATAATTTCTTTGAGGTCGGCTGGCATGGCCTTCTTACCTCCTTCAGGATTCCAGGTGGGGACGCCCCATCAGTGCCGAGCCCCGCACACCTGATTCGAAGCAATTTCGTAACCAATGGCAACGCGTTGACATAAAGCAACTTATGTGGAATAATGGGTAACTCGAACGCTTTAGAGTGGGTCAGATTGCCCACTTTCTTGCACCCAGACTGGCAGTGCGCCAAGGTGAAGATTGCTGCCTCCAAGGGTAACTAAATGGCTGGAAGCGAATCTGCAACTCCTTTTAGCTCTGGCGAGGAGCGACAGCCCATGCTCGAGGGACTGGTGTTATTAGCACTCTGCTTTCTGGTGGCGGTGATGGCGCTGGTGGTAGTGGCATTGGAGGCGATTAGCGGCAGGATTTTCTTGATTGACGGCCTGTGGCTAAGCCTGATCAGCCTGACCTTGGCAGCAGTGTTCGGCGGCAACCTCGCTTGGTCGTTTTACACCGGCGAGGCGCAGCGAATGCTGCGTCACTTTCGCAAAGGGTCCAAGCCCGATAACGCCTCGGACAAGAAGCAGCCGACCGCAGCATGATCCCTTACCTTCCCACCGTCGACGCCAGCCTGAATGCCGCCAGTGCCATTTTCTTGGTCCTGGGGTTCTTCTTCGTTCGAGAAAAGAACATCCGAGCTCACAAGACGTGCATGCTTTCGGCCTTTGTGACCTCAACGATCTTCTTGGTCTGCTACCTCACTTATCACTACTTTCACGGGACAACCCACTTCCCCGGACGGGGCGCCGTTCGAACTTTCTATTTTGTGCTACTCGGTTCGCACACAGTCCTTGCGGTGCTGATCGTGCCGCTGGCAATCGCCACGCTTTACCGTGCCTGGCGGGAGCGCTTCCAGCAGCACAAACGAATCGCCCGCTGGACCCTGCCCCTTTGGCTTTACGTCTCGGTGACGGGCGTGCTGGTTTACTGGATGCTTTATCACCTCTATCCGAGCAGCTAGGGGCGCCTGCCCCAGGGGCGTTTGCACTACGAAAGCAGGGTTTTCAGGCCGTCTCCAAAAGCGGTGATTCGTTTGATTCTTGCCGAGAGCGCGCTATAATGGGCACTCGCAACATTAGTTCCTTCACGACGAGGATCTTGCGGGGAATCTTTCATGATTGAGCCCGTTCCACGACTAGGCGATACCATTGACGATTATTGCACTCGCTGCCGCCTGCTTCTGAACCATGCTGTGGCAAGCTTGGTGGACAACAAGGTGGTGAAAGTCGTTTGCCAGACTTGCCATACTGAGCACCCGTACCGTAACGCGGAATTGCCTCCGAAGAAGAAACCAAGCCCCCGGGCCGTGCTATTTGAGCAGGTTTTGGTGAAGACAGCATCTACCCCCGAAGCCGAGCCCCAAGCGCCTGCTGAGGAACCCGCTCAGCTCGAGCCCGAGCCGCCGAAGAAAAAAAAGGTCGCGACTCCGGCACGCTACATCTCCAGGCATAAGACCAAGCCTCCCCGTCGGTAGAGGTTTCAGGTGCCAGGGAAACAGTGAGGAGCGCAATTATGAATAGTGAATGGTGAATAGTAAATTGTGAATTGGGGACGCAGAGTTTGCTTTGCGCGCCCAGGATCTCTGGTGGCTGCGCTTCTTCAATTCACAATTCATAATTCACTATTCAGACTGTCCGGGTCACAATGTTGAGTTCCCGTGGCTTGTCGGGATCCAACCCCTTCACCTCGGCGAGCAGGGCTGCGAAAATTTGCCCCGGCACGATGTAGGGGATGGGCGTGTAGATTTCCGGGACAGGATCGGGGATTCGAATCACTCGAGCGGCGCCGGGTATACGCGCATGGGAGGAGGAAAATACCAGGGTGTCCGCTCTCAGAGCGTGCAGGCGCGCCGTCAATTTCAAGAGTTCTCGAAATGTCCTGCCGGGTGGCATGAAGAGCAGCGCGGGGAAGCCCCGCTCGATCATCGCAATCGGTCCGTGAAGGAAGTCAGCAGCCGAGAATCTTTCCGCAACGACATAGCAGGTTTCCATCAGCTTCAAGGCCAGTTCAAAGGCGTTGGCATAGTGAATGCCGCGTGCCACCACGACGCAGCGGCGCATGTAACGATAGCGCTCGACCACCTCCTCGATTTCCGGCGCCAATTTGATTGCCTGTTCGACTCGGTGCGGGATTTCGCTGATATCAGCAAGGTCAATTTGAGAGCTTAAGCTCGAGGCCAACAAGTAGAGCAGCAGCAGTTGACCGGTGTAGGTCTTGGTCGCGGCCACGCAGCGCTGCTTCCCAGCATGGACAAGGAACACCTCATCCACCAAACCCGCCATCGTCGAACGGGCTTCGTTGGTGATGCCGAGTGTGTAAGCGCCAAGACGCTTCGCCGACTTGAGCACCAGATTAATGTCCGTTCCTTCGCCCGATTGCGAGATGCCCACCACCAAAGTTTGGCGAAAATCCAACCGCGCGCGATAGAGGGTGTGAATCGACGGAGCACTCAATGAGACGGGGATGCCCGTCGTTAACTCAAGCAGGTAGCGTCCAAACAGCGCCGCATTGTCGGATGTGCCCCGTGCCACCAGAACTACGAGCCGGAAATTCTGTTTGCGGGCGAAGTCAGCGAATGCCAAGGCATGGTGGCGCTCGGCGGCCAGCGTGCGTTTGAGCGCCAGGGGCTGCTCCAAAATCTCCTCCATCATTTGAGACATAAGGCACCGGGATACAGATCATTCAGATTGCGAGCCCAAAGGCCAGAAATTATACGCAAGCAGGGGCGGCCCGCAACCGGAAAGTTCCGGAGGGCACGCCGATCGCCAAAAAGAAAGGAAAGCCTCGCCCCTACGTTGCCAGCATCCGCGCCATGGCCAGGGCGCCTTCGACGGGTTCACGCTGCAAAAGCCGCACGCGCGCGGAGGGCATGTGCTGGTGCACGTGGCGCGCAAAACTGCGCCGTAAAGTAGGGCTGGAGCGGAAGACGCCGCCGGCACACACGACGGGGACCATTCGGCGGCGCCCCAAGCGTCTCGCCAGCGCCAGCGCCAACTGGGCGAGGTCGCAAGCGGCTTGGGCCAAAAGGCGTCGCGCCACTCGATCGCCTTGGCGGGCCGCTTCCGAAACCAGCGGGAAGAGCGCGGCCACTTGCTGTGTGTCCAGGTTCTTCAGCACGATTTTTGTGATGTCAGTGAGCTGCAGAGCCCGGCAAATCTTCTGGGTCAGCAAAGTGCGCTCGCCCCGCCCATCGAAGTCGCGCAGAGCCGCCATGATGGCCTTACGTCCCAAGTCATAGCCCGACCCGAGATCGTCAAACGAAGCGCCCCAACCACCGGCGCGCAGGGTTTGCCCTCGGTGGTTACGCGCGTAGGCGATGGAACCTGTCCCCGAGACCACGATCATCCCGGCAGCGGTTCCTAGGGCGGCGTGCAGAGCAATCGCCGCGTCCGTCGCCAGGAGATGATGCCGCGCGGGGATGGCCTTGCGGAGCCACGCCAGAAGCGGGCGGCTCACAGCCGGACGGTCCACTCCGGCCACACCGGCGCAAACGGCCACGAGCAAGGGTTTGTGGTGACGCTGCCCTCGAGCGGCGCCGACAACCGGAGGCTCGTCCCGCGCGGCGGCAGTCGAAACCCTTCTTAGGACCGCGCGCGCGGCCCGTAAGAGTTCTTTCTTGGCTCCTTCAATCCCCACTTTCAGCGGGTTCGAAGGCCCTGCCACAGCCTTGGCGAGAATGCGGCCTCGCTCGTCACCCAGGCATGCTTGGGTGCGGCTTCCACCGCCCTCGATACCAAGGAAGAGTCCCATGTCCTAAGACTAACACGACCATTATCAACCGCGACATCACCATATCGCTCGAAAACTCCGCCTTTGAGCGAGCGGAAGTGCAAAGCACAATTCTAGATTTCCAACCGCCGAAGTGAATTCCTTTCCCTCTTTGACCTCTGCAAGCTGTTAACTCCTTCAGCACTTGACAAGAAATTATTCGCCCTGTTTAATATGTCCTGCGGAATAAGATTTCATGAACGTTTTTCGGACGCCTGACTCTTAGTTAACGGTGAATAGCCGAGCCGCACGACATTTTGACTCGCTAAGCAAGCCAGTAGGCAAGCCGTCTCATGAAATCCCCGGACGTTGGGTCTGGGGTTACCCTGCGGTCCATCGCTGCGGAGTTGTTCCCGGCAATGGATCGAACTCGCCGCAGATTCTATTGGAAGGCGCCTGAGGCGAGTTATCGGTTGGCCTCTGGTAAGAAGTCGTTGCATGTTCTTGGAGGACTCATGGAATTACGAAAGGATCCCATTACGCAAAACTGGGTGATTCAGGAGGATGGCGAAGGCCCATGGCCCAGATTTGCTGCTTGCCCCCTATGCCCCGGCCAGGAAGCCCTTTCCCCGCAGACGATCTACTCGTACTGGAATGGCAACGGCAGGTGGCAAGTCCGCGTAACGCCCCACTTGCGCCCCCTTTACCGAATTGAAGGGGATGCACAACGCCGGGCGGAAGGTATCTACGACAAGATGCGCGGCTTGGGCGCCCACGAGGTCGTTGTGGAATCGCCGAATCACGATGCCTCGCTTTCGCATCTGAGTGACGAAGACGTTGCGCAGGTCTTGCGAGCCTACGTGTCGAGAATTACAGACCTTAAGAAAGACCGCCGTTTCCGTTACGTTACCGTTTTCCGTAACCAGGGAGCCTTGGCGGGACAGGATCTGGAGCACCCACACTCACAGATCACGGCTACTCCCTTCATCCCCAGAAGGGTGATCTACGAGTTGCGATCATTCCAGGCGTACTACGCGCTCAAGGAACGATGTATTCTTTGCGACATTTCCACACAGGAAATCTCCTCCCAAGTGCGGACTGTCGAGTGGGATGATCAATTCGTCGCCTTTTGTCCATTTGCCTCACGGGTACCCTATGAGACCTGGATTCTGCCCCTTAACCATCATTGTTCCTTCGAAGAGGACCTCATCACCTGGGACCGCCAAATACACTTAGCCCGCTTTCTGAAGTCAATTCTGCGGCGGCTGGAGTCGGTGTCGCCCGCTTATCATCTGGTCCTTCACACCACACCCAACGTGGCTGCAAAATACGACCGGACAGAGCACTGGATGACCGTGGCGGACGATTCTCACTGGCACTTTGAGATACTGCCGGCGAGCCAGCCAAAATCCAAGTCGTATAGTGTGAAAGAGGTTTACTACAATTCGGTCCGGCCCGAACTGGCGGCGGAAGAGTTGCGCGCCGCAAGCGCAGAAATCCGTACCCAGACCTAGCCTTCCAATCTCACCATTGAGTCGCCGGTGTACTTTGCCCGGGAAGGCTGGCGAGTGTCTAGCCGCTGCGCTTGGGCCGGACAGACGTGGTGTGCTTCGTCTTGGGGCGCATCTGTCCCCGCATGTCAACGCCCTGTTCGATGACGGACTTCAGGTTCTGGAGGTAAAGGGTCCAGCTCCCTACAGCCTTGTCCAGTGCGTCGCTGGAAGGGAAACCGCTGTGACTGAGTTCGACAGCAGTTTCCGCGCCTTGAGGAAAGAGCTTGATCCTCACGTTTGTTACCACGGTTTCGTCGGGTGGCTGCCAGGTAAAACCCAAGGTGTTACCCCTGATGAACTCCGTTACCACGCCACTCCACACGCCTTGCGTGCCGGTCCACCGGAAGTGGTACTTTCCTCCCAGTTGTGGTTCGATGATGGCTTGGTCCGGAAACCAGAGGATTAGCTTCCTGGAATCTGACAGGTAATTGAAAATCCCTACCGCGTCGCTGGAAATCGTTACCCTCAGGGTGGCCGACCGGGTCACGCTGACGGGGCCCGTATCTTCGCCTTTGGCTGCGCGCTTAGTGTGTTGCGCCGTTGCGGGGCCAGTTGCAAGCAACAAGAGAAGCATCAAGGGGGTAACCTGGGCCTTCATTTCTTTTATTCCTCCTGGGGATTCCGCCTGCTCCCATAATACAACACCTCCCGGTTTCGACATAGTTCCCGACAGCCGGCATCTTCGGTCCTCTTCCCTACGAGCTTTCAGTCTACCTGTGCGGCCTCATTCGTCTGCGGTTGGCAGGGCGTCCATCCCGTAGCGCTGGGCTTCGTGCTGCATCAGGCGTGTCAGCTCCAATTTGGTTTCCTCGGGCAGACGCGAGGGCGTGTATTGCTCGATGAGGCGCGAAACCTCCCGCGCGGCGCGCTCCCTCAACCTCAGTTGCCCCCCCTCCAGCCATCGCGATAGGTTGGCGCGATCGATAACCGGGCCAGGGAAAGTGATCTCCTCGCGCAGGTGACGGCGGGTGTGGTCGGCGATCAGCAAATACTTTTCGCGCCGCAATTCCTGGAAGAGGGGAAGCGATGGGAAATCCTCCCGCGGTTCGATCCCGCGCAACAGGCGGTAGGTCATGGCGCAGATCTCGTTATCGACGACAAGCTTCTCCAGGCTCAGGCAGCTTTCAAAATCCAGCATCCCCGGGCCCGAGATGCTGTTGATTCCCGAGAGCGCCGCCAAGATCGCGCCTATGCCCGTCTCGAGGCCCGCCTGCGCGTCCAATTGCTTCGCGTCGCTGAGGGCGATGTAACTCTGGGTGGGCATGCCCAGGCGCTTCCCCACCTCGCTGTTCGCGCAGTCGAGCATCATGGTTTCCACAGCCCCCATCGGAGTGGTCCCGAACCGGACGTCGAAGATGGCAGGCGAGCCGCCGTACAAGATCGGATGGCCGGGATTCACA
This sequence comes from Terriglobia bacterium, assembly GCA_050011515.1. GTDB lineage: Bacteria > Acidobacteriota > Terriglobia > UBA7540 > UBA7540 > CAVROP01. The sequence goes on along the minus strand of JBEKIZ010000026.1, from coordinate 12,975 downwards.
AGCTGGCTAATCACCACCCCACTCAGGTTCTCGGCGGTCTGCTGGACAAGGCTCCCCACCAGAGTGACGGGCGCCACCAGTCCGGAAAGCGGCATGGATATCAGCTCCACCGGAATCGACCAGCGGGCACAGTCCACCAGATTCTGGCTTGTCACATCGCTCCACTTGAGCGGCGCGGTGGGGCAGGCGGAGAAGATGGTCAGGGGCTTTGCTCTGAGTGCCGGCTCGTTTCCGCGCACAGCGACTTGCAGGTCCTTCATGATCTCGAACCCTTCCACCGTAAAGGCCCCGGTGACCACCGGCTTCTCACCGTACAGGAGGCTCAGATAGAGTCGGTAGCTATCCGCGATCTTGTCGTGAACATCGGCGGGGATCAGGGCGGTGCTTTGAGAAGCGAGGTGCTGCAAGCCGCTCGTTACCTTCACGTAGCGGACGTAGTCCAGTGTCGAGGGTCGGCGCAATTCGCCGCTCCGGTTATCCAGGATGTTGAGCGCGGTCGAGCCAGGCGTGAAGTATACGTTGTCACCCCGAAAGTCATGTGTTTCGTTCCCCAGGACATCGTAGAGTTTGAAAGCGCGGGGGACGGTAGCGAGCGCCTGGTCGATGAGGTCTTCCGTGAGGCGGGCGTTCAAGTTGCCTTCGTCCGCCTGCGCGCCATGGTCAGCAAGCATGGTGAGCACAGGCTTATTGTGGATCTCGAAGCCTAGCTTGCATACTACTTCGCGCGCTTCCGCGATGATTCTATCGATCAGTTCATCATCGAGCAGTCTAAGAATGGGTCTCATTTGTCTCCTTGCGAAGGGATTGTGGGGCCAAGTTGGGTCCACGGTGCGTCTTCAGCACCATCGAGACGGATCTTGCCTATGGCCGAGCTGCAGTTCACCCCCCAGCTCACACCTTGGTGAATGGGAGGGCTAGATTGTACTCGAACCGGCGATCCCAGGTTACGGGATTTTGTTCCATCCTCCGTTTTAGCCCCGATCTCAAGGTGCAATCGGTCGTAAACTAGTGCAGTGTCCACAAAACGTCTGGACAATGCGCTCGGCGTTGCGCCCGTCCCGCACGGCGAGACCGGCAAATGCCACCGCGACGGTGGCGCACCGCTAGCAGGTGTGTACCCTCTGCGGCCACAAGACCCACCATTAAGTTATCGTACTGATAAAATGTTTCTATTTGGGCCTGTGCCCGACCGGTTCCTATAATATCTCCCGTCTTACACGAATGGGTTCAACTAATCAGCCAGGGGCTGCGCCCTTGATATCCCCACGGTGAGAAGCCAGAAGTCAGGAGTGATACCTTTAGCCGTCAGCCTTCTGCCATCAACAAGAACACCTCAATACTGGAAGTTGACGCCTGATAGCTCAGGACTTCCTCCTCACTCGACAGGGCGAAAGAACGACAATGAAATTCTCGCTTCGCCATATATGACGGACAAATACACTGGAGGAGAATTATATGCTTAGGTTGTTAACCCGGCTCCTTCTCGGTCTGGTGCTCGTTATGGGATTGATGGCTGGTCGAGGGTTCGCTCAATCCTCAGCGCCATCCGATATTTCTGCCCCAAATTCGCAGTCCGGCTCCACTTCCGGCACAGCCGAACGCCTAGCCCAGCTCGAACAACAGATTGCAGATGCGCGGAGCTCGGGCGACAACGCTTGGATGCTGGTCAGCGCGGCGCTGGTTCTTTTGATGACCGGCCCGGGCCTGGCGCTCTTCTACGCAGGTTTGGTTCGAAAGAAGAACGTCCTTGCCACCATGATGCAAAGCTTCACGCTTATGGTGTTGGTGACAGTGCTCTGGGCTCTTTTCGGTTACAGCTTGGTCTTCCATGAGGGCGGGAGGGTCTTGGGGAATCTAGGGTATGTTTTTCTCCGGGGCGTTGGAGCTATGCCTAACGCGGATTACGCCGCCACCATTCCCCAACAAACTTTCATGGTCTATCAATTAATGTTCGCTATTATTACTCCTGCCTTGATTACGGGGGCCTTTGCGGAACGGATGAAATTCAGCGCCATGGTGCTTTTCATGGCATTGTGGACCGTCATTGTTTACGACCCCATGGCCCACATGGTCTGGGGAAAGGGCGGCTTGCTCAATGCTTCGCTGGGGGGGGCCATCCCCACCCTTGACTTTGCCGGGGGCACCGTCGTGCATGTGACTTCCGGCGTTTCAGCGCTCGTCTGCGCGCTTTACCTCGGCAAGAGATTGGGTTATCCGAAAGAAGCAATGCCGCCGCACAGCGTCGTGCTGAGCTTCATCGGCGCCTGCCTGCTTTGGGTGGGTTGGTTCGGGTTCAACGCCGGAAGTGCGCTTTCGGCGGGAAGTCTCGCCAGCAGCGCCTTTGTGGCTACGCATTTCGGTGCTGCGGCGGCAGCGCTGGGGTGGGCTGTGGCAGAGTGGCTTTGGCGCGGAAAGCCCAGCGTGCTCGGGGCCATTTCAGGTGCGGTGGCCGGGTTGGTGGCAATTACCCCCGCGGCAGGGTTTGTTGCACCTATGTCCGCTCTGGCCATCGGGCTGATTGCTGGGGTACTCTGCTTTCTGATGGTGGCCAAGGTAAAGGAACTCTTCGGTTATGATGATTCTCTCGACGTGTTCGGGGTTCATGGCGCGGGCGGCACAATCGGGGCGCTATTGACCGGCGTTTTTGCTGCCAAGGCGGTGAATTCGATTTTTAGGGACAGCCACGGTAATGCCTTGCCGGTGGGCTTGATTGACGGTAATGCCCATCAACTCTTGAACCAGTTGGTGGGTATCGGCTTTGCTTGGGTGCTCGCCATCGTCGGCACGCTCATCATATTGAAGGTTGTGGATGTGGTCGTGGGTTTGCGCGTTCCGACCGAGCAAGAGATTCAGGGTCTGGACCTGTCTCAACACGGGGAAGAAGGCTACAATCTGGAGGTTTGAGCTCGATGGCGTGGGGGGAGCTTTGCTGTTCGGAGGGTTCCGGGGATTGGGGTGGAGTTCCTCCAGGGTGCCAAGTCTTAGGTCAAAGGACAATTGCCAATGAAAAAAATCGAAGCGATTATTCAGCCCTCAAGGTTTGATGCGGTCAAGGATGCCCTCCATGATATCGGCGTGGAAGGCATGACGGTCTTAGAAGTGCGGGGGCACGGCCGGCAGAAGGGACACACCGAGTTTTACCGTGGCAATGAGTACACGGTTGATCTGCTTCCCAAGATCAAAATTGAGATGGTAGTCCCGGACAACCTCGCAGAACAGTCTGTTCAGGCCATTCTCAAAACGGCGAAGACGGGGAAGATCGGCGACGGAAAGATTTTTCTGACGCACGTCGACGACGCCATCCGCATCCGGAACGACGAGCGGGGCGATGCGGCCTTGTAAGTGAAAATGGAAACTGGAAAATAGAAAATGGAAAAAGGGGGAGAGGGTGGCCCGTCGCCGGCGTTTTCTTCAGCCGGGGCGGGCCGGGTGAGGGGGTCGCGAGCCTGGCCCACCTGCGTAAAGAAACTGCGGGGATTCTTCGGCCCCCAAAGGACGGGGGCCTCAGAATGACAAGGGGGCGCCCAATGCCACTTGATCCCACCGCGAGAGGACGAATCTCCGCGCTTGAACTCTCGGACTACTACTCCGCCGAATCCCTGACCACCCAGCGAAGCTTCGAAAGTACAGGCGATGGCTTGGCCGTCCTGTGCCGACGCTCGGAGGCGGTGGATGTAGTGGTTACCAGCCTCTACAGACGGGTTTTTTCCCCGCAGCTTGATGAACCACCAAACTTCTGCTTGCTTGCCCTGGGCGGCTATGGTCGCCGGGAGCTCTTTCCACATTCGGATATCGACCTGCTTTTCCTTACCGAAAGCAGCAGGGAGCAGTCTTCCGGAAGGGACGCGGTGGCGGCTATCCTGCGGGAACTCTGGGACCTGCGGCTCCGCATTGGCCATAGCGTGCACACGCTTGCGGAGTGTGGCCGGCTCTACCGCGATAACCTGGAATTCAGCGTCGCACTCCTCGATTGCCGCTACCTGGCGGGGGACCGCGGGCTTTACGTGCGCCTGCATGATGACGTGTTTCCACACCTGGTGGCTCGAGATCATCAAGACCTGCTTCGCAACCTGGCGGACATGACTCGCCAGCGGCACGCGAAGTATGGCGATACCATTTTTCACCTCGAGCCCGACATCAAAGAAGCTCCTGGCGGCCTCCGGGATTACCATGTTTGCCGATGGCTGGGACGCATCTCCGAACTCGAGAAGCGTAAAGCCTGGGGCACGCCGGAGGATCTGTGGCCCGCGCATTGGCGTGCCGAGATCGGTACAGCTTTCGAGTTCCTTTGCGCCACGCGGTGTTTTCTTCACTATCTCCGGGAGCGCGATGACAATCAGTTAAGTTACGAATGCCAGGACCGGGCATGCGCTCGTGGAATTGCGCGCCAGCCAGCAGAACGGCTGACCGCTGCGGACTGGATGCGTATCTACTTCCGCAATGTCCGCTCCATTTACCGGCTCACCATGCACCTGCTGGACCATAGCGCCCCGGCGCGGGCGGGAGTCTATGGCTTATTCCAGAATTGGAGGTCACGCCTCTCCAATGCGGATTTCTCGGTCCTTCGGGAGAATATCTACGTCCGCCAGCCTGCGGCCCTGGCGCAAGACCCCGCGCTGCTTTTGCGGCTGTTCGAGATGGTCGCCCGGCACGGGCTCGAACTCAGCCGGGAGGCAGAAAGAGCGGTCGCGGAAGCACTAACTCGCGTCCCAGTCACGCCGTTGGATCCTTCGGTGTTCTTCGGTCACTTTCGGCAGATACTCCTTTTTCCCTGGGCGGCCAAAGCCTTGCGGGACATGAATCGCCTGGGCGTGCTCAGCGCTCTCTTCCCGGAGTTCCAGGTGATTGATTCCCTTGTCATCCGGGATTTCTTTCACCGCTACACGGTGGACGAGCACTCTTTCATGACCATTCAGAACCTGCACGCCCTTGCTCCATCGCGCTCGCGGTCTCAAGGCCGGGCCAATTCCGGCATGGGGTCGGAGTGGGAAGATAGACTCGCCGAGATCCTCTCGGAACTGGAAAAGCCGGAACTTCTCTACCTCGCCTTACTTTTTCACGACGTCGGCAAAGGCATGGAAGCGCCGGATCACATCGCGGGAAGTCTTCAGGCACTGGAAGGGATCATGGCACGATTAGACCTCGCGGCGGGAGACCGCGCAACCGTCCGGTTTCTGATCGCCAGCCATCTTGAGATGTCCACTACATTGCAGCGCCGGGACATATTCGACCCGGAAACAGTGCGAGAATTCGCGGGGAAAATCGAGACCTCCGAACGATTGAAGATGCTGTCCCTGCTGACCTATGCCGATATCAAGTCGGTCAATCCGGAAGCCTTGACGCCTTGGAAGACAGAACTGTTGTGGCGACTCTACGCCGCCACCGCGAATTACCTGGCGCGCAGCCTGGACAAGGAGAGAGTGAAGCCCGTGGCCGCCACCGTATCGCCGGCGGAGAAGATTCTGCCCCTGCTGGCACCTTCGGCGACTCGAGAAGAAGTCGATAGTTTCCTCGAGGGGTTCCCTCGGCGATACCTGGCTACCCATTCGCCGGAGGAGATTGCGCCGCACTTTCAGTTGGCTCGGCGGCTTGGCCAGGAGGCTGTCCAGGTTGACCTGAGAACCCCGGGAAGTCTCCACGAGCTCACCGTCATCACCCTGGACCGGCCATTTCTCTTTGCTTCAATTACGGGGACGCTGGCGGCTTGGGGGATGAGCATTGTGAAGGCCGACGCTTTTGCAAATGCTGCGGGGGTGGTTCTGGATACTTTCAGATTCGTGGACCTTTATCACACCCTGGATTTGAACCCTTCGGAGGCTGACCGCCTCAAGTCGAACTTGGTCGACGTCCTTCAGGGCAGGATGGAACTCAGTAAGCTCATGAGTGGGCGCATCAGGTCTGGAAGCGTGCAGAAACCCAAAGTAACGATACCAACACAGGTCCGTTTTGACGAATCGAGCTCTTCCCACAGCACGCTTCTCGAACTGATCACCTACGACCGCCCGGGCTTGCTTTACCAAGTCAGTTCCGTTCTCGCCGAGCTTGGGTGCAACATCGAGATTGCCTTGATCGACACAGAAGGGGAAAAAGTGATCGATGTGTTCTACCTTACCTCACAGGGCAGGAAGCTCTTGCCCGAACTACAGGGAGCCGTCGAGAAGGCTTTGTTGTCGAAGCTCCAGCCCTGACACCTGCCCTTCCACCCGCCGTCTCCTCTTCCCGAAAATTTTTTGCTCTTTTTGAAAGTCTTTACTTGACGACGGCTTGCCTCTTACCTTAACTTTCCTACAGAGTTTGCAAATTCAGATTCCCGGGATGTCAACATTCCAGTGGGACACGCTTCAACCGTCGGGGGCGCGATCAGACAGGAGTGAAAATGAGGGTGAAAGCATCTTTCGGTGGTCTACTCGGACTCTTTTTCTTTGTGTTTTCAATCGGCGCGGGCTGGGCTCAGACTACGGGCACCATTCGCGGTACGGCTACAGATCCCTCCGGCGCGGTTGTGCCGGGTGCAAACGTCACGGTCATTCAGAGTGACACTCACGTTAGTCGCGCCACGACGACGAATGAGAGCGGGGACTACGAGTTTCCTGCCTTGCCTGTGGGACGCTACATCGTTGGAGTACAGGCCGCCGGATTCAGGGAAGCCCGGCTTAACGAAATTGAGGTAAGGTTGGGTCACGTCACCGTGGTGGACGTCCGGTTGGAATTAGGCCAAATTTCACAGGTGGTTACGGCTGAGGCTGCCGCCCCCCTCATCGAAATCGCCAGCACACAGATTGGAGCGGTGGTGAATGATGTGGCGGTTGTCGAGCTTCCCCTGAATGCTCGCGACACCTATCAACTTCTCCAATTGCAACCCGGGGTGCAGTCGCAGGTGGGGTCAGACCTCTTCTATGGCAGCGATCAGCCGGGTGTGGTTTCGGTGAACGGCGGGCGCGGGCGTTCGAATAATTACACCGTGAACGGGGGCGAAGCCAACGACCAGTTTGTGAATCTGCCGGGAGTGCAACCTTCTCCGGATACCATCGAGGAATTCCGGGTCCTGACCAACACCTTCGACGCCGAATTTGGGCGCAATTCAGGCGCCGTGGTGAACGTAGTAACGAAGTCCGGCACCAACGCCTTGCACGGTGACCTGTACGAGTTCCTCCGCAACAATGTGCTCAACGCGCGTGGTTTCTTTGACACCGCAATACCGGACTTCAAGCAGAATCAGTTTGGAGGCACCCTGGGCGGACCTATCCGCAAGGATCAAACCTTCTTCTTTAGCTCTTATGAGGGACACCGAATCCGGCAGGGAACTCCCTCGCCCGCCTTTCCTGTGCCCACCGCCGCCGAGCGGAGCGGCGATTTTTCTGCAGGGTCGCCTTTCGCGGGAACACTGAACGACCCCAACGGCACGGTGTCCGCTCTCCTGAACTCTCGCCCGGGGTGCGCAGCCGCAGTTGCCGCAAACAGTGGGGCGCCGATTGCTCCCGGCACAACTTACTCAGCCATCTTTCCGAACAACTATATCCCTCCTGCGTGTTTTGATCCGACGGCGCAGGATTTGATGAACCAGTTTGTGCCCCCGCCTAACTTGAATGGGACGGAGTACGAATCCGTCCCCACGGCGAGTGAGTACGATGACCAATTCACCGGCCGCATCGATCACAAGATTAGTGACCACCAGCAATTCAACGCTTATTACTATTTTGACGACCAGTTTTACACCCAGCCCTTTTCGTTCTTCCAGGCTGCGGGCGCTAACGTCCCGGGGTTTGGAGGTCTTTACAACAACCGATATCAGCAATTGAACCTCACGCATACCTGGGTGGTCAACCCAACCGCAATCAATGAGATTCGTTTTGTCGCCTTCCGCGAGGCACAAGGGGAATTCAACCATCCTCAGCATGCGAACCTGGTCCAGGACTCCTGTGCCACCGTGCCGGCGGACCAGTGTTTTTCAGACCCCAGCAATCCCTCGCTCGGGATCACTCCTAATTTGGGGGCCGGGCACGAGGGTGTGCCCTTCGTTTCGGTTTCCGGCGGATTTGTGATCGGGAACAACTATGAAGGGGAACTTCCCCAAATCGGCAATACGTTCCAGTGGATGGATAATTTCAGTAAAGTCGCCGGCAAGCACAGTTTGAAATTCGGTGCGGATGTTCGCCGCCAGCGGTTTGACCAGCTTTTGTACTTTAACGTCAATGGCGATTACTCCTTCCTTGGTGGTGGCCCGAATGATCCCGGATATAGCGATCTTTTTCCCAATTACCTTCTCGGCCTTCCTGACTCGTATTTGCAAGGTTCGGCGCAGCACGAAAGCGTGCGCAGTTCGTCCCTTTATCTGTATGCGCAAGATAGCTGGAAAATTCGACCTGCATTGACCTTGAACTACGGCCTGCGGTGGGAATTGAACACGCCCATGGCGGATGTCGGCATGCGCACACAAACCTTCCGTCCGGGACAAGACACCACGGTCTTCCCCTGTCAGTTGAGCCCCAGCAACCCTTTGGTGGGGGTGTTCGGGACCACCGATTGTGGGCCGGGGAGTCCGGGCGAGTCTGTCTTCCCGCAAGGGTTGGTGGTGCCGGGAGACAAGGGCATCTCCGACGCCTTGACGCAAACCTATTACCGGGCATTCGCGCCGCGGATCGGCCTTGCCTGGAGCCCGTCGTGGAACGATGGCGCGCTCGCGAAGATTACGGGAGGGCCAGGGATGACGAGCATCCGAATGGGGTGGGGGCTTTTCTACAACCCGATCGAACAGCTCGTGCTCGAGCAATTCAGCGGCGAACCCCCCTTCGGAGGGAGCGTCTACCTTTCAGAGACCCTCTTCAATACTCCCTTTGTGGGTCAAAACGGTTCGATCTCGCCGAATCCATTCAACGGAATATTGAATCCGACTCGTGGTCAGCCGGTCGACTGGTCCTCATTCCGGCCGATCCTGATGTTTGGGGAGCTTCAACCCAATATCCGCCCGCAATATGCGGCTCAATATAATTTCAACATCCAGCGCGAGCTGACGCGAAACATGGTGCTTCAGGTGGGGTATGTGGGCTCTCAAGGGCATCGCTTGCTGGCCACCCACGACTTGAACTACGGAAACGCGCAAACCTGCCTGGATTTGCAGAGCCTCTCAGACTACTACGCCAATTCCAGTCCGGCGCTTTCCTCCAGCCTGGCGTGTGGCCCTTTCTACGCCGACAGCTCCTTCACAATTCCGGCAAATTCCATTCCTGCCGGAATGAGTGTGCATCTTCCCTACGGGTCAGTGCCCGTGGTGTCAGGGCCCAACAACCCCGCCATAACTTTGGTCGGGCTCCGCCGGTACTCCTCTCCGGTCTGCCAGCCAACCACGGGCGTCGGATGTCCGCCGGATGGCACTCCGGTCTTCTCCAGCATTTTCGCGCAGGACACCATTGCCAACTCGAGCTATAACTCGTTGCAGGTATCCCTCGAGAGGCGCTTCTCCAAAGGCCTCCAATTCCTTGCCGCCTATACCTGGAGCAGATCATTTGATGAGGCCTCGAGTTTCGAGAATACCCTCAACCCGCTCTGTTTCCGCTGCAGCCGGTCCCCTTCACTATTCAACGCCGACCAGCGCTTCGTGCTGAGTTACTACTGGGAGTTGCCTGTTCCGGAAAAGCGAGGGCTGTTGGGGAAGGTTGTGGATGGCTGGGGTCTGTCGGGCATCTTTAGTCTCCAGAGCGGGTTTCCCATCCGAATCACTTCCTCGAGCGACCTGGAACTCGAGAACAGCGACGACTTTGAGTATCCCGGCGAGCCTGACTTGGTTGGGAAGTTCAGGACTCAGAACTCTCGCAAGTCCGGTTGCGCCTTTGGAACCGGCCCCACTGCCGGACCCGGCGCAACTGCATGCCAGTCTGTCCCCAATCAGTTCTTTGACCCCAATGCATTCGCTCCCCAGGCTCTGGGAACAATCGGGAATGCGCCGCGATCCATTTGCTGCGGCCCGGGAATCAGCAATGCCGACCTCGCCTTGCTCAAGACAACGCGACTCGCGGAACACAAAGAGCTCCAGTTCCGAGCGGAGTTCTTCAACGCCTTCAACCATGCCCAGTTCTATGTGCCGGACGGTAACATCACGGACGGGTCAACCTTTGGTCAGGTGTCCAAGGCCCGCGACCCGCGGCTGATCCAGCTCGCCTTGAAACTGTTGTTCTGAGTTCGGAACTCGGGATCAATGATCGCGACTTGTTCTGGTACTTACCGACGGAAATTCGCGTCAGAAAGAGCAACCGCGGCGAAGGGGATTCCCCCGGCATAGCCCAGTCAGGGGCGGGAGAATTTAGCCGAGGGCGCAAGCCCTGGGTTGGGGTCGCGTCACGGGAGTGAGCCCCGGAAGGGGCGAAAGAAGCTTTGACCGTGCAGACTCTTACGCCCCTGCCTGCCACATACTAAGTATCTGTGTTTTCAATAACATCCCCGCCTTGAAGAGCTAACTACATTTGTTTTCATAGACATTCCAGCTTCAGCCCCAAGTTTTCCACAGCGGTCCTTTGTTTTCAATGACATTCCCGCATTGGTCGTTCAATTTTAAAAATTTGCTCTTCCCCTTTCTCTTCCAAGAAGGGACTTGCTGTCCACCTTGCCAGAAGTGACAAGGCGACTCACAATCCATTTTACGATTCCGAATCCGCAAAAGAATTGGCCCCTTTCCCTGGTCTCTGTAACTTGCCCCTGCTTTTCCCCCACCTGCCACCCACGACCTACCAGCAAGGTGGCAATGCAGCATAGCGTCCCCAGGAGACCATGACCGCCTGCACGGCTTCAACTTACTATGCTAGCCTACGTTGTTCCGCTTGTCAAGAGACAGCGTGTCCGCCCCGGTCTCTCGGAGGAGGTAGGAGTAGGGTCGGCTCTTGGTGTCTTGGTGGTTCAATCGGCTTTTACCACCAAGTCACAAAGACACCAAGAAGGCTTTGGGCGGCAGGTAGTCGCGGGCGGTCGTACCCTTCCTGATCGCTGTAGTATTATCCTCGACACTGGGCAGCTACTTAGACTTGCCGAGGAACCCGATGCGCGCCTGCCCCCAATGCCAGAGAACGTATCCGGACGACACTGATTCCTGTCCGCGCGACGGCTCACCCCTTTCCCCGGACAGCCTCCATCGTGTCACTCCCGCGGACGCGGGAATCCAGATCGACGCCAATCTCGCCGCCGGGCTCTCCCGCCGTTTTCGCATTGTCCGCCGACTGGGCGCGGGCGCCATGGGCACGGTCCTGTGTAGGGCCGAACGGCGTTCGGCCCAGGGGCGAGCGCCGCTCGCCCCTACACCCCCCTGGCGCTTGGCGCTCAAGGTCCTGAACCGCAAGCTGCTGGATGACCCCGAGTTCCTGCTGCGTTTTCAGAATGAAGCGGCTTCCACGGGGCGCATTCATCACGCGAACGTCGTCACCATTTACGAATCCGGCCAGGCCGATGACGGCACGCCCTACATCGCCATGGAGTTTCTGGAAGGCGAATCTCTCCGCCAAGTCCTCAGGCGGCGAGGCGCGCCGGTAATCCGAGGGGAAATCAGGCAGGCTCGGTCGGGCCGGCAGCCGAGCCCTTTGTTTTGGTAGCGCGGAGTTGTTCTTGAACTCCGCGGCTTGTATACTCGGGAACCGTCGAAGAGCCGCAGAGTTTGTCAAACAACTCTGCCTCCCTACTTCAGGATTTGACTGGGCGATTCTGAAACGTGATTGGTCCAAATAGGAGTACATGTCCGCGTCAGAGCCGAATTGACGCCACTAAGGTTCGACGCCGAGAGAGCAGGGCCAGGCGAAGAGCGAACTTTTCAGCGAACGAATGCTGTTGGACGCATTTAATTGTTGCACGGAGGAGGTCTGCATGAAGCGAAGAAACCCTCAAGCCCAGATTGAGCGAGCTGGCCTCAACGCGGCCGCGAGCGCGTTCAACCGCCTGGGACTGATTTGGCGTGATCTTTTGCAGGAAGATGTCGGTATCGACGGAACGATTGAGATCGTGCACGACGGATATCCGACAGGCAAGCTTGTAGCGGTGCAGGTGAAGTCTGGAAGAAGCTACATCCAGGATGAGACCCAGGATTCATTTTCTTTTCGCCCGAAGCGCGATGACTTGGCATACTGGCAGTCCCTTATTATTCCTGTGATTCTTGTATTCTTCGATCCCCGTAAAGAGGCTCTTTATTGGCTAGACATCAAGCACACCATTGTCGATCGCGGAAGCGGATTGGGCGACGAAAGCCCCCGCCTCTCCGTCTCGAAGGCAAACGTACTGGACGTGACCTTCGTTTCCCATTTGAATGGTTTGTTTGATTTGGCGACCTACACAAAGGAGGAGTATGACCAGGTCACTATGGAACTTCGTTCAAATGTCTATTCAGACAAAACCGTACGCGGCTCAGCGGAGGTTTCCGGTCTTGACCTATTCATTGCCGGGTTGTGGGGGCTTTGCAGCAAGGTCCAGTTTCACCTCACGTTGCTAACAGAAGAAATCCGGAGACAACTGGCTCCACGGCCGGGGCCTTCAATGTTGACCTATGACCTGTCGAGACCTAAACTGTTTCCATTTGTCATGCATTATCTGGGCTCGCTGACCCGACACCGGCTCGCGATGCTCGACACCGCGGAGCTGAACCAAACGCTCTACGGCAGGCTTGAGTGGCCAGCTTTCATTGCGCCGCTCACACTTAATGGCCGCAGGTACGTTGAACATCTCCGAGCAGAGCTGGGGGACGAGGTATGCGATCACCAGTTTTTCACACTTCGCCTTTGCAACCATTGCCAAATCGAAATTTACAGCAGCTTCGAAAAGGGATCGCCAGACCCGTTTGGCCCATTCACGGACGTCATCCTAATACACTTCAATCGATATTGCGGATTCCGGGGCAAGGTGGGCACGATTCCGAAATCATCCCGGGCAGCATTCCGAAATGAACTCGGGCACGATTCCGGGATGAAGCCGGGCGCGGATTCCGATTTCAAGCCGGTCACTTTTTGG
>JBEKIZ010000025.1:0-60170 GCA_050011515.1 Terriglobia bacterium | reverse complement strand
GCGGGCGTGGGTGACCAGTTGGAGGCGATAATTAAAAGCGTTCTTCATGTGACGGACCACATCGAAGTAGGGGACCGGAGCCGGCATAGGGCGCTGATTTTACCCCGACCGGCGGCTGCCTTGGTCCACCCCCACCAAGGCAGCCATCTCTCTCCTCCTCCACTCACTCACACACTTCAATCCCACAGGGGGGATACGATGTACCAGGGCTATGCCAAGAAAGCCCGGAAATGGTGGTCCTGAGGGCAGGAATGATATAATCGATGGCTTTTGATCGACTCATCCAATGCAGGTAGAGGAAACCATGAATATGAACAAAGGGAATGTTGTAACGTGTGAAGCGCTGGCCAATTTCCAGTCCAAGGTCGAGGCGAAAGCGGCCCTGGTGGGCATCGTCGGGCTGGGCTACGTCGGCTTGCCCCTCGCGCTCTTGTTCGCTCGCAACGGATTTGCGGTGACAGGCTTTGACCTTGATCCCAGCAAGGTGACAATGCTCCAGCGTGGTGAGAGTTACATTCGCCACATTTCTGAAACCGTCATCGCGGAGCATATACATAACAAACGCTTCCAAGCCACGACGGATTTTTCCCACCTACGGGAAATGGATGCCATCCTCATTTGCGTCCCCACTCCATTGGATCCTCACCGCGAGCCTGATCTTTCGTTTGTGCGCAACACGGTGGAGGTCCTAACTCCTCATTTACGGCGCGGCCAACTGGTGGTGCTGGAGAGCACCACCTATCCCGGTACCACCGAGGAGGTTGTGCTGCCGATTCTGGAGAAATCCGGCATGCAATGCCCTATAAGCCCTTACCTCACGGATGGGCGCGACGTCACGGCTGGTGAAGAGCCGGAAACTGACTTCCTTTTGGCCTTCTCTCCCGAGCGCGAGGATCCTGGCAATAAGCAATTCCAAACCCATCAGGTCCCGAAGATCATCGGAGGAGTCAATGCCTCCAGTGCGCGGGGGGCGCAGGCGCTTTATTCGCGGGCCTTCGAACAAATACACCTGGTTAGTTCCACGCGCGCTGCGGAGATGACCAAAATTCTGGAAAACACTTATCGGGCCGTAAACATAGCGCTCGTCAACGAACTGAAACTGCTGTGCCTGCGGGCGGGTATCGACATCTGGGAAGTGATCGAGGCCGCCAAGACGAAACCCTTTGGCTTTACCGCCTTCTATCCGGGTCCGGGCTTGGGCGGCCACTGCATTCCAATCGACCCGTTCTATTTGACTTGGAAAGCGCGCGAATACGAATTTCCGACGCGGTTCATTGAATTGGCCGGGGAAATCAATGCGTCCATGCCCGAACACGTGGTGGTATCTTTGGTGGACGCCCTGAACCAGCGCAAACAATGTCTCCAGGGTGCCAGGGTGCTCGTCCTTGGGATAGCCTACAAAAGGGACATTGACGACCCGCGGGAGTCACCTAGTCTGAAAATCATGGAACTTCTTCAGGCCAAAGGGGCCCGCGTCGAATACCACGACCCTTACTTTCCGCGTCTCCCCAAAATGCGAAAACACGATTTCGGCCTCGAAAGCGTGGAACCCACACCTGAAGCCCTGGCGAAATACGACGTGGTAGTCATTGCCACGGACCATTCCACATATGATTATCCTGCCATTGTGCGGCACGCGCGCCTGGTCATTGACACGCGCAATGCCACGCGCAACGTGCAGGAACATCGCGAGAAAATCGTTCGGTGCTAAACAGGGTCAGGGGGGGAGAGACGCGGGTCCTGAAGACCAAGCCGTCCCAGGTGGGTCGGCCGAAGGAGCGTGGCTGATCGCATCGGCTTTTCTTCGAAACGCGAGGCGCGCGGTGCCGTGAGCGCCACGCACCCCTGTGCGCAGGCGTGTTTCTCACAGGCTTCCTCAATCACGTGCCACGACGTAGGCAAATATTCCAATCGTTCACCGATCTCTTCCCCGAGGCGCTGAGGCTCTCCCCCGGCACTGCCCACACTACCGTTTCTGCTCCGCCGGATTACAAACCACCCGCCGCCGCCCCGACGTCTTCGCCAGACTTTGCCGATCATGCCCCGGGCGTTGAGGCTTCCGCGTTTTAGCCTCGTCCGGCGCGGTCTCGGTTCCCTGCCCCGCGGCCGAGCATCTCCACTGCAAACAGCAACAACTGATTTTCATTGACCCGTTCGCGCGTCCCCCCATAGCGCCAGCGCAGCAATTGCTGGAGCCACCACTCTCGGGCATCCAATCCCTCGAGCAAAGCCACCACCATCGGCCGCAAGGCAGCGAGGTCTTCCAGCAGGCGGTTTTGATCAATCTCCAGCGTGCGGCTCTCTCGCGGCCCGCTCGGCCCGCTCCCGTTCCACCGCCAGATCTACCCACTCGTTGACCAGTTCCCGGAAGCGCTTGTAATTCTCCACCTTGCGGCGCATCTCCGCCACCTGCGCGGGCCGCACGAAACGGCTGCTGCTTTTGCCCCGCCAAGTGTAGCTGAGCTGATAGTACGGTCCATGCCTGCGCGGGTTCTTGGGGTCTTTGCAGTGGCAGCCCGGTGTGCCACAGACGTTGTACTGTTCACTCAAGCTGCCCGGATGCGTCGGCCCCAGCTTGGCCAAGCTGCGCTTGATCTGTTTGATCCGTTGTTCCAATTGGTGGAGAGTCATGCCGATAGCCTAACAAAGCTATCGGTTATGGGCAACAAAAAAAGCTCGTCACGGCTCTTTTATCTCGTTTTCCTCAACTTGCGGTGCAGTCTCCGGCAGGGTGGTTTGCGTAATAGGTGCGATATTCGCCCCGCCGCACAGCTTCCACCCAATCTGCATGCCCACGATACCAGTTGACTGTCTGCTCCAACCCCCTATCGAGTTGAATGTGAGGGTGCTAGCGGTTTCTCATCGGCAAGTCGAGATAGGAGGAACGCTCCTTTTCTCGATACACCGTGAGCCTGGGCGTGCCCTCGACGGGACAGCGCTCGAACACCGAGGAGTCTGCTCCGGCTAGGGCCAAACGAATGCGGCCAACTCCCCCCTCCCACGTGTGTCCATAGGGGGATTGTGAGGGTCCCGAGATCGCTATTCATCTGAAGCGGTCAACTGTCCATTGGGTCTCGTGCATAACTCGCCTGCCCACAGCCCGCGTCAACCCACCGAGGGTGAGTCCGTTGTTCAGATTCCGTCAAGCGGTTCCACAAGCATCGGAGCTGCATGGACGTAACGACCAGCCCGGCGCCTGGACTCGATGAGGGCGTAGACTCGCTCGACCTGCGCCTCCTCCATTCCCAGTACGGGAGCCAAGCTCGCGGGACTTATGCCGTGGTTCTTGCCATATAGACAGAAATCCATTTTTTCGAGGGAGAGCGTGAAATAAAACTCTTCTTGTGATTGCTCGAGTGGATACGTATCGGTCGTCGGTGTCCGTTTCTGGATCTCCTCAGGCACACCCAGATGGGCCGCCAATTGGTATACCTGGGACTTATAGAGATGCGCAATGGGCTTCAGGTCCGCCGCTCCATCGCCGTTCTTGACAAAGAAACCCTGGTCATACTCGAGGCGGTTGGGAGTCCCCGCGACCGCATAGTTAAGCAGATCCGCATAATAGTATTCCATCATTTTTCGCGTGCGTTGTTTGAAATTCATCGCCGCCACCAAACCCAAGTACGTTTCGTAAGTGAGCCGGCTTTTCTTCTGCGAGCCATCTGCGAGTTGCACGACCACCGAAAAGATCGGATAAGCAACGGCCTCCAGCAAGTTCGGCAGGACAATCTTGAATTTGAGACCCTCATGAAACTCGGGAATCACCTTACGAATTGCTCCGGCGCAACGTTGGTAACATCCTGCCGCCGTCAGGATGGGAGTGATGTCCTCAACCTGCGTCCGGATGCCGATCGTGGAGGCTTGGAGGTGGGCCAGGCGCAGGCTGTCCGGTGACGAACCCGCCTCCGGCAGCATGAGCCCCAAAACATGCTGGTTGCCCAGAGCCCCGCTACAGAGAGCCGCTACGACGCTGCTGTCAACCCCGCCCGAGATTGCGACCACCGCTCCCTTCCGCTTCAGCTTGCCAAAGACAATTTCTCGAATGGCCGATTCAATATCCGCAGCGGTGGCCGCCGCGTCAATACGTAGGCAGTCTTGGGAAAACTTTTCTGTCGCACTCATGCATCCTCCCCTGTTTGCGCCGCTACCAATCGCTTGTTGATCTTTCCGCTGCCAGTCTTCGGCAGCGCGGCCATAAAGACCACCGATTGTGGCACCATGAAGTTCTCAAGGCGCTCGGCGCAATGCCGTAATACGTCTTTTTCCGTCAATGCCGCACCTTCGCGCAAGGTGACGACCGCACGGATCGCCTGCCCTAGCACCTCATCAGGTACTCCGATGACGGCGGCCTCCGCAATGCCCGGCAGCGAGTAGAGGACATCTTCAATCTCTTTCGGGCTGACCTTCTCGCCACGCGACTTGATAATGTCGTCCTTCCGGCCGAAGAAATAGAGGTACCCTTCCTCATCCATTCGGAACAGATCGCCCGTGTAAAGCACTTTTTCACCGGGAAATGGGCCCGGTTTTAGCTTTTTTTCGGTCTCCTCGGGTAGTTGCCAGTAGCCTTTCATCACGTTCGATCCGCGGACAACCAGCTCACCGATGACGTTCGGCGGGACCCGCTGGCCATTCTCGTCTACGATGTATACCTCTTCGTTCGGCATGCCTCGTCCCACGGAGGTCGGCCTGATAGCAATCTGGTCAGGGGGCAGATAAGAAACTCTCTTGCATTCCGTCAGACCGTACATTGAGTAAATTCGCACCTGGGGGAAAAGCTCACGCAAGCGTACGATGTGGTGCGTGGGCAAGGCAGCCGCCGTGTTCGTGATGTATCGCAGGGCCGGAAATTGGTAGGGGGAGAGGTCGAGCTGCAAGAGCACCGCCGAGACGGTCGGTACGATCGGCAGTCCGGTGACCTTCTCGCGAATGATCGTCTCAATGACGGTGTGGGGGTAAGTGAATGACCGCTCCAGAACAATGGTGCCGCCAACCTTGAACGCCATCAGCACTTGATACAGTCCATAGTCGAATGACAAGGGCAGAAGATTAATGATGATGTCATCGGGCGTGTTCTCGAGGTACGTTGTGATGGAGGTAGCGGCGGATACAATGTTGAGGTGCGTCAGCATGACCCCTTTGGGCCGGCCGGTTGAACCCGACGTGTAGATGAGCGCCGCCAAGTCGATATCAATACACTTCTTCGGCGGCGGCTCTACCGCCCCGTTTGGCCCCTCCAGGATCGGATCTAGGGCAATCAGGCGCCCGTGGGGTGGAAACTCTTCGTCACGCGCACTTCCGGCGAGCCATACCCGCTGAAGATGTTGGGCATTGGCGAGCCCCTCCTGCATTGCCCTGAACTTGCGGTCGGGCATGATGAGGCCCTTGGCCCGACAATTGTCCAGAATGTAGGTGAGCTTATCGACCTTGGTGGTAGGGTTCACGACCAGGAAGACGGCGCCTGCTTTCAGGATCGCAAAAACGGAGACCACCGCTTGCATGGAATTATCCAAGTAAACGGCCACCCGTTCCCCGCGCTCGACCCCTTCGGCGATCAGGGAGCGCGCCAGGCGGTTTGCACGCTCCTCGACCTCACGATAGGTGAATCGCGTGCCCCCGCAGACAATCGCCGTCTTCTCCGGAGAGCGTCCCGCGCTCTGTTCCAAGAATGATTCGACTTGCATTAGGTTACTTCTTTCGGCGCCGCCAATCGGCTCTCGACTAGCCTCGCCACTTTGTCGATGGAATCAAGGTTCTCGGGGGTGAGGTCGGTCTCCGCCAACTCCAGCCCGAACCTCTCTTCGAGAAAGGCGATAAGCTCGAGGACGCCCGTGGAGTCGATGATGCCGTTCTCTAGAAACGAGGCATCATCCTTCAGGTCCCCCTCCCGGCCGAAGAGGAAGTTGTCAATGACGAACTGTCTCAACTCTTGCCTGATCTGCATTCCATGATCTCCAACTGACTTGATTTACGAACTGGTGTATAACCAGTTGCGTCGAAATGATTCCCACGAGGGCCATATTATCCCTGACACTGATCGGCCTGCCCGAGCGCACTTTCTCGAAAAGCTTCGCCACTGGTCCAGGTTCAAACATGCCGTAACGCCCGATGCAATCCGACGAAAGCAATTCATCCACATACTCTCGAGCCGCCGGCTCTAGAAAGCACAAAGCGTCTGGCGCACGGTAGGGCTGTTTGGGCCTCGACTGAACTGAGCGCGGGATCAGACCTTCAGCGCATCGTTTAAGTAAGTATTTCTCCTGAAGCACCTTCATTTTCATTCGGATCGGTAGCTTCGAGGCGAATTCGACCACCCGATAGTCAAGGAAGGGGAACCGGCCTTCCACAGCGTGTGCCATTGCCATCCGGTCGCCCTGGGAAGACAGAATGTAGCCAGGGAGAAGATAGTTTGTTTCCAGAAACTGTGCCTGCAAGAAGGCTTCCCAAGAATTGTAGCGCTCCGGCAAAAGTCCCTGCAATTCGTCCATGGCGTTGTATGCGCCGAGCCCTGACTTGACAGCCGCCGAAAAGAACAGCTTCGCTCGGGCTGTCAGTTGCCAGCGCGGCAGGTGGGAGAAAAAGGGACCGGGACTTTGCTCGTCGATTCGGAAAAAGCTCTCTAAATAAGCTGAGGGCTGTTGCTGGATACCATCCATGTAGGGGTAAAGTCGCCGTAGCAGGAGAGGCCGCTTGGTGGAGTGTGGCTCGCGTTGCCAGAAACAGCGGATCTTCGTCTCCTTGAAAATATCGTATCCCCCCATGGTCTCGTCGGACCCTTCGCCTGTCAGGACGACCTTGAAGCCATTGTCACGGACCAACTTCGACAGCACAAACAGCGGCGCCGGTGCGGTACGCAAAATGGGTTGCTCGGCGTGCCAAATCACTTCCGGAAACACTCTGGCAATGTCGTCGTTTACACAATGCACATCGTAATGTTCTGTTCCCAAAAAGGCCGCGGCTTCTCTTTGGTAGGCACCCTCATCAAACTGGGGGTCGTCGAAACTGACCGAAAACGTCTTCAGCCTGTGCCCCACCAGCTTTTTCGCCAGGGCAGTGACAAAGGTGGAATCAAGTCCCCCACTCAGATAAGCTCCAACCGGAACATCCGCACGCAGCCGAATGCGTGTCGCGTCCAGCATCAAGGCAAGTAGCTCGTCGGCAAGCTTCTCCTCGCTACCCTGACCCAATTCGCTGTCAGGCGCATATTCAAGATGCCAGTAGGGCCACACTCGAACCTGCCCGCGCTCGACGACCATCGAGTGTCCCGGTGGAAGCTGCCAGATATTTTTGAATGGCGTACGCGGTGCGAGAGTCGCCCAAAACGTGAAGATCTGATCCAACGCGTGCAAGTCAATCTCGCGCTTGACCTCTGGACAGGCCAGTAACGCTTTTATCTCGGAGGCGAAAAGAAGGTTGTCTGGGGTTTGGGTGTAAAAAAGCGGTCTTACCCCTAGCCTGTCACGGGAAAGGAATAGTTTCTGTTGAGTTGTATCCCAGATGGCAAAGGCCCATTGCCCGTTGAGACGCTCGACGCACCTTTCACCTTCCTCTTGGTATAGGTGCAGGATCACTTCCGTATCGCAATGAGTGGCGAATTGGTGGCCCTTCCTGATCAACTCTTCCGTCAGCTCAACATAATTAAAGATTTCACCATTGAAGGTAATCCAAAGAGAGCGCTGCGAATCAGGCATCGGCTGGTGGCCGCCCGATAGGTCAATAATGCTCAAGCGCGCATGCCCGAATCCCACCTGAGAATCGACATAGACGCCAACCTCATCGGGGCCGCGGTGCCGGATCTGGCTGATCATCTGAGCAGGCAAATCAGGGTCAATGGGCGCGCCTTTAAGATTCACAACACCACAGATTCCACACATTAGGGGAGCCTCCAGGGTGGATCGGATGTACGGGCGATACGCGTTTCCGGGGGCGTTCCCCCCGGCTACGTTACCCACGCCCTTTCAGGGCGCGTTCAATTCCATGCACTGGTGATACGACGGCAGTCACCCCGTCCCGCCCCGCCCCGCGGGAGGGGCCCACTTTCAGGGCGCGTTTGATCCTCATGCTCTTGCTGCATTTTCCGGGGGCGTTGCCCGGCTACGTCATCCGCGCTCTTTCGGGGCGCTACGGAAGGTAACTCTTGTTTCCGGCTGAAGTGCAGCAGCACCCCTGGTGCAGAATTCTGAGCGGCGCAAGGTCCAGGAAGCGATCCGCCCCCGGAAAGTCAGACGCGGGATGATGCGGCGATGGCCGCGTTGGATGGAAGTAATGCGGCCCAGGAGTTCGTGGGAGGAAACCTGCGGATCGTGATGGTCGAGCCTATCCCCCCGGGTGATCCAAAAGGGGGCGCCTTGGTGGATTGTCCTCTCGACCACTCGGTGGGCGAACAGGCGCCCTTGCCGGGCAAACAATATGATATCGCCTGGAAGCGCCTGGGTGGCACTGCGCCTGCACACGTAAAGGGCGTCGCCCGGCCAAACGGCGGGCAGCATGCTGGCGCCGGTGGCTCGCAGGCGCAGCCTCCCCCAGGAGCGGGGGACCTCCGCCGCCAACTCACATCCCAGCGTTTCCCGGGGTGTGCTGCCGCAAGCTGTGACCGCTTTGCTCATAAATTCTTTCTACTTAATCTGCACGATCCTTGCGTGGTCTGCGCCTTGCCACAGCTCAGCGCCCTGGTTTCAAAGACCTGCTCGTAATGCACCGCCGGCTTCTGGTAGGGCCGCTTGGCGTTACGCCCCGCCACCACTCTATGCGGTAGCCGACGGGTCGGTTCTGATTGGCTCATTGCAAGCTTGTTTCTCTAGGTTTGGACAGGTGACCGAGGCGGCGCATCCCGAAGCCTGGATCAGGCCGCCCTCCTGAACTCCTGCCGGTAGCTCGGACCTAAGCACAGGGCGAGTTGTTCAATGCTCCGGTTCCATAATAGGTCCTCACTCTCATTGCAGGGCCGCTTGCGACGCCTGCACGGCCTGAATAATGTTTCCGGTACCGGTTTCGCATGCGCTACTGGTGACGGCGTTACCAGTAGGGCCACCCGGATTATTGCCGTTTAAATTTATGAAGTAAACCTGAGAACCGCCTAGCTCGGTGAGGTCGGAATTGTCGATCACAATCCCACCTGTCGCCCAGCAGCCAGGAGAACCAACATTTTTAACATTAAGGCTGCCGGAGAGAGTGGGTGAGGTTGGAGTGGTGATATTAAAAGACAATACGCATCCGTTTCCACTACTGTTGGTACAGGTGCCCACAGCCCCTGCGTTGACACTGAAGAGAAGATAGTCTGTCCCGGCGGTAGTATTCGTTCCGTCGGTGCGGCACGCGCCCGTAACCTCGATGGTATCCGGCTCGTTGCAGAACTCGGTAAGGGGAGACTCCCATGGGACAAGGGTGCTGTTGAAGCCGCTAATGGCTGGCGTGGCGGTCCCCATGGCGCCAGTGGAAGTGATCGGTATCCGGTACAGCGTCGCTCCGCCCCCCGTGCTGGTGTTTCCTGCTACCCAAAGGTTCCCTGCATGGGTCAACGACCCGAAGTACACGTTGTCGAAGTCACCGGCATAAAGGTAATATCCAGTGCCGCCTGTCCCTACCGCTACGCTCCCATTGCCGGTACCACTGGTGAAACTGGTCGGGAATTGATACACGGTGTTATAGCCACCGCTTGTGGTGACAAAGGCGTAGACCGTCCCCGCAGAGGGATCGACCAGGGGACCGTCGATAATAGTATCCCCCAACTTGCTCGAAATGCCGTGCTTCGACCCGGATGTTGTGGTCGGAGTCCCCGTCCCCGTGCCCACGGAATAAAGGTAACCTCCCGTGTCACCCACAAAGGCGTACCCAGAGACGGGGTCGCAGACGGGGGACGTGAGTTTGTTAGTGCTCAGTTGCACGGGCCAACAGGGGGCGGACCCGCACGTCGTCACCTCGCCTGGGGTTCCATTAAAGACCCCTGTGAACATGTGGAGATAGCCGCTGTCGTCGCCCACATAAATTGCATCATTGGCGTAATCGTAGAACGGCGCTGAGTACGTGTCGTTATTGCTGTTGCTAAAGGCCAGGGTATACATGCACGGGGCCGTACAATTCCGATAGTTGGTACCCGACGTCTGACTGGTAAGGGACATAGGCGTGGTGGGCGTCCCGCCTCCTATCTTGAGCGTACAACCGGTATCGCAGGTGTTCGTAACCTGTTCTGTCAGATTAACGGTGGAACCGTTGACGCTCTCGATGGTCTCGCCACCGGGCATACCGAAGCCGGAAACAGTAAGACCTACATACGCCGCGGGGACGGTTCCCGACGTAATAGTGACAGTCGTCGAGCCGCCTGTATAGTTTCCTTGGACCATAAGAGCGGGGTTCAGGAGAACCAGGCTTGCTGTAGTGCCATTAGACTGAATGAACGCTACCTGTGAGCCATCTAAGGAGATTATTGGAGAAGTTGAAATCGTGCCGCCCGTGTCATAAGCCCAACTGATATACGGAGGCGTCTGGTCGCCGGTGCATGCCGTCTTATAAAGCTTGGAATAGGCGACGATACTTGCGGCGCTTGACGTGCCCGCCGAACCTGTCGGGTAAACAACATATTCGTTGCAACTGATGCAGGTGAGGCTCTCCCCCCACTTGGCAGGGTAGGCGTTCGGTTGGACCGTGCCGGTTGACAGCGGCTCGCTCCAATCCCGCTTCAGGACCGCGGGCTTCGGCCTGGGCTTCAGCTTGGGCTTCGGCGTGGGCTTTGGGTTCGGCTTAGCGGTCGGTTCTCCGGGGAACTGCCGGAGTACGACGATTGCAAGATCTTCAGGTTCCACCATGCCAGATGGCGAAACGGCTTCCTCGCCTCGAGTCCTCATCTCGCGTGAGACCCCCCCGGTGGCGTCGGCGTGTCGCTTCATTTGCTGGAGAATGAAACGGGTATCGTAGCGGATCGTAAGCCACTTGGCGTACGACGCAGCGGTCTTTACCGCCTGCGCGTAGGTGCCGGGGTTGGAGAAAACAAGGTGGTGGTGACTCCAATCGTCCACCACCCCGACGTGATGCTGCGAGGCAGGTTGCCGGCTAAGCTTCAAGGGGGGTTGCCCGGTAATCAAAACAGTAATGCCGATGATTACGGCGAAAGCCATGCCGAGGATTGCGAACTTGGAAAAAGTACGGTGCATAGTTTGTTCCTCCCCTCTAGTGTTGCGGGCGCTTCGAGCTATTCCACCCGCTGCGCCTGTGATGTGCCCTTGCTACGCCGCCTCCGCCGACCTAGCCAAAGACGGCGGTAGACTCCCCGTACTTCATTGGAGTGCGCAGCGGCGATTCCGCCCCCCGAGCAGACGCGCAAACTCGGGGCTATCGGCGCGGACCAGAATCGGCATCGCACCGATGTCCATAGCGAGCTCATGGACTGCCGCGTTTAATGCGCTGATAGCGCCTCCTCCGTCCCCGGAGGGAATGAAAATGAGCGCCCCTGATCCACGTGCCAGCCGACCGAATGCGCCCTGAAACGGCGCACCCAACGTGGCTTCGGCTGACCCACTTCATGCGTCACTCCCTACACAACGCGTCCTGAAAGGGCGCGGGTAAAGTAGCCGGGGGTAGCGCCCCCGGAAAGGCGAACCACGCGCAGAGCACCCCGGCCCCGCAGAGCGGGGTCGCATGCCCCGCTACGTCTAAATCTGCCGCTGATTCTATTCTACCCCGTGTTCTCATAGGAATCGAATAAGTTCTTTCCTGAAAAGAAACGGAACAATCTCTCCAAGCAGAGTGGCCGTAAGCCGCTGCGAATTTGGGGGGCACAAGTTCGCGGCACAGGGACAAGCCCCCACGCTTTAAAGATCAACGTTTGGATTTTGGGGTAATTCTCCTGGCTAAAGTTGGTGCAAGCCAAGTCAGCATCCACTTGACCGCCGCTCCAAATGTGAGTTCATACTTTAGAACCCTGCATACTGCCTGACGCGCCTCCGCATATCGCTTTGTTTCCAGATACCAGTTTGTCCAGGAACTATGAACGGCTCGCAAATCCCGCACAACAGTTCTGCGTATGTCCGGTGGCAGGGCCGAGCCCAAACTCAGCCACTTCTCGAACATACACTGCTGACCCCGGAAGCGCACCTCGAAGTTGTCCCCTGGCCGGCATGTCGAGCCTGGAGGGAAAGCACGCCGGTCGATTTGGGCGAGTGGTTTATTTATATAGCAGAAGGGAGCAACCAGGGATAAGGGTCGAACATTCCGGCAGCGGCATTTCCAGTTCTCTCAAGCAGAACCATGAATCAAGTTACATTCCATATCCGGAGCGGCGCTCCACCCTCGCGCCTCTCGCCGCAAACTGTTTGGCAAGCTCCCGGCCGATGCCGGCGCTGGCGCCCGTCACCAGCGCCCACTTCCCCTGCCATTGAGTCACAGGCCCCCTCCGTCTTGTGGACGAGCGATGCTCCGAGGCGCAGTTGATCGGTGTCAAGCGGTGCGGTGTTCCAGCAGGACTTCACGAGTTTCGTGCGCTGACTGCTTCACAAGCTTGCTGGACTCCCCCTAGGACCTCATCAATTTGAGCGTCGTTGATGCACAACGGCGGCTCAATCAGTATGCACGCGCGGTCGAGGAATGCCGGCATCATCAGTACGCCGTCGTGCACGCAGTGCGCGGCGATCTCGTACGCGACCTTCTGGCTGGCTGTATGGAGGCCCAACAAAAGACCTCGCCCGGTCACACCCCGCAGCAGTTCGGGATGGAGGGAAGACAGGCCATCCAACGCCTGTCGCAGGCGCCGTCCTTGTCTTTCGGCATTCACACAGAGGTTCTCGGATTGGATGACCTCGAGCGTGGCAAGTCCTGCCGCGCAGGCAAACACGTTACCCGCGCTGGATGAAGACGTCATGGCGAAGCTCAGGCCAAACTTCTTCCACCATTTCCGCTTCGCCAGCATCGCCCCGATCGGCATTACGCCCCCCCCCAGCGATTTGCCTACCAGCAGCACATCCGGCTCTGCCTGTTCAAACTCGCAAGCGAACATATTACCCGTTCTGCCCATGCCGCTCGCGATCTCATCAAGGATCAACAAGACGCCGGACGCAGTGCAAGTGGCCGCCAGGTCCCTCAAATAGCTCGCCGGTGGCACGACTCCCCCGCTCTCGGATTGGATCGGCTCCACGATAATCGCTCCAACCTCTGGAGAGATTGCTTCTGCCGCCGCGCGCGCGTCGCCGTAAGGTACGCGGCGCACTCCCGGCAAAAGCGGCTCAAAGCTCCGGCACATTTCAGGTTCCGAAACGCTGAGGGCACCCAGAGTAAATCCATGCCATGCGCCGTAACAACAGATGACGCCCGATCGCCCGGTGGCGAGTCGGGCCAGCTTGAGAGCACTATCGACAGCTTCCGCGCCGCTATTGACGATCAGGCAGCAGTCAAGCCCGCCCGGCGCCAGTTCAGCCAGCCTTTCCGCCAATTGGCAGTGGGCTTGCGAAATAAACGGCCAGCCAAAAGGTCGGCCAGCTTCCAAAGCGCGTACCATCGCTTCGATCACGTGAGGGTGGTTATGGCCGACATTCAAATTCCCGTAGCCACCGATGCAGTCGATGTATTTCCGGCCGCTGCGGTCCTCCACCACAGCCCCACTCGCACGGCTTGCCTCAAAGTCCATTCCAAAACGACGGAGGAAGTCAACGTAGGGACGGCTCACATGCCGTGCGTAATTGTCAAAGAAGCTCATGTAACGGTGATGTCAAGCTGCTTGTGAAAATAGGTGGGTTGTCCTCTGGACCACTCGGTGGGCGAACAGGCGCCCTTGCCGGGCAAACAATCTGATACCGCCCGGAAGCGCCTGGTTGGCACTGCCCCTGCACACGGAAAGGACATCGCCCGGCCAGACGGCGGGCGGCATGCTGGCTCCGGTGGCTCGCAGGCGCAGTCTCCCCGAGGAGCAGAGCACCTTCGCTGCCAAATCACATCCCAGCGTTTGCCGGGGTGTGCTACCGCAAGCTGTGACCGCTTTGCTCATAAATTCTTTCTACTTAATCTGCACGATCCTTGCGTGGTGTTCACCTTCCCACAGGTCAGCGCCCTGGTTTCAAAGACCTGCTCGTGGCGCACCGCCGGCTTCTGGTAGGGCCGCTTGGGGGTACGCCCCGCCTCCACTCTATGCGGTAGCCGATTGGTCGGTTCTGATTGGCTCGTTGCAACCTTGTTTCTGTTGGTTTGGACAGGTGACCGAGGCACCGCATGGCGAAGCGTGGATCGGGCCACACTCCTGACCTCCTGCCGGTTCCTCGAACCTAAGCGCAGGGCGGGTTGTTCAATGTTCCGGCTCCGCAGGTCCTCACTCTCATTGTAAATCCGATTGCGACGCCTGCCAGGCCAGAGTGGTTTTTCCACTAACGCTCGTGCAGGCCTTACTAGTGGGACCACCAGGACCACCTGCGGTGTTGCCATTTAAACCTATGAAGTAAACCTGGTTTTGGTTAGCCGGCTGGTAGTCATCGGAATTGTCGATCACCAACCCACCCGTCGCCCAACAGCCATTAGAACCAACATTTGTAACATTCAAGCTGCCGGAGAGGGCGGGGCTCGATGGAGTGGTAATATCATAGGCCAAAACGCAGCCGTTTCCAGCGCCGTTGGTACATTTATTCGTAACTGTTAAATCCCCACTGTTAACGCTGAAGAAAAGATAGTCTATTCCCCCCCCTATGGTATTCGTTCCGTCGGTGCTGCACGGGTTCTTACCGTTGTTGCAGAACTCGACAAGGGGAGATGACCACGAAGGTAGGCTGCTACCGGTGAGGCTCGCAACGGCTACACCGGGGGTCCCCATGCCAGAAATGGAGATTGGTATCCGGTACAGCTTCCCTGGACCGGCCGTCGCGCCGGTGTTTCCTGCTACCCAAAGGTTCCCTGCGGAACCCGACGTCAGGTAGTACACATTGTCGAAGGTACCTGATTGAAGATAATATCCCGCGCCGCCTGCCCCCAGTTCTGTGCCTGTTGCGGTCCCGTTGCCGTTGCTGCCGCTGGAGAAGTTGGTAGCAAATTGAAACACGGCGTTATAACCGGGAATGGCGGGCTGACCACTGGCATCGTTATTTGTGGTGACAAAGGCGTAGACCGTCCCCGCAGAGGAATCAACCAGTGGGCCGTCGATAATAACATCCCCCAGATTGGCCGACTTAGCAACTGACCCGGCTGAGCTCACGGAATAAAGGTAACCTGCCACGTCACCCACAAAAACGTTCCCAGAGACGGGGTCGTACACAGGGGACGCGAGGCCCTTACCGCCCAGACTAACGGGCCAAGAGCTTGTCGTCACCTCGCTTGGGGTCCCATTAAAGACCTCTGTGAACATGTGAAGATTGCCGCTGTCGTCGCCGACATAAAGCGCATCGTTGGTGTAATCATAGAACGGCGCTGAGAGCGTGTCGTTGACGGCGCCGGAAAAGGGCAGGGTGAGCATGCAAGGGGCCGCACAGGCCTGATAAGCGGCGCCCGACGCCTGACTCGTAAGGGACCAAGGCGAGCTGAGCGTCCCAGGCTCTGCTAAGGCGAGCGTTACTCCGGTCATGTCGTTCGCGGCCCCCTCTGACATTGTAATGGTGGAACCGTCCCCGCTGACGTCGGTGACGGTGGTGCCAGGGCCTATGCCTTGACCGAGAATCAGCATACCTACATCCGCCGAGGTGACGGTTCCCGACGTAACAGTGAGAGTCTCAGAGTTGTCAGAAATGTTTCCCTGGACCGTTAAAAACGGCTTCAGGAGAACGAGGCTTGCTGTTGTTGAATCGCCGCTAACCTGCTGAATGAACGCTACCTGTGAGCCGTCTAAGGAGATTATTGGAGAAGTTGATACCGTGCCGCCCGTGTTAAAGGCCCAATAGATGGACGGAATCACCTGGCTGGGGCAATTAGTATAAAGAGTGTAGAAGGCGAAGATGCTTGCTGCGCCTGAAGTGCCCGCCGTACCTGTCGGGTAAACAACATAATCGTGGAAGCAATCGGCGTAGGTGAAGCTCGGCCCCCACTTGGCAGGGTAGGCGTTCGGTTGGACCGTGCCGGTTAGCAGCGGCTCGCTCCAAAGCCCTTTCGGGGCCATGCGCATCGACCTGGGCTTCGGCTTGAGCCCTGGTTTCGGCTTAGCGGCCGGTTCTCCTTGGAGTGGCCAGATCACGCCCATTGCAAGATCTTCAGGCTCCACCATGCCAGATGCCGAAACAGCCTTATAGAGGCCATCACTGCACAACAACAGTACATCGCCAGGCTCCAAGTCGACAGCGCTCATGATGACTTCGATGTCCGGCTGCGCGCCGACGGCTTGCGTTAGCATTTCCTTGATCTGGCTGCTTACACGGTCGGAATCTTCGCCGCGGCTGCGGAGCAAATTGCCAATGGTCTGGTCTTGCGTTAAGAGAATCAGGCTCCCACCACGAAATAGATAAGCGCGAGAATCACCGACCTGCGCAACGGTAGCCCGACTCCCATTCAAGACCGCCGCAGTCAACGTAGTCCCCATGGTCGAGCCTTGCGCATGCTGCTGTGAGTGGGTATAAACGCCCTGGTGAGCCGCCTCGACCGCCTTCCGGAGCGCCACTGACAAATCGGGCGCCGTCGCTCCCGCCACGAGGAACTGCGCCGTCATC
The DNA here is from genome assembly GCA_050011515.1 of Terriglobia bacterium. Taxonomy (GTDB): domain Bacteria; phylum Acidobacteriota; class Terriglobia; order UBA7540; family UBA7540; genus CAVROP01. The sequence continues at coordinate 43,575 of JBEKIZ010000025.1, read as the reverse complement.
TCCTTCGCCAGGTTCTCAACGCACATCCGGCTTGCCACCTCGCCTGCAATGTGGCCGCCCATTCCGTCTGCCACGGCCAGCAGCAAACCCGGAGGGGACAATCCTAAGACGTTTTCCTCTCCGTTTTGCGGGGCAACACTGTCATCCAACGGAAAGATCAGATGACTGTCTTCATTGTTCTTCCGCTTTTGGCCCGTATCGTTGAGCGGGGCGACATGAGCGCAAAGGCGGACACCTGCATCGTCTTGGATGTTCTCAGAGGTGGGTTGGGGGGAGTAGAACGCCACGCCTACGATTCCCTCTCTACCGCAAAAACCTCAATTTTCACTCACGGAGGACCCTGAACAATTACAGTTTATACGATACCTTGGAAATTGCAAGCCTTTGTGAGCACTCCCTAGTACGATTGACTGACAAGAGTAGTGGCGAGTCACGTGGAAAAGTCAGAAGACAGGAGGCTGCGGTGAGAAGCGAAGAGGCAACTCTCCAGAAACTCGATGGACTAGTCGTTTCAGTTGAGCAATTCAGGCCGAGCGAACCGGAAGGCGCTTTACCTGGTTTTTGCGCCCGCAGAACGTCCTCGCCACTGTCCATCCTTGATCCCCGGAGGGGATCGATACAGTAGCCGGGGGCAACGCCCCCGGAAAACGCGCCCCCAACAAGGTCCGACCCTGAAAGGGTCGAATTCGGGTGGCGTCACGCCGGTCTTGCGTCCCGCGGCTCAGGGTAATACGACCCCTCCAGGGTCGGGGAACGATCGTGGCGCCTTCCGGGGGCGTTGCCCCCGGCTACTATCTTGTGCCCTTGCAGGGCACGAAAAACCTACCCTTCGGTCTCACCTCGCGGCAGGCCGTTTCTGACATCACGGATAGCCGTTTTCGGCTATGCATGCTCAGTACTCGGAATTCAAAATCCAAAACTTCCCTGCACCCAGACCCGTTTTCTGGGACGCGGAAAGCTGACTCGCCACGGCGGGATAGCTGAGCGCTGAAAGCTGACTCGCCCGGGCGGGACCGCTGACAATTTCGCTCCGAAAGCGGCGCCGTCCGAAGCAGGCGCCCCGCCGATTTCCTGTTTGACTTTGATTGCAAACTCTTGCTAGCTTGGTACTGTATGAGGCGACTCCAACCGGTGATCTGGGCCAAGGGGACCTTCCTCACGCCCCAGCATCTGCAACTCCAGGACCGATTTTTCGAAAATGTTTTGGAGTTCAAGTTAAGTGCCTTGAAGTTCTGCCCCTGGGGCTTTGCAGAGCTGCAGATTGACCATGAGGCTCTTTCCGCCGGCAGCTTATCGCTTTCGCGCGCGGTGGGGCTGTTTCCCGATGGCTTGGCATTTGAGATTCCTGACTCGGATGCCGCCCCGGGAGCAAGGCCGATTGAGCAGTCCTTTGGTCCCGATCAGAGTGCCCTTGAGGTCTTCCTTGCAGTTCCTCAGTACCATGATCGCGGCTTCAATGTTTCCGTGGCGCAGAAAAATGGAGATACTCGCTACCAAGCCGAAATTGCTCTCACGCGCGACGAGAACACCGGACTGGCGGAAAGACCAGTTCAAATTGCCAGGAAGAACCTGCGGCTACTTGTGGAGGGAGAACCCCTTCAGGGCAGTACTTGTTTGCGTATGGCTCGTGTGAAAAAGACCGCGGCCGGCACTTACCAGTTAGATCCGCTGTTTATTCCACCGTTGCTCGATATCTCGGCGAGCGAGTATCTGGTGGCGATTTTGCGCCGGCTGGTTGAGATCCTGGCTGCCAAGGGCAGCACCCTTTCGGGAACGCGCAGGCAGAAGAACCAGAGCCTGGCGGATTTTACGGCGTCTGACATTGCCAACTTCTGGCTGCTTTATACGGCAAACAGCTATTTCCCCATCATGCGCCACATTTTTGAATCCAAGAAAGGCCATCCGGAGGGTTTGTACACAACGATGCTTGCCCTGGCGGCATCGCTCACAACCTTTTCGACCACGTTACAGCCTCGCGATCTCCCCCTTTACGACCACGATAACCTGGGCGCCTGCTTTTCCGACCTCGACGAGAAGCTGCGGACGCTCCTCGAGACGGTTGTGCCCAGCAACTTCGTTTCATTGCCATTAAAACTCACCCAGCCCTCAATTTATTCCACGGCGCTTGCGAACGACAAATACCTCGTGAATACGCGCATGTACTTGGCCATCAGTGCGGACTTGAGCGAGGCAGACCTTCTCAAGAGGGTGCCTCAACTCGTCAAGGTTTGTTCCGCCACGCATATTGAAACACTCATTCGCCAGGCTCTTCCCGGCTTACAATTAACGCACGTCCCTTCTCCTCCGGGCTCGATTCCCATTAAGATGAACTATCAATATTTCAGCCTGAATCAGGCCGGAGTTTGCTGGGATGCCGTGGGGCGTGCTCGAAACTTCGCCGCATATGTTCCCGGCGAGATTGCGAACCCGCAGCTCGAACTCATCATTCTCCTGCCTCAAGCCGAGTGATTCTGCCGTTAAGGCAGCCGTCAGCCATCAGCTTTCAGTTACAAGAATGGGGTGCTCTTGCTGAGGGCTGACGGCTGAGATCACTCTCCTGGCTTCTCGCCGCCAGGATATAAAGGCCGGAGCCCTTGGCCAGTTAGCCCGGATTTGTCACCACGTTTGGACGCTCTTAGGGGACTGCCGAAAGGGCGGGGCTTCAGCCCCGCCGAAATCGCGGCTCTCCCCCTCTGTTGGTCCCGTGCCCCGCGCAGTCCCGCGCCTGCGGGACTGCGCGGGGCACGGGACACTGCAATAATCAGGAAGGCCTTGTGACGGCGGGGCTGAAGCCCCGCCCTTCCGGACCCGTGGTGAGAAATGCGGGTTAAATCCTTACCGCCAAACTCTGCGCGGGTTGTCGCACACATTCTCGCGGTATCGCGCTTTTCGACTTTCGACTCTCGACCCTCGACTGCCTCAGGAGGGCGGAGAATTTCAAATCCGTTTGGCTAGTGTTTAAGAGCAAAGAAAAGAATCAATACCACCGCAATCAAGAACAGTCCTCCCAAAATGATGAGCGGTACAAGGAATTTGCTCTTGCCGCTTTGGGGGGGCGCTACCTGAGGCGCCACGGGCACGGGAACGGCCATCGGCTGCATCTGCGGCATCACAGGTTGTGGAGGCGTAACGAATGGGGAAGGCACGGCAGGCTGTTGAAACTGCGGGGCGGGTATCTGGTATGGTTGCGGCTGAGGCACCACAGGTGGTTGAACGTAGGGCATGCTGGGAGCCACAGGAGGCGAAACAGACACCATGGGGATCACCGGCGCGGCACGCCCTGCGGCCGGTTGTGGTACTGCCGGAGGTGGCGCCTGCGGAGCACCCTGCGGTGGCGCGCCTGCACCTCCACCGGGAAGCTCAAACATGCGCATGTACTCATCCTCCTCGGGTGATTGCGGGGCAGTCGGTGGAGTTTGTACAACCGGTGGTGACAGTACAGCAGGAGGCGGCGGGGTTGTCGGTTCAGACGGCCGCTGGAAGATCAGGGTGAATGCGCCAGGTTTTGCTTTATCGGCCGCCGGGGGCGGAGGCGGGGCCACTGGTTCGGGTCGCTGGACCACTGGAAGTGTCGGTCCACTCTTCTGCGGCTGGTACCCCTGAATCAATTGCGTCAATTCCCCGGGACCTTGCTGGCTCGAGGAACCGGACAATGGAACCAGCGGCCTGGGCGAACTGGTGGGGATCGAAGGTCCCGCTGGCCGGGTCGGCTGCGGGCCAGCGTGGAACATTCGCGTGAACTCACCCGGACCTTCAGATTCCACGGCAGAGGGTGGAGGTGGGGGAGATTGAGGCGGACGCTCACGGGTCGGCTTGGCCTCGACAGAGGGCGCAGCAGGTGGCGGCTCCTTCACATGCGCAGCCTTGAAGAGTCTCGTGAATTCCCGAGAACCCTCGGATTGAGATGGTTGGGCAGGGGCTAGAGAAGGCAAGCGCGTTCTCTCGGCGGCGGGTTCAGGGCTGGGTGGTATGCCCTTCGATTCGTCCCGACCATAGAAGATTCGTGTAAATTCTCCCGGCGCCCCTTCCTCACGACCCGGCGCGGGGGGCGGAGGCGGTAGAGGCTCCTTACGTGCCGGCGGTGCGGGAACGCGAGGCTGCTGTTTGCGGCTCTCGAAAACCACTTCGAAGCCAGCCGGAAGCTGGCGGTCGGGAGGCTTTTCCGCGGTCCGGGCTGGGGGTGCGCTCGGCTTTTCAGGTGGGGAGGAAACGGGCCTAGCCGCCTTCGGCGCCGGCATGTCCTTGCCGAAGAAGGCCCTTGTGAACTCGCTGACCTCACCCCTTTCCCTCGAGGGTGGAGGTGGCGCAACTGGGGGCTCCGCTGCCTTCAAAACCTCGCCTTCTGAGAGCCCTCCTAAGTCTCCCGCGAGTTTGGCAGGGCTCGCAAAAGTCCCCGGTTCAACGGCAGGTTCTGGATGTGTTGTCGGGGTGCTCGCAGGTTTTTCTTCAGATGCAGATAACGTCTGGTCGGCAATAACTTTCGGGGTTGTGAAAAGCTGCGTGGGTCCAGGCGAAGCCAAATCCTCTTGCCTTGCGTGCGAGACCAAGCCCCTGGTTGCTGCGATTGCGCTGGAATCACCACTTGGAGCAGATTTGGGCACACTCGCCTTCCCTGCCGTTCCCAGCGTCCCTGGCGCTGATTGGAGCCATTGTCGAAGGTCCTGACACTCAGGCAGATCCTCGGTCACGACGAACACGCGGTTCGCCTCTTCGCCCATGTCGACCAAACTCTTCATTTCTTCGGCAGTCGCGCGTCGGAGGAACCCGAAAACCAGTGAGGCCAAATCAGGCTGATTGGGAGGAGTCCGCTCCTCCCAAAGTTGGTGTAGGAGTACGATGCGGCCGGACGAAGTCTGGAGCGCCTTGAAGGTCCTCGCTTCCCCGTCACTCAGCATTTCCAGAATCTGGTATCTTCCCTGAAAATCCATGGCTGATCCACCATCTTCGTTTGATATTTATATTATCATGAAATTAGTTGTACAACCTTAGCAACTCCGCCGAAAAGACAGGTGTCAGGTTTCAGGGGCAAGGTGGCAGGAGACTTGCAGCTCTTCAAGAACGGAAGGCAGTAAGGAGTTGGCTGCAAGCCGTAAGGAAACGGAAGGGGCCAATTCATGAGTCAGAATTGTGATCCGCATCTCCTGCATCATGGGCACGCAATCGCGAAAGAGTTCTGCCTTGACCTGAGATGTTGTAATATTAACGTTGCAGCCAGCATGAAGCCAAGCTTAATTTATGTTATGCTCACCTCCAGGCGGCACTCCGTTCCTCCTGCCACGAGGAACGGTGATTGATGGTCTCGAAACGGGGCTGCCACTCGGGCTTGAGGAAACGAACCCGCAAAGCAGCGGAGAAGACTTTAGGTAGTCGTTTGGGCTGCGGCAGGCAAAGATAAAGGAAATCTTAGAGCTATCGGATCAACTCTATGAAGCAACTTTCCAAGGTTGTGTGGTCGGAGGGCATGTATCTGGGGCCGCACCACTTTCAAGTGCAGGGTCGCTTTTTCGAAGAAGTCACGCATTTCGAGATCTCGAACTTATGGTTTGAGCCCTATGGACTGGTCGGGCTCGAACTGGATGGGGAAGCTCTTCGCAACGGCACGGTAGCCCTAGTGCATGCACGCGGCATTTTTCAGGACGGGCTCACCTTCAATATTCCGGAGAGTGATCCCGTTCCCTCGCCGCGCAATATTAGCGACCTTTTCCCGCCCATTCGCGAGAACCTGACGGTGCTCCTGACGGTCCCGCCACACAGGCTTGGGGCTGCGAATTGCTCTTTTCCCGATGAGCAAGACAAAGGGCGGACGAGGTATATTGCCGAAGAAAAAATCCTTCCTGATGAGAATACCGGCCTGGATGAGAAGCCGCTCAAACTGGGACGAAAGAACATACGACTGCTCCTGGATACGGAGGATGCCGGGGAATTGCAGACCTTGCCGATCGGACGCATCAAAAGAGACGGATCGGGCAACTACGTTTACGACGAAGGCTTCATCCCGCCCTGCCTCCAGATCAGCGCCAGTCAAACACTGATGATGATGACCCGCCGCCTGATCGACATTCTTCAGGAGAAGAGCGCGACGGTTTCCCTTGATAATCGGGGGCGCGGGAAGTTTCAGACGGGGCTTTCGGCTCAAGAGGTCAGCCGCTTCTGGTTCCTGCACGCCATAAACTCCAGTCTGGGCCCGCTGCGTCATATGTTCGTTTCACAAAGCGGGCACCCTGCCGAGCTCTTCACAGAGCTCCTCCGACTGGGGGGTGCGCTTTGCACTTTCGCCTTGGACTCCCACCCCTCGAATCTTCCACTTTACAATCACCTCGCACTCGACAAGTGCTTTGCAGACATCGAAAGGCACATCCGGGCGCACCTCGAGTTGCTGGCGCCGTCGAATTGCATTCCCATTCCGCTCCGCTCCGTCGCCAATTACTTCTACGAGGGCGATGTCACCGATCAACGCTGCTTGGACCGGGCCCGCTGGCTCCTCTCCGTTCACTCGGCCATCGGTGACGCAGAAGTGATTACCAGGACGATACAACTGGTCAAAGTTTGTTCCGCTCAGTTTGTGCCACAACTGGTCAAAAGAGCACTGCCTGGCATGGCGCTCACGCACATGTCCGTACCTCCCTCGGCGGTATCCGCGCGAGTGGAAAGTCAATACTTCGCCATCAGCAGGACGGGTCCTTGCTGGGATCATATTGTTCAAACCCGCCGCGTCGGGATTTACATTCCGGGAGACATCCCCAGCCCGCAGGTCGAACTCCTGGTCGTCTTGGAAAACCAATGAGGTTGGCAAGATGGTGCGACGATTTCTCTTATAGCCCCGGTCTGCGACCGGCGTTGTTCGCCGCTCACAGAGCGACACTATGGAGAATGAATGTCGCCGTATTTTACAGCTCTCCATAAGAGGTCCAAAGTGGGTGTATATCCGTCCCAAGCAGCAATTCCTCAAAGCCCCGGCTCTTCCCCGGCGCAAGGCCGTGAAAACCTGGCCCTGATTTATCAGGAGGTTCTGACGGCAATTACGCGCCTCCGCTCAAATCGCCAGGCCGCCACGGATGCAGGCGCATTCCGCAAGCAGATGAAGGCAGGGATTAGCGCGGCCGAGTCGGAGGCTACGTCAAAAGGCTATCCCGTTGAAGACACCCGGCTAGCCACGTTTGCCATCGTGGCGTTCCTGGACGAGTCTATTCTCAACTCCAATAATCCTGTCTTCGCCGATTGGCCTCGTATGCCCTTGCAGGAGGAATTGTTCGGCGGGCATACAGCAGGAGAGATTTTCTTTCAGTGCATTGACCGCCTTCTTGCCCGTAGCGATTCCCCCCAGCTCGCCGATACGCTGGAGGTCTTTGCCCTGTGTCTCCTGCTGGGGTACCGCGGCCGTTACAGCCTCAGCGGCCAAGAGGGCATACATGCAGTGTTGGAGGCGATAGCGGATAAGATGCAGCGCATTCGTGGAGGAGTACGCCCGCTGTCACCGAACTGGTCGCCTCCACGGGATGCGGTGCGGCCAAGGGCCTACGACCCTTGGGTGCGCAGGCTGGCCTTCGGGGCGGTGGGGTTTCTTCTTCTGGCTCTGTTATTGTTTGTCGGCTTCAAGTTCGCCTTGATGTCGGGCGCATCCGGTTTGCACTCCACAGCCTCCATCACAACACAGTAGGGAGTTGCCGTGAATAACACCTTAAAGTATTGGATTGCCGCTTTGGCGCTTATTGTCTGGCTGGTCCTATCCTGGTTTATCGCCTCCTGGCTGCACTTGCAGGGGAACAGCCTTTGGATACTGCGCATCGTCCTGGCCCTGATCGGTATTGCGGCGTTCATCACCATCGTGTGGTGGCTCAGGGTACGGGACAAAGAACGCGCTGCGGAAATGGCCCAAGGGGCAAGCGGCGGGACTGGTGAAATCGAGGTCCTGATTCGCGAAGCCGAGTCCCGCCTCCAGGGCTCCCAACTTGGCCGCAATGCGAGGATCGGCAATCTGCCGGTGTTCTTCGTTGTGGGTGAAAGCGGCTCGGCAAAAACCAGCGTGGTTCTGCACTCAGGTCTCGACCCTGAGTTGCTGGCCGGGCATACCGGGCAGGACAAGGTCCCGATTCCCACCCGGGCTGCGAACCTTTGGTTCACGCGCCAGTCTATCTTTGCCGAGGCGGGCGGCCAACTCCTCTCTGAACCTGCTAGATGGGCAAAGCTCGTGAAGAAGCTTGCTCCCGGCCGGCTGCATTCGGTGTTTGGCAAGGGAACGCAGGCGCCGCGCGCGGCCTTGGTTTGCGTTGACTGTGAAAGCTTCATGAAACCAGGTGCGGCGGAAGCCATGGGCGCCAGTAGCGACCGGCTCCGCACCCGGCTGCGCGAGATTTCTCAGTTCCTGGGAATCAGCCTTCCGGTTTACGTCCTCTTCACGCGAGCCGACCGACTGCAATTCTTCCAGGATTACGTTCGCAATTTGACCAACGAAGAGGCGACTCTGGTCATGGGCGCCACGCTGCCCATGGTCTCCTACGCCGGGGAAGTCTACGCCGAGCAGGAAACGGCTCGAGTCTCGGCCGCCTTCGATAATCTCTTCTATTCCCTGGCCGAAAAGCGTCTCATGTACCTTCCGAGGGAATATGACCCGACCAAGCGCCCCTCCGTATACGAGTTTCCACGGGAATTCCGGAAACTCCGGCCCCTGCTTGTCCAGTTGCTCGTGGACCTCTGCCGGCCTAGCCAGTTGCGAACCGGGCCGTTCCTTCGCGGCTTCTACTTCAGCGGAGTTCGCCCCATTGTCATTAGTGCGCCCGCGCCCACTCTGGTAAGAGACGAACCGCTCACTCATCCCGCTGCTGGCAAAGGGGCGCTCCGCGCCACAGGGTTATTCGACGTCCAGAAGCTCGCCGCCCAGCCTGCCCGACCGGCCATGGCTGAGGAAAAGGGCGAGAGCCGCCGAGTGGCGCAGTGGACCTTCCTCCCCCATTTTTTTAATGACATCCTTCTGAAAGATACATCCGCCCTCACCGCGAGCGCTTCCAGCACCAAGACGAGCCTATGGAGAAGGGTGCTGCTGGCCGCGGCGACGGGGCTCCTGCTCATTTTCATTGTTGGTTTCATTGTTTCGTTCGTTGAGAACAAGAACCTGGAATCGCAGGTGCTGAATGCCGCTCAGGGGATTTCGAATGTTCAACTGACGGCCCAGCAACTCCCCTCCCTCGATGCCCTCAACCGGCTTGAGACCCTCCGTCAGTCGGTTGAGACTCTGGCCCAGTACGAACGGGAGGGCGCGCCATTCGGGATGCGCTGGGGCTTATACACTGGAAGTTCGCTTTACCCGGATGTCCGAAAGATCTATTTTCAACACTTCCGGAAGCTTCTCTTTGGACAGACGCAAGCCACCCTTGTGCAGACGCTCTCTGCCCTTCCCGGCACACCTGGCCCAAACGATCAGTACGGCCCGGTGTACGACACTCTGAAAGCTTATCTGATTACAACCTCCAATCACGACAAGAGCACCCGCCTGTTCCTCTCCCCCGTGCTCCTGAAGGCCTGGGCTGCGGGCCGGGACATTGACCCGGATCGGGTGCAATTGGCACAGAAACAGTTCGATTTCTATAGCGACCAACTCAAGGAGGCGAATCCCTATTCATCCGAGAACGACACGCTCGCGGTGGCGCGCGCTCGCAATTACCTCTCACAGTTCTCAGGCGCTGAGCGCGTATATCGCTTCATGCTGGCGGAAGCCTCAAAAGCCGACCCCTCGATCAATTTTAACCGCAAGTTCCCCGGCTCTGCGGAAGTCGTCATTGACGGAAAGGAAGTGGAAGGCGCCTTTACCAAAGCCGGCTGGGCCTTCATGCAGGACGCCTTCAAGAATCTGCCCAGGTATTTCAGTGGAGAAGAGTGGGTACTAGGCCCGGGGAGTGCCCAGAATGTGGACACCGCAAAGCTCGCACAGGACCTCCAAGTTCGATACCAGCAGGACTATATCACTCAATGGCGCGCATTCTTGAAGAGCGCGAACGTAGTCCGTTACAACAGCCTCCCCGACGCCTCGCAAAAGCTCGCAAAGACTTCGAGCAATCAGTCTCCCCTGCTAGCTCTGTTCTGCACCGCAGCCCAGAATACGGCCGTTGACCAGCCGGACATCGCAAAAGCTTTCCAACCTGTCCAGGTCGTGGTTTCACCAAATTGCCAGGACCAATATATCGGCCCCCAAAATTCCCAGTACGTTTCCGGTCTGAGTGGAATCCAGGCCTGTTTGGACCAGGTCAACAATAGCCCCGCCGAGCAGAAGGAGGCTGCGAAACAGCAGTGCATGAGCCCTGCCTCGATGGCGCAGCAAGCTGCCCGGCAGATTGGCCAGGGATTCAAAATCGACCAAGAAGCGCATGTGGACGGGACGGTTCAGAATCTGCTGCTTGCTCCCATCGCCTGGGTCTCAGCGGTCTTGCGCCCCGGGCCGGTGAGTGGCGCAGGCTTGTGCGCGCAAATGAGCCCTCTGGCAGCCAAGTTTCCCTTTAACGCCAAGGCCACCGTGGACGCCTCGCCGCAGGAACTTGCAGCGTTTTTTGATCCCGCCAACGGCGCGCTCTCTCAGTTCTACAATGCCTCGCTGAAGAACCTTCTGCTTCCTCAGGGGGTTGGGTATGCTCCAAACCCCGCAGGCAATCAGCAGGTAAATCCCGCATTCCTCAGCTTCTTCAACCGGGCCATGAGCCTTCAGCGGGCTCTCTACACGGGTGGACCCGGGCAGATCCAATTCAAGTACGCGCTTCGCCCCCATCCGACTGAGAGCGTCGGCAGCCTGACCATGAACATCGACGGCCAGGCCATGACTTACAAAGGCGGAAACGCAGCATTCAAGCAGTTTATGTGGCCGGGCACCACCTCACAGGGCGTTAGCCTGACGGTGAAGATCTCAGGTGGGTCGGAATTGGGATTCCCGAGCTACGATGGAACCTGGGGAGTCTTCCACTTCTTTGCCGATGCTGACAGGTGGCAGCAAACCGGGACCACTTACAACATTGAGTGGGTGCTGCGCGTCGCGGGCGGAAGGCCCGTTACCGCTCCCAGCGGCAAGCCTGTGACGGTGCAATTTGACCTGGACACGCTGGGCGCCCCACCCATTCTGCAAAAGGGTTATCTTTCCACGATGCAGTGCGTTTCGAGCGTGGCCAGGTAATGGGCACAGAGCCACGAGTGACTGGAGTCCAACAGCGCGGCCCTTAGCCGTAACCCAAAGACCGAGTTCTCATTGCCCCGCTAGGCAGTCGGCAGTGAGCCGAAGGCAGTCGGCGGAGAGCAGGTGCCCTTCATTCTGCCTCCTGGCTCCTGAATCCTGCCCTTCCTCACCTACGACCTACCTCCTTTCTTTTCAATGACATTCCCGCTTTCTGCTCCTATCTCCTGTGTTTTCATAGACATTCCCGCTTCTCCCCGGGGTTTTCCACAGCGGTACTTTGTTTTCAATGACATTCCCGCATTGCTCCGTCAAAAAAAAGAATTCCTTTCAAGGTTGGTAGGCTTTGTTGAGCTGCAGGACAATTGAGCGAGTGATGCTGGGGCGCCCATGAGGGCCATGGCTCGCCACTATGCGAAACAAGAGAGCGAGGCGTGATACGTCAACAAAGTTGCTCACACACATAGGCTATCATGACACCCGCCGCCTGTCAAGGGACGGAATGTCTACGGGTGTTCGCATACATCCCGACAAGAACCGTCGGGACGTATGCGCCACCCCGCCCGCCCCAACTATTGTACTGGGACACCCTAGGTCGCCAGCTTCGCCTCTTTCAAGCGCTCAGCGACTTTCTCCCTGAACGGTCGCGCGAGCATCCCGGTTGATTTCATCTTCTTGTTGCGCATCCAGAGTGACCGGATAACGTCGGTTGTCTCGAAGACCGTCTTCCCATCTTTGTCCGTCAGCCAGAAGTGGATCTTGGCGTTTTCGCGTCCCGCCACCGAACCGGCGGCGATGAGCATCCGTTCCGCCGTGTTGCCTTTGTGCCACTCCAGGACTTCACCGTCCAGAGTATAGACACGGGCCGCAGTTGAGGACTTGTCGGTAACCTCAGACCGACGCTATCAACGCAATCAGGTCACGCACGTTCACCGATAGCTCACAATCAGCCGGAGCGATGTTAGTTCGCTGGCGGTTTGTCGGCGTCTTTCGTTCCGGGTTTCGCTTCTTCCTTGTCGTCAGGGGGCTTGGAGAGATGGAGTTTGCGTATCTCTTTGGCTCCCTTCTCGGGATCCTCAGGCGTGACCTTGATCCCAGTTGCCGCGACTCCGGCGGTCCATTTGAAGTAATAGGTTTTGCCCGCCTCCGCCTCAAACCGGGCCCGCTCGTTTTCTTTCTGCCTGGCTTGATTGGCGGCCGCCATGGCGGACATGATGACGCTTCCGTAGTACTCCTTGGGGAATCCGGAAATCACAACAGTCCCCGGCGGCACTTCCGTGAATTCGTACTCGCTGCTGAGGAGTTTGCCGAGATGTTTGCCGTTGACAAAAATCTCGTCGTGTGAGGACGAACCGGTGAATCTGTACGTGCGGTAGATACAGACGATGGCTTTGCCGCTGGATGGCGCGGGCAGTTCGGAGATAGTTTTGGAATCCTGTGCAACGGAGATGGGCCCGGTGAAGAGAAATGCCATCGCACTGAATGCGAGCAGAAAGCTTGCGAGTGACCTGCAAGCTCCCCTGAGGCAAAACGCTGTGACGCCACTCAAAACATTGTTACGCATGGGAGCGCTCCTTTCCCTAGGTTCGGAATCTAGTGAGCAGTATAGCATTAACGTCGAAGCCGCCACTTTCAGTCTATTCATTGCATGCCTCCTGGTAAGTAATTCTTTCAAAGAATGCAAACTCGAATATTGATTCTTACTCCGGCTGCGCGGTGCGGCTGCTAACATACAACCAGCCGCTTCTCGACGCAAGTTCAATCTCATCTGGCCACCGTTGCCAGAAGGGCCTTGCCGCCGAAGCGGCAAGGCCCTTTCCCGCGAAGTTAACTGCTATTGCTTGACCACCGAAATGATGGGGTAAGGCTGTGTGGCATTGTCGATATCCACGACCTTGGTAGTGGAGATCATGATGGCATTGATCTGCCCGTAGGTAGAATTGGTGCTGAAGGTACCATTGGAATTCACCGTTCCGAGCGAGGTGTTATTGGTCTGATCGGCCTCCTGGTTGACTGAGGTTCCGATATAGCCACCAATATAGTCACCGATTATATCGACGCCGCCGCTACCGTTGAACGTTAACACCTCTACGTCTATCATTTCGGCGCTTACGGCTTCGTTGACCACCTCACTATCGCCATCATAAAAAGTGCCTGAGAGAGAGGTGGCGGAGAAGCTGCCGCTCGGGGCCACCTGCGGTTCGACCTGGCCAACATAAACACCGGCGCCCGTTCCGAGCATGACACCCGTGTTGGGGCCGGTTAGGTAGAAAACCGGAGGGTACATTGTTTTATAGGTAGTTAGATACATTGTGCAAGTGGCGCCGCTGGTTACCACCCGGCCATAGGTGTCGGTGGCGTAGGTACAGGCCGGAGCTTGAGGACTTTCCGGCCCGCCCGCTACATCCTCGTAATAGTTGGCCGTAAAGCTGGTGGATCCAGTGACGTTGATGAGTCCAAGCTCGGCGCTCTCCGTCCCCGTCACATAATAGACTAGATTGCTGCCAGTGGTTAAGGATAAGGATCCGCTCTGGAGTTGCCCCATGCCGACCAGAACCGCAGTGTCGCTGGCTAGGGCATCCGTCGACATTTCCAGGAATTGCGAACCGGACACCAGGTAGCCCACGCTGTTCCCCGTTATCGCGACGGTAAACCGGCCGGTCGTCGGGTCGGGGGCGGTGTAGGTGCCGGTACCGCCTGAGTAAGGTGTGGAGAGACCATTACCATCGTTGATGACACCCTCCACGTTGACGTCATATTCGCCGCCCGTAACGGTACCGCCGCTGGTACCGGCCTCGATGGTTATCATCCCTACAACACCGGTGCGGTATTGACTTGAACTTCCATAGACGCCGGTGTTCTGGTAAACATAATTGCCGCTGGGCAGGTTGGTGGGAACGGTCTGTTTCAGGATCTGACCCACCGCGGTGAGATAGTTGATGTTGGTGGCATTATCCCACTCGACCAGGCGGCCCGCTGTCGCCACACCCGAAGTGATACCGCCGACGGAGAGCCTTGTGGTGAAGGTGCCCGAGCTCGTTACGATGGTGGCGCAGCCAAGGTGGTTCGAACCCACCGAGTAGGAGCTCTGAGTAGGATCGATGCTGGCGCCAGATTGGACGAGGGCACCATTGCTATCGACTACCCCCGCAGTGATCTTGCCTGTGCCATCGGCCGTGAAGGAACCGACCGCAGCTAGGAAGCTCGACTCCGCGGTATATCCACTCAGGATGAAGGCGTATTGGCCGCTGAGGAGCGACTCGCTCCCGGTGTCCGTGCAAGCCCCGATCGCCACGATCGTTACGCTGACCGAAGCCGACTTGGTGTTATCCGCCACGCTGGTCGCCGTAACGTTGAACGTGGCCGGCGACGGCACGGCAGCCGGCGCGTCATAGGTCACGGACAAGCCCGAACCCGCGATGGTCCCGTACGTCGCGTTGCCGTTGGTAACGCCGTTCACGGTCCAGGTAACGGCGGTATTGGACGTGTTAGCCACCGCGGCAGTAATCGCCAAGGTTCCGTTCACCACTACGCTCTGCGTTAAGTTGGTGGGGCTGGTAATGGAGACCGCCACGGCGGGAGGAGGCGTAATCGTGACACTCACCGAAGCTGACTTGGTGGTGTCCGCCACGCTGGTGGCCGTAACATTAAACGTGGCCGGCGACGGCACGGCAGCAGGCGCGTCATATGTCACGGACAAGCCCGAACCCGAGATGGTCCCGTATGTTGCGTTGCCGTTGGTAACGCCATTTACCGTCCAGGTGACGCCCGTGTTGGCGGTTCCCGTTACGGACGCGGTGATGCCCAAGGTCGCATTGACCGCCAAGCTCTGCGCGCCGGTCGGGGTGGTGATGGAGACCACCACTCCGGGCAAAATAGTTACACTCACCGAAGCTGACTTGGTGTTATCGGCCACGCTGGTGGCCGAAACGTTAAACGTGGCCGGCGACGGCACGGCAGCCGGCGCGGTATAAGTCACGGTCAAGCCCGTACCCGAGATGGTCCCGTACGTCGCGTTGCCGTTGGTGATGCCGTTCACGGTCCAGGTAACGGCGGTATTGGACGTGTTAGCGACGGCGGCAGTAATCGCCAAGGTTCCGTTCACCGCTATGTTCTGCGTTAAGTTGGTGGGCGTGACAATGGAGACCGCCACTGGGGGCAAAATGGTTACACTCACCGAGGCTGACTTGGTGGTATCCGCCACGCTGGTGGCCGTAACGTTAAACGTGGCCGGCGACGGCATGGCAGCCGGCGCGGTATAAGTCACGGTCAAGCCCGTACCCGTGATGGTCCCGTACGTCGCGTTGCCGTTGGTGATGCCGTTCACGGTCCAGGTGACGCCCGTGTTGGAGGTTCCGGTCACCGAGGCGGTAAAGCCCAAGGTTGAACTGACCACCAAATTCTGCGGGCCGGTCGGGGTGGTCATGGAGACCGCCACTCCGGCCGAAATGGTTACACTCACCGAAGCCGACTTGGTGGAATCCGCCTGGCTGGTCGCCGTAATGTTGAACGTGGCCGTCCCAGGCACGGTAGGCGGCGCGTTATAAGTCACGGTCAAGCCCGAACCCGAGATGGTCCCGTACGCCGAGTTGCCATTGGTGACGCCGTTCACGGTCCAGGTAACGGCGGTATTGGTCGTGTTAGCCACGGCGGCAGTAATCGCCAAGGTTCCATTCACAGGTACGATCTGCGCGCTCGTGGGCGTGGTAATGGAAACCGCCACTGCAGGGGGCGTCGTTTTCGTCGTTCCACCACCACAACCCACCATCACCATCAGCAGGCTCAAGCTGATTCCCAAAACACAAACTGTACCGGGCAGGCCCGGTATGATCGATCCGACTCCCATCAAAGCTGATTTTCGCTTCGATTCGGTTGGCATCAAGGATTCCTCCGTTGGATTGAAATAAATGCGAAGCAGATTCTGCGCGTAATTTAACCCTTTCTTGAGCATTTGCTTCTCCTCCGTAGGGACAGATTTCTGTTTGCCAGTTCACTCAGACAGCGCAAAGCAGAAGGAAAATGCCTCATTTATTTGCGGATGCGAATTGCGTGTGGGAAAGGCCTATCCAGAGGATGTGAAAACAGAGGGAAAAGTGGTAGGCTGGCAGTGGGGGCTATTCAGGCGCTCCGCGCGCGCCGGTACAAGCCGCACGACCACCACGAAGGTAAGCGACATCAAAACCACCACTCTGAGTCTATTCAGTGCATGCCTCCTGCTAAGCATGACTTTCATAAAATGTGAAACTTGAACAGCAATCCAAACTCTGCCTGCGCGATTGAGCGGCCAATATACGGATAGCTGCTTCTCGGCGCAAGTTCAATCCGGTTATTCGCCAGAAGGGCCTTGCCCGCCGGCTGACAGGCAAGGCCCAATTCCTCGAAGTTAACACCTACGGCGTGGGTATGGTGTTGAAGATCAGCAGCGTGTTCGCCGGGCTGTATGGGCCGTCGATCTTGATGAACTGTGAACCGGACATGATCACGCCCACGACGAGCCCCGGATAGTCCGAAGCGCTGAAGGTCCCGTCGGAATTCACGGTCAGGGTGGTGCTGATCGATTCATCGCCTTGCTGGGCCGTGCTAAAATAACCCGTTGACGTGCTATCGCCCGTGCCCGTGAAGTTGCCGCTGCTGGCGAGAGTGCCACTCCCTATCATCGTTTCGTAGACGTCCTGGATGACCACCTCAGACGTGCCAAAGGTGTAAGTGCCCGGGGTAATCGCCGTGGCCGACTGCGGGGCGAGCACCCCGAGTGAAACTGACGGGTCTATTCCGAGCAGGAAGCCCGTATTCGGGCCAGTCAGGTAAAAGATCGGTGGGTAACTCCACGGACCGTAATAGTTGAAGATCCCGCAATTCGTACCGCTCGTGGCAACCCTGCCGTAGGAGTCGGTGGTGTAAGCGCAGGTGGGATTGCCGGGTGTCGATATCCCCCACTGCCCGCCGGAATCCTCGTAGTCGTTTCCCGTATAGCTGGATGTGCCGGAATTGGCGTTAATGGTAGCAAAGGTCACGTACGCGAACGCTCCGCCCTGGTACCCTACCGCGTAGTAGACCATGTTGCCAGACAAGGTTAAGGCTCCACTCTGGAGTCGTGCAGTTCCCAACAGAATGTATGCGGTTTGGGAGACGTCTTGGTCGTCTGGAGACGCGGTCATTTCGATTTGTTGCGTGCCCGACACCTGGTAGGCCACGCGGGTTACGGTTTCGCCGTTGGCGGTGGTAGCGATTGTCAATCGGCCCGTGGTCGGGTCTGGGGTTGTGTAAGTGCCGATGAGGCCTTGGTAGGTTTGGCCCCCCTCGCCACCGAAGTCATACTCGCCGGCCGTAATGAGACCGCCACTGGCCGTTCTAGTCCCTACGAGAGTAGTTCGGAATCCAGACGGGGAGCCGCTCTCCGAGTACACCCAGACGCCATCGGGCACGGCCGCGGGGAAGCTCTGTTGGTAGATGCGACCGGAGGCGATATAGGGCTCCGTACCCGCGTCCCACTCCTCGATCGTGCCTTGCGTATTACCTGCCGGGTTCGGCTGAATCGCGAAGCGGGTGATGAAGGTGTAGAAGGAAGTTGTGATGGTCGCGCATCCGCGGTTGTCTGAACCCAGCGTGTAGGAGCTGCTGCCGGCGATGATGTTGCCGGATTGGTAGCCCAAGCCGTTGCCGGTGCTATTTGTGTCACCGTTGGCATCGACTGTGCCGGCGGTGATGTGTCCGCTGCCGTCCGCCGTAAAGGAGCCGATCGCAGCCAGAAAACCCGAGGTGCCATCACCACCCAGGCTGAAGGCGTACTGGCCTTTGAGCGCCGACTCGTTTCCTGTGCTGCAAACCTGCGGTGCCACAATCGCCAGGCTCAGTGCTGCAGTCGCAGTCGCGGGTGGCGACTCCGAATCGCTCACCGTGAGCGAAAAGTTCGAGGTAGCCGCCGCCGTGGGCGTCCCGGAAAGTGACCATGACGTGCCGGAACCGCTCAGTGTCACCCAAGAGGGCAAGGTCGACCCGCTCGTTACGGTCCAGGTATAAGGCGGTATACCGCCAGTGGCTAGGAGTGGCACGTTGTAAGCCGTATTCACTGTCCCGTTCGGTAACGTGGCGGTGACGATGGACAGGTATACAGGCGCGCCCTGGGCAAGTATCGTCAGCGGCTGGGTCGCGGTCTCTGGCGGGCTGCTCGAGTCGGTGGCTTTTACCGTAAAGTTATAGTAGCCGATTGTGGGGTAGGTGGTGTAAGTGCCGGTGATGAGTCCCGAACCGCTCGCAGTGCTTTGCAGTGTGTACCCCGGAGGCAACGTGCCGGTGGTGATGCTCCAAGTGATCGGCAGCTTGCCACCATTGTTCGTCTGAATAATCTGGTCATAGGCAACATCCGTCCAGGCCTGCGGTAAAGTCGTGGTGGCGATGGCTAAGACGGCGGTGATGGTGACGCTGAAAGCCTGGGTTTGGGTTTGAGGCGGGGTGCTGGAATCGGCAACCTGGAGTGTGAAGTTGAAGGTGCCCGCTGCGGTGGGCGTGCCGGAAAGTGCCCACGTCCCCCCGGAATTGTTCAGTGACAACCCCGTTGGCAGCGTGCCGGCCGCCACGGTCCAGGTATACGATTGCGTGCCACCGGAAGCTTGCAGCGGCGCACTGTAAGACGTATTCATCGTACCGTTGGGCAAGCTGGTGGTGGTGATGGTTAGCGGCACGTTATTGATGACGATGGTGAACTGCTGATTTGCACTCTGCGGGGGAGTGCTCGAGTCCGTCGCGGTGACCGTGAAGGTGTAGCTGCCATACGCTGTGGGTGTGCCGGAAATGACGCCCACGCCCTTGGCGCCGCTTGCCAGCGTCAGCCCCGCCGGCAAGCTGCCGCTCGATATGCTCCAGGTGATGGGCAGGGTGCCGCCGCTGGTCGCGATGCTCTGGCCGTACGAGGTCGCCAGGGTGCCGCTGGGCAAGCTGGTCGTCGTGATGCTCAACACGGGATTCACCGTGATGCTGAGCGCCTGAGTTTTGGTCTGTGGCGGGCTGCTGGAATCAGTAGCAGATACGGTGAAATTCGCTGCCCCCGCTGTCGTCGGCGTTCCGGAAATCGTACCCGAAGTGCTCAGATTTAACCCGGCCGGCAAATTACCCTGTGAAACGCTCCAGGTAATCGTTCCTGTGCCTCCGGCGCTCTGTAGTGTGAGGCTGTAAGCCGAATTGACGGTGCCGTTGGGCAAGGTTGTGGTGGTGATTGACAACCCCGTGGTGATCGTAATACTGAGCGCTTGCTGCACGGCCTGCTGCGGAGTGCCTGAATCCTTGGCGGTCACCGTAAAATTCGAAGTCCCCCCCGCAGTCGGTGTGCCGGAGATCGCGCCCGCGCCACTCATGGACAATCCCGCCGGCAAAGTGCCGCTGGTTACGCTCCAGGTGATGGTTCCCACGCCGCCGCTGGACTGTAGGCTGGCGCTATATGGGGCGCTGACCACGCCGTTGGGCAGGGTCGTGGTGGTGATGGCCAGTTGGGGATTGATGGTGATGCTCAGTGGCTGGTTCACGGTCTGCGGAGGGGTGCCTGAATCTGTGGCCGTGACGGTGAAAGGCACTGTGCCCGCAGCCGTGGGCGTGCCGGAAATGGCTGAACCGCTTAAATTGAGTCCCGCCGGCAGACTTCCGCTGGTCACGCTCCAACTGATGGCTCCGGTGCCGCCCGAAGACGTCAGCGAAGCGTTGTAAGCGGTACCCACAACTCCGTTGGACAACGAAGTTGTGGTGATAATCAACTGGGCGGGCTTGATCGTGAGGCTGAGCTGTTGTGTCGCCGAAACCGGCCCGGGCTGCCCACCCGACGAATCGGTTACCTTCACCGTGAAGGACGTAGTCGCCGGTGTGGTGGGCGTGCCGGAAATCGCTCCCGAACTGCTCAAGGAAAGGCCCGCAGGCAGCGTTGAGCCGGAGGCCAAGCTCCAGGTGAGCGTGCCCGCGCCGCCGCTGGCCTGCAAAGTGGCACTGTAGGCTGTGCCTACGGTGCCGCTGGCGAGCGATGTCGTCGTAATGCTCGGCGGCGGCGTCACCACCACGGTCGAGGACATCGATTTTGTTGTGTCGGTAACAGAGGTTGCTAGAATCGTCACCGTCATACTTCCTGAAACGGATGCCGGAGCGTTGTAAGTCACCGCGCTCGTTGTCTGGTTGGAGAAGGTCCCGCAAGCGGTTCCGCTGCACGACGTCCCGGACATGCTCCAAGTCACCCCTGCGCCGCTGGAGTCGTTCGCCACCTGGGCAGTGAAATTCAAGGTTTGCCCCTGATCGATGTTTGTCTGAGCCGACGGAGTGAGAGAAACAGAGATGACAGAGATGACAGATTTAGATTGTTCGCCCCCGCCGCATCCGCATAAGAACGATAAGACTGAAAACATCAAGATAAGTTTTTTCATGATTACGTTGCCTCCTGGACATCAACGGTTAGGGCCTTTTGCAAGACCTACCCCATGTCATTCCGAGCGCGGCGAGGAATCTCGCTCTGCGCTGGCCGGAGCTTGAGGAGGCCTAGCCTGAAGAAGAGCATCAGAGCGGGATTCCTCGCCGCGCTCGGAATGACAAACCTGGGGTCTTCCTCTCCACGAACTCCGCTTCTCAACTCCACCCAGACTGCGTAAAGGAGAGGGAAAATGACTCAATTTTTTTGCAAATGTGAATTGCTTAGGGGAAGGGCCTATCCAAGAGGATGTGAAAACAGAGGAAAAAGTGGTAGGCTGGCAGTGGGGGCGATTCAGGCGTAGCGCGCGGAGGGGATTGTGCAGCCTGCCAGGGGAGAAATCACTCTACTTTTGGCAAAGTGGAAGGACGGCGATCCGTCAGCCTTTGAGGAACTGATGCCGCTCGTCTACCCCCACCTTCGGGAGGTGGCCGCGGCCTATATTCGCCGAGAGCGCAATCCAGACGTTCTTCAGGCAACGGCCCTGGTCCACGAGCTTTACCTCCGTCTTTTGAACCAGAAGAAGGCCGCATGGGACGACCGCCAGCATTTCTACACCTTCGCCGCCAAGGTAATGCGTATGATCCTGATCGACCACGCGCGCGAAAGCCAAGCCCAGATGCGGGGCGGCGGCTATGATCGCATCCCTCTCAGCGACGACCTCTTGTGGGTCAATATCGGCAGCCCGGAACTGCTGGACCTGGACCACGCGTTAGACGAACTGGGCGCGCTCGATGCCTACAAGGTCCAACTCGTCGAATTGCGCTACTTTCTTGGTTGCACTGCCGAGGAAACAGCGGACCTGATGCACGTATCCAAGTCCACCGTCGATCGCGACCTGAGATTCACTAAAAGCTGGCTGTACCGGCGCATCCACCCGGGCATCGTCGAGGATTCAGCCTGATGCAGGTCCGAGTCCACCGTCGATCGCGACTTGAGATTGACTAAAAGCTGGCTGTACCGGCGCATCCACCCAGGCTTGGTCGACGATGCAGTGAGACTGTGATTCACTTTGGCCCCGCCCCACGCAGTCTGATATTAGGGTTACAAACCTCACACGGGGTTGTCGCTCAGATGAACCAAACGACGGAAAGGTTCCTGCGGATTGAGGCGATCTTCCACGAGGCTCTCGCCGCACCCGATGAAGCTCGGACGGAATTGATTGAGACCCGGTGCAACGGGGACCGGGAACTCGCAGCCGAGGTGCGCTCGCTGCTCGATGCCTACAAGGCGGAAGAGCAACTGACGGCATCCCGCCGGGTGGAACCAGAAACTGGCCGAGAGGCCCTATCCGAATTAAAGCAGATCGGTCCCTTCTTGCTGGATCGCCTGTTGGGACGCGGCGGCATGGGCGCCGTCTATCTGGCGCATCGCGCCGATGGACAGTTCGAGCAGAAGGTCGCCATCAAATTGATTGACCTGCCCCTTGCGACCGACCTCTTCCGGGAGAGATTTCGTCAGGAACGGCAGATTCTGGCTGAGCTGCAACATCCCTTCATTGCCCGCCTGCTGGATGGCGGCGTTACCCATAATGGCGATCTCTATCTGGTGATGGAGTATGTGGATGGAGTTGCCATCGATCGCTTCTGTGAAAAGCAGCGTCTTTCTGTGCCCCAACGACTCGCGCTGTTCATGCGCGTCTGCGAAGCCTTGCAGTTTGCCCACCAGCACTTCGTAGTCCACCGCGACTTAAAGCCGGATAACATCCTGGTGGCCGAAGACAGCACTCCCCGATTGCTGGACTTTGGAACGGCCAAACTGCTCTCTCCGTCTCTCGCCGGGCCGGCCAGCAAACTTACACGTGAAGGATATCTGTCCTTTACTCCGCAGTACGCCAGCCCGGAACAGGTGTTAGGCAATCCCATCACCACTGCATCGGACACCTACTCGCTCGGCGTTCTGTTGTATCTTCTGCTGACTGGAACGCTGCCCTATGAACTCAAGGAACTTACTACAGCAGAGATGCTGCGCGTGATCTGCGAAGAACCTCCTCGCAAGCCGGCTCAAGCAGCGGGCTCCCACAGACGGCTCGATGCCGATCTGGAGGCGATCCTGCTGAAGGCTCTACGCAAGGAACCCCAAGAGCGTTATCTCACCACCGAGCAACTCGCCTCCGATGTTCGTGCCTACCTTGACGGGCTGCCGGTTGCGGCGCGCCGCGGCACGCTTCGGTATCGAGCCAGCAAGTTCATCCGCCGCCACCGGTGGGGCCTAACGGCAGCGGCACTGCTGGCCGCCACACTGGTTGCGGGCGTTGCAGGCGTGTTGTGGCAGGCCAGAGTGGCCAATGAGGAGCGGCGCCAGGCCGAGGCGCGCTCCGCGGACCTGCGCCAGTTGAGCAACAGCCTGCTCTCCGAATTGGATGAGGCGATCAAACAACTGCCCGGCTCCACGGGCGTACAGAAGCTGCTGGTCACGCGCGTGCTCGAACACCTGGACCGCATGGCCAAGGACGCACAGGGCGACCGCCAGACCCAGCTCGATCTGGTTGATGCGTATACACGGCTGGGGAATATTCAAGGCAATGCCTACGACCAGAATCTGGGCGATCCCGCGGGTGCGTTTGTCAGCCTCGGTAAGGCTCTCGCCATCGCCGCGCCGCTCGCAGCCTCCGATTCCAAGGACCGCGAAGCGATCCGGGCGCTTGCCCTCGTCGAGCAATCGCGCAGCGAGATTCTGTGGCAAACCGGCAAAACGCCGGAGGCGGTTTCCGTCATGAGGGAGGCTATGAAGAGCTTTGACGCATTGGCCGCGGACCCCCATGCATCTGCCGCGCTGATCTACGAGGTTTCTTCCGCCTATGGCACCCTTGGCGACGAGCTGGGTCAAAGCGGCACAGCCAGTCTGGCAGATTCTACTGGGGCGGTCGCCGCCTATCGCCAGTCTCTGGCGCTGGATGATCGCGCCCTCAGCGTCGATCCGAATTTCTTGCGTGCTAAACGGGGTCTTGCGATCAATCGGATGAAGATCGGCAGCGTGGAGATGACGACCGATCCAGCGGAGGCGCTCAAGGAGTTTCAGGCTGCCTTGCAGAGCGCCGATGCGTTGCCCAGATCAGAGCAAGATAGCCTTCCTATCGTGCGGTTGCGCGCCATGCTGCTGCGCAAGCTGGCAAACGCCCTCGAGCGACTGGGAGCGTATGCACAGGCGGTCCCGCTCTTCGAGCAAGCCCTTGAGATCAGCCAGCGTATTGCCGCCCAGGACCCGAAGGATTTCCGCGCTCTTTTCGACGTAGCAACCGTACTGGACGATGAAGCAAAGAGCTATGAGGATGCAGCCGATCCGGTTCTGGCTGCGAAGGCCGGCGATCGCCGCGTGAACCTAGTCGTTGCGGAGAAGAAGCTCGTGCAGGCCGCCGCCGACCTTGAGCGGCTGCTGAAACAGGATCCGGCCAACGATGTCTGCGAGTCGTTCCTTGGCTTCATCCAGGTGCGAATCGGCGCCATCAGAAGAATCCTGCACACCCGGGGAGCTTCAGACGAGTTATCGAGGAGAGGCCTCGCCGCCCTGAAGGAGACGGCCGAGAAGGATCAGGCTTCCCCGATGGTTCTCGACCAGGCGGCAAATGCCTTCTTGACGGTAGAGCCGATCTCCCTCAGAAATCCGCAGTTTGCCATCTCATGCGCCGAGCGCGAGGTAGCGATGAGCCATGGAAAGACGCCTTCCATGCAGTTGACCCTGGCCCAGGCCTATCGGGCCTCCGGCCAGATGGAGAAGAGCCGCACAACAGCAAAAGAAGGCCTGGCGCTGCTGCCGGCCCTGCTGCCAGGAAGCGTGAAGCCGAACATCCGCAAGCTACTCGAAAACGAAGCGCAGACTCGCTTCTGAACAATTGTTTGCCATTCATGCTCTCCGCCCGCGGGTGGCGCGTGCGTCCCGACGGTTTTTGTCGGGATGTATGCGACCCAGAGGATATAATGTCCGGGTGTCTACGCTAAAGCACTATTACGCCCTCGATCATCTTCGAGGTTCGGGCCAACCCACAGTTCATTGTCGCCGAGGCGACCGAACCGACCGTGGCAGCCAAGCTGGATTCCCGCTTGCGCACGGAGCTGTCCCGGCGCCACGTGTCAGGATGACAGACCGGGGGTGCTCGATGTAGGCAGCGAGTAGCGGCTTGTCCGTGTCCGCTGGGGCTTGTGATCCGCTCTTTGCATTGTGCAACAAGGCGGACTCTTTCTGTCACTGCTTGGGCAGGGCATTCTGAAGAATCTGCAAGTCTTCTGCGGCTGCAGGAGCGTGGAAGACATAGCGCTTGGCGCCGGTAATCTCGAGATAAAACCCCTTCCCAGAATCTGCGGAGCCTGCCTTCTTGACCGCGGCAATGGGATAGTCAAACGAGTCCTTCCCGCTACTCGCTTGGTACTGAATCCTGCCTGACCCGACGAGGAGAATTCCGTTGCAACTTCCCACCACGTGTTTGTGCTCGACGGGCATGGAAGCCAGCAGACTTGGCGTGATGGTCAAAACATGGCCGGTGGAAAGGGTGACCTTTTCCTTGAAATTGTTGTAAGGCTTTGCTGCGACCTCCACGGTATGGTCACCGGTAGAAGCCTGGGTGATTTCCAAACGCCCTTTGGAATCCGTCTGGCCAACGGCCCGACCGTCCATGCTGACCTGTGCCCCCGGAACCGTCTGCACGATCAGCTTAGGAGGGGCCAAGGCGGGGTTGGGATGCGCCGCGGCGCTTTCCAGGGCAACTTCATTAGCAGTCAAGTGCACACTTCCCCCTGCTACGAACTGCCTCTGCAAACCCTTAGGCTTGAACGTGTCCTTCTTCAGTTCAATGGTATGCGGCCCCGGTTGGACATTAGCCGCGCTGAAACTGCCATCCTGTTGAATTCTGCCCAGGGACTTCCCGTCTAGCAGGACTTCCGCCAAGGGTGTCGCCCCGGCGATAACCAACGAGGCCACTGTGGGAGCAGGTTGGAGCGCGAAGACCAATTTCTCCACCTGACCTTTTTGAATATTGACCTCCTGTTGAGCCGCCTTCTGGAACCCATCTTTGACCACCGCCACCGTGTATCGCTTCGGTTCAAGGTTGGCAATCACGAGCTCGCCGTGCCTCGTCGTGCGCGGGTATTTCCTCCCGTTCAAGAGGACGGTCGCACCGTCCTCACCCGTTACAATCAGCAGATTGCCGACATTCCGGTCGGCACTCAGGAAAACCGTCAGGGCCGGCGTGGTACCCACCTGAAAGCTCACTTTTCTTTCGTCCTTTCCTGTGCCCAAGACCAAATCGTGAGTTCCAGGCAAGAGATTAGGAAGCTCCAGCGGGGCGGAGCCGATCGTGCCCATCTCCTTGCCGTCCATCGAAGCTTGCACGGGGCCATAGCTCAGCACTACTTGGCCCTGCTGTGGGCCATTGGTAACCACGATCACCTTGAGGTTTTTCGCTTCAAGAGGCCCCTGAACGACTGGCATAGAATCGTGCGGGCTCGCAACAGAAATCTTCGCCTGAGAGGTACCATCACCTATCTCCAGCGCATGTTGTCCATCGGGTAGGTTGTCCAGGTTGAATTGCCCTCCCTCCAGTGCGCCCACTTCGGTCCCATCAAGCGTCACCTTCGCGTTTTCCAAGTCCGTGTAAACCCTTAATCCTGCCAGTTGTGGCGGCAGCACCGGGGGCGGAGTTGGCGTTAGATTTGCCGTAACGCCGCTCGCGGCCCCTCCTGAAGCAGGCTGTTTCTTGAGCAAGCGGGGCACAAGCAGAGCCGCAGCCACCACGACAACTAACACGGCTACTCCAGTTGCAATCCAGAGAATCTTCTTGCCTGCTGGTGGGCGGGCCGACACCTCCTGCGGAGGCACTGGTTCCGGCGGCACAGGCTGCATTGGGAGCGTTCCGGGGGCGGGGGGTGGGGGCATGGTCACAGTTGGTGCTCGGGGAACTACACCTCCGGCAGAGGGCACGGCGCCAACGACTCCGCTAGCCAAGCTAAGAATGTCGGCACCGGATTCAGGACTTGCAGGCGCAGGTTGCTGCGGAATTCCAGTACGCTGTCCCCACAGAGATTCCGGCTCACTTCGGGGAATGGAAGCACGCGAAGGCGGCTGGCTTATCTGCGGAATTCCCTGGCCAGCGGAAGTTGCAGCCGGCGGAGCACTTGGAAGCGGGATGGGCGGCATAGCTTTCGCTGCCTCCAGGGCTTCAATCCGGGTGGAAACACGGCGAATGGCACTTGATACTGCTGATTGGAACTCAGTATCCCCCTCGTAGGGGGCAGAGATCGCCTGAATCTTTCCTGCCGCCGATCTCAGTAAGTCGAGAGCCGAAGCCGAAGCCGCTTCATTATCAAGCCGGTGCAATTCGTCAAGGTCGTGGCGGCGCGCCTGACGGCGCCGCGTTTCCTCTTGTTCCGTGCTCAACGTCGTGTAAAGTTGCGACAGGCGTGGATCAGTGGCATATGAACTCATCCCTTCCTGGACCTGCGTAAGAGCTGCACCGATGTCCCCTCGGGCCTGGGCACGCCGCGCTTGCGCGACGCAAAGTTGAATAAACTCTTCCTTCTTACGGTCCTGGGCGAGTGTTCGCAGACTCTTGGCAAGACTGTGGCCGGGATCAAGATCTAAGGCCTCTTGCAGCAGGGGCTCGGCAGCGCGCCAGTCAGTCTCCAAAACGGTCCGCGCCCGTTCCACCAGCGCATCCAGAAGAGCTCGTTGTACATCCGAACTGCGCTCATCCTGGCGATGAGCTTTGCGCAAAGCCTCTAACCCTTCCTCAAAGCGCCCCGCAGCCAGCATCTCCTGGCCCTCCGCGAGCGCGCGCAGGGCCTCACCCCCTCGCTCTTTCCCTTGTTGGATCAGCTTCTCGAGTTCTGCAAGCTCGGCATCATCGGGGAATTCTTTTCCTGCCTGGCGCAGCAAATCAAGCGCCCGGTCGTAGTCCCCTGCGGCCATGTGCTGGTCAATCTGCTTCACCCAACGTGCCCTGGCCTCCCCTCGAACCTGTTGTTCACGCCGCTTGCCAAGGCGGTCGATCTCGAAGCTCAATCCCGGGTATGGACTGTAAATGGTCCGCAGTATCTCCCATTGAGCCACGGCGTCGGTGAACTGTCCGCGCTCCTCGTGCAGGCGCGCCTTGGCCACGATGGAGTTAACCAGATCGCGCTTCTCACGCGTGAAGCGGAGGGCGCGCTCAAAGTGGGGCTCGCGCGGATTGAGTTCGAGCGCCTCTTTGAGGATGTCAAATCGCTTGTCGAGGTTGGGCTCAGCCTCGACACGCCGGTCAACCTCCGCAATGCGTGTGGAGAGTTCCTGTCGTTGCTTCTCCTCGATGTCAAACTTCATCGCCTGAAACAGCGCGTGCCCTGGGTACTTGGCGAGATATTGGTCACAAACCGAGAGAGCCGCAGAAAACTTGGCTTCCTCAAGCAATTTTCGGGCCTCTCCGTAAGCACTGTTCATGGCGTCATGCTCGGACCGCACCTGGTTGTAGAGCGACTGGTAAGACGCAGCCCTTTCGGGCGCAGAGGTGTCCGGGGCACGCTGGTCCAATTCCAGTACGTGCTGCAGCTTGCTGAGCGCCGCACTGACTTCACCGCGGCTCCAGGCCTCGACCGCCGCCTGGTAAAGCTGGTGTTTTTCGACGTGAATGCGCTGGTACTCCTGCTCCTGCCAATCGACGTCGTTCAAGAGTTGGGCCACACGGCTGTCCTTGGGTTTCAGTTGCCGAGCATTCTTCAGCGCTTCACGGGCGTGACCATAGGCATGGTTGGTCAAGTGTTGGCGGGCAAGATTAAGCCAATCCTCGATCTTGCCCGCACTCCTCTCCTCCTCGATTTCGCTCTTCAGGCTCAGCGCGCCGGCGTGGGTTGCATCCAGCTCCAATGCTTCCTGCACCTTCTGCAAGGCCAACGGGTACTCCTGTCCCTCCAGGCGTGTTCGGGCGCTTTCCAGGAGTTGCTGAATACGCTTCTGGCGCAGGGCCTGATCGACTTTGAGACGAAGCACCGTCATGTCATGGTCGATATTTCCTTCCGCCTCGAGCTCTCCCAGTATTTCAGCGGCAAATTGGTGGTCCGCCTGCTCGAAGGCCTTCATCGCACGCTCGAGCCGCGGCCGGATTTTTGAGGGGTCGAAAATCTCAATGGGTTCATTGCGCAGAGCCCGCTGCAGGGTGTCGGCAAAGTCGCGCGCGTTGGGGAAACGGTGATACGGCTGTTTCGCCATAGCCTTATGGATGACTCTTGCCACGCTGGGGCTGACCATGGGGTTGAGATCCGAGGCAGGCGGCGGAATGTGGTGGAGAATGGCCTGGAAAATGTCGCGGTCCGATGCACCTTCAAATGGCCGGCGTCGGGTCAGAGTCTCAAAGGCCACAACCCCCAGCGAGAAGATGTCGGAAAGAGGGGAAGGAGGCTTCATCTCGACTTGTTCCGGCGACATGTAAAGCAACGTGCCCTTCAAGCCCGTGCGCGAGTGACTGTCCGCCACATGCGCCATTCCGAAGTCGATAATCTTCACCGAATCATCTTCCAACACGATGATGTTGGTCGGCTTGATGTCGCGGTGGATGAGTCCCTTTTCATGTGCGGCGTGCAGTCCCCGGCAAGTTTGAGAAATGATGTCGACCGCACGTTCCACTGTCAAGCGATGGCTGGCCGTCTTGATCAACTGGCCCAACGAAAATCCCGGCAGCAGCGGCATGATGAAGTAGGGTCTCTCGGCCCCTTCGACTACAAACTCACCGATGTCGATGATCTCAACAATGTTGGGATGGTTGATGTGGGCAAGAACTTCGTATTCACGGTGGAAGAGTTGCAGAGCCTCCGGATCGGAGACATCCAGCAAGGTCTTGATGGCCACATCGCGCCGCAAGACGGAATCGAAGGCCTTGTAGACCACTCCCATTCCGCCCTTGCCGAGGATCTCGTTTATCTGATATCGCCCTTTAATAATCGTTGGAGTGTCCATTTTTCGTTACCCCGCACAAGAAACCCATTACCCGTTAGGCGCTTGCGGGACCCACATCGACAAAGAATTGTGGATCTCAGTCTGCTCTGCCCGCCTAGGCGGGCTTTGGAGTGCGGCAGCTTGCTGCCGCTTTGTAGCGCCGACCCCGCAAGGCGGGGTCGGCATTCTCTTGCTTTCCCATCCTGCTGACCCCGGGATGCGGGGTCAGCGCTACAGCAGCCGCTCGAGCAAGCTCGAGACGCAAAAGCGGCAGCAAGCTGCCGCACTCCAAAGCGCCCCTATCTTCCCAAGAACTTCTCCAGCTTCTCGATTTCTCGCTCCGCCAGATCCATATACTTCTTGGCGGCCTCAGGGGAACGAGCTTTAAGTGCTGCGTCAGCTTGGCCCGTATACTGTTCCATGCAGCTCAGCGACGCTGGAATGTCAGGACGAAGTGAAAAGCCATCATCTCGCGAACTATCAGGCAGCCTGAGAGAAGCGGGCAGCAGTAGCCCGCACCGCCCGCCCCGAGGCGGACCTTATTGGACATCCGAGACCTTGCCCTTAACGAAGGTGACTTTCAGGTCTTTGTAAACGTAGATTTGCTTTGACCCCAGATTGACCATCTTCTCCGGCTGGCCAAGAATGGCGACCACCTCATCGATTGTTTGTCCCAACTGGATTGACGCGGGCGGTGCCTGCGCCGGGGCCGGCTGTGCCTGCGCGGGCTGCTCCGGCTGGGCCGCGGGCTGCTGAGCTTCGGTTCCGGAATTCGAGGTGTCGATCGCGAAGACCTCGCCAATGGTATCTTCGACTTTCGAGACGTCGGCCGTCTCCAGGTATCCCTTAGCAAACTGGAAGTCCACCTCGGACTTGTAGTACGTGGGCGGATCGGTCTGGTTGCAGGTGTCGCAGGCCACAACGCCAAACGAGATTTTCTCATTCTTCACGTCGACGGCGATGATCGAGGGGTACACCTTCTCTCCTACCTTGAAATATCGTGTGTCTGATGTGTTGGTCTTGGAATCGGGCACGCTACTGGCGCCCGGGATGTGGCTCTTCAGGATGCCGAAGCCGTGTTTCCCCCCTTCGCCCCTTCCCGTCGTGCACCAACCGCTCGGGGGTTTGAGGCTGGCATTCTCATATTTTGACGGACAGGGTTTGGGGCTCCCCGACGGCACCCCCAGGATCCCGCCCTTCTGAATGGCGAGTACCGTACCCTCCTCGAGCACCGTGGGACCGTTGGAGTCGGAGCCCATTTTCACCAGCTTGTACTGCGCCTGAAGCTGCTCCTGCAACGAAGGCGGAGCGGCCCCTTGTCCGGCAGCGAGGGAATGCGGAATCAACGCCGTGACAAGCAAGGAGATTACTGAAATGGTCGTGTCAAGTTTCCGTTGCATGGTTATGTCCTCCTTGAGAGATTGGTACCTCAAACCTCCGCGCGATGCTCGCGCGGGGCGCGTGGTCGACCGGAAAAGGGGAGCGCCGGCGGCGTGGCCGCTCCCCGTATGCGAACAGTGGACCTGCTTCCTCATCCACATGCCGCTCGGCGAGCAAGGAAGGTCCAGGCCGCTGCCAGACTACTGCCAGGTTACTGATAGTTCTGCGCGGCCTGCGCCTCAGTTTGATCGGCCTGCTGCTGCTGCGTCTGGAGTTGGTCCGCTGCCGCAGAGTCCGGCGTCGGCGGTGGAACCTCTCCGTTCGTCGTAGCGGTGTCGGGAGCCTTCGGCAGACCGCCCGTGCCGCCCTTGTCGGCCAGCGTCTTCAGTCCGGAATCAAGCTGTTCCCGGAACTGATTGTGCATTTCCTGGAGGTCCTGGACGCCGATCGCCACGGTCTGGCCGGTGGCGCAATCCCCCCTCTTGCTGCTCTGGATGCTGGCGGTAACGTTCTGGTTATCGTCCGGGGTGTCCGCGAGCCGCATCACCACGTCACCAGGAGTCAGGCTGCATTCCTGGCCGCTCGCGGGCGCCGTGACGTCGAGATTGGTCGCCACCACGAAAACACGCTCGGCCGGATTCAGCGCGTCCGGCACTTGAGCGCTGCTCGGTGCGGCTTGGGGATTGCCAGCCGCGGCCTTTTCGGCCGCGAGTTGCTGTTGCACCTCGTCCGCGATCATCTGTTTCACTTGCGGACTCAGTGGGGTCTGGTTGCTGGCCGCCGGACCGCCGGAGGGCGGCGCTCCGGATTCGTCGGCTGGCGCCTGGCCCGCCCCGCCGCCCGCGGCCGCATTGGCGTCGAGTCTGGCCTGGTACGCAGCCTGCAGATTAGCCGCGATCAGGTAGTCTGTGAGCCATAGCGAAGCGTTGGCGTACACGGGATACGGCGTAAAGTAGGCGCCGTAGACCCCAAACCAGGGCGTGCCAGCCCAGCCCCAGGCTGCCGGCCCGTAGTAAACCGGCGCCACCCACGGATTGTAGGCCCAACCGTAAAAG
This sequence comes from Terriglobia bacterium, assembly GCA_050011515.1. GTDB lineage: Bacteria > Acidobacteriota > Terriglobia > UBA7540 > UBA7540 > CAVROP01. Next base: position 11,657 of record JBEKIZ010000025.1, on the reverse strand, counting down.
CCCGGATGGTAGTAGTAGCCCGGTGCGTAGCCATAGTAACGCACGCCGCGGTAATCGTACCCACGGTAGACCCGTGCATAAGAGCGCCCGCCGACCACGTAGGTCCGCTGATAATACGCCCTGCCGCCGCGGTTGAAGTATGGACGCTGCACGTAGCCCCCGCGGCGCCCCGTGCTCACGATGGTGCGGCCATTGCGCTCGGCCACGATGGTTCGCCCACCGCGAAGTCCATGATTGATCGCCATCCCATTGGCATGGATCGTTGCCACCCGCCCGCCGGAGCGAAAAGTGGCGCTGGCGGGGTGTCCGGAGCGATCGGTGAAGGTTCTGGTGGTGGGTCTGGAACCGGGATGCCCCATGCCACCCCCTGCGCTGAGGTTCCTGCCCATCCCTGTGGCGGGTCTATTGCCCATCCCCGTAGCGGGTCTGTTGCCCATCCCCGTGGCGGGTCTGTTGCCCAGCCCCGTGGCGGGTCTGTTGCCCAGCCCTGTGGCGGGTCTGTTGCCCAGCCCTGTGATGGGTTTGTTGCCCATCCCTGTGGCAGGTCTGTTAAGTCCCGGGGCAGGTCGGCTCGGCGCCGACTTGGGTGCCGGGGCAGCTTTCACTTGCGGGGCGGGTTTGGCCGGCGCGCTGGTCTTCTTCTGGTCGCCCCAAGCGAACGCAGAAAAGATTAGCAGGACCAAAAGTACCACCGAGTTTTTCAGGATCCTTTTGTTTGGCATGTTTAACCTCCTCATGATCTCTTGTTCGTCTGAGTCATTTCTTTACGACTTCACTGGCCAAAACGTAATTGAATTAGAAATTCCATAATATCATGCTGATAGTAGTGGACTTCTTATTTCTGAGACTCCGGTCGTCCCGTCTGGTCGGACGCCTTCTCATAAACCGCAGTAGCCGTAGGCCACATATCGAGAAGCTGGCTGCGGCTAAAATCCACCCGTCCTCCGGCTCCCGGCGTGTGGGCGCTCATTATGCCGCGTCCATCCTTCAATGTGTAGCGGACTCCCTGAATAACCAGGTCCGTAACTGCGAGCGAGGTCCGGCCTTGGCTCCTCGATCCTACCCCGATGACCTCCGCGCCTCGGTCGAGAGGAATCGGTCCAGGCTGAGCGACCGGAAGCAACAATGTCCCGTGGAATTGAAAACTTCCGTCCGGCTTGGGACTGACCGAACTCAGCGCAACCAAGAGGCGACCGGCGGGGTCAAGCCAAAGCGTGGGCGGATGGCTGATAGCTGGCGCCGGACGAGCCACACCCCTAGGAGTCGGATGCGGGGGCGATGGCACCGTGGCCTGTGCAGTCGCAGTTGGGAGATTGTGGTCCGCCGGGGGAGCGGTTAAGGCTGGCGCGGCCGGCGCTCCTGGCCCGCCCACCTCAGGTCCATTGGGGCTTTCTGCACTTGAAGGAAGGCTGTTCCCAGCCTTCGGCAAGCCCTCCTCCTGTGGCGTCATTTTTGGCATCTCTGTGCTTTTCTCGGGCGGCTGCGCAGCCTGCTCGGCTCCTCCAGCCTTTGCTTTGAACAGGCGCGGCAACTGCATTGCCCCCAGCGCGACCACAACAAACGCGACCAGTACCCCTACGGTCATGTAAAGGCCGCGATAGCTCCTGGAGGTTGCCGGAGGCGGAACCACTTGAGGTTGAGACGGCGGCATGGCAGCTTGGGACGGTTTCGTAGGCTGGAGTTGCGCACCGGCCAGTTGGCCAGGATACGCCCCTAAAACGCCTGTCGCGGAAAGCGCCGCGCTCGGCGTGGCAGGCTGTCCAGCCAAGCCTGGCATAACAGCCTGGGCAGATGCAATGGGTAAGCTGGTGAGCCCACCCTTTACACTCTGCAATGCGAAACGGAAGGCTTCCGCCGATTGGAAACGTCTTGCCGGGTCCTTCTCAAGCGAAATCATGATGATGTCATTCAGTGCTTTGGGCAATCCGGGTTGAATATCGATCGGGGGCAAGGGAGCTTTCTGCAACTGGGCCACCATCAGGTCGTAATCACTATTGCCTTTGAAGGGGCGAGATCCAGTCACCATCTCATAGAGCGACACGCCAACCGAGTAGAGATCCGATCGGGGGTCGAGGTCAGTGCCCTGGACCTGCTCGGGAGGCATGTAGTAAAGCGAACCCAAGGTCGTGCCGGTCATGGTCAGCTTGCGATCAGTCTTCGTTTTCGCAATCCCAAAGTCCATCAGCTTTATGACGTTTTCAGGAGTCAGCATCATATTGGCAGGCTTGATGTCCCGATGAATGACTCCATGCGAGTGCGCATACCCGAGCGCGGATAGCGCTTGGGAGACATAATCGATCGCATCATGGAGGGGAAACGGCCCGTTTCTCAGTTTGTCCTCAAGCGTAATCCCCTCCACAAACTCCATGACCATCAGAAGTTGATTTTCCAAGCGAAAAGCAGTGTGGAGCCCGGCAATGTTGGGATGATTCAGACTCGCCAGCACTTTGATTTCGCGGACAAAGCGGTCGGCCAGATCAGGCTCGTGGGCAAGGTCCGGGAGCAGAACTTTCATCGCGTCGATGCGGTCGGATATCACATTCTTGACTTTGTATACCCTTCCCATGCCGCCCGCGCCTAATACGCCGATGATCTGATAGTCCCCAACCTTGTCGCCAACTTGAAAACTCATGGCTCGCCTCCTGCGACCAGATTCCGTTATTGAGAATTCCGCACGGCGTCGCCCACTTTGGTGGTTTTTCCCGCATATGTCCCGGTCGAAGAAGGTTCTTCCACTTCGGTGATCGTCACGTCTCCAAGCTTGGCTGTGAGATCAGACGCCCCCCGCGTTTCGATGCAGAGGCGAGGAAGTACAAATGTAAAAGCGCCGCACCGCTCAAGAAAGGTCTGAGCCTGGCCCTCCTCCATCAACGCATTTCCAGTGCCCGAATGGGTTGCCTAGTCAACGAGGGAAAACTCCTGCACCCCGTTTGTTCCTGCCAACAGGCCGCAAGCCTCGCTTCGAAATCCAGCTCCCATCCCTTGCAAGGACCGGAATTCGTGGTGGGAGGCACCATACGGCGCACTTTTCCCCTCTTTTGTTATCAGCTCGATGACCAAATCTTACCACTTCCCGGAGTTGGAAACAAGGACATGTGCCAGGATATGCGCCGAAAAATGCGGGACGAACAGATGCCAGGACGTGGGGAAAGAGCCAGCTCGTGATGCCTACCCAATCAGCACGGTTGGAAGGCCTTGCACAATGGCGCCACCGTGAGCCGTCGAGTCACCGAGACGGGCAGCGGGTATTCCACCTACCAGGACAGTGAATGACCCCAAAACAATCATATCGGGCGGGCCAACGCAAGTCGCCAAGTCAGTCACGCGGGCCTGAGGCAGGCTCCCGGTGAGGACTGTCAGGCAACAAGGTGGAAGAATGGGACCGCCGACGTGAGGCACAACTCCGGTCACCATGGGGCATACGTGCGTATCACTTACCCTGGCAGCAGGCATTCCCATTATTCGCCTCCCAGTTCAATCAGACGGGCTTAGGACCTGACTGCATCCTGGCCATCAACGCCATACCCTTTTGCAGAAAGACGCGATACTTTTCAGGCGCTTTCTCCGGCTGGTTTTTGACCGCCGAGATAATTATCGCCCCAGCCACAAACTGCGGCGTTAAATGGTCCGCGGGGGCGACGGGCGCGAGATTCGCCGGTGCGATACTGCCCCCGCTGAAGAATGCCGCCAGTGCCAGAGAGGCTGAAGGGTTCTTCAATCCCTCTTTATCAACCGCAATCTTGGCAGCCCGGCGATTCGGCTCATCAGGATTGGATACCCATTTCTCCACTGCCATATGGGCTTCCGAGATCTTTGACGCATCCTCTGTCCCGAGGCTATGGCGCACACAAAGGCATCCCCACCCCACTGCCTCTCTTTTTGGAAGGGCATAGGCAAGGAATCGGATAGCATCCAGGAAAAGCTCCTTCGCAATAAGAAGCTCGAGAAACTGCCGCGGCGTATGCTCGTCTTTCAGCAATGCCTTGGCATCCTCCTTGAGCTCGGCCCGCTCACAGAGGTCTCTTAAGGTTGTCCCCGATTTTGTGGCTGGCTCAGCGTTGTCCATGATGCCAACTTCCTCTCCTCGTTGACTTTACTTAACAACTGACCAAATTGGCGCCTCTCGGTTCTATCGCCGGAGTTAGGGCTTCTGGCATGCCTCATGACGCACTAGTTGATCATTGTAAGTCCACCCTTCAACGTCAGAATCCCGTCAGCTTCGATATCGATCATCGGGCCTTTGATGGTCACTCCCGTCGGGGTAAGCACAATGCTGCTCGGGCCCACCTTAAGTGTGATTGACTGCATGGCCGTGGTGGTTTGGCTTCCCATGCTGACCTCCAGGGAATCGTTGCCCTGACTGACGGTTACGGCGCGATTGCCCTGCTTAATGTTAATCGTCTCGTTGCCTGCAAGCACCGACTCCGTACGATTTCGGGCGATCGTAATGGTCTGATCATTAAACACGTCGAGGTCGTCATCGTTTTCCACGCGCCGTGCCATGTCCTTTTCGGCGCGCATATAGAAAACCTCATCGCCTATCGTATCGTCGAAAGCCAGAACATTGGCGTTGTGCTCTCCTCCTCCCTTGGTGCTATGGGACCGGAAGCCGCTGAGGTTTTGTCTGTCTGGCAGGGGCCACGGCGGCATCTGTTCGGCGTTGTACACCCGACCGACAACAACAGGCAAGTCGGGTTTGCCTTCCATGAAGTCGACGAGGACCTCCTGGCCAATCCGGGGAAGAAACATCGCTCCCCAGTTATTGCCGGCCCAAACCTGCGAGACGCGGCACCAAGCCGTGCCGGTTCCGCGCGTGTCCGCGTCCCAGGGGAACATAACCTGAACCCGTCCAAATTGATCCGTGGAGATCTCTTCACCGCTCGGGCCAATGACAATTGCGGGCTGGAGGCTGTTGATCTTGGGCCGCCCGGTGACGCGCAAAGGGCGGAAAGGAACTGAAAGAGGAATGCACGTGAAGGCATTAGAGTAAGACTCCCCTTCTGGATTTCCCGACGAAGGGAAGGCGTCGGTCACGGCGGTGTGTTGTATCTCCGTCAGGACGTAATCGGTATTCATGTCCTTGCGAGGATGCTCTTCCAAGGTAAACTTACAGCCGCTGACAAACATACGGCAGTGGCTCGTTCCATGCGCAACAATGTGTTGAGCTTCTTCCTCCTGCATGCGAATTTTGCTCAGAGACTGTCCAGCGCCCTTGGTCAAATGCTCTCCAGAGTAATGGTAGATCTCGAATTTGCTGTTTCCTCCGACCTCATAAACGGTGGGCTCGCTGGCTATTAAACTGGTACTTGGTGTTTGAAAATTGTAGTCCGTATGAGAGTATTTCCCAGTGCGCAGTTCCTGTTCGATTTGCCACCCGGTTATGACATCCTCTTGGGGGCCCCCCGAAACTGTCATATAGCGAACACTGCTTTGCCCGGGACAGGAACTGTGGGCGGTTGGAGAGTCCGCCATCACCAGTGTGTGTTTCCCCTGCTGGTGCTTGAAAAAGTAGAAAATTCCGTATTCTTCCATCAACCGGGAAACAAAGTTAAAGCTCGACTCCCGGTATTGGACACAATACTCTCGCGGATCATAAGAACTTTGCAGTGAGTTCGTGTAGTCATTGAAACCCAGATCGTTGAACACCTCGGTGATGATATCGGGAATGGTCTTGTTTTTGAAAATGCGACAATCCACATTTAGGGTCAGAAGCCAAAGCCAGGGCACCATTTCGGCACTGTACGACGTAAACTGTTCTTCAGTCGCATGCTGTGCAAAGCGGCTGATGACGCCATTGATGTACCGATAGGATTCATCGGGTTGTTTCAAAGAGATGGTCACGTTCTTGCCGATGATATCTGGAAAAGATATTGCGGAGTTCTCGGACAGGAGGTCGAGCTCAAACCTGAAGAGGCGCGAGACGCTTTCTGTGCCCTTGAAACCTCTCAGCAGCAAGACATCTTTCCCCAGCGGAGTGTCGATCTTAAACAGCCCACCATCTTGAGTGTAATTGCTCATAGATTGACTCTCCCTCGCCGTTCATCCTCACACGTTTTAGTTGTACACAAACGCGCCATCCGGGCCGACGCCCACGTGAAGGGCGCTTATCTTCTCGCCTTCCGACATGCGTCCCAACAACTGCTGCGAGATATCCGGGAGCAACGTGTTAGTGAGAATATTGTCCACATTTCGAGCCCCGCTCTCGACTTCAGTGCAGCGGCTGGCCACCGCATCGACCAAGCTCGGGTCATAGGTAAGCTGGATCTTATGGTTTTCCTGTATACGCCGCTGGATCTTCCCCAGCTTCAAGACCACGATCTGTTTCAGCGATTCATCGCGGATCGGGTAGTAAGGGATCACCACCATACGGCCCAGAAATGCCGGTTTGAAGGTCTTATTCAGATCCGGCTTCAGCGCCTTTACAACGCCCTCAGGGCTTGGCATGGTCTCCGGATCAGCACAGAGCTTCATCATTCGGTCCGTTAAAGCATTGGTGGTCAGTATGATGATGGTATTCTTGAAGTCGATTTCGCGACCCTCGCCATCTTCCATCATGCCTTTGTCGAACACCTGATAGAAAAGCTCGAGGACATCGGGGTGCGCCTTCTCCACCTCATCCAGCAAGACGACTGAATACGGCCGGCGGCGGACAGCTTCAGTCAACACCCCACCCTCACCATAGCCGACGTATCCGGGAGGCGAGCCTTTCAAAGTCGAAACGGTGTGCGGCTCCTGAAACTCGGACATATTAATTGTGATCAGGTTATGCTCTCCCCCGTAAAGCAGATCCGCAAGGGCCAGCGCGGTTTCCGTCTTACCCACGCCGCTCGGCCCGATAAGCATGAAGACCCCGATCGGCCTATTGGGATCATCCAGACTGGCCCGCGAGGTCTGAATCCGCTGGCCGATGATATCCAGGGCATGGGTTTGGCCAATCACCCGTTTTCCGAGGTGAGCACTGAGCGTCAGGACTGTCGAAATCTCATCTTTGAGCATCTTGCCCACCGGAATTCCTGTCCACGCGGAGATCACCTCGCTCACAATTTGGGCGTCGACAGCCACCCTCATCATCGGCGTTTCGCCCTGTAATGCTGCCAGTTCCGCGTCCAATTTCGCGAGTTCCGCTCGCAAAGCCTCTGGGTCGCGAGCCGGGGCAGGTTCGGTGGCAGCGGTCGCGGGGGCCGGAGCGGCAGCTCCGGCCGGAGGCTTAGCCGCAGCGGTTGGGGAGGCTGGAGCAGCACTCTCCGGTGCAGGTTTGGCCGTAGACGCCGCACCATGGCCGTCGCCGGAAACCGCCGCCTCGACCTGGGCGCGCAGCTCCCGGATCTTCGACACCAGTTCGTGCTCTTTGGTCCACCGTTCGCGGAGCGTTTTCAGGCAGCCCTCAACCTCCGCCCTCTGTTTTGCAATCTGTTCCAGGCGTTCCGTGTGGTCTGCGCCGAGGGCACTCTCACGTTCCAGGATTCGTTGCTGGACTTCCAAGTCGTCCAATTGGCGGGTAGCATCCTCGATGGCGGGAGGCATAGCACTCTGGCCGAGTGCAAGGCGCGCACAAGCGGTATCCAGAACGCTTACAGCCTTGTCGGGAAGCTGGCGGCCAGCCAGGTAGCGATGCGAGAACTTCACGGCTGCAACCAAGCCCTCGTCGAGAATGCGGACCTTATGATGTTTCTCGAGGGCAGGAATTATTCCCCGCAACATTACCGCGCATTGGGTTTCGATGGGCTCTTCCACCTTGACGACCTGGAAACGTCGCGCCAGGGCCGCGTCCTTTTCAAAATACTTCTTGTACTCGGACCACGTTGTGGCAGCGATGGTCCTCAATTCGCCGCGAGCCAGGGCGGGTTTTAGCAGGTTTGCGGCGTCATTCTGGCCGGCCTGGCCACCCGCGCCGATCATGGTGTGGGCCTCATCGATGAAGAGGATGATGGGAATCGGCGAAGCCTTGACCTCCTCGATCAATCCTTTCAACCGATTCTCAAATTCACCCTTGATGCCCGCGCCCGCCTGCAAAAGGGCCAGATCGAGAGAGCGAATCATGACATTACGAAGCGGGGGCGGCACATCGCCTTTGGCGACCCGCAGGGCGAAGCCTTCCACGACCGCGGTCTTTCCCACCCCAGCCTCGCCGGTGAGAATGGGATTGTTCTGCCGGCGGCGCATCAGGATGTCAATGATCTGCCGAATTTCCATATCTCTTCCGAGTACCGGATCAATCTTGCCGGCCTTCGCATTCTCGGTGAGGTTGATGGTAAATTGATCGAGATTTACCGTCTTGCCGGCGCCTGCGGGCCGGGGTCCGCCGGGAGCGCCGGCTGGCGCCGCCACACTTGTCGCCATTTGTTCGGCAGAGCCTTCCACAATCGAGAGGAAGTCTTTGCGTAGAACATCACCGTCGACTTTCTGAAACTCCTTGCTTATCTCACGGCCCAGCCTGCGCAGCTCATCGTTGGTGGTAAGGGCGAGGATGGTGAAACCGGTCCGGACCTGCCCGGCGCTGTAATCGATAGACCCGATGGTCCACGCCTCTGTCATCATTTTCACCACGGAAGGGCTTAGGGCAGGGGTCCGAGCATTGCCGGTCTTGAGCTTGTCCAGACTCCAGTTCAACTCGGTGGAGAGCCGGGACTTGTCGACGCCGAAATGTCGGGTGATGCGAGCAAAGTCGCCCTCCGCCTGCTCCAAAAGCTTCAGCAGATAATGCTCCACCTCGATATCGTAGTGCGTCCGGGACAAGCACAAGCCGGCGGCCGACTCAAGTGCGTTGCGCGTTAACTCATTTAGCTTTCCGATTAACGATTTTAGGTTCAATGCCATATGCATTTGTCTCCCAAAGTTGCAATATAGTGTCTGCAACCTCTCTCGTCATCTCTTTGGTTTTGCCCCAGGTAGTCCAGCCCAGTCTAGGCGCAGTTTCCACGTCGGCGCCAAGTTCACAACGCGGGACCTCATGACGGTTCAAGACAAGCTGAATTTCAAAATCAAACTCGTCATTCGAAAAGAAGCGCGTCAGCACGCGTAACGGCTCGAAGGCCAAACCCGTGGGCAAGAATTCCTTGTACTGGGCCAGCGACAAGGGCCCGATTTTTATGCGGACGCGTGCTGTCTGGTCCCAGACCTCATCGCCCACGACCGCGCCCACTCCCAGTTGTTCGGAATAACGGCTCCTGCCTTCGAGGCAGCATTGGGTATTGGTATCAAGCCGGTACCAGCCACCCGCGAATTGTTCCACCTCAACCGGGACTTCGAAGTAGTCATTCAAAATCTGTTCGAGCGCCACCGCAGAGCGCGGATGCTGCGCCAGCAGACCCGAATAATAAAGCAGAGAGTCATCCGCCACCACCTGCCGATCCTGCAGGGCGGGGGTGCCGAGGCCTATCAAATCCAGCAGGTGATGTGAAAACTGGTCGCGCTCGCCGCGCTCATAGGCGATCCAGAAGCGGTATTTTTCCCAGGCCTGAAAGAAAAGGGAGATGATCCGGTGATTGAAAGTGTCGAATAAATCGACTGCCGAGGAATCGCCCGCCCGCGCCCTTTCCACCAACAAGACCGTATAATTGGCCGGCAGCACGCCTTCCGGCCCAGTCAACCCCATGAAGTTGACTTTCATTTTCACGGGGCCCTTCTCTGGCCAGGTCAGGGCCTGAATCTCGCTGGCCGGAAAGGCAAGTGTGGAATTAGCCTGGAAGCGGGCCACTTCCGCCGAGGGCGGAGCGAACTTGCCCACCCCCACCTTGTCGGGGAGGAAGCGCTCCAGCAGGCGCACGGCCTGGAAAAACTCGAAGAGATAAGGCTCGTTGCGGAGCTGCTCTTCCAACGGCGACTTGCTTACATCAAGATCGCTTGGCCGGCTCGGGGTGGCCATTCTTTCAACACCTCCCTCCGCTGGCGCGTCTTGACGACAAGCTGGCTGAAGCTATTGAGCGATGCGTACAACGCCAGGAAACGTTCAATCACCGCGGTAAATAGGAACACTCCTCCACCCACGAAGTCGTCCTCGTCGAACTCCATCTGAACCCGTGTCCCTCTCGCGAAGGATATGCCATTTTCCGAAATGATGCGCGCGAAGTGACGCTGGCTATCCAGGCGCACGATTCCCCCGACTTGTTTTTCAAGGTCAACAGAATCCGAGAAGTTGTACAGGCGGAGGATTTCCTGGAACGCCTCCTTCCCTTCCTCCACGATGGAAAGGTAGTTCAAGGCCAGGTGCGAAATAAGGCGCCAGAGCGCGCCCCTCCCCATCGGGGGCCGAACGGTTGCGGTGGGCTTGCGCAGGGCCACCGAGCCCTTGATAGATCCAAGTCCCTCGACTTCGAAATCGCCACTTTCGTTCCCAAATGGCAAGCGCGCCAGGATGTCACGATTGGTGCACGTGCACCGGACAGTTATGGTCTCAGCATCAGGCAAGGAAGCCCGCGAGGAGAGGTTGACCAAGTGCAGGTACACTTCCGAGCCTTCATCACCCTTCCTCTTCGAGGGCCGACGCGTGGTGTGCCAGAAGGTTTGACTCTTGTCCTTTAAAGTCCGGTGCCGGTAAGCATAGAAAGGCTGGTAATAAGTAATCTCATGGGTCTGGGGATTCGAACTGAGGACCTCATCTACCGAAAAAATCTCCGTGGCATTCCTGCGCCGCGCATCCGGCACGATAGGGTACTCCGAGCGGCTTTGGGTCAACAGGATTGGTTCCGCCGTTTGAGGAAACAAATTGATGACCGGAGAGCATCCCAAACGGATCGTTTTGGCATTGACACCAACTTCCAATCTTTGCTGCCGGTGGTTGACCTCGAAGGGCGCAATGAGAAATATGATCTCGGCGCGTCCGCCCATGCCCGCTTGCGCTAGTCGATCCAGCCCCTGGAGTTCAAAAAAGAAGAATTTCTCTGGCAGCGAAAAGTACTCCTGAAGAAGCCTGTAACCCACAAAGGACCTCCGGGGGTACGGCAGCATGGATTCCTCTTCGGAGAACCCCATGGGCCGCAAAGAGTCCACGGGCAGTGTGACCGGAGGCTTGCGGCTGTTTTTAGGGTCTCTCAGCACGATTTGCGTGCAATTGTTGCAGAGCAATTCGTAGAGAGTTTGTACAATATCTCCTTCACCATTCAGGAAGAAGCGCAACGACTGGAGTTGGAGTTTGTCAAAGCTGACATCGGAAAGGCAGCGAAGTTCCAGCCGCAAGGCCGCAACCGCCTCCGGGGCGCGCAAGGGAGGATTCAGCTTGTCAGGGGTCAACCACTTCGCGTCGGCAACCTCAATGGGCCAGAGGGTCACGTCGTAGCCCGTGCGAAATTTGCAGGGCACTCCCTCCACGGGCCGCGAATAGATCATCGAGCCGCGGGGAATCTTCAAGCCGGTGGTGAGCTTACCCTGCTCGGGATCCAGATGGAACTCCGTCACCGTCATCGAAGGGATGGGCCTGAGAAAATGAGGGTAGAGAACGCTGAGCAACCCCTCCGTGATCTGGGGAAACTCATCGTCGATTTTCAGGTGAACGCGGGCAGCGAGGAATGCAAAACCCTCGAGCAGCCTCTCGACATGCGGGTCGTCACAACGGTTGGCATCCAATTGCAGGCGCGCCGCAATTTTGGGATGCTTCTCGGCAAACTCCGCTCCCATCTGCCGGAGGAAGCTAAGTTCACTCTCGTAATATTCCAGAAGAT
>JBEKIZ010000024.1:0-63281 GCA_050011515.1 Terriglobia bacterium | reverse complement strand
CTATCTACCCGACAGGCTCGGGAGTTCCCTCCCGGCCTCAGCGCAGATCGGCCTCCGCCGCCGGACACCGCTAACTCCAGGGACTGTTTTACACCCGAAATCAGCGGCGAAGCAAAGATACAAGCGCGGACCTGTTTTGTAGGTCCGCGGCCCTTGGGCACGACCGGCGAGAAAAGCCGCAGACCTTGAAAAACAGGTCTGCGCTACTTTCCGAGCCGTTAATACAGGGCGACGGCGTCCAGCAGATTACTCTCGCCGTTCATCCACAGCGCATACTTCAGCCGATACGGGGACCTCATGGAAGCCGCTCCGATTTCGCCGCGATTGTTGATGGCGATCACACAACAGTCTCCATCTTTATTCCTGGGGTCCGTCCTCACCATGTGGCGCAACAACTCGAGGCAGGCATCCTGGGGAGACATGCCGCTCGCCATGTAGTGCACAATCGAAATGCTGGTGCAGTAGTTGGTCATCAGGTCTCCGTCGCCGGTGGCGGAGGCGGCTCCCACGTTGTCGTCGGCATAGACACCGCAACCAACCAGGGGAGAATCTCCCACGCGGCCGGGGAGTTTCCACGCCAGCCCTGAAGTCGAACACCCCGAGACCACGTGGCCATTTCCGTCGGTCCCGACCATGCCGATGGTGTCGTGGGTTTCGGAAGTCACCCAATAAGTCTTTCTGTGGGGGTCGGATTTCCAATCCATCCATTTCTTGAGACTCTCGGGGGTGAGGAGCGACTGCGGTTCGAATCCCATTTTGAGCGCGAAGCGGAAAGCCCCCTCGCCCGCCAGCGTGGTGTGCCGGGTCTTTTCGAGCACCAGTCGCGCTACAGAAATCGGATTCTTGATGTGACGGAGGCTGCAAACCGCGCCGGCGTGATGGCGCGTCCCATCCATGATGGCGGCATCAAGCTCCACTTCTCCTTCTTCGTTGGGAAGGCCGCCGTAGCCAACGCTCATGACCTTCGGATCGTTCTCCGGAACGTTGATTCCTTTCTCGACCGCATCCAGAAGGCTTCCACCACTCTTGAAGACTTCTGCCGCGCGTTCGTTCGCCGGTTTCCCGTGGACCCAGGTAGAAAGAAGCAGCGGTCCCGACTCAGACGCAGATGCCGTTTTCGTGTCCAGGGCAGCTAGCGCCGCAGCTCCCGCCATGGTTTTCATGAAGTCTCGCCGATCAATTATTTCCATTTTTCCTCCCTTTGGTGAGGGAACCCTGTGGGCTCCCGGTTCATTTCAGCAGGATTCAGGAGTCAGGATTCAGGATTCAGGAGTGAGTAGGCGGCATTTGGAGATTGCACCCTGTTCCCACCTACCACCTACTGCCTATGACCTGCCCCCTGCAACCTACGCCCTGCTGATAACTGACTATTGCTGGCTGCCCTTGAAGAGCCGCAGGTCCAGAAAGCGGGACCTGCGCTACGACAGGTGAAGCCGCAGGTCTCCCGCAGGGCGGGACGGGACCTGCGCTACGCTTGCCCCTGACTCCTGAATCCTGAATCCCGAATCCTTCTCTTCCCCCAGCCTCCGCCTCCGGGTGTTGCAATTCTCAGGACGCTACCTTGCGGTGCGTTGAAGACAGCCTTTGAAGAGAGCTTTAAAGTACGACCCGGCAGGATGAGCTCATTCTTTCCTGCCTTGCCGGGCTTGCCACCGGCCAGCCCGTAAGGTTGGAATCGGCGGCGTTCAGAGAGAATACTACCGCGAACGTCCGTAAGGAACTCGACTTCACGGATGATTCCGTCACCCCCACGGAAACGCCCTTGGCCGCCTGAGCCGCGGCGCAGCGAGTAATGCCGCACGCGCACCGGGTACGCGGCTTCGAGCGCCTCGATGGGGGTATTGAGTGAGTTTGTCATGTGGGTGTGGACTCCACTCAAACCATCCGCTGTCGGACGGGCGCCCATTCCCCCGCCAATCGTCTCGTAATAGGCAAAGGGTTCGCCGGTGCGTGGGTCGACGCCGCCGAAAGAGAGGTTGTTCATCGTCCCCGAGCTGGCGGCTGGAATCCTGTGAGGAAGCGCTTTGGCCAGCGCCCGCAACAGCACGTCCACGATGCGTTGCGAGGTCTCAACATTGCCCGCAGCCACAGCCGCGGGAGGCTGCGCATTCACCACGCTTCCGACGGGAGCGCGTACTTCGATGGGTTCCATCAAGCCGGCGCAGGCGGGCACCTCCTCTCCGAGCAGGCAGCGAAAAACGTAGAAGACGGCGGAAATTGTAATCGCCATGACCGCGTTGACGCTTCCGCGGCAGGCGGGAGAGCTGCCGGCAAAATCTACAGTGGCTTGGCCGCGCCCTACCCGGATCGACACGCGCAGAGGCACAGGTTTATCGCTGAACCCGTCGTCGTCCAGGAAATCCTCGGCGGCATATGTCCCATCGGGGATTTGCCGGAGGGCTTGCCGCATCAGTCGCGCCGAGTAGGCTTGTAGAGCCTCGAGGCAGAAGCGGATTTTGGGGACGCCATACGCTTCGAGCAATTCTATCAAGCGGCGCTCTCCCAGCCGGCAGGCTGCCACCTGGGCCATCAGGTCGCCCTCGCGCTCGGCAGGTGTGCGCACATTGGCGAGCAGCAAAGTCAGCACATCGCTCTGAACGACTCCTTCCCGAACCAGCGCCACCGGCGGAATCCGCAAGCCTTCCTGGTAAATGTCCTCGCTCAAGCCCATCGAGGCTGGCTGTGCGCCGCCGATATCGGAGTGGTGGGCGCGATTGGCGACGTAAAAGACAGGCTGCCGCTTCCGCCCAGGATTGGCGGTGGTCTTGTGGGGTGGCACGACGGGCATCACCAGGGTTATGTCCGGCAGATGAGTGCCGCCGGCGTAGGGATCGTTGAGCATGGCGATGTCGCCCGGCGCGAGCTCGAGGGCTTCCAGGGCTGCCGCAACGGACATGGGCATGGAGCCCAAATGAACCGGCATGTGGTCGCCCATCGCCGCCACGCGGCCCTTGCCGTCAAACACAGCACAGGAATAATCCCTGCGTTCCTTGATATTCGGCGAAAAGGCGGACCGGCGCAGTGCGGCCCCCATCTCCTCCGCCACCGAGTGAAAGAGGTTCTTGAAGATCTCGAGTTCTGCCGGGTCGATACGCATCGCTAAGAGCAGTGACGAGTGACGAGTGACAAGTGACGAGCCAAAAAACGGTTTCAGGTGCCAGGTGTCAGGTTTCAGGGCGGAGCGCGCCACGGATCCGCAACAACTCACCATGGACTACGGACCACGGACCCGCCGCGGCGGGACAACGGACAACGGACCACTGACGCCTTAGCTCTTTCAGCATCCTGCCAAAATCCTGCGCAGACTAGTTCCTTTCCAGGAGCAGATTCAAATACTCATCTACGTAACACTCGAAGTCCGGGGGAACCACCGTGGTGGAACTGTACTCGACGATCACGGCTGGCCCCTGGAGTCTCGCCCCCGGCTCAAGATATTCTCGGTCGTAAATTGGGGTCTGGAGCGGCTTTCCGCCGAACCAGACGGCTTTGGTCTTGAGTAGGGCAGCTTGCGTGAGGCTGCGCGCCTTGCGTGCGGAAGGACGCAGGCGCGGCTTCGGCATTCTGATCACGAGCCTTGACCTCAGGTTGACGATCTCCATGGTCCGGCCGGGATGCGCATAACCATAGGCTTTTTCGTGTGCCTGGTGGAACAACCGGCGAAAATCTGTCCTAAAAGGCACCGAGAGCTCGTAGGACTGGCCTGCATAGCGGAGATCCAGTCGCCGCTCCGCGCGTGCTAGTTCGGCCGGAAATCCTTCGTGCTGAAGTTCCGCTCGCGACACGCGCTCGAGAATTGCGAAACGCTTTCCGAGGTCGTGCCAGAACTCCGCCCAGCGCTGCGAAGAATGTCTCCCTTCCTCGGGTACAGACAAGAGAACAGACCGGACGGAATCCCTGATGACGTCAGACAGCAGGATTCCAAGAGCAGAGAATGCGCCAGGGTTCTGAGGCACTACCACTTTGGGCAGCCGCAGCGAGCGCGCCAAGTCCGCGGCGTGCAGTCCCCCACCGCCGCCGAAGCAGATGAGAGCAAACTCTCTTGGGTCGTGGCCGCGTTCCACAGAGATGACCCGCAGAGCTTTTTCCATGGTGGCGTTGGAGACTGCCACGATGCCGGCGGCGAGTTCCGGCACAGTCTTAAAGCCAGTGCTGCGCGAATGGCGATGCAGGAAGTCTGCAAAGCCCCGTTCTGCGGCGCGGAGGTCGAGCTGGAACTCACCACCCAGGAAGTGGTCCGGGTCAAGGCGGCCAAGCAACAAGTTGGCATCGGTCACGGTGGGGTGGGCGCCGCCGCCTCTGTAGCAGATAGGGCCGGGTTTTGCGCCGGCGCTCTGCGGGCCGACGCGCAAGGCGCCGCCTGCGTCCAGGCGCGCGAGCGACCCGCCGCCGGCGCCCACCGAATGAACGTCCAGGACGGGAACAGCCACCGGCAAGCCGCCCACGGCGATTTCGTTGGTGGTGCGAGGCTGGCCGTCGATCAGGCATACATCAGTGGAGGTGCCACCCATGTCGAAGCTTATGGCGCGCGAAATCCCAAGCTGCCGGGTAAGCCATGTGGACGCCACAACGCCCCCGGCGGGTCCGGAGAGGATAGTCCGCACGGGCTCACGGGCGGCTCGCGCCGCCGTTGTAATGCCCCCGCTCGATTGCATCACGTAGACCCGGCCGGGCGCGTCGCCGTAAGGTAGGGGCGAGCGGCGCTCGCCGCAGGGCCGAACGCCGTTCGGCCCTACTACATCGCCTCCCACACCGCGTTCGAGCCGCTTGAGGTATTCCCCCATTCTAGGGGCCAGGAAGGCGTTTATTACGACCGTGGCCAGCCGTTCGTATTCGCGGAACTCGGGGAGAATCTCGTGGGATACGGAGATGGGCAATTGCAGCTCTTTCAGCGCTCGCGCCACCATTCCTTCGTTCGCGGGATTGAGATACGAAAAGAGGAAACAAACAGCAATCGACTCGGCACGCAAACCCTTGAGCTTACTTTTCAGCCTTGCGATTGCGGCTGCTGAAGGCTTCTGAAGAATCGTGCCGTCCGCTGCCGTTCTTTCCCTGACGCCAAACCTCAGAGCTCGCGAGACAAGGGGCGGAGCCAGCCGGGCGTCGAGGTCGTAAAGCCGCGGGCGCGCCTGCCGGCCGATCTCGATGAGGTCCTCGAACCCTGCGGTGGTGACAAGCGCCACGCGTGCGCCGCGCCGCTCGAGCAAGCTGTTCGTGCCTACTGTCGTGCCGTGAATGATCTCAAGCGGGCCAGCGGGTTGCAATGACTCGGCCAGCCGGCGGACGCCCTCCAGAATGCCACGCGATGCGTCCTCGGGCGTGGAAAAGACCTTGAGGATCTTAACTTTGCCTTGCTCGAGGACTACGCAGTCCGTGAATGTCCCGCCTGTGTCAACACCGAAGCGCATAAGAAGAGTCAGCTTGAGCCGCAGAAGCTGGCAAAAGAATTACCATTTTACAGGATTCAGGATTCAGGAGTCAGGATTCAGGAGAAAAACCGATGGCTCCACCAACCGTAGCGTAGGTCCCGTTCTCTGAACCTGCGGCTTTTCAAAGGCAGCCAGCAGTGGCCAGTTATCAGTAAGGGGTAGGCAGTTTGTGGTAGGTGGGGGCAGAATGCAATCTCCAATTGCTGCCTACTGACCCCTGAATCCTGAATCCTGACTCCTGAATCCTCCTGCTACGTCCCGAGTGGAAGTGAGGCATGCGCTGTAAGGGTCGCATCCGCACGTTGTCCGGCTTTCAGCTTGTAGTATCCCGCCGCGGCAATCATCGCGGCGTTGTCGGTGGATAAGGCGGGGGAAGGGAAGAAGAGTCGAAATCCTTGTGCCCTGGAGGTTTCGAGGAAGCGAGCGCGCAGAAGGGAATTGCAGGCAACTCCCCCGGAAACAAAAACCGAGTCAACTCGCGAGGCGTCCGCCGCAGCCAGGGTGCGCTCGAGGAGGTCGCGGACCACGGCGTTTTGGAAGCTGGCGATGAGGTCAAGTGTCTGGGGCGAGCAATGAGCGCGCAGTTCGTCTGCACGGGCGCTTTCGCTGGTTTTGCGCCAGGCGCGTCGCTGCTCGGCCTCGAGGGCGAGCGGGGTGCCGCGGACGCGGTAGAAGACGGCGGTCTTGAGCCCGGAGAAGCTGAAGTCCAGCGGGTTGCCCTTCATCTTGATGCGGCCGAAATCGACCGCTTCCGCATCCCCCCAGGGAGCCAGTTGGTCAATGACCGGTCCGCCGGGATAGCCCAGTGCCAGCAGTTTCGCGACTTTGTCGAAAGCTTCACCGGCGGCGTCATCACGTGTATGTCCTAGCCGCTTGTAATTGAAGACAGGATGGGAATTGGCCGGATGGCCACCATCCTCAACCAGGAACAAGCTCGTGTGACCGCCGGAGACGACCAGGGAAACGGACGGGAGGTTTGCCTCCTCGACCGGGTCCCCTGTGAGGCGTGCCATCTTGTTTTCGAGTAGAACGGCGTGGATGTGACCCTCCAGGTGGTTCACGCCCACCAGCGGTTTCGCCAGCGCGAGGGCAAGGGCTTTGCCATAGACCAGGCCGACCAGGAGCGACCCGACCAAGCCTGGTCCCTCCGTTACCGCGACGCCTTCCACATCCCGTATTCCGACTCGCGCGCGCTGGCAGGCCTCGTCGACGACTGGCTCGATCTTGCGCAGATGCTCGCGTGAAGCCAGCTCGGGGACAACCCCACCATACTTTTCGTGAGTGGGGATTTGCGAGGCGACAACACTCGAGAGAATCTTCGCGCCATCCGCCACGATGGCTGCCGCGGTCTCGTCGCAACTGGATTCGATGCCAAGAACTAACATTTCGAAATCCTCACCCTAGATGCTAGCATAGGCGCGAGAGTGGGAAGAAGTTATGAATAGTGAATGGTGAATGGTGAATTGGGAACGGGGAACTGGCTTTGCGCGCTGCGCCCAAGGCGTTTGACTGCCGCACTTCCTCAAATCACAATTCAGAATTTACATTCACTATTCAGAATTGGCCCAGCACCTAGGCCCGGTTTTTCAAGGCCTGGGAGCTGGCCACGGACCCGCCGCGGCGGGACGACGGACCACTGACTCCTGAATCCTGAATCCCGAATCCTGAATCCTTGCCCGAATCCTTGCGTTGACGCGACTCGGACTGTGGCGCTACACTGTGCCCATTGCGAAGCTTGCTCATCGTGCGAGAGGCTGAGGTGCTCATGAAGATTCGTAAAGCGGTTCTGCCTGTTGCCGGTCTTGGCACGCGGTTCCTGCCGGCCACCAAAGCGCAGCCCAAGGAAATGCTCCCCATCGTCGATAAGCCTCTGGTGCAGTATGCGGTTGAAGAAGTTGCCGCTTCCGGCATCCCGATGGTGATATTCGTAACCGGGCGGGGAAAGACGGCCATCGAGAACCACTTTGACTTGTCGGCGGAGCTCGAGCAGGAGTTGGCCGGAAGAGGGAAGGAAGAACTTCGGGAGCAGTTGCGCTCGATTTCAGGGCTGTTGCGCTTTGTGTATGTTCGCCAGCAGATCCCACGCGGCCTGGGCCATGCCATTCTCACCGCGTGCGACGTGGTTGACGAAGAGCCATTTGCTGTCCTGCTCTCCGATGATGTGATAGTTAACCCGGTGCCTTGCCTGAAGCAAATGTTGGAGGTCTTCGAGCACTACGGCAGAAGCGTCATCGCCATACAGAAAGTGGAGCGCAAAGCGGTGGGCAGTTACGGCATCATTCGCGGCCAGCTTGTAGCGGACCCTCAATGGCACGGTCGGCTCTACCGAATCGAGGACATGGTGGAAAAGCCGGGTCCTCGCGAGGCGCCTTCGAATCTGGCGGTCATAGGCCGATACATCCTCACCCCCACCATTTTTCATGAGCTTGCGGCCACGACGCCTGGCGCGGGAGGCGA
The DNA here is from genome assembly GCA_050011515.1 of Terriglobia bacterium. GTDB lineage: Bacteria > Acidobacteriota > Terriglobia > UBA7540 > UBA7540 > CAVROP01. The sequence goes on along the minus strand of JBEKIZ010000024.1, from coordinate 55,398 downwards.
GATCCAACTAACGGATGGGCTGCGGCGCTTGCTCGAAAAGGAACCGGTCTACGGCTATGTGTTTGAAGGAAAGCGGTACGATGCCGGTGATAAGCTGGGCTTTCTTCAAGCCACGGTGGAGCTGGCGCTCGAGCGGCCAGACCTTGGAAGCGCCTTCCGCAAATACCTCAAGTCACTTAAACTCTGAAAGAGGAGTCAGGAGGGGGTAGGTAGTAGGTGGTAGGTGGGGACAGAACGCAATCCGCGCGGGCCGCCTACTGACTCCTGAATCCTGAATCCCGCTCGTCAATGGCTCTTTTCAGCGACGGGCTTATCTTTGGATGTCTTGGCGGGGAGAACTTCCTTCTTAGCGCCTTCAGGGCCTTTTTCTTTGCCCCCATTATCAGAGCTTGCGGCGCTGTTCGCAGTGGCGGTGGAGGGTTTCCTGGCATAATCCGTCACATACCAGCCCTTCCCCTTGAACCGGATGGCAGACCGAGACACGAGCTGCTTTAGCTTGCCTCCACATTTCTCACACTTGGTCAGTGGAGGATCGGAAAACCTCCGGATTTTCTCGGTGCGCTGTCCACACTGCGTACACGCGTATTCGTAAAGCGGCAATTTAACCTCCTTGCAAAAACCCCTACTAGTAATTATATAGGCCAGCTTCTCCGGCGTCAAAACGCGAATTTCGCGGTCATGTCCTAACTCTCCGTTGTCTTTGCCTGAGCTAGTTGATACACTTGAAGTCGTAATTGACCCTTGACGCCTATGCCGCGACGATCTATTTCGACCAAGCCAGGACTTATGGACCCTCTGGAGGATTCCACGAACGGTTCTAAGGGCAGGCTCTTTGTTGTTGGGACACCCATTGGGAATCTGGAGGACATTACGCTGCGCGCGATCCGCATCCTGAAGGAAGTGGACTTGATTGCGTGCGAGGACACGCGGCGGACGCAGGAATTGCTCAACCACTATCAGATCCGAACTCCTACCATAAGTTACCATGAGCACAATGAGATGACCCGCGCGCCGGAACTGGTCATCAAGTTGGAAGAGGGAAACAACATAGCTCTGGTGAGCGACGCGGGGATGCCCGTGGTGTCCGATCCGGGATTCCGCTTGGTGCATCTGGCAGTCCGCCACAACATCCCCGTGGTTCCTGTTCCCGGCGCCTCGGCTTTTGTGGCGGCGCTGGCTGCGTCGGGCATGCCCGTGGACAATTTCAGGTTTCTCGGGTTCCTGCCCAGCAAGAAAGGGGCGCGCAGGAAGGCCTTGGAAGAGCTAAAAACAGCAACCAAGACCCTGGTCTTCTATGAGGCGCCGCATCGCGTCCTCGAGATGCTGAGGGATGTGCGGGATATTCTGGGGGACCGCGAAGTGGTCTTGGCGCGCGAAGTGACCAAGGTCCACGAAGAGTTTTTGCGTGGGACGGTGTCCGGATTGTTAGACCGCGCGAAAGGCAAGACGATGAGGGGGGAAATAACCCTCCTGGTTGGGACCGCCTCCGCGTCGGGGGAAACTCGTCCTGCGAATTCGCTTATTAAACGGGAGATCGAGAAGTTGATGGCCGAACGCGGGCTCGACGAGCGCGCGGCGCTCAAAGCGGCGGCCAAGGCCCGAGGCATCTCTCGCAGTGAGGCGTATCGCCTGTTGCAAATGGAAAAGACCAAGCGAACCTAGCGGGTCGCTGAAAAAGAGAAGTGACGGGTGACTCGTGGCGGGGGGTTCGTTTACCGCAAACCCGCTGCCCCTCGATACCTCGAAGCCTTTATTCTGACTCCTGACTCCTTCGCTCCCAAGGACATACTAACGGGGATTTCTCACCGCGGAAGGGAAGGGCGGGGCTTCAGCCCCGCCGTTACGTGACCTTCCTGATTATTCCAGTCTCTCGCGACCCGCGCAGCTTGCGGCTGGTCGCCGCGGCGACCGCGGGGCGCGAGACGGACAGAAAATTGGAGCTGGCTTTTTCGGCGGGGCTGAAGCCCCGCCCTTCCGGCGGCTCGAGGAAAGTGGTTTAGCCCGGTGAGAAATCCGGACTAATACCTTTCTTGAGCGTCCTGCTAAGGAGTCTCGGCGCTGTATGTGGTCAGGGTGGCGCCGATGAACCGGAGGCTAACGCGGTACGAGTCAGCCTCTTTAAGGATGCGGACGACAGCCGCCGTCGAAAAGAAGTCCGTTGCCCCTTCTCCGGGGTGTCTTGGTCCGCGGCCGGGGATTACTACCGTCACCGTTGCAGGAGGTTTCAATTCCAGCTCGGTCAGGAAAGAAAGGCCTCGCCGGCTAACTTCCACGGTCACCGTTGACTCCTCAAATTCCGTTCCCCGTGCATCGACCCCACGGACCCGGATGGGCATCGCGGTTTTCAGCCGCCTCTGAGCCCGTCGTTCACTTCCAGCCGGTCTTTCTGAGTTGTCCATGGGCGAGTCAAGCCTCCCTGGAGTTCAAGAGGCGACCTCCTCCGGCTCGGTCACTGCTGAAACGCAGGGGCTGAAGAACTGGTCGACTCGATCCAGGACTTCGCGGGCGCCACGCGCGCTCTGGATCGACCTGCGGAGTTCTGCCCCCTTGCGGACTCCGTGTGTGAACCAGCTTGCGAACTGTTTCATCTTGCCTACCGCGCCGGGAACCTCTTCGGTCACCAACATTTGATAATAGGAACGGATCAACTGGTAGCGGTCAGCCTCGGTGGGCTGCGTGAATGTCCCGTTTCGGAAGAAATCCGAAAGCTGGCGGAATATCCATGGATTGGAGGCGGCGGCGCGCCCGATCATCACGGCATCGCAGCCCGTCTGCTGGTAAAGGGCAAGGGCGTCCGGCGGAGTCACCACGTCGCCGTTGCCGATTACCGGGATGCGCACCCGGGACTTCACCTCTTGGATAATCTGCCATCGGGCACGCCCGCTGAACCCTTGCAGGCGCGTCCGAGGATGAACGCTCAGCGCTTCAACGCCGCACTCCTCAGCCATGCGTGCCACTTGGAGTGCCACGATCTCCGCCTCACTCCAGCCGGAGCGGAACTTTATGGTAAAGGGAATCCGTACCGCGGCGCGAATCTTTCGCAGGATCTTCTCGAGCAACGGGAGGTCGCGAAGCAAGCCTGAGCCGCCGCACTTTACGACCTTCTTGGCGGGGCAGCCCAGGTTCAGGTCGACCAGGTTGAAGCCTAGCTCTTCGATCACGCGAGCCGCCTCCGCCAGGTGGTCAGGATCGGCGCCAAAAAGCTGCGCGGAAATTGGCCTTTCTTCCTCGGTGTAATACAAGTAGCGCTTGGAGCGCAGGTTTTGACGAAGCATTCCTTCGCTGGACACGAACTCCGTCATAATCAGTCCGCATCCGCCCAATCGTTTGATGAACCGGCGGAACACAGTGTCGGTAATGCCGGCCATCGGCGCCAGGATATGGGCCGGCCGGATCACCACATCACGAATTCGCAGTTCTTCGAATAGCATGGAGCTCAGGAGTCGGGATTCAGGATTCAGGCAATAACGAATCAGGACCCAGGCAAAATCTAGAATCTAAAATCTAAAATCCCGGACAATCAGAATTCGGCCTTCAGGCAGAATCCAAAATCTAAAATCTAAAATCAATTTGTGCTGCGTCGGCAATCGCGAACCGCACTCTCCCCTCGGCCACGAGTTCCCTTGCGTGGTAGATGGCTCCGTGGAGTTCACCCAGACGCTCGCCGATTCTTATCACCTCCGCCTCCACACGGAGGGTATCGCCGGGCTCAACTGGCTTCATAAGTTGTGCCGAGGGAATTTGCAGAATCACGGCCACTTTTCCGGCCATCTCGGGTCGCTCCATAACCAAGATTGCTCCAAGCTGGGTGACCAATTCCAACAGTATCCCGACCGAAATGATCGGGGAAGCCGGAAGGTAACCGCGCGGGGCCGCGTCGTCCACCGAAAAGCGTTTGGTGGCCGCGATTCGCTGGCCCGGAATGAATTCAGTTACTTGATCGACGAACAAAAAGGGGTAACGATGAGGAAGGATTCTGAGGATGTCAGATGGTGACGCCAGGTTGCTCACGGTTTTTCCGCATCGGGACCATTCGAGGAGGCGGGCGAGCCTCTCTCGATCTTCAAGAGTTCCCTTCGCAGCGCCGGGTTGCGGGCTGTCCAATCGCCGGGACGGTCCTGGTCAGTCGCATACTGGGCGCGCATCGCTTCCAGTTTGGAATCCATCTCGTCGAGGAAGTGGACGACGAGAGCTTCAGGAAACACAGGCTCTTTGGGCGACCCGAACTCCACTTTACCGTGGTGGGAAAGGATAATGTGCTCGATCTGGCCCTTTAACTCCGCGGGGAAGCCGGGGATCTGACGCATTTTCTCCTGCACCATTTCGAGGCCTATCGAAATGTGGCCCAGCAACTGTCCCCGTGTGGAATACCGGAAGCCACGAGAGAAACTCAGCTCCTCAATTTTTCCAACGTCATGCAGCACCAGCCCGGCCAGCAGCAGGTCGCGGCGCAGGAACTCGTAGTGGTCGCAAACCTGGTCGCCGAGTTGTACCAGCGACAAGACATGCTCGAGAAGGCCACCCAGAAAAGCATGGTGATAACTCATCGCGGCGGGGGCCCTCTTGTACTTCTCTGCGATCGAGGGGTCTTCCATGATGGTAAGTAATAGCATTCGCAAAGGTCCCTCGGGCACCCGGCGCAGGCGGTCTAGCAGTGTGACGTACATTTCCTCAGGGTCTCGGCGTGAATGCGGAAGGTAGTCGAAAAGGTCCACGTCGTCGGGAGAGCACCTGGAAATCTTGCGCACCCGAATCTGTAGAGTCCCCTGGTAGTCCTCGACAACCCCGTCCACCGCCACGATATCCTCAACCTCGAAATCCAGCGCATGCCGATCACAGTCCCACAGTTTGGCGCGCACAACCCCGCTCGCGTCGCGCAGGTCCAAGTCAAGGTACGCGCTTCCCGTGCGGGCGATTTTCCGTTCGCGGGCTTGAACTAGGAAGGTGGTTCGAACCTGGGCGTCCGGGCTGAGGTCGGTTACGAAGCGCTCCTTCATTGCCCTCTATTTGCCAGTTGGGTTTCGCTTGGTCGTTCTTCGCCCGTGTCAACGTATCCGGGGGCCTTGTAGATATAGCTTTCTTTGCGGAGTCGTTTCAGGTATTCCCGCAAATCCGGCTGCATTCTCTGGTCGTAAAGGACTTCGTTGACGCGTTGTTCGACTTCTTCAAATTTGGGAATACCGGCGCTGTATCGTTCCTGGACCTTGAGAATGATATACCCGTATTTAATCTGAATAGGGTTGCTAAATTCATTGACGTCCAACTTAGCAACCACCGCAGCGATATCCGGCGCTAGCGATGCTTCCTTCATGAATCCCACGTCGCCACCTTGCTCAGCGCTTGGCCCGTCGGAGTACTTTTTCGCAACCTCCGCAAAACGTTGTCCGGCCTTCAATTCGGCGAGGGCGTCGTTCGCGCTCTTCTCGGCTTCTTCCGGCTTTCGTTTTTCAGTGGAGATGAGAATCTGTCCGAGGCGCACCATGCCAGGAGATTCGAATTCCTTCTTGTGGGCTTCGTAGAATTTCCTCGCGTCGTCGCGCGACAACTGAATCCGGGAGCCTACCTCGCGGCCGATGACTTCTCGCATCAACAGGTTGCGGCGGATCTGGTCTTTATAGTCCTCGTAATTCAATCCTTGCTTCTCGACATCTGTCTCCAGTTCCTCGAGGGTTGCCAAGTTGTTCTTCTTGCGAATGCCGTCGAGCTCCTTGACCACGTCCGTCTCGACGTTGATATCATCATCTTTGGCCTTCTGGACCATGAGCGATTCGTCGATCAGGTCGCGTAAGAGGTTCTTGCTTTGTTCTTTATATTGGGCCTCGAGTTCGGCGCCCGAGTATTGCTGGGCGAGTTGCTGGCGGAGTTTCTCTTGCTCCTGTTCGTACGCCCGTTGGGTGATGATCTCACTGTTGACGCGCGCAATGATGCGCTCAACTATTTTTGCGCCCTGTAGGGTCAGGCAAGCAACGCCCGTTGCCAGCGCCACTCCTGCCAGTAAAGCCCATCTTCGTCTGGTCATTTCCTTTAACCCCTCGCGAAACCCGAAGTCCCTATAATCTTCGATATCGTTTCGCCTGCCGGAGTTGTTTCCCCCAAACACTCGACCCTATCGAGCCTTAGTCATCTTAATGCTAGGTTTGCAATTCCTGCAAGACATTTTGGATTTCCTGCAAAGTATTCTCCCCCAGGTTGCGCAACCTGAAACGCAAGACGCCGTCAGGTCGAAGGCTCGCTTCACGGCGTCGCCGCACGAATGTGGTTATTCTTCTGGGCTCCAGGGGAGTTTGCTCATGAAACCGCATCCAAATATCTTCCGCCTTTCTTTCAATGGATTGCACTAGAAGTTGCTCGGCGGCGGATTTCAGAAGTCCATACGAGAGGAGGTTTGAAACTGAGGGAGGAATGGGCCCATAACGGTCGGTGAGCTCGGCTTCGAGTTCCGCACGCGCTTCGGGCGTTGCCAGGCTGGAAATCCGCTTATACAGACGCAGGCGCTGGCTCTCGTCGGCGACGTAGCTGTCGGGAATTTTGATATCAAGTCCCAGGTTAAGTGTGGTGCGGACCTCAATCTTCTGTGGGGCGCCTTTCAGTTCTTCGACGGTTTGTTCGAGCATCTTCAGGTAGAGGTCGATGCCGATGGCATTCAAATGTCCATGCTGTTCGGCGCCCAGGAGGTTGCCCGCACCGCGCAATTCAAGGTCCAAGGCCGCGAGGCGGAAGCCGGCGCCCAGCTCCGAGAACTCTTTCAGCGCCGCCAGCCGCCGGCGAGCCGTCGGGGTCAATGTTTCCTCGGCGGCCACGAGGAAGTAAGCATAGGCGCGGCGGCTCGACCGCCCCACCCGGCCGCGAAGCTGGTAAAGATCGGCTAAGCCAAAGCGCTCCGCGTGATTGACAATGATGGTGTTGGCGCGGGGGATGTCGAGGCCGTTTTCAATCAGCGCCGTCGCCACCAGGACGTCGTACTCGGCCTGCATGAACTTGAGCATGACCCTTTCGAGCTCTTTCTCTTCCATTTGCCCGTGCGCCACACCGATCCGCGCGCTGGGCGCCAGACGTTGCACGATCGCGGCTATGCTGAAGATTGACTCCACACGGTTGTGGACCAAGAAGACCTGGCCCTCCCGTTGCATCTCTTGCAGGATGGCGGACTGAATTAGGCTCTGGTTGAAGGGCGCTACCGTGGTTTGAATGGCCAGCCGGCCTCGCGGCGGAGTCTCGATGACGGAGAGGTCGCGCAATCCGCCCACCGACATGTGCAGGGTGCGGGGGATGGGTGTGGCGGACATCGCCAGCACGTCCACCCCCGCCTTGAGTTTCCTCAGCTTCTCCTTCGCCGCCACTCCGAACCGCTGCTCCTCATCGACGATCAGTAGCCCAAGGTCGCGGAAGTGCACGTCTTTCGAGAGCAGGCGGTGAGTTCCGATCAGGACATCCACCTTGCCGGCCTCGGCCTCGGCCACGATCTTTTTCTGCTCGGCGGGTAGCCGGAAACGGCTGAGCATTTCCACGCGCATGGGGAAGGCGGCGAGCCGCTGCTGAAAGGTTGTGTAGTGCTGGAACGCGAGGACGGTGGTGGGCGCCAGCAGCGCCACTTGCCGCCCATCCTGGATGACCTTAAAGGCAGCGCGCATGGCCAGTTCGGTTTTTCCATAGCCCACGTCCCCGCAGAGGACCCGATCCATGGGTTCGGGGCTTTCCAAGTCTTGCTTGATGTCTGCCAGGGCTTTCAACTGGTCGGGGGTTTCCTCGAATTCAAAGGCGTCTTCGAACTCTTTCTGCCAGGGGGTGTCAGGGCTGGTGGGTGTGCCGCCGCACATCTTCCGTTCGGCGTACAACTGCAGGAGTTCTTGCGCCATGTCGCGCAAGGCCCGCTTGACGCGTTTCTTGGTGCGCTCCCAACCGGATCCTCCCAGCCGATCGAGAACGGGTTTGACGCCGTCGCCGCTGGACCGGTACTTCTCCACCAAATCCAAGCGCTCCAGGGGGACGTACAGCTTGGCCTCATCCTGATACGTCAGCAGCATGAAGTCGCGCAAAGACCCGCTGACACTGAGTTGGCGCAGCCCTTGATAGATCCCCACCCCGTGGTCAACATGCACCACGTAGTCGCCCACCTTAAGATCGCCCAGGCCCGAAATGAAGGCTAGAGTCCCGGAGTGCTCGCGGCGACGGGAAGCCCAGTCGAATCCTCCGAACAGGTCGCTGTCCGCCAGCCACATTTCTTCCAAATCGGGGATGACGAACCCCTCGGAAAGATCGCCGTGGGCCATGAGTGCCACACCGGCAGTCCTGCCGAGTTCCCCACCATGGCGTGGCTCAGCGGAGATGCTCCCTTGAGTCGCGGTGCTGAAGGGGATCTCGTATTCAGTGAGAATTCCGCGCAGCCGTTCCGCTTTTCCGCTGGTAGGAACAACGAGGACCACGGACATGCCTTGCCCTAAATTGCTTCGCAAGCTATCCACTAAACCCTTAACTCCGGCTTGGAATTTCGGGGAGGGTTGGGTGAGAAGAACCAGCTCGGGATTGGGTAGGGGAGGGCTCTGCCCCGCCGCCCCGTAATCAGGTAGGGGAGGGCTCTGCCCGGCCGCGCTCGCCGCTGTCTTCTGGGTGTCCTCGCGGTGCTCGATTCCATGCGCTTCTGAATCGCTGGAGGGGCCTTCGATCGCTGCCCCTGGCGTGAATTCGAAGGAGAGTTCTTTGAGATAGATTTGTGGCACTGCCCGAATGCTCTGTAGGAACTCTTGCTCGGTGAGGAAGATATCCTCGGGCCTAGGGCGAGGCGGAATGACGTCGCGGACCTCGTCAAAACCCGACGCCAACCCTTCCAGGAATCGCTTCAATTGCGCGTTGCGGTCCAGGGGCTCGTCCCAGAGCACTATGGGGTTGTCAAATAACGCGAACAGGCTGTTGGGGTGGGGTTCAACCAGAGGGGCGAAAAACTCCCATCCCGGGAAAGGATTTGCGTACTCGCTCGCCCACTCGGGTTCGAGTTCAACTGGAGGGTTCGTTTGGGCCCCCGCCAGTCGCCGTGGAATGGCCCGTTTCTCAAGGGCGCGGATTAGCTTCTCGAAGAATTGGCGGGAGCGTCTTATTTCCGAAAGCGGAAGAAGCAAGGCTGCCGGAACGGGCTTTCGCGAGCGCTGCGTATCGGGGTCAAACTCACGCAGGGATTCAATCTGATCCCCGGAAAATTCAAGGCGGAAGGGCCATTCCGCCTCGGGAGGAAAAATATCCACGATTCCTCCCCGCACTGAGAATTGGCCCACATCGGAGACTGGTTCTCCCCGTTCGTATCCCACCCCGCCGAGGTGCTCCATGAGATCGTCGAGGTCCAGTTCATCGCCGACTTTGAGTTCCAGCGCAAGGGAAGAGTAGAGGGCGCGCTCCCGGAAGCGCCCCGGCGCTGCTGCCACCGGGACGTACAACACGCGCGTCCGCCCTCGCGCCACGTTCCACAGGGTCACCGCCCTTTGTTCGAGAATCTCGGCGTGTGGGGAACGACCTTCGTAAGGAGAGCAGTCCAGTGCCGGGAGCGTCAGTACGGCCGGGCTGGAGAGTGGTTCGAGCCAGGCACAAAATGTTGAGGTTGTGCGCTGGAGATGGGCTGCGGTCTCGTTATCCGAAGTCAGGACAACCACCGGGCGAGACAGTTTGTGGGCAACTCCCGCCACCACCAGCGCCTTGGTGGAGCTTGTCAAGCCGGAAATAGTCACCGGCGACCGTGCTGCGGATGAGTCAGCAGTCAGGGCTCGTAAGGCGCTGCGAAAAGCAGCGTGCTCGAGAATGGGATGCAGAAGCGACTGCGAATTAGGCATTGATGTGAAGGACGTCAGTAGTCAGTTGTCAGTCAGTTGTCCGTTGTCAGATCTCGGCGCTCGGCTATCAGCCGTCAGCTTTGAGCCTTTGAAAGATCGGGGCTAGGTGCTGGGCCAATTCTGGTAGTGAATAGTAAATTCTGAATTGTGAATTGAGGAAGTGCAGCAGTCAGACGCCTTGGGCGCAGCGCGCAAAACCAGTTCCGCGTTCCCAATTGACCATTCACCATTCACTATTCATAATTCTGTTCGTCACTCGTCCCGCCTGGGCGGGTCACTCGTCACTGCCCTCACGGCTGCTTGGATAAGCGACGATGTCGAAAAGCCCTCGACGACGGGAATTGAAACCACACGCCCACCCGCCGCCTCCACTTCGGCCCGGCCGACAATGGCGTTTGGCCCCCAATCACCACCTTTCACAAGTACCTGTGGCTGCATGCGGGCGATGACGGCTTGCGGGGTGAGGTCGTCAAAAATCGTCACATAATCGACTGCTTGCAGCGCCGCCAGGATTTCAGCGCGCTCTGCTTCAGGTTGAATGGTGCGCGCCGGCCCCTTTAGCGCGCGTGCGCTGCGGTCGCTGTTGATCGCCACGATCAGCACGTCGCCGAGTTTCCTGGCTTCAGCCAGGAGCCGCGTGTGACCAGGATGAAGGAGGTCAAAACACCCATTGGTGAAAACCACGCGTTTACCGCGCCGCTTCAAGTCTTCCACGACCTCAAACGCCCGCTCCAAAGTCAGGATTTTCTCAACACCCATAACAAGCTCCAGCCCCTACCAAAAAGATCAGCCGCCTCAATCGGCGTGTTTCCACTGAGTATTCTAACACGCAAGGTGCGGGATGTTCTTGAGGGCGCCGGCGGCTGGGATAGCCATTTAACATTAGTGTGTCGGGTGACCTCGGCGCAGCCCGTCTTCTCTGCCTACCACCTACGAGGCACTAACTACCTTTAGTTTCATCAATATTCCCGGTCCAAACGCGTAACTACCTTTGTTTTCTATAACATTCCGGCTTAACTCTGTCCCGTGGAACGCCGACCCTTTGTTTTCATAGAAATTCCAGCTTCGTTCCTTCAAATTTAAACAATTCTTCTTCTCGTTCGCTTCCGTGTGCGGACTTGTTGTCCACCTGAAACATGGAAGTTTTCCGGGCTCTTGGCCCCGCTTGGGACACTTTCGAGAGCGGACTGGGGGATCGGCGTAGCATCGCAGCCAAATGTTCCCAGGAGGCCATGACCGCCTCCCTAGCTTAAACTCACTACCCTAGCCTATCTTCTTCCATTTGTCAACTGACGGAGTGCCCGTTTTGGTCTTTGGAAGGGGGTAGGGGTAGGGTCGAGGTTTGCCTATGGACGGGCGAGGCCCGCAGGGTGTGAAATACCGCAAGAGCACCGACTTATCGTATTGAACAACCGATTGGCGCATGGTGCTCTCCTTAACCCAGATTTCCGAGATGAACTCTTTCCGATTCTTTCCAACCTCGCGTGCTTCTCGGCGACTCACCCTTCGTGTGCCCGCTCGAGTGCCAGCGACCAGTTGATCCTCTCGGCACGGTTCCCCTCCGGCTGGATGGCGAACGAATCCGCACGGCCATGCCACCCCGAGGCCGATTCCTGCTCCTCCCAACGCCATGGCGCCTCTTGCCTCAACCTATCCCAGAGCCCCTGAAAGCAATTGAAGTCCCATAGGCGCCGCGTCCGCCGCACGGGCGGCTTCGTTCAAGTGGCTGTATCGAAAGCGCACCGGTGCGACTCCGTCCACAACTCCTGTCGCTGTGTGAGCCGGTGCGCTTCTGATACAGCCCTAGGACTTCACCGCCCTTTCCGCTTAAGTCCGCTTTCGGAACGGTCGATAACCAAGGCAGGAGACTAACCTGATGCGATTCCGTTACGAGGCGATTCGGCGGGGCAGGGTGGCGGTTTGTCAAATGGCCGTGTTGTTGCTCACGCCCTTTGCCTCGACCGCACCGACGGGCAAAGCACCCGCCGTTCCGGCGACGTTGCGAAGCATTCAAGAGGTTTTCCGGCTCGACAAGAACCACGCGCGGAACGGCTACCCAGTGCGCTTGCAAGCCGTGGTCACCTATTCCGATATGGAATGGGGTCTCCTATTTGTTCAGGATGAGACTGGAGCCGTGTATATTAACGTTCACGGCATGGCCGAGTCTTTTCCTGTCGGCGCGCGGGTTCGGGTGGACGCCGTAACGGGCGCGGGAGACGTGTCGACGGTCCTCTTGCACCCGAAGATTAAGGTTCTGGGACGGGGGCAAGTGCCACGGCCGGCAAAATTGACTCTGCCGGAACTCGATGCCTTGGCGGCCGACAGCCAGTGGGTGGAGACCCGCGGCGTCCTACGGCCCACAAACCAGGCCTGGGACCGCATCAGCTTCCGGCTTGTCGATGGCCCGGTGGAGGCGGTGGTTGTCATACCGCAGCCTAATAATGCGGACGCGCAGCGGTTGATTGGCTCGACCGCCAGAGTTCGCGCCGTATGCGGCTCGGTCATCGACTCCAACGGGAAGCGCATCGGAACGCAGCTCTTCGTGCCCAGCATGAAGGACATCGAAATCGAGGAACGCGAGCTGCCCGACCCATTTGCCACATCCCCCCGCCCCATCGGAACCCTGAGCAACTCCGACGCGAAGCCGCGTCTGGTTCACTGGCTGCACGTTCGCGGCGAGGTGACGTGGGAGATTGCGGGAACGTTCTTTGTAGCCGACATGTCAGGCGCTATTTGCGTGCAGGGGAAGAAGGAGCTCGTGGTTCACACGGGCGAGGTACTGGATGTCGCGGGCTTCCCAACTCTTGGTGAATACGGCCTTACCTTGGGGGATTCACGAGTGCGGCGGGTCCCCGAAGCGCCCGAAGTGGGGAAGGCCACGCCGCCTCGGCTCTCCGCGGCCGAGGTGCTCAAGGCGTCTCTTCATGGAAGGCTGGTGAAGATCCGGGCGCGGCTGATCGGACACACTGAAAACCCGACCGAGCACGTGTTTCTGCTGGAGGACGGCAACCAGTGGTTTAGCGCACTTTTGCCCAAGGTGAGCGCCGCCGCGCGCGTGGTCAGCCTTCCCAGCGAGTCGATTCTGGAACTGACCGGAGTGCCCGTGATCCGCGCCGCAACACCGGAGCGGCCGAGGTCGCTCCTGATCCTAATCGCGTCTCCAGCCGACTTGGCACTGATCGAGAGCAACCGCTGGCTTACGGCGAAGAATGCGCTTTTGTTCGTCGCCGGCGTCGCTGTGCTCGTGCTCAGCTCCCTGGTGTGGATCTGGCTGCTGCGGCAAAGGGTAAGGGAGCAAACCGCCACCATTCGCGTGCGGCTGGAGCGCGAAGCGGAGCTGGAATCAGTGTACCGCCGCCTCTTTCAGCGCAACCTTGCTGGCATTTACCGCGTGTCCCTCGGCGGCCGCATCCTGGACTGCAACCACGCTCTGGCCACAATGTTCGGCTATGCCTGCCGCGAGGATTTTATCGGCCAGGAGGTTGTGGGAACCCACATTGCGCCGGCTGACCACGAAGTGTTAGTCGCCCAACTGAGGGCCGAAAAGGAGATCAGCAACCGTGAGACGCGCTTTCGACGCAGGGATGGCAACGACCTCTGGGTCATCGCGAATGCGAATCTGGTCCAGGACGCAGATGGCTCCGCCAGCGCCATCGAGGGTACAATTTTGGACATCACCGAGCGGAAGCAGGCCGAGGAAGCACGCCTGGAGAGTGAGAAACTGTTTCGGGGCGCCTTCGACCAGGCCGCGACCGGAATGCTCGTGACCGCAATCGACGGCACTCTGACGAAGGCCAACTCGGCGTTTTGCGCTATCGTGGGCTATTCGGAGGCCGAACTTCTGCAACACAAGTTCGTGGATATCATCCACGCCGAGGATCGAGCGGCAAGCCAAGAGTTGAGCCGGCGCATGCTCGCTGGCGAAGTCGAAGCGCCACGGATGGAAAAGCGCTACTTGCACAAGTCCGGCAGCATGGTTTGGGCTGAGATCAGTCCATCTCTGGTTCGCGACTCACTGGGCCGGCCCCTCCATTTCATTACCCATGTGACCGACATCACTCAGCGGAGGCAGATTGCGACTCAGTTGCAGCGCGCCAAGGACGCCGCGGAGGCGGCGAGCAAAGCGAAGAGTCAGTTTCTGGCCAACATGAGCCACGAGATTCGCACTCCCATGAACGGCGTTTTGGGCATGGTCGAGATGACGCTCGACACCGAACTGACCCCGGAGCAGCGCGAGTACCTGGGAATGGCCAAGACATCGGCCGATGACTTGCTAGGGGTGATCAACGACGTCCTGGACTTTTCCAAAATCGAGGCGGGCAAGCTGGATCTTGATCCGATCCCCTTCAAGCTGCACGAGCACCTGGCCCAGACTATGAAACCCCTGGCCTTGCGGGCCGACCAGAAGGGGCTGGAGCTAACCTGCGATATCCGCCCCGAGGCGCCGGAGGAAGTCGTTGCTGACCCCACCCGCCTGCGGCAGATCCTCATCAATCTGGTGGGCAACGCCATCAAGTTTACCGAACGGGGAGAAGTGGGGGTGGAAGTCGGTGTGGAATCGCCGGGTGAGGAGCAACTGCAGTTGCATTTCGCCGTGCGCGACACCGGCATCGGCATTGCGCCGGAAAAGCAGAGGCTCATTTTCGAGGCGTTCGCGCAAGCCGATGGTTCCACCACGCGCACCTTCGGGGGCACGGGGTTGGGGCTGACCATCTCCTCGCGCCTGGTGGAGATGATGGGGGGACAGATCGGGATGGAGAGCCAGTTGGGAGAAGGGAGTTGTTTCCACTTCCGGGTTCCGGTGCGGGTAGCCAAGCCGGCCGCCTCGCCCCAGGCGATGGAACGAGCCGAGCTGGCGGGATTGCGGGTGCTGGTCGTGGACGATAACTTCACCAACCGGCGCATCCTGGGAGAGATGCTGGCGCGTTGGGGGATGAAGCCGGTGCTGGCGGCGAGTGGCGGCGCGGCGCTGGCGAGGCTGCAGGAATCGCGTCGGTCGGGAGATTCGTTTGCCCTGCTGCTGACGGACTCCAACATGCCAGAGATGGATGGCTTCGCGTTCGTGGAACAGATCCGCCAGCAAGTGGACTTGGGCAAGACGACGATCATGATGCTAACCTCGGCAGGGCAGCGCGGGGATGCGGCGCGCTGCCGGGAACTGGGGATTGCTGCCTACCTGATCAAGCCGGTGAGTCAGTCGCAGTTGCTGGACACCATTCTCAGGGTACTGGGGACGAAGGCAGAGGCGGGGGAGGAAACGCGCTTGGTCCCCCGCCACTCGCTTGAGCAACAGCAACGCAGCCTGCGGGTGCTGCTGGCGGAGGACAACGCCGTGAACCAGAAACTGGAGTCCCGGCTGATGGAAAAGCGGGGCCACCGCGTGGTGGTGGTGGCGAACGGGCGGGAGGCGCTGGAGACCCTGCAGAAGCAGACGTTCGACTTGGTGGTGATGGATGTTTCGATGCCGGAGATGGACGGCTTCGAGGCCGCGGCGCTGATCCGAGCCAAGGAGACCGGAAGCGGGTCGCACCTACCCATCATCGCCATGACCGCGCACGCCATGAAGGGGGATCGCGAGCGCTGCCTGGCGGCGGGGATGGACGGCTACGTTTCTAAGCCAGTGCGGAGCCAAGAACTTTTTCAGGCTATCGAATCGCTTCTCCCGGTGGCCGCTTAGAGTAGTTCCCAGTGCATCGTTCCAGCTTCCACGCCCTTCTGAATCGTGACCTCGAGCGTGGGTGGGGAGCGCTCCTTCAAATTCGTCTCCGTTCATCGGCGGGCAGAAGTACACGATCAATGGCCAGAGTGCGATTCGGCCTAAAGGTCGCGCTCAGGCCTCCCGTGTAATCGTGCACTCTCGACCACTGCCACTCCTCGGCGCGCTTGACCAGGCCGGCCCTCACCACGTGCCCCGAACCCAGTGTCTACTGCTTTCGACAACCTTATCGGCGAATTGGCGAGACGCGGGGGGTTTTGCGCGCCATGAGACGGCGTGCTATTCTCGAAGGCTTAAGCAGATTCAATTATGAAAATGGGGCACACGGTCATCATCGGAGGCGGGCCAGCCGGAGCGATGGCTGCGGAAATGATCGCCCGCGGTGGAGGGCGCGTTACGGTCTTGGAGGAAAAGTTTGGCTGGGAAAAACCTTGTGGAGGCGGAGTGACTCACAAGGCCTTGCTACGTTATCCCTTCTTGTTGCCGGCGACCGCCGAAGCGAAGCCCGTCCGGGAAGTTGAGTTTCTGGCCGGCAATAATGCCTCGCTCCGGTTCCAGCTACGCCAGCCCCTCGCCATCTATTGCCGATGCAATCTGAACGGATTGCTACTTCGCCGCGCCGTGGTGGCGGGAGCGGAGGTCGTCGAAGATCGGATCCGTGATTTCCGGCGCTCGGGCTCGGGCTGGGAATTGCAAGGCAAAAAGGGCCATTACGGGGCGAATTATCTCATCCTGGCGGCAGGGGCGCGGACTCGGCTTCGGTGCCTTTTGACGGAGGATTTTGGACCCCACGATTTCATGCTCACCTTTGGCTATTACGTGCCTGGTCGGGACGATTTGCTGCGCGTGCAGTTCTTCGAGGATTTTGAAGGCTATGCCTGGGCGTTTCCGCGCCCTACTCACCTCTCCGTGGGCATCTGCGGAAAAATCGGCGAGGATAGCATGGCGGGTTTGCGGGACCGGCTTCACGGCTTCATGCGCCGCTTCGGATATTCCTTTGAGCGCGCTCAGGTCTACAGCCACTTGCTTCCTGCGCTCAGTGTGGATGCATGGAGCGGCCTCCGGTTGGGCGGCCCGGCGTGGGCGCTGGCGGGAGATGCCGGCGGGCTTGTTGATCCCGTCACCGGTGAGGGAATCTATTATGCGATGCGCTCCGGCGAACTGCTCGCGGAGTCGCTGCTGGAGGGACTGCCCGAGCTTTACCCTTCGCGCGTCCAGGAGGAATTCGGCAAAGCGCTGGCGCTGGGGGCGCGGCTCGCCCGCACTTTCTATTATGGAGAATTCATGGGTGAAGCGGTCCCCACGCGCATGGTCGAGTTCGGGGCGCGAAGCCAGAGATTCCTGGAAGTCATCCAGGAGTTGCTCGAGGGATCTCAGTCCTATTTGGGACTGGCGACAAAGCTCTATTTGGGCCTCGCCGTGGCGCTTTGGGACATTGGTATAGACCCTCTTCGCCAGATGTTTCACGTCGCTCCCGATCGGCTAGCAGGATGCTGAAAAACCTTTGTGAAGTCGCCAAGGCGACTCATTCCGAGCCCTTCACTGTCATTCCGAGCGAAGCGAGGAATCTCGCACTGCCCGTTCAGGGTAAACTGCGCGAGGAATCTCTCCCTGGAGACAGAGGACTTGCGAGATTCCTCGTCGTCCCGATCAGATCGGGACTCCTCGGAATGACAGGCGAGGCGGGTTTTTCAGCATCCTGCTAAGCGAGGACATCCCTTCAGGCGGGAAAGAATCTCATGCCCACTAGATCCCAGGAACTCTTTCAGAAAGCTTTGAGCCTGATGCCCGGGGGAGTGAACTCGCCCGTTCGCGCCTTTCGCGCCGTGGGAGGCGACCCTGTGTTTATTGCAGGCGGCAAAGGCTCTTCCATCGTCGACGTGGACGGCAGGAGCTACATCGACTACGTCTTATCGTGGGGACCTTTGATTCTCGGCCATTGCCACCCGGAAGTGGTGGAAGCCTTGGCCAGGGTTATCGAGACCGGAACGAGCTTCGGGGCCTGTACTGCGGCCGAGGTTGAGCTTGCTGAGCGCCTTCGCGAGGCTTATCCCTCCCTCGAGCGTGTCCGGCTGGTGAACTCGGGGACAGAAGCCACACTTTCGGCCCTGCGGGTGGCGCGCGCGGCGACGGGCCGGGACAAGATTCTGAAGTTCGAAGGGTGCTACCACGGTCATGGGGACAGCTTGCTGGTGAAAGCAGGTTCAGGAGTTGCCACCCTCGGCTTGCCGGACAGCCCAGGCGTTCCTCGGGCACTGGCGGAGCTGACCGTCACGCTGCCCTTCAATGATCCGGGAGCCCTTGAGGAGGCGTTCCGAGTTCACCGCAATCAGCTCGCCGCAGTCATTATTGAGCCTGTAGTGGGGAACTCCGGCTGCATACCACCGCAAGCCGGATTCCTTGAGAGGCTCCGCAAGCTGACGGCAGAGCAGGGAACTGTGCTCATTCTTGATGAAGTGATGACGGGATTTCGCGTGGCCTACGGCGGCGCGCAGGAGCTATATGGGATTCAGCCGGACCTCACCACACTTGGAAAAATCATCGGCGGAGGGCTGCCGGTGGGAGCCTATGGAGGGAAAGCCTCCCTGATGGATTGGGTCGCGCCGGCTGGCCCTGTTTACCAGGCTGGAACGCTCTCCGGAAACCCCTTGGCTGTCGCAGCGGGGCTCAAGACGCTAGAAATTCTGCGCCGCCCGGGTACCTACGAACAGCTTGAGGTGATCGCCGAAAAGCTTGCCTCGGGCTTGGCCGCTGCGGCTGCGAAGGCCGGGGTGCCGCTCACCGTGAACCGTGTGGGGTCAATGTTCACTTGCTTCTTCACCAGCGATATGGTGACCGATTATGCCTCCGCCAAGAGATCAGACACCGTCAAATTCGCTTGCTTCTTCCGCTCGCTCCTCGAACGTGGCGTCTACTTCCCGCCTTCACAGTTCGAGGCCGCGTTCGTTTCCACGGCCCATAGTGAGGCTGACGTGACTTTGACCCTCGAGGCAGCCGCAAAGGCTTTTGGCGAAATCCGATGCGGATGAAGCCCGACGGGCGCTGAGCGGGTTTCCGCAGTAGAGACGGGAGAAGGCGGAAACTGGAAATTGG
This sequence comes from Terriglobia bacterium, assembly GCA_050011515.1. Taxonomy (GTDB): domain Bacteria; phylum Acidobacteriota; class Terriglobia; order UBA7540; family UBA7540; genus CAVROP01. The sequence continues at coordinate 36,774 of JBEKIZ010000024.1, read as the reverse complement.
GAACTGGAAGACCAAGCTGCTAGTTTCCAACTTCTCCCACATTTCCATCTTGAACTCCACTTACGAATCTGCGGATGTCCGTCAGCATCTATATTTATACGGGTTCGAACGCGATGAAGACGCTCCGGAGGTCAGTACCCAATGGGTGAGATACAAGATCAGCCCTTTCAGCTCTCCTTCAGCGCCTCTCTCAAGGTTGATTTCCAGGGTTCCCGCGTCACTTCCGACGGCGGCCTGATCCTGGTGCGCGAACTCGACGAGCGCCTCGGGTTCGGAGAATTGATCGAACAACATCTGACGGACTCGCGTGGGAAGAACACCCAGTTGCCGCTTGCGGACCTGCTGCGGCAGTCGATTATATCCGCCTGGCTGGTTACGAAGACCTTAACGACGCGGAGAGGCTCTCCCACGACCCGATCCCGCGAGGCGGGACTGATCAGTTCCGAAAAGGTCCGGGATCGAGGCGCCGCTCTGACCTCCCGGTTGCAGACCTTCGAGACCGAGATGCTGGCCGAGGACGAGAACTTCGCGGGGCTGGGACGACTCAACACGGGTCGAAAGAGGGGCGGTTGGGTCTTTGGGGTTCTCGCGAGAGGCACCAATGGCCCCTTCCGTGGCTCGTGGAAGCACTTTGCAGTGCAAACCCGACTGATAATTGTGTTCGGCAGCGGTCAGATGTATGTTATCGGTCGGGCTGCAGGTCGATAATGGAAATTCCGGTTGACACGCTCCGCGACCGCAGTCCACAATGTCGTATGATCCAACTGCTTGCTAACGTCATAAGGGGCTATTGCTTCCTCTTTATCGCCGCGCTGCTCGTCTTAGCGCCATTAGGCACTGCGCAAACGGGAAACCCGCCGGGAAGCTATACGCAAAGCTGCAGCTCCATCCAGGTGAGCGGATCAACGCTGAGCGCGTCATGCCAGAATCTACAGAATGGCCAAAATAATACGACGCTCAATAACTACACTCAATGCGTCGGCGACATCGCCAATTTTGCGGGAAATCTGACTTGCAGTAACACTGCGATACCGGCCGGCTCCTATCAAAAGAGTTGTCGTTTCGCTTGGGCTTGGATCGACAGCTCGAATACGACGACCTTGTATGCCAACTGCCAGACAACGTCAGGACTCTGGAATTCGAGCCAGCTGGTGGGCGTGAACCAATGCAGTTCCGGCAGTGATATTGCCAATCTGGATGGCACCTTGGCTTGCACTGTAGCCCCGGGCGTACACGCGGGTGTTCCGGTCGGTTCATACACCAGTAGCTGCCGCAACATATGGGTGTTTGGCAACTCGCTCAACGCGGAATGCCAAACCATGTTGGGAGGGTGGGTGCAATCCCAAATCGATGTGAGTCAATGCGCATTTCCGATAGCGAATTTCAACGGAACACTGGTCTGCAGTAGCAAAACGCCGCCGAATGGTTCCTACACCCAATCATGCACTGTCCCCTGGGTAAGCGGAAGCGGGAGCACGCTCGCTCTCAATGCCGCGTGCAAGACGGCGGCGGGAAATAGTCTACCGGCGCAGCTGGTCGACTACGATCAATGCATTGGCGACATCGCCAACTACGACGGTGTTTTGGCGTGCAACATTGGTGGGCAACCGCCTTCCGGCTCGTATTCACAGAGCTGCCGTTACGCCTGGCTGAATGGTTCAACACTCAATGCCGAGTGCAAGACAAGCGCCGGCGCATGGCAACCAACCGCTCTCAGCGACGTCAGTGAATGCCCGGGCGGCAGCATCACAAATCTCGACGGCACATTGGCCTGCAATGTGGGCTCGCCGAAGTCCGGCTCGTACACTCAGACCTGTCGAAACCTATGGTCACTAGAAGACGTACTGTACGCCGTGTGCAAAACGAAGTCCGGGAGTTGGCTCGCCACGTCGCTCGGCCAATTCAATCAATGCACTGGCGATATTTCGAACAACAACGGGATACTGCAATGCGCGACATTCAGCGCCCCCAACTTCCCGGCCTCTCTTGTGGTGGCGGGTGTTGTCGTAGACGACCAGGAGCAAAGTAACTGGTGTTGGGCCGCGACCGGCGAAATGGTGATGGGTTATTTCGGTACTCAAGTGCGGCAATGCGACGAGGTTAAGACTGAGAAGGGCCTAAGTAACTGCTGTGGCTTTCCCCATTTTGCCATGCAGTATCTGACGGATCAGAAAATGAACTGCCAGGGATGCAACTGCGGTGGTTCGCCACCGTATGGGTCATATGGTCATTCGGGGACGTCGTCGGCCACCGCGCTGACTTGGGCCCAACTGCAGGTGCAGTTCGCGACCGACAACAAGCCAATTTCCTTTGCGTGGAACTGGTGTGGAGGCGGCGCGCACGTCTTGGTCGCGTTCGGTTACACGACTGCGGGAGGGAATCAAGTATGGGTGATGGATCCCGAGAGTGCCGAACCCTACTTGGTTAGCTATGATGAATGGTCGACCAATCCGAATAACAATGGCACCTGTTCTGCAGGCGATATCTATAACCATGCGTTTCAGGGCGACGAATATGACATCCTATAGGTTTAGTATGACGACTAGTGCCTTTCCCGGATTGCTCTTGGGAATTATGACCAGCAGCCTGCTCGCGTTTGTGATGGGGGCAGGCGGGGCTAGCGCTGCCGACGAAGCGCCGAGCTTCGCCGAGTCCGTTGCTAAGACGATTGCGAGCAACTCGCTCGCGGCCAAATCGGCCGCCCCCGTCGCGCTCCAGCGGCTTGCGGCGGCAGCGGCGAGTACGGAAAACTACCGGCTCCTTGGCTTCAGCTCCACCGAAGAAGCAAAGTCGTCTAGCCTTGGCGAGCCGATTCTCCTTTACGACGTGCCCCTGGATAAGTTGCGCAGCTTCCCCGTCAGGGGAGACCCCGGTAGCTTGCTCGTCGGCGGCAATAGACTACTCTATCCAGTACTGTCCAATCACCAGGTGCGTTCTTCGGTGACCGTCGCCAAAGTCAATGGTACATGGATGCCGGTATCGTCGGGTCGGCCCAAGTTCGCGGCAAGTATATTTGGTACTCGAAGCAGGGACGCGGCGAAGGCGGGCGTGCCGGAGACGAGTTACATCGAGATCTCGATACCAGCACTCAATCTCGAATTTCTGGGCCGAGTCAGCGGTAAAAATCTCTTTTTGATTCCAATCAGGGACTATCAGGCCCTGGGCTTGAGCGCAGGCCAAGCCTATCCCGAGAGCTACGTATTTGCGCGGCTTGCGGCCGTGGCTCGCATCAACAATAACGGGCAGTTCAACTAAAGCACCTCGCCTTAATCGTAATAGGTCAATCAACGGGCTTTCAGCGTTGGCTGCAGTGCCCTCATTCGTGGCGGCGAGCCATGGCTAGTGCAAGTATCGGCCGGATCTCCCATAAGATCAAGCAGCAAGGGTAGCGCAGACCTGCTTTCCAGGGTCTGCGGTTCTTTCTTGGTCGTTGTTGTCCCCGTTTTGCTCAGGCTCAAATCGTCGTATTCTCGTCTGCTGAGAGCCGTACCCGATCGACCACCAACCCGCACTGCCTCTCTTGCTCCACTGCATCCACCCCCGCGTCCTCAATGGCACTCGACCATTTCCACTCTTCCGGATGTTTCACCAAACCTCGCCGCACGGAGCTCGACCAGACCGTAACGGGCGAGGCGACAGTCCGCGCTTGACTGGATGGCGGTGCATTGAAACCGCGCCGTGCCGGCAAGATGGTTACGCGGCCGGGGAATGAATCTCATGGCCCGCGCGCGCCTTGCGGCAGGGAAGGGACTTGATTCCCGCGCCGATCTCCTTTTCGGCAAGGCGGAGCTCGTAGTGCTGTTGCAAGTTCATCCAGAACTCGGCGCTCGTCCCAAAGTAGCGGGCGAGGCGCAAAGCCGTGTCAGCAGAAATCGCGCGGGCGCCATGCAGGATACCCGTTACCCGGTTGGGCGGTACCTGAAGGTCACGGGCCAACTGCGCGGCCGTGATTCCCAGGGCTCCGATGGCGTCGGCCAAGTGTTCCCCGGGATGGATGGCAGTGCGCGGCGTGATTCACCTCAATCGGCTATCTGGTATCAGCCATCAGCTATCAGCTGGACGACCGGACCTTCTTGCTGAGATCTGACGGCTGACGGCTGATCCATGCAAGACAACCGGACTTTCTTGCTGAGAGCTGGCGGCTGATGCAGGAAGAGATATCGATCCCAGAGGAAAGGACGGCGCAGGCGCGACACGGGTTTAGAGTACACCCTGTCTGAGGTTGACGCAAAACGGAACGCGACGGGAAGATTCGAGCCGCAGACCTTGGAAAACAGGTCTGCGCTGGGCTTGCTGTTTCCACCGCAGAGCCGCAGACCTGCAAGACAAGTCTGCACCCAATTTTCTCCGGCCTCGAATGTCCCGTCCGGTAATATACAGGACAGGAGCAGAGGCTCGGATGAAGCGAGAGTATGTCGAGGGGCGAGACGGTGGGTACTGGATCACGGGCAGCCGGGTCTCACTCGATTCCATTGTTTACGCCTTTCTGCGTGGAGCATCGCCGGAAAGTATCGCCCATTCATTTCCCCTCATCACCCTCGAGGACGTTTATGGAGCCATCCCTTTCTACCTTGCTCACCAATCTGAGATAGACGCCTATTTGCGGCAGGGTGAATCGGAATTCGAGGCGCTTCGCCAGAAAGTTCGCAAAGCCCATCCCCTTTTATTCAAGAAGCTCGAAGAAGCGCTCAAAAGTTGACAGCCGCCGTTCGAGCCGAATCACTTGCTTCGGTGCCCGTTCAACGCAGATACCGGAGGAACAAAATGGTGCGGGGCCGGGCGTAGGGGCATCCGCCGCGGCGGGATCAGGATGATTGCTGGAGGGCTTTTTTCGGCAACGCAAGAAGGGGGCGCCATCGGGGGCTTAAACCCTGCAAGGCCTGGTGCTGGAGGGGGGAGTTGAACCCCAACAGCCCGTTGACGACGTGTAAGTTATTGATTTTACGTGGTCGCAAAACCGCCAAAAACGCGAAATGCGCCCCAGTTGGGCACGTGTAGGGCACACGGAAAATGACCGTTTCCAATGCTATTATAGCACGCCAGCGACATCACTGGACTTTGATCTTGCCTCGATCCAGGCCGCGAAGAGTTCCTTCGATGTCTCTCATGGTTTCGAGCATTCCCTTCGCCTCAGCGTCCCGACCGTCAAGTTCTTCGGCGAAATCAGGGTCGGTAGGATACAGGAACTCCATGTAATCCCGTTCGTCGAGGTCGAGGATGAACTGACGGATGTTCTCGAGGCCCACCTGCGTACGGCCTTCGAGAAGGGCAATGATCTCAGACTTCGTGTTCGATTCGTCTTGCATATTCACTCTCCTTCGGATGCTGCCTCAGCGTGATCGGCTGCCTCTCCCAGGCGGGCGGTTAGGGTACGAAGCCAGATGCGTGGGTTGGGTCCGTGAACGACGCGCCCTAGGAATCCCAGCCGTTCCGCCACATTAGCCCGATTCTGCCGGATAGCCTCTTTCGTGGTGGCGACGTAAGCAGCGAGGAAGGCTTCGATGCTCTGGGGCTTGGAAAACAGGTACGTCGCGTGACCCAGTTGGGGTGTCTCGACCGCGATCACCCTCGGGAGGTCAAGGATATACTCGTCGCGGAAAAGGTAGAGCAGTCTCGCCCGCCGGCAGAGCTGCTGGTAGAAGAACGAATCGTAATCTGGTTTCCACGAGATCTGGACGATGTCAAAGTCGCTGGGAATACCGAGGTCCCAGCAGAGGCTGCGCAGTTGCTCCCTTTCCAAAGGCTCGCGCTCGATGCGGGCACGAATTTGGCCCAGGGCGTTGGAAAACTCGCCAAACCGATGGTAGCTCCTGCGGGCTGTCTCAATTTGCTCGGTAATGTTGGCAGGAACCTTCACGTGGATGCGGCTCGGCAAGGCGGTTTCCCACTTAACCAAGTTCCACTGACCATTCCGATGACGGTACTTACCCATCTGGACGAACGTTCCCTGCAACTCGACCTTGGCCCCCAATAGGTGTCTCCACGGGTTCCAGGTGGAGTCCCATCTCATCGGCATAGCTGATTGGTCGAGTGTCACTTCGAGTTTCCGCCGGACATCGCGGTAGATGGCACGATCATTGTAGAAGTCAAAATTCCGCAACGGTGCGTGGAACCGGCGCTCCCGGTGCTCGGGCTGGAAAGACAGGATTTGGGTCGCGAAGAACGTCTGGCCATCACGAGAGCGGTCTCCGGCGACCAAAATCGAACCGAAGCCCCCATACGGAAAGAGTACTGGCGCTGAGGAATCCTTGAGCAGTGAGTCGTAACAAGCCCTCAATTCAGGTTGCGCCAGGATGTTGAGGGCGCGCTCCAACGTAGCGCTGTCGCGGTTGGAAGTGCCGGCAGCGCGGAGCTCCAATTGCCTGAGCTTGAAGGCTACACGCAGCTCAGCAAGCGAGGAGGTGGGGGTAATCCGCAGAACGTCATAAAAGCTCTTCTGGTGCTCCCAGGGCTGTCGCCGTGTGGCGACGTAGAAGTAATCGCGCACGACGTCGCAAGGCAGATAGATGGAGGAAACGCCCAACCGGCTCGTTGGAACCTCTGACCGCACGTAAAGTTGCTCGCACCTATTGGCTTTGGGCTGCGCGGCGTAACTAATGGGAGCCTGGTAGAGATCGCGACTCCGCACGGAGGACGAGACCGTGCGGATGTAGATTTCGGTTCCTGCTCCGGCGGAATCGATCGTTAGCGGAAGAGTGATTTCGTCGCCGGGGCGAATGAAGGCGGCCAGGAAGTTGGAGAGGAGCACACTGCCATCATCGTTGAAGTGACAGACCGTCTTTTCGCCTTCCCGATTAGTCTCCGAGACCACGCGACTGAGGATCACTTTGGCGACAGCACTCGCCGCTTGTGTGCCTGTTTCCATATGGAGTGCAGGATAGCCAGCCATGTTGTTTCCGTCAAATGAGCTCTCAGTACTCCTAAGTCGCTCTTCCACAGATATATAGGGCACCGATAAATTTGAGGTCTCGGGATCAGCGGTTCATATGCGCAGCTGGATGGAAGACCAGGAGTTGAAGGAGCGGGTCTGGAAAGCGCGAGCCCTGCTGGAGGGCGTCAATGCGGGTGCCTTGCGGAACATGCCGATGGTTCGTGCCCGGGTGCGCGAAGGCACGGCTGAGGTCGCTGCCCAAATGGATATTTTGGCTGGCAATCTGGTAGACCGCAAGTTTCAGTTCGATGCGGACCGACTTTGCCAGCCTGCGCACCAGATTCGAACCATGCAAAACAAGAGGAGGAACGTGAGGGACGAACATGCCCGTTCCAGCCTGTGCGTCCCACGGTACACATTATGTTGAACAAGGTGATGCTCATTGGATACGTTGGGGCCGACAGCGAGATGAAGTTCACTCCTGGCGGCATACCGGTGGCAAACTTCTCCTTGGCGGTGAAGGAGACTTACAAGAACGGCGACGGAGAGAAAAAGACCAACACCCTCTGGATTCGCTGTGTTGCCTGGCGGCGCTGGGCCGAGATTGTGGGCGAGCATGTGACCCGCGGGAAATTCCTGTTCGTGGAAGGAAGGCTCCAATTGCGCAGTTACGAGGACCGCGAAGGGCAGAAGCGCAATGTGACGGAAGTGGTCGTCATCACGCTCCGGTTCCTGGGTCCGTCAAAGAACGGGCACGGAGCCAAGGCGGCAGAAACCTCGAAGGCCTCGGAGCCGGTGGACGAAAGCGAGAATCCCTTCAACGGGCCGGGAAGCGAGGGCACTGAGGAGGACATACCGTTTTAACGGGCTCCCTCTTCGGTGCCTACATTCGAACGACCCACCCTTATCTTCTCCGGGATTCCAACTTCTTGCTTCCGCGCAGCGGCTTTACCTCCTTCGATGCGGAAGAGGTGCGTGTTTCGTTCTATATGTCCAGATTTGGGGAACTTCAAAACCCGCGTTGGAGACCGCTGGATGGACAGCGTGCTATGGGCTCGTCATCGATGAAATTGGACAATAAACGTGCCCCCTACGCAGCGGGGCCATTGCGACAAGAGTCGCGTTTATGCATCCGAGTGACACCGGTACGTTGCCTTGCCGACATCCCAGAACCCCGTTTCAGGACAACGATGCGCCCAACGGGCCACTCACAGCTTACTTTCCGAGTGCGACGACACGTCCAGTGAGAACCGGATCGTGGTCACAATAGCATTATTCGACTCGGCCATTTTGGCCAGGATTGAGAATATGCGCCTTCCAAGGGCGGCGTACCAACACTGGATGGCGGAAGCACCAAGAGGCGGGACGGTGAGAGTGTCACTTCTCTTGCGACTTGAGCGCCGAGCGCAGCTTGTCGGCGAGTATCCCGAAGCCCTCGGCGGGAGGAGCATTGCGCTCCGCCCACTCGCGCACTTCCTCGGCCTCGCGCGCTTCCATGACTGCCTTCGCGCTCAGGCGAATGCGCCGACCTGACGGATCGACTTCCAGCACGATGACCTCGACATCCGCGCCGACCGGAAAGGCTCGCTGGACATCGCCTTCCTTCGCGACGCCGGTTTCGCTCAATGGGATGACACCGGTACGCCCGGGGGCCAGGAAGACGAACACGCCGAATTTCTCGTATCGCTCGACCTTTCCTGTCAGGCGCGCGCCCGGAACGATGCCAGGCCGGGCTCCCGTAGCCCCCTCGGCCCGCGCCCAGCCTTCCTGAACGAGCGCCACGCCGATCCGTTTCTGCTCGAGGTCGATGGCGAGAATCTCGAATGTGCCCGTCATCCCTGGAGCGACCTGACCCGACCAGCCTCCCGATCGTCCGGTCGGCGCGAACGTGGAAGCATGGGCCAGCGCTTCGATGCCCGGCTCGAGCTCCACGAACGCGCCGAACTCCGCGACGCGCGTGACGCGGCCAGGCCGCACTTGGCCTACTTCGTACACGTCGCGCACTCTCGACCACGGGTCGGCGGAGAGCTGCTTCAACCCGAGCGATATCTTCTGCTTTTCCTCGTCCACGCGCAGGACCTTGACCGTAATCTCCTCGCCCGCTTTGACGATCTCCGAAGGGTCCGACACACGGGACCACGCCATCTCGGACACGTGGACCAGCCCCTGGACACCTGCGCCGAGATCGACGAACGCGCCGAACTCGCGGACGGAGGTCACACGGCCGGTCATGACTGCACCAGGGACGATCTTGTCGCGGACCTTGGCGGCGTTCGCCCGCTGCTCGTCCTCGAGGAGCGGGCGCCGGGCGACGACGAGGTCCGAGCCGCCTTCCTTGTACTCGATGATCCGGAATTGGTAGACATGCCCTTCGTGCGCCGACGGGTCTGCGCCGCGGACGTCGATCTGGGAAACCGGACAGAACGCGCGACGCCGGCCGATGCGCACCTCGTAGCCGCCCTTTACCTCCCGTTCGACCTTCCCTTCCACCGGCAGGCCGCTTTGAAAGGCGGCTTCGAACTGCCGATCGCTCGCGGCCGCTCCCGCCAGCCTTCGGGAGAGCGTCAGCCCACCTGACGTCGATACCACCATCGCCTGAACGCGATCGCCCAGCGCCACCTCGAACTCGCCGTCGGCGTTCTTCAGTTCAGCGATATCAATTACCGCCTCTCCCTTGCGACCAACGTCGACTAACGCCACCTCCGGGCCGATGGCAACGATCCTGCCCTCAACGAGTTCGCCTTGATCGAGGCGCTTGGCCTGGACCGAAGCCTCGAACATCGCGGCAAAGTCTTCCGACTGATCACTCACAGCACGCTCCTCGTCAGGATTGCGCTTCGCCCGCCGGCACTCATTCCCTCGCGCGTGCACCAACGGACACCCAGCGATTGTACCAGCAGGATCAAATCATAAGAAGAGGGAACTCAATAGCCCGCCAGCAGCAACCAAGTCGGTTCCGGTGCCGCATTCGGTATAGCCGGAGCTATTGTGGTTGCACAGGCCATGCAGAGCATGTTGTTCGGATTACCCCCCTCGATGCTCGAACCTACTTCATCACCGGTGCAGTACTCGTCGCCCTTATCGACGCAGCCACCCTGCTGCTGGCCAAACGGGCGGCGAGTATCGAACCCATAAGCGCGCGGCGATCCGAATAAGCCAGCGCCTATCTATGGCATTTTGGATCATCGGAGAATCGTTCATTGTGGGGTTCTTATATTTTCTTTAGCCCGTCGGTCAGATTCCCGGAGGCTTCGCGCCCTTATAACGGCCTACTCGTGGAAGTCCAACCCCTGACTCCCCCGAAGTTCCCTTCGAGGACCCGAACGCTGTTCGAGGAAATTGGCCCGCCGAATTTCTCCAATTCGTCGCATAGTCGCTAGCCTTAATCGGAAACGTGACCCATTGCCCGCTTTCGGCGGAGCGACGCCGAAGGGTGAGCACCGGTCCCCGGTGCTGGACACGGAAACAGCGCGCCCGGCGGGATATGCCTCAACGCATTGACAAATTCCGAGAACCCAACAGAGGTCCTCGTCCGATAATCCTTGCTAACTCGTGATAAACCTTCTTAGGCGCTGTCCACTGGAAAATCTTCAGGTGCCTGTCCCCAATCTAGTTAACCCATCTTCCCAACAAACAACCTAGTCGGCGCGGTCGAGAGAAAGAACCCGCACGCGCCACGATAAGGAGGTCCTATGTTCGTTGAACTCATGCCGCTTCTTGCCGGCCGCACTGTGCTCATCACGGTGGCCAAGGTGGATCACAAGACGCTTCGCGTCAATGTCATTCCCACCCAGGCCAAGGCTGACGAGAACCCGGCTCTAACCACTCCACTCACCTATACCGGCTCGCCCGAGGAACTCGATGCCGACCTCGGCAAGCATCTGGCCGGCTACGTCCAGATTCACCAGCAAACCGCCAGCACCTTGGCCGAAGCCAAGGCCACCATGGAGGCTGCCGCCAAGGCAGCACAGGAGGAAGCGAAGCGCAAAACGGAGGAGCGCAAGAAGGCAACTCAGAAGCCACCTGATAAGGGAACCGCTGCAATGGTGGCTGAGCCTACCTCAGCGTCTTCTTCTGCATCCCCAACTGCTGCTGAGGCTACGTCCTCTTCGGCATCGACAGGGACACTCGGTCTGTTCCTACCTACAACGCCCGAACCCGCCTCAACTCAATCGAAAGGAGGTCTCGCACTCTAATGGAGAGCCACGTACTTTCTCGTATCTTCGAATTTAACGGTGTGAGGCTTCCGGACCCGGATCCAAAGCTTTCTCCGGAGGAAGTTCGCAACCTGTATGCGCATCAGTATCCAGACATCGCCACGGCCTCGATCACTGGGCCGGAGGCTGTCGGAGACAAGCTGCGCTATCAGTTCACGCGAGCCATCGGCCCGAAGGGGTAACCCAATGAGCCGAAATCCAACAAGCAAGGAGGTGACGAAGCGTGCGGTCCTGGCGGAACTTGAAAGACTTCGCCAGGGCCGCCACGCCCGTTACCAGACACTCCTCGGGAGGTTTGCGAGATGCCGGGAACTGCAACTTGCCGCCGCTCTCTGCGCTGCCGCAGTCGAGGTGAGCGCTCGCACCTACAACCGCACGCCACTCGACGCCCCTCCCGGCTGGCTACCTCCGGTCAGTTGATGGCTCAGGGAAGGGGTTTGCTAATACCACGACTCGACGCTGTCCCGCTGGTTCACCGCTTGGTTGCCGATGACCGCCTGGCTGTGATCTTGGCGAAGTCTCTCGTCGAGCTGGACATTGCCGTCCCCGGAGATTGGAAAGGGGCGGACCACGACCCAACATCCTTCATCAGGCTTACGCTTGAGCGTTGGATTGACACGCACGGCGGCTCAGCTATTCGCCACCGATTCCTGCTTTCCGCCGTTATCAGCAACACTCCCTGTGAATGGGCGGAGCGTGATGAAACCAGGCCCAACCAATTGTTCCTCATTGTCGAGCCTTCCGAGGCAACCTGCGGCTGTGCGACCTTTGGGCCAACGTTGCGGTTGCTGGAGAACATCCACCCGCAACTGCCAGCCACATTCTTCCACCTCTTCCTTGGAGCCCTCAATCGCTGGCTCAGGGTCTACGACTATCGTGATGCCGAAGAACGGGCTGAGACTCTGCGGGAATGGATTGCGCAGGAACCCGACGCTGACCAGTATGAAATCCCGGATGTCGAGGGGTCGATTCCACCTTGCATGCGACGGACAGCACTGGATGAGGGTGAGCTTGCTCGCCTCAAGGACAGGATCAACGATCCAATTGCAACGAAGCTGGTGGAGGCCGCACTCGCCCTCGATCACCTGTCCGCTCAAGCGGAGCGACCCGAGCTTGACGACGACATCGGCCAACAGCTTTCGGATTGCAATCCGGCCCTGCCCTGTCTGCTGGCCGTGTTTGCCGAAGCCGACGCAATTGCAGCCTGCTTTGATGAAGAGGCCCAGGGAATGATGGAAGTGACGCCGGAGCCTAATATCATCATCCCATTTGATCCCACGGATACGGAGAGCGTTCGTGGCGCCTTCCAAGTGTTCGGGGTGGCCTGCCAGACGATTGCCGCGGCGAGCCGCGTCATCGACCTGATGCCAGGCAACGACCAATGGATCATTTCAAGGTGAGAGCCATGCAAGCCTACGTCAACATCGGAGCCAATATAGAATTCAGGCTCGCCGAAGCAGTCCTTGTTTATCGGGGTGGAGGCGATGGCGCCTTCGCAAGCCTGCACCAAGTCAAGCAAGGTGAGAATGGGATTCCTTATCTCACGGCTGGTGAAGCCCTGACCACGGCCTTCCTACGTACTCTTGCCCAGGGCCTCGGAGCACAGGTCAAACCGGAAATCCTTCCTGATAACGTCCTGGCACGCACTCCTGACATGCTGGTTTGGTGGTCAAGGCCGCGACGGCGGGTCATGTTCTTCGGAGGGACGGATGAAGAAGCACGGAAGCTCAACGGTCTCCTCTTCCCGCATCCGGCTCTTATCTTCAAAGTTGCAGGCAGGGACCTCTTCGTGCGAGCTGTCACTACGAATGCACGCCCCAAGCCCGAAACGCGCATGAAGACCGCTCCCTATTGGAACACAGATGCCCGAGTCTGCCCCGGCAGCATGCGCGTGCCCGAAACTTCTGACATCGCGTCCATACCACAGTGGGAAGACGCATTCTTTCAATCCGAATTCACACACGCGGCGGGCGCGGTACGCCTTACCAATCACCCTGGAGGTTTCATTGGGTTGTGGAGAAGTCTCGCCGGCAGGAAGCAGTTCCCAGTCCAGTACCTGACCGATGCCGGAGAAACCCTACAAGAATTCGTCGCTCCCGGAAACGAACGTTGAGGAGTTGGTCATGGAGACACACCGCATCCATCCGGAGTTGCTTGAACGGCAGGTCCGCGTGCTGGTGGTGGGCTGTGGAGGAACAGGCAGCGCTGTTGTTGCCGGTCTGCCGTATCTGCATCAATCGCTCGTGGCTCGCGGTCATCCTGGAGGATTGCATGTAACGGTTGTGGACGGCGATACGATCTCAGTCACCAATTGTGTTCGCCAACCTTTTGCTCGGTCGGAGGTCGGCCTCAACAAGGCGATAGTTTTGGTCAATAGGCTGAATTTGTTCTGGGGACTAAAGTGGGAGGCGGTCCCTGTTCACTTACGCCCGGGAACCTTTATCTCGCGCAGTTACTCTGGCGATGACCTCCGTGCTCACATCGTTGTAGGGTGCGTGGATACGAGGGCCGCACGGGCTGCGATTCGCGATGCGGTTGGGAATTGGAGCACGGTTTCCTACTGGCTCGACTTAGGCAACAACGCAGATAGCGGGCAGTTCATCCTGGGCGAACCGCTCAATGAGCGGAATCGCAGGGCAAAGTTCCGCCTTAGGTCTGCGGCAGAGCTCTTTCCTGAGATCGTGGATCCGAATCTCGACAACGACGGAGAACCGAGTTGTAGCTCCGCTGAGGCACTGGAGCGCCAGGAGCCATTTGTTAACTCGACGCTCGCGCAACACGCCCTAGCATTGCTGGCGCGGTTGTTCCGGTACGGGACGGTTTGTTATCACGGCGGTTTCATCAGCCTATCAACGGGCGTAAGCGGTCGTCTGCCGATTGATGCCTCTTTGTGGAGGCGACTCCGGCGGCGGTGCAAGAGTGAACTGAGCAGGGCATGAGGCCCTCGCTACGGCCTCGTGTCCAGTCCCACCTACTCAGACTCCTAATCAAGTGCGACGTGCGGGAGCGGCAACGTGCACAGCGCCGAAGGCTGGGAAGAGCTCTTGTTGCCGGAGATCGAACGACAGCAACGAATGGGAAAGGAGGTCGCGTTCCGGGGTGACGCGGTCTTTGCCAGGCCAGAGATTTATGAGGCGCTGGAAGAGCGCGGCGTAAAGTGCGCCATCCGCATGCCTGCCAACGAGAACCTGGAACGGGATGTCGCCGAACTGCTACCGCGTCCTGTGGGAAGGCCCAGTGTGAAGCCGTTGGCGGAGTACAAGGGCTTTCTCTATCAAGCGGCCAGTTGCAAGACGGCCCGGCGGGTGGTGGCAAAGGTGGAGCATCATGCGGGAGAGTTGTTCCCGCGCTCCCAACCCGATAGCGCCCCGCACCGGGGAAGCAAACAGGTCACAGGAAAGAGGGGCGACGGAGCGGTGTCTGAGAAATCGATTGGAAAGAGGCGATTCGGGAGTCTCCGTGCCCAGAGGAGGCAGATCTGGCCTCCTTCCCTGGGCTGCCGGAGTCGCTCGGGATGGAAAGGGCGAAAAAGACGGCCCCAACGGAGGCGGTTGGGCGTAGAATGGATGCCGGGCAGGATGGCAAGACGGAAACCTTGGCTGAATGAGCCTATAGGAAACCACAAAGAACGGAAGCAAGTTCTCGCACTGCCTTCTCAAGGGAGGTGTTCGATGTGTTCGCTGGTCACCCCAATCCGCATCTCACTCCAAAACATCCTGGTGGCCACTGATTTTTCTTCTTGCTCGGAGACGGCCCTATCGTATGCCATCGGCATGTCCCGGCGTTACGGCGCCACGCTGTACACGGTGAGTGTAGTCCCTGCGGAGATTAGCGATGATGTTCAGCCGCCGGACCCGTTCTACCTCCGGCATTCCGCTGAGAACAAGATGGCAAACCTTGTAAAGTCCGATCTCTTCCAGGGAATCAAGCATCACGAATTGGTCAAAGAAGGCTCCGGCTTCATCTCAGAAGTGCTTTCGGAGCTGATCGGTAGACTTGAAACTGACTTGATCGTGCTTGGCACCCATGGCCGTGGGGGAATCAAGAAGCTCGTGCTCGGCTCGGTAGCGGAAGAGATTGCTGACTTTGCGTACTGCCCCGTGCTCACAGTAGGGCCACACATCTCTTCGAAATTGGGGCCGGAACTGAAGCTGAGGAGAATCCTGTACGCGACCGACTTGCTGCCCGGTTCGGCCAGAGCGCTTACGTATGCGCTGCGGCTGGTGGAGCACGAGCACGCCCACCTGACGTTGCTTCATGTTCTCAAGATGCCCAGCGATGTTCCGTCAGGATACCCAGAGGCTGAGAGGGACACTGCAATGAAGCGCCTTGTGGAACTGCTTCCGCCCGAGACGACCCTTTCCGTGGAAACGGAATTCATCGTGGAGATCGGGGCGCCGACGGAACACATCCTGAAGGTGGCTGAAGACCAAGGTGCAGACTTGATTGTGATGGGACCTCACCGTACTTCCCACCCTGGGATATCCGCGCATCTGCCGTGGGTCACGCCTCACCAGGTGCTTTGCCACGCCCGGTGCCCCGTCTTGACGGTGCGGGATTGATTTGCTTAGAACTTGTTCCACGCAAGCCATTGCAGGGGGAACATCTCAGGATGAGTGATACCCGCAAGGAGACAGAAAAGAGTCGGCGGAGAACCCCGCTGTTACAGCGGATAGCCTCCCTCGGGCAACGTGAGGATCAGCTATTCCTTGTTCTAACGCTGGCGATCGGTGCCTTGACGAGCCTGGCGGTTGTCGCTTTCATCTTGCTGACTGAACGACTGGGAGCGCGGCTCTATCCTGTGGGTAGCGCTGCCTGGCGACGGGTGCTAACCCCGGTCGCGGGCTCGCTGGGCGTCGGGTATCTGCTGTACCGCTACTTTCCGTACGCTCGAGGCAGCGGCGTGCCGCAGACCAAAGCTGCGCTGTTCGCCCGCGAAGGTGTGATTACCCTACGCACGGTCCTCGGAAAATTCTTTTGCACCTCAGCCACACTTGCCAGCGGAATCCCGCTGGGGCGCGAAGGACCTGCCGTCCAGATTGGCGGTGGCATTGCCTCCGTGCTGGGCCGTCGTCTGGGACTGCGACCCGAGAAGGTAAAGGCCCTCCTACCGGTCGGTGCTGCGGCAGCAATTGCGGCCGCGTTTAATACCCCGCTGGCGGCAGTGCTGTTCGCGCTGGAGGAAGTCGTGTCCGATCTCCACGCACCGGTGCTGGGCTCGGTGGTGCTGGCCTCAGGGACTTCCTGGGTCGTGCTACGCCTGCTTCTGGGCAATAACCCCCTCTTCAACGTGCCGCAATATCGACTGGTCCATCCTCTGGAATTCGGGGTTTATGCGGTGCTCGGCGTGGTCGGCGGTCTGGTGTCGGTTGCCTTCACCAAGCTCCTGCTGGGCATGCGGGAGCGCTTCCTGCGGTTCCCGAAGAAGACCGTATGGTTCCAACCCGTGGTGGGCGGGTTGATGGTCGGCCTGATGGGCTGGTTTGTGCCACAGGTCCTCGGCGTGGGTTATGGGTACGTCGGCGACGCCCTGAACGGGAGGATGGCGCTCAAACTGATGGCCCTACTGGTGGTTCTGAAACTCTTGGCTACCACCACCAGCTATGCTTCGGGCAACGCTGGCGGGATTTTCGGACCCAGCCTTTTTATCGGCGCCATGCTGGGAGGAACGGTAGGAAGCGTAGCGCATCGCTTGTTGCCAACCCATACCGCGACAGCCGGGGCCTACGCTCTAGTCGGCATGGGCACGGCCTTCGCGGGTATCGTGCGTGCGCCCATGACCTCCGTGCTGATGATCTTTGAGACGACACGGGACTATACAGTCATCGTCCCTCTGATGATTTCCAATCTGGTGAGCTTCTTCATTTCCTCCCGGTTGCAACGGGAACCCATCTACAATGCCCTAGCGTCTCAGGATGGCATCCACCTGCCCACGGCCGAGACGCGCCAGCGCCATGATCAGCATCAGGTAATGCAGGCGATGCATTCCGCGGTGGAGGTTCTGCCCGCGCAGGCGACGGTCGGGGAAGCCCTGGAACGGGCTGGATCGAGTGCATTCGGAGCTTGGCCGGTGACCGATCAGCGAGGAGTGATAGGTGTTATCAGCCTGGCAAAGCTCGAGCGAGAGCTTGCAGAAGGCGCTGCTGCCAAGCGGTTAGGTGAGCTTGTGGATGCAAGCTCTTTTCCCCACGCCCACCCGGACCAGACGCTTGATTTGGCGCTTGAGCGCATGGGCGCGGCCCGGCTCGAACTCTTGCCCGTCGTTAGCCGCGGTGACATACACAAGCTCGAAGGGGTCATAACTCTGCGCGATGTTCTGAATTCGTTTGGTGTCGGTCCGCACGACCCAGCTTCACACTCCGGATAGAAGTATCCAATCATCAGTGGTTTTCCGATAACCGGTACCTGTCCAGTGATTTCTGTACCCACTTTCGTTTCGTGGCATCAGTTACGGTTAGATGCTCAATTGAGCTGGACCGAATCCGCCTCTTCTATTGCGACTTCAGCCAAGAAGGCTAGCTAGTCTGCAATCTTGCATCTTTCTGCCGTGGTACGACAAGCAGACTTGGCTTTTGTTTGTGCTCGCCGGAGCCCAAAGTTGAGATGACCTTTCGGCCGCGTGAATGTTAATTGGGAACAGCACCACTGGCCTTGAGTCATTTGCAGTCTTGCCCGTGAGCAAAACCGTTCAAGAGCCAGACCACTCACGGCCATCTTGTGCTTGCTTTTTCTGCCCCATTTGGTGCGCGGGACATACGAGTTGGTGTATGACGATGGACTTGGCTCTCGCGTCATCTCGCGCCGGCTTGCACCGAGTACTCATAACTTTTGGTATTTGAGTTGTTTGGCGCTATCCAGTGGAATTGCGCAAAAGTGGCCCACGCCTTGCCCGAAGCAGAAGAGAAAGAAATTCATGAGGAGGTCCAGATCTAGCATGAAGAAACTCTTGGTATTGCTGTTCACGTTCGCGGTTGCGTTCGCGCTGGCTATGCCGGCGTTCGCACAGGAGACTCAGACGAAGACTGAGACGACCACCACCACCACCACGAAGCTGATACCGCTTCATGGCACCGTAAGCGACGACGGGAAAACGTTCACCAATGACAAGGACCAGAAGGCTTGGACGGTTCAGAATCCGGAAGCGCTCAAGGGTCATGAAGGTCATCACGTCAGCATAAAGGCCCATGTCCATGCGGACAAGGGTGAGATCCACGTCGTGTCGGTGAGAATGATAAAAGCGTCACAGACGACCACGACGAAGACTGAGACGAAAACTGAAACCACTCCTGCGCCCCCGCAGTAACCTTCGCTCCCAGTTTAGCCAGTCTGGATAAGATTTGAGACTGGAATTCTCAAGCCCCCGTACTTACCTACGGGGGCTTTGCTTTTGGTTTTGCCCTTGCCAGGGAATCCCCGCCAAGGAATTGGTTTGATTCTGTGTCAGTGAAGTAACGCTCGCGTGTGTGGAGGAGAGCCGCCGATGATGTAGTGGCTGAAGTCTCCGGCTGGATGGGGAGGGTGAGCCGCGTGAAAACCCGATCCTCCCGAACTCTCGGGAGCACGCATTACGTTGTTTGACTCCCCACAGGAAAGGGGGTTTGGAGCCACAGAATCGTTCGGGAAGCCGGGGTTGGTGCCTACCAGGCAATCGAAATAGCAGCCTAAAACTCCCTTCCTCTGGGAGAAATGGCTGCATCTAATCCTGCCGCGAGGGATATCCATCACACCCTCTCCCCCATCTGGCTGCCTGAACCCCATTTGAGAAGGAAGAGTCCCAACGATCTTCTCCATGATGATCGTGCATGAGACTTGAGCCATAATATGGCAGCGTTTTGAACCATAAAATGGCAGTTGCTCTCTCGTAACCCTTTTCAGATCAATATAGCCACACCAGGCGTCCAAGGCCGGTTTGAACCATAAGTTGGCACTAGGTGCAAAACGGAAGGATAAAGTGGCAGTAAGTGCCAATTGGCCTTGCGACGATTCCAACCGAGAGTGGCTTCATTTCGAAGGAGATAGCGCAAGCAACACCGCACGATCATAGCGCATACCCAGCTTTGGGGCAGAGTGGAACCCCACTGCTGCCACCTTATGCTTCCATTACTGCCATCTTATGATTCAAATCTCAGTACAGGCTCTTCAGAGAAAGGAGGTCCCCGGTGCGCTTTCAGGGCAAAAGTCGGCTCGGCTTCTACCCGCTACCCTTGTCCGAGGGCCAGCAGATTCGCAGGTTCCTCTGGTTTCCAGATGCTCCATCGTCCGCGATCGACCCGTGTGTTGGCGATGGCATGGCCTTCGAGGTTATCACCAGCGGTGCTGAGGTGCTTCGCTATGGTATCGAGCTTGATGCCTACCGTGCCGATCAAGCCAGGCAGCGGATTCCCAACATCGTCCAGGGAAATACGCTGGAAGTGCAATGCGCGGTCGAGTGCTTTGGCCTCCTGTATTTGAATCCACCCTATGATTGGACACTCGGGCCGGCTGACAGTCGTCGCACAGAGCAGTCGTTCCTGAGCCACACCTATCGCTGGCTGAAACCAGGTGGCGTACTGCTATTCGTTATCCCCGGCGACCGGCTGGCCGAATGTAGTCAGATTCTCTCTACGCATTTCCGTGACGTCCGGGTTTACCGGCTCGAAGCCTCTGAGTGTGTGCGCTATAAGCAGGTGGTGGTGATCGGAGCACGACGAAGCCGACGTGAGAAAGAGCGTCTCACCGACAGCGACATCACCCGAGCACGGCTTTACTACGCCACCCTGACCAGGAACCCCTCCCAAATCCCGGTCCTGCCATCCGAGTCCGAGATGCGGTACGACGTGCCTGTGAGCGGACCAGCCCAACTGGTTTACCGTGGACTGCCACTGGATGAGATCGAGGATCTTCTGCCGCAGTCAGCGGCGTATCGACAGGCGGGGCACATTCTCTTTGCTGAGCCCGTGTCTGCCACAGGCCGGCCCCTCACACCCTTACACGCCGGCCACGTTGGCCTCCTAGCGTGTTCGGGACTTCTGAACGGCATCTTCGGGTCCGGAGATCAGCGCCATATATCCTTCTGGCAGGCTGTTAAGTTGGTGGAAAAAACAGAAGAAGAAGATGACCAGGGCGTGATAACGGTAAGGGAAAAAGAACGCTTCTCCAATGAATTGACGGTCGTGTACAGCACCGGCCAGGTTGCCATTCTGAAGTAGTCCTCCCACTTCGGCTTTCCATTAAGTCAAATCCCCGACTCGCAAGAGGTCAACCATGAAGAATGCCCACGAGCGCTTCGGCGTGTTGGAATACACGAAGCGAATGAAGGACACCACCACGCGAATCCGGCTTCGGCTGGATCGATTTATCGGAGAGGTCGAAGACGCACGGAACCGCAAGGTCCACCTCATTTCGGTTCTGGGTGGCGACTCCGACGTTGGCGCCATCTGGGCAGCCGTCATCGAGCAGAACCTCTTTACCGTGGAAGCTCCGGGGATCGAGCCGCTAGCAGCGACTCTGGGTGAAGACGCCCAATGCTTCCGCGGGACTATCACTGTAACCGGCCGCAGACCGATCCGCCACTTGGTGGCGATCTCGGCGGAACTGGCCAAAACGCGACCGGGAGCAGATCCACAAGGGAGGCGGACCATCCTGTGTGACAACAACCCGACGTTTGTGCTGTACCGCATCGCGCAGCGGTTTGGGTTGCCGGTCGTGCCGGAGTGGGCTGGCTGGTTCAATGAGGAACTCAGCCGTCGTGGAGCGATCAAACCACTTATCGGGCTGGGATGCTCTCCGGCGCTGGTCAACGGCACGAAGAAGTTGTTCCTGAAATGGATTCGACGCGCCCTGCGGCAGAAGCGAATTGAAGTTCCTTCCTGCAATGGGCCGGTCCGCTGGAGCCTGGACAATAGTTTCTTCCAAATCAACCAGGATGACCTGGAGGAGGGGAGCCGCCAGGAGATAAGCGAGGAGACTTCCGCCATCTGGGCGGAGGAGGTACCGTCATGCGAATCGTCTTGAGGGTTTCAAGCAACAACGAGTATTGCAATGGGGGATGTGAATTCGCCCTCGTGGATTTGACGCCGGAACTCGCTGAGCTGGCCCTGGGACGGATCGCCACACTCAGAGAACAGAAGAGCCTCGACCCCGACGTCGACGAGACGTATTACTGGGCTTACGTTGTGCAGTACTTTTCCCCTTGGGTAAGTCTTGCCAGCACTGAAGAAGAGGTCGAACCAGCCACACTCAAGGTTGCGGATATGCTGGATGAGCTTCGGATCGAAGTGAACGAAGTACTTACGGTTCCTGAAAGCTTCCGGGTGCCCTCCGGGCAGTTCGCCGCCATGGAGTGCGAGCAAATGATCGTGCGTGAAGATTGCATCGCGTTCACGGCCATCCCGAAACATGCCAGCTTTCATGTCCAGACGGTAGAAATCGCTCTCGCCATGCTCGAAGCCGCAGTTACCGGCGCTTCGACCATTCACGTCTGATCCACTAACAATCACCCACCTGTTGGCGCGGGTCCGGCGCCACGCGAACCGCATTTACTCGTTGCACTCAAAGCGAAAGGAGAAGACTGTGCCCATACCGGAGTCGATCGGTGATTACCTCAGGATGTGCTCGTCGGAACTGGGTGAGAGGATCGTTGAGTCATACCCGCCGTTGCATTCCATCGACGACCCACCGTCACCCCTGATCAGCAAGCTCCTGCGGAAGCCCTACCCGGCCCAGACCCTCGCCATCATGGGTCTGGTCCGGCGCTGGCAGCAGGCCCGCGCGGGGGCAGTGATCGCGGAGTGCGGTACAGGCAAGACGCTGATCTCACTGGGTGCCGTTCAAACCCACGCTGAGGACCGACCGTTTACGGCTCTCGCGATGGTTCCGCCGCAATTGGTCGAGAAATGGTGCCGAGAAGCGATCCTCACGCTTCCGCGTGTTCGCGTGTTCATCGTCGACGGGCTACGGACGCCAACCAACTCCAACAGTCACCACGGCGTGAACGAAGTCAAGCTACGGAACAAACGCATCGTACGCGAGGGATTGCGGACCAGCTTGAGCGAGTTGCGCCTGCGCAGGACTTCATCCTCGGCTCGTAAGCGTTGGGACACGCTTTGTCCTTCTCCGGCACTGTTCGTGGTCGGCCGCGATCGCGCCAAGCTCGGATACTTTTGGCGGCATGCTTACCAAGTCGCCCGTTGCGGGCGTTATCAGGGCAGTGTCGTCAATCCGGACAGCGGGGCTCCGGTCTACCTTGGGAAAGAAGGCGAACGGCTGTTGGCGATGGACTTCAAGAAGGTGAAGCTCAGCGAAATGCTGGGCCAGGCGGAAGGGACAAATCATGCCCGCCGTCCGCTCTACAGCGCCCTTTGGCAGGCAGATGAGACGAAGATTCGACGCTTTGCGCCGGTTGACTTCATCGGCCGGTACATGGATGGCTTCTTCGATTACGCCATAGCTGACGAAGTTCACGAGCTGAAGGGAGGAGATACGGCCCAGGGCAACGCCCTTGGTACCCTGGCCTCGTCCGCCCGCCACATCGCCGTGCTCACCGGCACGCTGCTCGGGGGCTACGCAGACGAACTCTTCAACATTCTGTTTCGCCTTGAATCCTCCAGAATGCTGGAAGAGGGCTTTGAATACGGGGAAGCGGGTGTTCGGGCCTTTACCGAGACTTATGGATTGCTGGAGAAGATCACGGTGATTGAGCCCGCCGACAACGCTTGTTCTGAGGCGCGAGTCACCACCCGGCTCCGCCATCGGCCAGGAGCCTCACCCCTGCTGTTCGGCCGCTTCCTGATGAGTCTTGGTGCGTTCGTGTCGCTGGAGGACATCTCCGCTGCCCTCCCTCCTTACCGGGAGGAGGTGGTCAGCGTGGAGATGGATCAGCCTTTGCAGAAGGCTTACGAGGACATGGAACAGGACATCAAGAAGGCCCTGCGCGAGCATCGAGGCAACCAGTCGGTCGCAAGCGTCGCCTTGAATGCTCTCCTCGCTTATCCTGACCGGCCTTTCGGTTTCGGGGACTTGATAGGGCGTGAGTTCAATCCCGAAACTCAGCGCCGTGAGCCTTTCCTGATCGCGGCCACACGCGACCTCGATGAGGACTTTGTCTTTGCCAAGGAGCGGCGCCTGGTGGAGGAAGTCAAAGCCTCCCTTGAGCGCGGGAGGAAGGTGCAGGTCTACGCGGTCTATACGCAAAAGCGCGACGTGACACGGCGCCTGGAGCGGATCCTGGCTAAAGAAGGGATCAGGGTTGCGGTGCTGACCACGGAGGTTGCCCCGGAGCAGCGTGAGTCCTGGTACGAGAGGCAACTGCGGGCCGGCGTTCAGGTCGTGATCGCGCACCCGCGTTTGGTTCAGACGGGACTCGACCTGTGGTCTTTCCCGGACATCTTCTTCTACGAGACCGGCTATTCCATCTACACCCTGCGGCAGGCCAGCCGGCGCTCGTGGAGGATTGGACAGTGGTCGAACGTCAACGTCAAGTTCTTCTACTACGTCGGCACCATGCAGGAAACATGTCTGCGGCTGATGGGGAAGAAGCTGTTAGTTTCGCTGGCGATGGAAGGGAAGTTCGCAACTGACGGCCTGCAAGCGATCGATGAAGGTGATGACATCCTGATGGCGATGGCGCGGGAACTGGTGACGGAGAAGGGCATTGGGGAGAGTGCGGATGCGGTTTGGAAGCGGCTCGTGGAGAAGCAGGCGGAAGTATTCGGAGTTCGGGCCGTGGAGACATCACCATCGGAAATGGAAGCAGAACCTCCGGAGAGGGATGTGCCAGAAGTCATCATTCCGCCGCCAGCACCGATCCCGGCAATGGTGACACAGCTTCTGATGTTCGGTAATTCACTCGAAAACGTTCTCAAGCGCAAAACTTCACGGCGCACGACGGCTGCGACCACGCCGTCGAGCCAACTGGGTCTGTTTTAAGACATCCACATGTCTATTTTGAACTCCACCTACGAATCTCCGAATCGTTAGCGTCATCAATATTTACACGGGCCTGAGGGCAATGGAGACGCTCGGGAGGCCCACACCCGTGGGTGAAAAACCAAACGAGCCATTCCAGCTTTCCTTCGACGCCTCGCTGAAAGTGGATTTCAAAGATCACGCATCACCTCCGATGGTGGCCTCGTTCTGGTGCGCGAGTTGGATGAACGTTTGGGCTTCGGCGAACCGATCGCCCTGCACCTGAACGACTCACGGCGCGGGATAAACATGCAGCTTCCGCTGGCGGATCGACCCAATCCATAGGAGAGGTACAAAAGACAACGTCGTCATCTGCGCAGCATTGGACTTTGCGAGTGAGCCGTTCGCATAAGATTTTCACGTCAAGGAACGCGTAGCTTGGCATCATTCGCAGCTGCGACCAAGAGTTTTTCAGTGCCTGCTATGGTCCGAGGGAGCCGTTCCGGTTGACCCAGCCGCCTCTAAAGAAGCGGTGACGCACCATGCTTTGGACAAGGAGAAAAACGATGACTGCCAAGACGACTACAAACAGGAATTTCCCAATTCCGATCCAGGGTGACTTTTCTCCTTCAGGGGCCGGCGTATTCGAATAAGTTTTCATCAGAGCTGCCTCTCCGCAGGGTCAGGCGCCTGCCATGGGAGCGCCATTCATATGATCAGTCATTTTATGTGTTGCCGTTCAAACTGTATCGTTCCTCCCACGCGGCGTTCACGTGGCAGCTTTCACCCACTATGATCAGGCTGTAGTTTGTTCTGAGCCAGACTTGACATAGAGGCCGTACGGGGAATCATCGGCGCCGTCAATTAGTAATATCGATGAGCGGCTAGGAGGTTTCTTCATTTTCATTGTGTACCGGCGAGAAAGGGGTGTCTGTACTATTTTGAACACCTAAACGCGAATTTCTGAGGAGTGCCTCATGGCGATTCATAGCGTAGAGCTGAGGCTGAAAGGATTCGCGGCAGTCGGGGGGTTCAAGGATTTCGTCGCGCCAATACTTGGGCACTCTTCGACACAGACTGTTCCGAGATATGCGCAGGTTTTGCATCAGAACCTCCTTGACGCGATGAGGAAATTGGAGGTTGGGAACAGGACATCCCCCGAGCTCCCGCAGCCACGAAATCTGTAGCCCGCACCCGCTCTGCGACTCCCCCGATCCTTTGACGCTCCTGTGAATTAGCCGCCCTTGGTGGTCGATCGAGCTTTCCGTAGGGGCAGAATGTGAATTGCCTTGGGCATAAGAAAGTGGTCTTATTAAGTTCTCAGCTTCAGGAGATGCAGTCCCAAAGGAGGTGTTTTCGCAAGTGAGGGAGGATGGACTTAAGAGTGAAGGCGGTTGGCCGTCTGGGAAGCTGCGGCTGACCTTGCTGATCAGTTTCGGCGGGTTATTGGCCCTGATGGTCATCGCGGGCCTGGATGCCCTTCGTCTCGCACGCCAACTGCACACGCAAGAGGAAGAGATCCGCCAAACCTTTCTGGCCCATAGCCAGCCGCTATTGGTCCTATCATCGTCAATCTATGTTTACAACGATCGGATACAGGAATATCTCATGAGCCAAGACCCCCAAGCCGACGGACTCGCGGCTGAGAAATTCTCACGGCTCACTGCGGAGATTAATTCGACGCTAAGAAAGTATCCCGAAAGACGCGAGGCACAAGAACGGGCGTTGGTGGAGAGCCTCCAACAGTTGTTCACCGAGCAACAGGGCATGTTAAATCCGGTCTTGTCGTGGAGTCGAGAAGAGCGCCACAGGCAGGCTTGGCGTTTCCTGAACGAAGAGGTTCTTCCGCAACGCTCACGTATCCAGGAAACATCGGAGAAAATCGCACTTTGGAACAATCAACAACTTGGGGCGGCAGACCGGGAGATGTTTGCAAGTTTTGCCAGCTTACAAGCACGGCAAACCAGATTGCTGGCGATAGCTCTTACCGCCGGAATTGTATTGTCTCTCGCCAGTATCCTTTACCTTCTCCGTCTCGGAGAGGAGGCTCAGCGGCGGTATCAGGAACTTGCTCGTAGCCGCGCCGAGCTCGAAGAATTGTCGGCACGGCTCGTCGATGCCCAGGAAACAGAGCGGCGGTCGATTTCCCGTGAACTTCATGATGAGGTCGGCCAGTCCCTGGGGGCCTTGTTGGTGGAGGTCGGAAGATTAGCGGCGTCGGTCCCTTCTGACAACACGCAGATCAAGGACCATGTCGACAAAATCAAATCGGTCGCCGAGACTACGGTCCAAACCGTGCGCAATATAGCCCTGCTTCTGCGGCCTTCCATGCTGGATGATCTCGGCTTGATCGCCGCTCTGGAGTGGCAAGGCCGCGAGGTCTCGCGCCGCGGTGAAATGGAAGTGGAGGTTCAATCCGAAGACGTTTCGGAAAAGATCCCAGACGAATACAGAATCTGCATCTACCGCTTGGTTCAGGAAGCGCTCAACAACGCCGCCCGTCACAGCTCGGCCAAGAATGCCAGAGTCACCGTTGAACAAACGGCTGACAAAATTCTGGTCTGTGTATTGGATGACGGTCGCGGGTTCGATCCGTCCAGGGTTCGCGGCCTTGGCATTTTGGGAATGGAAGAGCGGGTGCGGCGCTTGGGAGGAATTCTCACCATTGACTCGAAGCCCGGGCACGGCACAACGCTGAAGGCGGAGTTTCCGCTACCCCACTCTTAATCAGCAACGACCATGAATTCGATTCGAGTTTTGCTCGCAGATGACCACAAGCTGATCCGGGCCGGCCTCCGCCTGGTGGTTGACCAACAGGCTGACTTAAGCGTTGTCGGCGAAGCTGACGATGGAAGGCAAGCGGTGGAATTGGCAAAGTCCTTAAAGCCTAATGTTGTGGTAATGGATATCGGAATGCCGAACCTGAATGGAATCGAAGCCACGCGTCAGATTAGGGAGATTGACCCGGACGCTGCCGTGGTGATGCTGAGCATGCATTCCGATGAAGGTTACGTGCTGCGGGCGCTTGGTGCCGGGGCTCGCGCTTATTTGCTGAAGGACTCCGCCGCGACAGATCTTGTACAGGCCATTCATGCGGTGGTAGAGGGGAAGTCATTTTTCAGTCCCGCGGTTAGCAAGATTCTGCTGCAGGATTACATGAGGAAGTTGCAACGAAGCGGTGTGGAAGATTCCTATGACCTGCTGAGTCCGCGGGAGCGCGAGGTACTTCAGTTGGTCGTGGAAGGTAAGTCCAACAAGGAGGTTGCCAGCCTCCTGAACCTGAGCGTATACACCGTGGAAACGCACAGGGCAAAGATTATGCAGAAACTGAATCTTAAAGGCGTGCCCGAACTGATTTTGTATGCTGTGCGCAAGGGGATCATCTCTTAAACTAAGGAGCTGGGGAATGAAGGGAAGAGCAACTCGCTCTTCCCTGTTCCCTATACTGCGCCAGTTACGCGGCTATGAACAAAGTGCTCCCCTGGCGATTCACGAGCAAGAGAGGATCCTTTCCCGCCTTGCGAACGGCTCGATCGAAGTCGGTGACGTTCGTGACAGGCTGGTGATTGACTTCCTGGATCACATCACCCTGCCGCAACCCCGAGTCGGCCACTGGGCTTGAGGGATCGATGTCCGTCACGACGACGCCCTTGGTGTTGGCAGGCAAACCCAACTGCTGAACTGCCTCATCGGTAACGTTCCCCACTGAAACCCCTTCCAGAGCCCCTTCGGGATTCGCTATCTCAACGCTAGCCTGCTCTTTATCGGTTGGCAGCACGCCCAGCTTCACCGCCATATCACGCTCACTCCCGTTACGCAACACCTTCAAGTTCGCGGTGGCGTCCGGTGCCATCATCGAAATGCTCATCCGCAATTGGTTGCTGTCGGTTATCGGTTTGCCGTTCAATTCCACAATGATGTCTCCCTTTTGCAGGCCGCTCTTTTCCGCCGGGCTCCCGGAGCTGACATCACCCACAAGAGCGCCGCGGGGTTCAGTTTCTCCGAACGCCTTGGCTAATTCTGGACTCACTTCCTGTATGGAGACTCCCATGTATGCTCGGATTACCTTGCCATTTCTTACGATCTGATCCATGACATTTCGGGCCAAGTTTGAAGGGACTGCAAATCCAACACCCTGGTTCCCGCCGGACCCGTGAGAGAGAATCGCAGTGTTGATGCCGATCAGCTCGCCGCGGTCATTGACCAGCGCTCCACCGGAGTTCCCGGGATTAATCGGTGCATCGGTTTGGATAAAATCTTCGTAATCTTCGATACCCAGATTGGCTCGGCCCGTGGCGCTCACGATCCCCATGGTTACCGTTTCTCCGACGCCAAAGGGGTCGCCAATCGCCAAAGCGTAGTCACCCACTTGGACCTTGGATGAGTCAGCAATCGTGGCTGATGGCAGGTTCGTTGCGTCCACTTTAAGGACGGCAATATCGGTCCTGGGGTCCGTGCCGACGATGCGAGCTTTATACTCGTGCTTGTCGGACGTGGTGACAAGGATTTCTGTCGCTCCCGCCACGACGTGGTTGTTGGTAAGGATATAACCTTCAGGGCTGACGATCACGCCAGAACCGAGGCTCCGCTCGCGATCCTCCCGCGGAGCGTTGAATTGGCGGCCGGAATGACCTCCGAAAAACTGCCGAAAGAATGGGTCCATCGGCATCCCCTCGGGCATCTGTCCCGAGGAGTCAGCCGAAGTTTTGACCACCTTAGAAGAAGAGATATTCACAACTTCCGGCAGCACTTTCTTTACGATCGGTGCGAAACTATTCTTGCTCGGACCTTCGTTCGGGTCGGCAAGCTTCAGCGATGCAGGCTGATTGGTTGTATGCATGTCGCCTCGAAGGCGAGTGACTCCGAAGCCGGCTGCAACCACCAGTCCTAAAGCCGTTGCGAGAGCTATTCCCCCGAAGCGTCCTTTGAATTGTCTTATGTTCATGTACCCTCCCTTTTGCAAATTTCCTCGCCAACATCACGGCAGCTTAGACCACCGGATTGCTGGTCCGTTCGTTGAGATGCCAGAGGAGAGGCGAATGCCCATCACTACGACTTGGTATTTGCAATACTGACGAATGGGTATGCCGCCACCCCGGTCATTGTGGCAGAGCATTACATGCGCCCGGAGGCCCCCGCTCACATGCGGGAGCTGCTAAGAGCAGTGACAAGTGGCGAGTGACCAGTGACAAGGGCGGGCGATGCTCACCCCGAGGCCGAAGGCAGTTCGGCCCTACACTTCCAGCGGTGCCCTTGGAATCCGAGCCCTGAATCCCTGCACCCGAATCCCTAGCCCCCAATCCCTAGTCCCCAGCCCCGGCGGTCACGGGGCTAGCTGTACCCCTCTGCTCATCGTGTGCAAAATGGAACAGATTGTTGTTGCCGCTGATGCGACGCTCTCGTAGTGTGCGAGTGCAAGTCCCCAAGTTGCAAGCGGCCGATGAAGGACAAACAGATATCGGAAGAGGAACCAACATGGCAACAACCATAGCACCACTCAGTCAACGCGCGGCATGGAAGGCCCTCGCGGCCCATTACTCGAAGACTCGGGAGTTGCATCTTCGGAAGCTCTTCGCGGAAGACCCCAAACGCGGCGAGCGCCTGACCGCCGAGGCCGTCGGCATCTACCTCGATTACTCCAAGAACCGCATCACCGACGAGACAGTGAGGCTCCTCCTGCAACTGGCCGAGGAATCCGGCCTGCGGTCCCGTATCGACGCCATGTTTCGGGGAGAGAAGATCAACGTTACCGAGAAGCGGGCCGTCCTGCACGTGGCCCTGCGCGCCCCCAAAGGTCAATCCATCGTCGTGGACGGCGAGGACGTCGTGCCCCAGGTGCATGCCGTTCTCGACAAGATGGCCGACTTCTCCAACCGGGTGCGCGGCGGCGAGTGGAAGGGCCACACCGACAAGCCGATCCGCAATGTCATCAATGTCGGCATCGGCGGGTCTGACCTGGGGCCGGTGATGGCGCACGAAGCCCTGCGTCACTATAGTCAGCGCAACCTGACCTTCCGGTTCGTTTCCAACATCGACGGCACCGACTTTGCCGAGGCCACGCGCGACCTCGATGCCGAGGAGACGCTGTTCATCATCTCGTCGAAGACCTTCACGACTCTGGAGACGATGACCAACGCGCACACGGCGCGCGACTGGGCACTCACGACCTTGAAACATCCCGCCGCCATTGCCAAGCATTTCGTTGCTGTCTCGACCAACGCCGAAGAGGTGGCGAAGTTCGGCATCGACACCAGCAACATGTTTGAGTTCTGGGACTGGGTTGGCGGGCGCTACTCGATGGACTCGGCGATCGGACTCTCGACGATGATCGCCATCGGCCCCGAAAATTTCCGCGCCATGCTCGACGGCTTTCATCAGATGGACGAGCATTTTCGCACCGCCCCTTTCGCGCGCAACCTGCCGGTGCTCATGGGACTCTTGGCCGTCTATTACAACAACTTCTTCGGCGCGCAGACCATCGCGGTCTTACCGTATGAGCAGTACCTGAAGCGCTTCCCCGCTTACCTCCAGCAATTGACGATGGAGAGCAACGGCAAACACGTCACGCTTGATGGAACGGAGGTCGGCTACCAGACCGGGCCGATCTACTGGGGGGAGCCGGGCACCAATGGCCAGCATTCCTTCTACCAACTGATCCATCAGGGGACCAAGCTCATCCCCTGTGACTTTATCGCGTTTGCCCAGCCGCTTAACCCGCTCGGCCGGCACCACGACATACTCCTGGCCAACGTTCTTGCCCAGGCGGAGGCGCTGGCCTTTGGCAAAACGTCTCAGGAAGTCCAAGCCGAAGGCACGCCGCCGTGGCTGGTTCCGCACCGCACCTTCGAGGGCAACCGTCCGTCCAACACGATCTTGCTGGAGCGGCTAACCCCGGCGGCGCTGGGGAAACTCGTCGCGCTGTACGAACAAAGCGTTTTCACCCAGGGTGCCATCTGGCAGGTTGACTCGTTCGACCAGTGGGGTGTCGAGCTGGGGAAGGTGCTTGCCCAGCGCATTATCCCCGAAATCGAGAGCCAGAAAGAGTCCCAGCTCCAGCACGATAGCTCAACCAACACCCTGATTCGGCGCTACCGGAAACTCAGGGAGGCGCCACTATGACCCTCGCCGGGGCTGTCTCGACGGACAAGCCGTCTACAGGGTGTTTCAGGATGCGAAGCCTGCCCTGAAGGCCTTTACTCTTCGGAGGCGAAGGGAGACCTTCGATTGGATCGAGGAACTAACCATGCCCCTCATCAAGGGCTTGGCTGTTTACACCCAACCCCTTGGCGTCCTGGTTCTCAGGCCAGGGCCCGAGACTTGTCCTAACCCGGTGTAGCCGGAACCAAACAGGTGTCGGGTCCATGACAGCCTGCCCCGCCGAGAAGAACGGGCAGAACCTGCGACGGCTTTTCCGCCATGATGTGCTCGTCTACGCCACGCCGCCTTACTGTACCCCGAAACTCTGCTCCCGCTTTGAGGGAGCAGGTGCACCGTGGAATCAAATCGTTTGGATCCTGCGATACCAGAACATACGTCTCGCATTCCGGTCGCAAGCCAACGATACGTCTGCATCGCTGCAATATTCGTCGCGATGGGAGGATTGCTGGCCGGATACAACACCGGTGTCATTGCCGGCGCGCTGATTTTTATTAGGACGAGTTTCGGCCTTTCGACATTTGAGCAGGGGCTGGTTGTCAGCGTGGTGTTGGTCGGCGCGGCGGTTACAGCCATAAGCGGCGGCACCCTCTCGGACCGCTTTGGACGCCGGAAGATGTTGCTCATCACGTCTCTTGTCTTCATAGCAGGCGCCCTTGTATGCTCCGTCGCACCATCCATCATGATCCTTATGGCCGGACGCTTGATCCTGGGAGTGGGAATTGGACTGGCTAGCTCCGTTGTGCCTCTTTACATCTCCGAAGTTGCCCCTGCAAAGGCACGGGGTTCGCAGGTATCACTTTTCCAGCTAGCTCTTACGGTCGGGATTCTGCTTGCCTATATCGCTGATTACCTCTTCGGCGCATCCGGAAGCTGGAGGTGGATGCTTGGTCTTGCCGTGGTCCCCGGCATCTTGCTCGTGGGGGGATGCTATATCTCCCAGAAACCCCACGGTATCTTGCCCGGCAGGGACAGCTCGATTTGGCCCGTGGTGTGCTGACCAAAATTCGGGGAACACCGGATGTCAGCGCCGAGTTCCAGGAGATCAAGACCGCCGCGCAGAAGCGAGAGCAGCACCGCAGCTTCTCTGACTTACTTCTTCCCGCAATTCGGCCGGCTCTCATTATCGGAATCGGAATCGCCGTCTTTCAGCAGATTACGGGCATCAACACGATTATTCACTAGGCACCGACTATCATTCGTTCCGCAGGCGTCTCCTCGATGCAAGGGTCAATTCTCGCCACAATCGGCATCGGCGTCAAGCCTCGCAAACTCGCGCTGAAAGAACGAAACGTTAAGGCAGAAGTTGCGCCACCATTCAGCCTAGATTCCCAATATTTGCCTATGATGAGCAAAACGGGACAGCATGTTGTTTCCGCTGGTGCGATGCTGCCTGATGTGCGAGGACAAATGTGCTCCAGAGCGAAGTAATTCCATCACAACACGAAGAGGCACCGCGCACCCATGGCACCTTCGATGACACTTTGGACGGCCCATAGCCTGCTCCGGCAGGTCGAGGAGAAACCATGATGCGCGTGGGAATCGCCGCGGACCATGGAGGCTTTACTTTGAAAGGACGGCTGGCGGAGTCGCTGCGCGGCTCGGGATACGAGGTTGTGGACTTCGGCGCACATCAATTGAACCCCGAAGATGACTACCCCGACTTCGTCATCCCCCTCGCCAGGGCCGTCGCCGCGGGAGAGGTGGACCGCGGAATAGCCATCTGCGGCAGCGGCGTTGGAGCATCCATCGCCGCGAACAAAATTCCCGGTGTGCGTGCCGGGCTCATCCATGATGTTTTTTCCGCCCATCAGGGCGTCGAAGATGACAACATGAATGTTTTTTGTCTGGGTGGGAAAGTGATCGGGCCTGCGCTCGCCTGGGAACTGATCGAGACCTTTCTGACCGCACGCTTCAGCGGCGCTCTACGCCACCAACGCCGCCTGGCTAAAGTCCAGGCGCTGGAGAACCAGGAAGTTGGGCCATGAAGGGTTCATTTGAGACGTCCTGATCGATTTGAGGAGACTCGCGGCTCCAGCGCACCGGTGACTGCTCCGGTACGACCTGCCCGCCCTGCTCCGCCCAGGCGGGGTCGGAAGTAACAAATCGCATCGGAACCTACGGCAGGAGAGGAATGATGAAAGCGACCCAAAAACTCCACGAAATGGGCCAGAGCCTCTGGCTCGACAACATCACCCGGGGTCTACTGACCAGTGGCACGCTCCGCCGCTACATCCAGGAGTTTTCGGTCACGGGACTTACATCGAACCCCACGATCTTCGATCACGCCATCAAGAACAGTCACGACTACGACGACGCCATCCGCCAGAAATTGCAGGAAGGCAAGTCGGGCGAAGCGCTGTTCTTCGAGCTGGCACTGGAGGACCTCAGGCAGGCCGCCGATCTGTTTCGTCCGATCCACGACTTGACGAACGGCGTAGACGGCTGGGTTTCCTTGGAGGTCTCGCCCCTGCTGGCCCACGACACGTCCGCCACCCTCGCCGCCGCCAAGGCTCTCCATGCCCGAGCAGGACGGCCCAATCTCTTCATCAAGATTCCGGGTACCAAGGAGGGCCTCCCCGCCATCGAGGAGGCGATCTTCGCGGGCGTGCCGATCAACGTGACACTCCTGTTCTCCCGCGCACAGTATGTCGCGGCCGCCGAGGCGTACCTGCGCGGCATCGAGCGACGCATCACTGCCGGCCTGAATCCGGATGTCGGGTCCGTGGCTTCAGTTTTCGTCAGCCGCTGGGACGTCGCAGTGGTGGACAAAGCACCCGAGGCGCTGCGCAACCAGCTTGGCATCGCCGTTGCCAGTCGCATCTACAAAGCGTACCTCGATCTGTTGAGCAATCCGCGCTGGCAGCGTGCGTACAATGCCGGTGCCCGACCGCAACGACTGCTCTGGGCCAGCACCGGCACGAAGGACCCCAAGGCGTGCGACACCCTCTACATTAAGACGCTGGCCGCGCCGTTCACGGTGAACACGATGCCTGAGGGAACGTTGGAAGCCCTCGCCGATCACGGCGAAATCGGTCCGGTCATGGCGGCGGACGGCGGTGATTGCGAAAAAGTTTTGGACCAGTTCGCAAGCGCCGGAATTGACATTGACGCCTTGGGCACCCAACTTCAGGAAGAAGGGGCCGGATCGTTCGTCAAGTCCTGGAACGACCTGCTGGAGTGCATCGCGTCCAAGAGCAAGGCGCTCAAAGCGGCTTGAGTCTGGAAGGCGACCGGCTCGAGCATGACGACGTGACGTCACGCGTAGTTCTCGACTTCGCGGCATCCCGAATCGAAGACCCTGCTCTGGACGCTGTTTGCGAGGAACAACCAGTGCCCGGGGAATCGCTCCGAGGCGAGGCACGACCAATCGTGTAGGGTGCCACATGCTTAGGATCCAGTATGGAAATGTTAATGGATAAGATTCTTCTGCCGGTTGATTTCCCAATCGCCCCGCTGGGGGTGGTTCATCAGGCCGCGTTTTTGGCTCGCCATTTCCATTCCGAGATCATCCTGCTGCACGTTGTGACGCCACTGAGCTTTCCCGCCGGTGTCCTGGAGAGTGGGGACGAACTCACCGTCCGGGATTTGCACGCGCACATCGTTCAGCGAGTTCAGAAAGACCTGGACCAAGCGCTGCGGGCGGAGCTTGAGGGGATTGCCGTCAAACGCTTGTTACTTAAAGGCGATCCGCCACGCGAAATCGTGCAGATAGCTCGCGATGAAAAAGTAAGCTTGATCGTGATGTCCAGGCATAGCCATGGGGCATTCTACCGGTTTCTGCTGGGTTCGGTGGCAGCGAAAGTGCTGCACGAAAGCGTTTGTCCGATTTGGACCGATACCCTCAGGGAAGAAGCGCCAGGGCCCGAGTTCGCCATCCAGAACGTTCTTTGCACGGTTGACTTGAGCCCTCACAGCCGCAATACCGTGTCGCGGGCTGCGCAGATGGCCGCCGAGTTTGGCGCGCGGCTCACGCTCGTTCACATCACCGCTGGGGTGGAGGACTACGGCCCCGGCGGATCCTACGTCGACACGGCGTGGAAGGAAAAAATCGTCGGCTTGGCCGCCGAGGAGATCGCCAAGCTTCAGCAGGACGTGGGCACGAAGGCCGAAGTCATCATCGATAGCGGCAATGTCCCTGAGCTGTTGAACCGCGCGGCAGAGCAAACGAAGGCTGACGTCCTGGTCATCGGCCACCTTCCCTCCGGCGGTCATTTGGGGGCCAACGGCGGTGGCTATGCGATCATTCGCGAGTCGCACATCCCGGTCCTGAGCGTCTGAGGACTCCGACGTTGATGCGTTCTTAAATCAGTTTTGCGGAGATAGGGCGAAATGAGATGTCTAAATTGTGGCACCGAGATGATGAACAATCAGGTGAGCACGAAAAACGATCTCGTCTCTTACGACATGTGTGAGAAGTGCGGAAGCCTCTGGTTAGATAAAGGCGAGCTGGACAGGATGGCTTTTCAAGTGGAAGGAAGCATCGAATACTGCTCACAGGACGCGGTCGAGGAGCTCGAGAAACAGAAACGGAAGTGCCCTCGATGCGACAACTCCAATTTGTATCGAGTACGATTTCTGAACTCTACGGATATTATCCTCTACCATTGTAGGGACTGCGGCGGTTTTTGGCTTGATGGTGGCGAGCTCGACTTAATTGACAAAGAACTGGCGAAAATTATGCCGGTAAGCGGAAAGGGATTTTCTGATTTCGTGAACAATGTGCATGTCCCCTATTGGTATAAGCGGATCAAAAGAAAAAGCAGCGAGACTGATACGCAGGTGCAAGTGCTCCCGATCAAGGGCGCTAAGCTGGAGAGGACCACGGCTGACCAGTGCCCCGGATGCGGGAAGCCCCTTGATGAGTACACCGTGTTCTCGATGAGATTTGAAGGCTGTCCGGCCTGCAAGGGAATTTGGTTGTTCAAGGATGAATTGCGAAGACTGAAAAATAAAGTCGAGCACGGGTCAATGCGATGGCTCAATGATGAAATCAACAACATCGAGAAAACAAGCACGGTGGCAACTAAGCGTGTATGCCCTAAGTGCAAAAACGTCAAGATGGTTTCTGTCCTTTTTGGGAAATCGTCGATTGTTATTGATTGGTGTCCGCAATGTCAAGGAATGTGGCTTGACCAGGACGGATTCGACTCTGTGACCGAGTATTTGAAGCACGAGTTGTACAGCATGCATTCGAAGGAAATGGAAAAGAAAGCCCTTGATGAGGTGAAGCTCGTCTGGAGTGGGGGACCTGAAAGCAGGTATGAAGAGCTTTTAGACGTCAGGGCTACGATCTCAGCTCTAATCAACGCCACCATCTTTGAGCATCCGACCCTAGTGAGGCTCTGCATGGGCGCCCCCCGTCTTTGAAGCGCATTTCGCACGACTCGAATCACAAGACCGCGCGAGGCTGGAGACAACCGGGTGTATACTCTGGCGCTGGAGCCCCAAAGAGCAAATTCCGTGTAGATTGGTTGTGCCCAAGGCAGGAGAAGCTTACGACGTGCGCGAGTCGGAAATCCAAATCGGAAATTCGTGCGCCGGGATAAACCGGCATGAAGCAGAGAATGCAAGAGTCTCACGAGAAAGGGCTAGCGACCCGCTCGGCCCCGAGTTTTGCGCTGGATACCGCGAGGTGCCTAGCGA
>JBEKIZ010000023.1:0-66739 GCA_050011515.1 Terriglobia bacterium | reverse complement strand
ACTGCCTCCCAAAGCGCCTGCGGCGATGATATTCAGAGCCAAAAATCGCCTGCGGCGATGATGATGACTCACTCTCCAAGACCGGCCTGTGTGCAAATTTCTACGTTTCTACGTGATTGCCGACACCCAAAGAAGGAGAGAAGAAAATGCAGTGGAAACCGAATTCCAGTTGACCGATCCCGGTCACTTCAAGCACGATAGGAGGGCCAGCGTCGCTTCGCTCCGAAGACGCCCGGGATGACATCGGAATCACTGCCCGGGATCAAACCGGAATCAGTGCCCACCTTCATCGGAATCAGCAATATCTCGACTACTATCATATTTTGCATCTCAATCGGACTGCTGTTAACGAGAAAGTTCGAGTCATCGCGACTCAGAATATCCACTATTACGCACTAATCGATTATCTGAGGAGCATTTTTGAAAAGACATCGAAAAACAACATTCTGTGCAGAAATCAGGATATGGCAATCAGCCCTCTCATATGCTGGCTGGAGAAGTACTTGGAGTTCGAAGTTCCGATGAGCGCTTCGGAACTTGCGGCGAAACCTCCGTCAGAAAAACTTGCGTTCTATGACGAATCCCAGAGCATTATGAGTCGAGGCGGGAGCGAGTTCCAAGTGACTGAGGAACGCTTCCTAGATAGCAGGTTTCTGCGCCTTGCCAATGGTGAATCGCTGGCTGATGCACTGTCAAACGAAACTCAACGTGTCTCTAAATGAATTTGGGGGTTGCTCTGGTCCAGGTTTCGGGTAGCCATCTTCGAACCCGGCGCCCACGGTCACTTCTCTCGTGACCGTGGGCTTTTCCTTCGATGACCAACTGGAGTACGTGCACCGGAGTCTCGTGCGGAAAGGCCCGGTGAGGCGACGCGAAGATAGCCGGTTGGCGAGTTACAACAGTTTTGCTTTGGACACGGCAACGATAGCGGCGTGCCCCATTCAGTTTGACGACGTGCGGTTGCCGCTGGGGCATCGGGCATGAGAAAAGCCCACAGATCGGCGAACCAATCGCGGAAAGCGAGTAAGCGAACATGCCGAAGGGAAAATGTAAGCTGTGCCTAAACCCCAGAGAACTTCAAAAAAGCCATCTTCTACCGGCAGCCCTCTACAGGATGACCCTCGACCCCAGGGACAAGAACCCCCATCCGGTGCTCACGACCCGAAAGGTTGCCGTCCGTACGTCGAAGCAGCTAAGGGACTACGTGTTTTGTAGGGAGTGCGAACAACGTTTCAATGATTGCGGAGAACGTTGTCTGATAAGTCAGGTGGATAACGGCAGGGATTTCCCTCTGCTCAATAAGTTGAACGTGGCAATGGCCTTCACCTCAGGACCGTTATTGGCAGCATTTTCAGGAACGGCGGTGGGTGTCGACACCGAAAAACTCGCCTACTTCGTCCTCAGCGTTTTGTGGAGGGCCTCTGTCCACAAATGGCGGATCTTAGGCCAAACCACCTCAGTAAGCCTCGGACCTTTCGAGGACCCAATCAGAAAATACCTTCTCGGCGAGTCGGGATTTCCATGTGGCGTGGTGGCTGTCGTCACAGTTTGTACTGACTTTGCTTCAAAGGGCTCGTTTTTCGTTCCCTGCTTGGTATCTCAAAATCAGTTCACTACGTATTCTCTGCTTACGCGCGGAATTTACTTCAGGGTTCTGATGGGAAGCAACCTTCCTGCTGGGATCCGAGAGCTCTGTTGCGCTAGCTCTAGTCGCAAGCCCATTTTCAAAGCGAGTTGCGAGGAGAAGACATTGGGTGCGTTCGCTCACCTAATCTCAACCGCCAAAATCACACAAGGCCTATCGTGAATTTGCCGGTGGCCGGCGCAGACCGCTGGTTTGTGCAGCGCGTAGCGACGGTGTCGCCTCGGCGACCAGTCATGATCGTGGGTTTTCTCATGCCTGATGCCCTTCGCACCTCACGGCTCGTTCGTGAGCGCTTTTTGCACCGCTTCCGGGTTTCTATCAATCACTGCCAAGTAGGCGCGCACCGCGCTTTCTGGACGCCTGCGCCCTTGCTCCCATTCCTGGAGCGAGCGCGGGCTGTGCTGGCCGCTTTTGAGCCCCAAAGGGGCGACCTACCCCAGCCCAGGCCATTGGCCTGGGTTGAGCGGCCCATGCATTTCAACTGAGCCCTGAAGGGGCAAGCCACAGGCTTGTTTCAATCCCACACATATCGTTCGTCGTGCTCGACCCCGTACGTTTGCCAAACTTGTGAAACTCCCCCTGGAAACTTACCCTTCGGTGGAATGGGTTTTGTGTGGCGCACCCCTTCAGGGTGCAAATGTTGGTCTGATTCCGCGCTTGCCCCAGGGCGTTGCCCTGGGCTGGGATGAATCGCCCCTTTGGGGCTCACGATCCTCGACGTTCTCTTCCTTGCTTACCCGCGGGCGGCGCTCCGATGCATCGGGACGCCCCACGATCAGGGACAACATCTCTGTCACCGCGTCCTATCCGTGGCCTGTTCTGGCTTCTTAACGGTCGCCGACATACAATGTCCGCCGCGGCGAACCCTCGACGCACTGCCCGCTGTCAGGTGCAGGATCATGGAGTTCTAATCCGCTTGACGACTTCCTCCAGTCCCAATTGCTGGAAGTGTTTCACGTTCCAGGTGTAAAGGGTCTCGGCCCTGGCCTTCAGAGCGCACCGCGCCAGCAGTGCATCATAGACCGTACCTCCCATCACCCCAAGCGCCGACGCTTGCTCGATGGTCGCGTAGTATTCCTCCTCGTCGAGCGCTACGAGGGTGAGCCGCTGCCGGATTTCTGCAAGGAACAACATCGCCTGTTCACAACTCACCCGGTATTTGCCGGGCATCCGGGTGAGGGTGGCGTAGACCTCCGCCAGGCTGTGAGCCGCGCAGCACGCCTGGCGCTTCTCGAAGCGGAGGAAAACGTCCAGGCTGGCTTCATGGTGTTCGTGATCGCCGAGGAAGGTTGGGACCAGAACCGAGGTATCGAAGAGGGCCTTCACTGCTCTTTACCTAAAGCGGCTCGATGACGTCCCTCTCGGATCTGGCGAAGCGTGTCATTGACCACCGAGGCGGGTAACTTTTGCCCGGTTCGATAGACCCAAACGCCGCGCTCCTTCTGAAGGGGCGTAGTGGCCCGGAGCGGGCGCAAGGTAACTTGCTCGCCCGAACTCTCCACCTCCAGCGTGTCGCCGGGACTTAGTTGCAGCTCGTCGCGCAATGCCTTCGGTAACACCATGCGGCCAGCCTTGTCCAGAGTGAGTTTAGCGACCATGATGGTAGTGTACAATGGTATATGCCATTTGTAAATGCCATTTTTCAGGCGCCCTGATAGGCCGTTAGCCGGGGCCGCCATGGACAGCGCCGAAGGGTTTTCCTGCAACCTGCCGGGTTCCGGCAGCATGAAACCAAGCCCGGTTCCGTGGCATATGTGGCCTCGAATGAAGAACCCAGAAACGCCGGCCCCACGCTCGGGCGCCACTTCGTCATCGCCCTGGGGACCGAGCAAGTGGGATGCGCATTCGCTGCATGGAAGCGCTAAGAGTCACGCGGGAAGAATCACGAAGCCTTGGGCAGATGCGCCAGTGCCTCTTTGATCTTTTCTTCCGGATACTCGTAATCGGAGAGTTCGCCTGCCAAGTATTTCTCGTAAGCCGCCATGTCGAAGTGGCCGTGCCCGCTTAAATTGAACAGGATGGTCTTCTCCTTACCTTCCTCTTTTGCCTTCAGGGCTTCTTCAATCACGCAACAGACGGCATGGGAGGTTTCCGGGGCCACGATGATTCCCTCCGCACGCGCGAAGGTTATGGCCGCCTCAAAGCACTTCAGTTGCAGATAGCTCACCGCCTCGACGACGCCCTCGCGGTGCAGCAGGCTGACCAGCGGGGCCATGCCGTGATACCGCAAACCGCCGGCATGGATGCCCGCCGGAATGAAGTCGTGCCCCAAGGTATCCATCTTCAGCAGCGGCGTCATCCCGCTCTTGTCGCCAAAATCATAGGCATAGACCCCTTTCGTCATGGTTGGGCACGCTGCCGGTTCGACCGCGATGAGCCGGATCTGTTTTCCGGCGGCTTTGAGCGGTACGAAGGGAAACGCCAACCCCGCGAAGTTACTTCCCCCGCCACAGCAGCCAATCACGATGTCAGGGAACGCCCCGGCGAGCTTCATTTGGGCAATAGCCTCCTGGCCGATGATGGTCTGGTGCAGCAGGACGTGATTGAGGACGCTGCCCAGCGAGTAATTGGTGTCCTTGCGGTGCGCGGCATCTTCAACCGCTTCGCTGATGGCGATGCCCAGGCTGCCGGGGCAGTCGGGATCTTCGGCAAGAACCTGTCTTCCAGCAGCAGTCTGCTCGCTCGGTGAAGGAATGCACTTTGCCCCCCAAACCTCCATCATGGTCCGCCGGTGCGGCTTCTGGTAGAAGCTGCATTTGACCATGTAAACCATGCACTCCTGGCCGAAAACGTTGCACGCGAACGCCAGGGCGCTTCCCCACTGGCCCGCACCGGTCTCGGTGCAGATGCGCTTAATTCCCGCAACTTTGTTGTAATAGGCCTGAGGGGTCGAGGTGTTCAGCTTATGGCTTCCTGCCGGTGAGACACCTTCATTTTTGTAAAAGATTTTCGCTGGAGTTCCGAGGGCCTTCTCGAGCCGCCACGCCCGGCACAACGGCGTCGGCCGCCAGAGCCGCAGGATGTCGAGCACAGGTTCCGGGATGGGAATAGTTGGGGAAGCGGAAACCTCCTGCTCGATCAACTGCGCGGGGAATATCGCTTCCAGATCGCCGGGCCCGGCCGGCTTTAGCGTCCCGGGATGAAGTGGAGGCGGCAGAGGCGCTGGCAGGTCGGGAACGACGTTATACCAAATCTTCGGTAGTTCACGTTCCGGCAAAATATATTTGTTTTCTCTCACAAGTTGACTCCTATTTTCGACGT
Source organism: Terriglobia bacterium (assembly GCA_050011515.1). Lineage (GTDB taxonomy): Bacteria > Acidobacteriota > Terriglobia > UBA7540 > UBA7540 > CAVROP01. The sequence goes on along the minus strand of JBEKIZ010000023.1, from coordinate 61,833 downwards.
AGCGCCGGTCCCGCGCACGGCGGGACCGGCACGTGCCGACCCCGCGCCTGCGGGGTCGGCGTTACATAAGGCTCAGGTGGCTTGAATCCTCCAAAACAATTCTGATCGTCTAGAGAGCATCGTCTGCCACAAATCGGGCAGTTTCGGAAGGTCAGGTTCGCAAGCCAAATCATCCGGGTAAAGCTATCCCCGCTTGGCGGCGGCCCCCACGCCGTCAAACCGTGCAGTTAAGCTAAAACGCGGAGAATAGCACAAAACGTGCGCGAAGGGGCAATGGCAATTTTGAATGCTGAATTCTGGATCCTGATTTGCCCTCTTCACTCTCCCCGCTGCCGCCGAATCGGAGACAGGCTGAAGAGCGCATGCCCACGCCACTTGGCTCCTTTTTCTATCGCGGCATTTCATCCCCTTCGCGGGGTGGCTTTCCACCGCGACGCCGCATGATCTTGTCGAAGGTCTTGAAGTCCGCCCGCGCTCTCCGATCCTCGAAAAACCGGGCGGTTTGGAGAGCCGAGACCTTCTCCGCCACCGCCGTGGCTACGAACTGGTTGATGCTCGTTCCGTCCTGCCTGCTCAACCGCTCGACCGCTTCCTTGAGCGACCGGGGTAGGCGCAAGGGATAGGTCTTTGCTTCACTCATGGTTTGATCCTCCTGATCGCTTCGCGCGGAAGCAGGACTTCTATACCAAACTGCGAAGGTACGATTCCGAAATCCCGCACGTTAAACGTGACCAGGGCGTCCGCGTGACCGTTGACGGCCGCTTCCAGCACCATTTCATCGCCCGCATCGCGAAGCTGTGGCCGCCACAGAAAATGCGTCCTCACCGGCTCTGCCAGGGCAACGACCGCCGTGAGAAAGACATCGACCTCCCGATCTGACAGCCCCGATGCCAGCCGATGCTCCGCCTGGCAGCAGACGGCTTCGTATTCCAGGGCCAGGGCCACGCTCACCAGAAGCGTCGTCCGGCCCTGCCGTGCCGACCGCAAAATTGCAGCGGACGCCCCACTCGGGCTGCGCATCGCCGCTACCACCACGTCGGTGTCCAGCACCAGTCTCACATCGCCCACGATATCATATCTTTGGTGATGTTACAATGCTCCTGTTGTTGTCGCGCAGCAAACGCAGGACCTGCACAATGGGCGTGTCACCGTAATGCCCTCTTCGCTGTCCCCACTGCGGGCTGCCTTTGAAGATCGAGGGCGGACCTGTCCTGTAGCTCCGCGCCTTGGAGTGCGGTAGCGCTAGCATTTTGTCTGTCATACGTGTATGATATGTAGTATAGAGAGGACCCTATGCTTTCTATTCGGCTAGACCCTGACATTGAAAGGCGACTGTCCGAACTGGCGAAGCGCACGGGGCGGACCAAGTCCTACTATGCCCGCGAACTCATCGAGGGGAGTATTGAAGACCTCGAAGACCGTTATCTTGCAGAGGCGCGCCTGGAGAAGCGCCGCCCTTCTCTCACCAGCCGACAGGTGCGAAAAGAGCTTGGCCTGGAACATTGAATACGACCCTGGGGCCCTCCAGGACCTCAAGAAGCTCGATCGCCAGATCCAGCGCGAAATCATCGACTACATGGATAACCGGGTGGCGACCGCTCGGACCCCTCGCGACTTCGGGAAGCCTCTTCGTGGCAGTAAGTTTGGACTGTGGCGCTACCGGGTGCGGGACTACCGCATCATTTGCGAGCTGCAGGCGAAGCGGCTGGTGGTGCTGGTGGTGGCCGTGGGACATAGGAGCACCATTTACGACGACTAAGTCACATGGTGAGGTGCAGTCTATTACTCCGCTGCCCTGACGGAGCCAGTCACATAGATCAAGAAACGATGTAGGCGCCCGCGAAACCGCTCAGCACAGTCGGCGTCGGATCAACCGGGCATCAACATCACGGACTCTAACCTTCCAGCGCCTGCTTGCAATACGCGTAGCACTTCTTGACTTCGGCGACGGTATCCAGGTTCGCGCCTTCACCATACTCGTACTCGATATTGGCGGGGATTTTCCATTTGTTGTCGCGCAGCAGGCGAAGGACCTCCACAATGGGCGTGTCGCCCTGGCCGAAGGGCAAGTTAGCGCCGTGGTTCTTCTTGCGGTCTTTGATGTGCAGGATGACGATCTTCTGGTGGTGCTCCCGAATGTAGGCAACGGGATCACCGCCGGCGGCCACGAAGTGGCCGATGTCCAGGTTGACGCCGATGTAGGGTGAGGCGCCCTTCATGGCCCGCGCAAAGGTTTCAGGCGTGGAGAACTCGTCGGGGTCGGACGTTCGGTCGTGTCCGTGGAAGCCCACCATGATCTTGTATTTCTGGGCGTACTTATCGACGCGGGGCGCAACACTGACATTCGCTGACGATGTGATGTATTTGACGCCCAGCGCCTGTGCCGCCTGGAAACCACGCTCGATTTCCTGATCCGTCATCGCCTTATGAAAGGCATGGGTGAAAGCATAAAGCTTCACACCGGCGTTATCGAACTTGGTGCGGATCTCGTGAAAATGGCTAAGAGGTGCGGAAAGCCACCACTTCCTAAGTTCTTCCCCCTCCAGCTTGGGTGCGACGTGCCCATCAAACAGCTCGCATTCGCCCAAACCCACCGTTTTGAAAGCTTCTATACACGCATCCAAATCCCGGTCGCGAAACGAATAACTTTGTGCCCCAATCTGAACGCCACGAATGACCGAGTTAATGTATTCAGCGGTCCAACCGTTTCGGCTGACCGCCCATAAACCTGCAGAACCTGCAATCAGAAGCTTGCCGGCATCTCGACGTGAAACTAGACCCATAGATCCTCCTTGAAGACTTATAAACATCTCGCGGCGCTAGTATAGCAGGATGCTGAAAAACCCGCCTCGCCTGTCATTCCGAGGAGTCCGCCATTCTTATTGGCGGACAAAGAGGAATCTCGCAAGTCCTTTGCTTCCGGAGAGAGATTCCTCTCCCGCAGGGCGGGATCGGAATGACAACGTTCACAAAGGTTTTTCAGCATCCTCATAGAGGCTCAGCAGCTTCCTGCAACTACCAGCGGGGGTGTGCGGGATTCACCTCCCTGCGCCAGATTTTCATGAAGCCGATCAGCAGGACCCGAGGGCGCGGGTCACGCGCAGGATTGTTTGTTGACGAGGTGGCAGAGAAGTGTTAATCATGGTGCGGCTTGTTGCCGGCCACGTTCGTGCCGGGGCTAATTTCTTCCCTTAGGAGTTAATCCGTGAAATCGCACGCCGCTCGCAATTATGTTTCGGCTTTTTTGCTTTGCGCATTTTCTTTGCTGGCGACGAACACCGGCGCGCAGTCTCCAAATTCCTGGCCTCCCCAAGCCTCGCAATACCGATTCCACATGATCGGAAATGCCCACATTGACGCGGTATGGCTCTGGCCGTGGTCGGAGGGCGTGTCCGTGGTACTGAGCACTTTCCGTTCAGCTCTGGACCGCATGAATGAGAACCCGGATTTCACTTTCACCGCCAGCTCCGCTCAGTTCTATGAGTGGGTAGCTGAAGCCGATCCGAAGATGCTGCAAGAGATCCGCAAACGGGTGGAAGAGGGGCGGTGGGCAGTGGTGGGAGGATGGTGGGTCGAGCCGGATGTAAATATCCCGAACGGGGAATCGTTGGTCCGCCAGGGGCTTTACGGCCAGAGACTGTTTCAACAACTATTCGGGCGCATCGCGCAGATTGGTTACAACCCCGACTCGTTCGGGCATCCCGGCACGCTACCCCAGATTCTCAACCTGCAAGGGATGCACGCCTATGTTTTCATGCGCCCCCAGTCCCACGAGAAAAAACTCCCCGCCGACCTTTTCTGGTGGGAAGGCGCCGACGGCACGCGATTGCTCACCTACCGCATTCCGTTCAGTTACGACGATTCGGGCCCAGTGCAAGACAGGTTGCACCACATGATTTCGGACCTGCAGGAACCTACCAAGACTCTGATGGTCTTTTATGGTGCGGGTGACCACGGCGGCGGCGCCACCAAACTGAACATCCAATCCATCCTGGACGTGCAGAAGCAGCCGGGCGCCCCGACGGTCCTTTTCAGCACGCCGTACCGTTACTTTGACGAGGTAAGCAAGCTGGCTGATCTGCCGGTCGTGGCCGACGATCTCCAACACCACGCCGTGGGCTGCTACACGGCAATGTCCGAAATCAAGAAGAACAACAGGGCCGCGGAGGCGGCGCTTGTTACCGGTGAGAAATTGGCGGCTCTCAGCTCCGTCGTCGCCGGGTTTGAATACCCAAGGGCCGACATCACGGCTGCCTGGAAGAAGGTGCTGTTGATGCAGTTCCACGATAGCATGGCGGGGAGCGCACTTCCTGAACACTACGCGGTGGCGCGAGGAGCGCACGGATACGCTCTGGAAGTGGCCAATCAAGCCATGTACCGGGCGGCAGAGAAGATTGCCTGGCAAGTTCCGACGCAAGATCCGGACTCCGAATACCTGGTGGTTTTTAATCCTCATGCCTGGGATGCAAGGCTGAATGTCGAATACGATTTGGGCTGGGAGCTCTCATCCCCGGCCGGACAATCGGCACTACAAAGCAACTCCCTGCTGGAAGATGAGCACGGGAGCCGTGTTGCCCACCAATGGGTGCAAGCGTCGACGGTGGTCGACGACCGGAATAAGCTGGTTTTCCGCGCGTCGGTTCCGGCTTTTGGTTACCGGCAATTCCGTTTGCGCAAGCTCCAGCCTAGCACGCAGCCGGTGTCTGCCGTCCACGCCACCTACAAGGAACTGGAAAATGAACATCTTCGTGTCACCTTTTCGGAGGATGGCACCCTCTCGATTTTCGACAAGGACGCCGGGGTGCAGGTGTTCCAAGGCGGCGCGGGAGGCGCGCGCGCGATCGTTTTGGACGACCCCAGCGACACCTGGAGCCACGCTGTACGCGCCTACACGAAGGAGGTCGGTGCCTTCAGCAACGCCCATTTTCGGGTGCTTGAAAATGGTCCTTTACGCGCCACACTTCGCGTGCGCACGAGCTACGGTTCGTCCTCTCTTGAGACCGACTGGATGCTCTACGCCGGCGCCCGGACTCTGGAGGCGCGCGTGGCGCTGGATTGGCGCGAGCATCTTAAAATACTGAAGTTCTCTTTCCCGGTGGATGTGGAGGATCCCCGACCCACTTACGAAATCGCCTACGGGTACAAGGTGCGGAAGGCTGAAGGCGAAGAAGATCCCGGGCAGCGCTGGATCGACCTTTCAGGCCAGCGTGCGGGAGGCGAATATGGGCTCGCCGTCATCAACGACGCTAAGTACGGCTACAGCGTGCAAGATAACGATATGCGAATCTCGATTGCGCGCAGCGCCGTCTTCGCGCAACACGATCCCCGCAAGCTGGATCCCCATGGAGAGTACATCTGGCAGGACCAGGGCGAGCAGACCTTCCGCATGTTACTGGCGCCTCACTCCGGCGCCTGGCAGGATGCGAGCATCGTACGATGGGCGGAGGAATTCACGGCTCCCGTTCCGATCGTCTACCAGGGAATCCATCCGGGAACCCGGCCGCTTTCAGCCTCCTTTCTGTCCGTGGATGCGCCCGACGTGGTGGTCTCGGTGGTGAAGAAAGCGGAAGACGGCGACGACCTCATCATCCGTTGCTATGAGACCGCCGGGCGCCCGGCAAAGGCGGCGCTGGACCTGGGGTTAGTGAAGCGGCGCTGGACCGGGAACTTCCGCCCTTTGGAAATCAAGACTCTGCGCGTGCCTCGCGCTGGAGGAGAAATTCGCGAAGTCAACCTGGTGGAACAATGAGTGTGCGGGACTCAGGGTGGGTGAAGGAAGGGAGCGTTGCGAGCCCTATCGGTTCAGGGCTGAGTACCACAGCGCGGCTGTCGGCCGCGACCAAAAGCGAAGGAGAAGTCAAAAGGCAAAGTGCAAAACGCAAATGGCAAAACCACAGGACCGACTGCAATGGTCCAAGCAAGGCGTGATCTGGGAGAGCGCCTATTGGATTATGGCGCGAGGATCATCAAACTGGTCGAGTCATTGCCAAATACACTGGTGGGCCGGCGTGTGGCGGACCAACTGCTGCGCCGTGGCACATCTATAGGTGCGAACTACGAAGAGGCCAGGGGAGCGGAGTCCAAAGATGATTTTGTCCACAAACTCCAGATTGCCCTGAAGGAGTTGCGGGAGTCCAACTACTGGCTTCGCCTGCTCGTCAAGTCGGGGAAGATCTCGGCAGAGCGCATGGCCGATCTGCTGGGCGAATCGAACCAGTTGTGCGCGATACTCTCGAAATCCGTCGCTACCGCCAAAGGAAAGGCTAAGAAAGAAAATGCCAGTGTTTCGCCGTAGTTCCCTGCGGTTGCAGAGGACGGACCTCAGGTCGTTCTTGGGTTTCTACTTTTGCGTTTTGCGCTTTGCGTTTTGACTTGCTCCGTGCCGGTCAAGCTTCAACACAGACCAAACGGGGCGTCTCAGTGCCCTCTGTGTTGAGTCCTTTCTCGACACGGAGGACCCGGAGGCGCTGCTGGCAGAAGGAGAAATCCTCGCGGCGGGAGAAGAAGATGGCGACTACTAATGCAGGGTAATCAGCTACAATAGCCCTAATGGGTTGATACTCTCGTGGCCATGGCGTGAGGAGGCGTATGCCTCTCGAGATGCACCAGCTTCAGAAACTCGATGACTACCGGTGGCTTGTGCCGCAAGGAACCAAGCCCGGCATGCTCACCGATGCGCTCATTTACACCGACGAGCGCCTGCTGAAGGACTTGCTCAAAGACCTCTCCCTCGAGCAGGCGATTAACGTGGCAATGCTTCCGGGGATTGTGGGCCGCTCGCTGGCCATGCCGGACATCCACCAAGGATACGGCTTTCCAATCGGCGGCGTGGCGGCTACCCTGCCGGACGAGGGCGGCGTGATCTCACCCGGTGGAGTGGGATTTGATATCAACTGTGGCGTGCGGCTGCTTGCCAGTACGCTGACGCTCGACGAGGTTCGGCCGAAGATCAAGGAGCTGGTGAACCAGCTCTTCCGTGACATTCCCTCGGGCGTAGGCCAAAGCGGGAATATCCGGCTCTCGTACCAGGAGCTCGACAGGTTGCTCAAAGACGGCGCCACCTGGATGGTCGAGCACAGTTACGGCAGGCCGGAAGACTTGGACACTTGCGAGGAGAATGGCGCCATCGACGACGCCGACCCGACAGCGGTCAGTGACCGGGCGAAAAAGCGCGGGCTGCCGCAGGTGGGAACGCTCGGTTCGGGGAACCATTTTCTGGAAGTTCAGTACGTGGAGCACATCTTCGACCCGGCGGTCGCGCAGACTTTGGGACTTTACCAAAACGAAATCCTGATCATGCTCCATTCCGGCTCACGCGGCCTGGGTCACCAGGTTTGCACTGATTACCTTCGCGATATGGATGCGGGTATGCGCCGCTATGGCATCGAGCTGCCCGACCGGCAACTGGCGTGTGTTCCAGTACACTCGAAGGAAGGACAGGAATACCTTGCGGCGATGCGGGCCTCGGCGAACTTTGCCTGGGCCAACCGCCAGGGCATCACCCACTTTGCGCGCCAGGCGTTCCAGCGGATCTTCGGCCAGCAGGAAGAACTGCGGGTTGTGTACGACGTCTGCCACAACATCGCGAAACTGGAACGCCATCAGGTGAACGGGCGGGAACGCAAAGTGATGGTACACCGCAAAGGCGCCACGCGGGCGTTTCCTGCGGGGCGGCCGGAAGTGCCGGAGGTGTATAAGTCCTGCGGCCAGCCGGTGCTCATACCCGGCTCTATGGGGACGGCATCCTACGTTCTGGTGGGCGCTGAGGGAGCGATGAAGGAGACCTTCGGCACCACCTGCCACGGGGCGGGCCGGGTGATGAGCCGCACCGCCGCGAAGAAATCTCCCTTCGCGCAAAACGCCCGGCAAAGACTGGAAGAGCTGGGTATTATGGTGCGAGCCGAGACCCGCGACGGCATCACGGAGGAAATCCCCGAAGCCTATAAAGACGTGGACGTGGTCATTGACGTGGTCCACAACGCAGGATTGGCCAAGCGGGTGGCGAGACTAAAACCCATTGGAGTGATCAAGGGCTAGCTGACCACATTCGAAATTCGCAGGGGTGCCTGACAAGTCGAGAGTCGAAGGTCGAGAGTCAAGAGAGGAGGGACTGGGCACATCCCGACCAATCCCCCAGATTCCCGCTATGAACGATGCAACCCGTCGCCGTGGCGTGGACGTCTCGCCCATGTCGGCTTCATGCGTTCACGGGCGGGATGCCCGTGCTACGCGAAGCAGGAATGAAGAGGGGCGACCCAACGGATCACCCCTGACCCAGGTTGTGCTGACACAGTCCTGAAGGACTTTACTTTTCCGATCCTTCGCCAAGCTGTTGAGCCAAATAATTCTGCAAGCCGACCTGCTCGATGAGCCCTAGCTGTTCCTCGAAGAAATCGACGTGGCCTTCTTCCACGATGAGAATTTCCTTGAGGAAATCGGCCGTGCCGTTGTCACCCGCCTTGCGACATGTGGCGATGCCCTCGTTGTAACCATTCACCGCGCCCTGCTCCAAGGCCAAGTCCTTCTCAAGCTGCTCTTTCACGTCCTTCCCGATATTGAGTTTGGGCAGCTCGCTCAGGCTCGGCATTCCCTCAAGGAAGAGCATGCGCTCGATGATCTTTTCAGCGTGCCCCATTTCATTGATGGATAATTTCTTGATGTGCTTGCTCAGCCGCTCGTAACCCCAGTTCTCGCACATTTCGCTGTGCAAGAAGTATTGGTTGATGGCCCCCAATTCCTCCTCCAGCATCTCTTGTAAGACCTTCAAGACTTCCGGTTTTCCTTTCATACGTCTCCCCTCCTCGATAGATGAGTGCCGTCCTTATCTTCCAAAGATTACCACAGGTGCCGCCCAAAAAACTCTCGACGGGGCAATACCGCCCGCGAACCGGAAACGTAGCAAGATCCCTCAGGACTCGCTCGAATGATGCGAGTTCTCATCCTTCTCGCGGACATGGGCCAGCAGCTTGCGGACACTGTTGGCAAGCTGCGCGACTTCGCCTTCACCTTCCACGTCAAACTCAATGGCATAATTCCCCGCCGTGGCATGATCGACTGCGGCCTTGAGAGCCACCAGCGGCTCCACCACCGTCCGCGGCAAGACAAAGCTTACCCAGACGCTCAAGAGGATCGTCAAAGCGGAGACAATGCACAGCACCCACTCCGCCCGCCGGACCAAAAGACGCGCCCTTTCATGATCAAGCTGGACTCGCCCCCAGCTTCGCGTCTCCAGGTCGGATGATTCCTGCACAATCGTGTCGCTGGAGGTACGCAGGTCGGCGGAGATCTGGTGGAAAGCGGGGTCCTCAGCCTCCAGCGTGGCTGCCACCTGCGCGTCAAGTGAGCCCACGCGGTTGTGCAGTTCTTCCACCAGCTTGGCGCGGTTGGCGTGGCTCGCGCCCTTCAGAAGCTCATCCAGGTCTTGGGTGTAAGCCCGAACCACGTCACGAAGGTGCTCGGCAGGGGCCTCGGTGACTTCTCCCCGGCGCGCCACGGCGTCCGCCATGCGCCGCTGATAGAATTGAGCCTGCGACTGGATATGCTCGAGGGTGCTACGCTCTTCCGGCTGCAGCCGGCGGCACGAATCGATAATCTGCTGCACCCTGGACAGCGCCTGGCGATTCGATTCCAGTTCCGCCGGGTCATAGACGAGGAAGTAATTCCGTTCTGCCCTGCGAGCGTCCAGCATTTCCAGGGAGATTCGTTCCGCCAGAGTGGCCATGGGGGCATCCACACTGACGATGCGATCCACGATCGAACCCATTGCGAACAGGTAATAAACCGCCAGAAAAATGACCGGGACCAGAATCAAGCGTACCAAGCCCAGGCTGTAAGCCACCCGGCGGCGTAAGGAAGTGCCGCGTGCAAAGACCTTGAACGGTTTCCGGACTGACCAACTCATTCTCGGTTCAACGGCCATATGTCAGGACACGGCAAAGCGTTTCGTCTTCAACTCGATTTAACTATATTGAGTGAAATATTACCCCAAAATTGAATTCACGGGCGTAATTTCTCTTGACCTTCGGAAAGAAAGTGCACGGGACCGTTTGACTGTGGAAAAGGGATCGAAGACGGAACTTTCGTGCCCAGCGACACGTATTGCACATTGGAGATCACCCTAACACGGGAGGCCAAACCATGTTCTGCCCACAGTGTGGAAGAGAGTTTGTCGAGCGAGTCAACTTCTGTTGCCAATGCGGGGTGGCGTTGTTCACGCCTCCCGCGTCCCGAAAACCACTCCAGCGCTCGCGGGTTAACCGGAAGATTGCAGGCGTTTGTGCGGGGTTCGCAGAATACCTGGAGTTGGACCCCACACTGGTTCGGGTTTTGTGGGTCATGCTGGTGATCTTCGGGGGCTGTGGCCTGCTTGGCTACATCATCGCCTGGATCATTATGCCAGAGGAGCCGCTCTCGCAGGTCAGCCCTGCCGCAGCGTCGGGGGTTTCCCCGCAAGCTGCGCCCAACCGTTAGCATCCCACCTCCGAGGCCTGCTTCAGAAGTCCAGTGGCGAACGACGTCATCCGGATTATTCGGGAGCGGGCTACGCACTCCGCAAGGAAATTCCTTTTGCAGGCCCTCACTGTTAACTGTAAGCTGGCAACTATGGACTTCTTTTTGCCGACTTTCACCCTCGACTGTCGACTTTCGACTGTTGACCGCAGTTTTGGCCGACCTCAAGTTCGGATTCGAAAGCACCTTGCACGGTTTCTCGCCATTTTGGTGGTCGCACTTTTGTGCGTGGCCATGCCTGCGCCGTTCCTCTCTGCTGCGAGCCGGCGTTCGAAGCAGCACACCTCCCCGGCGCTCAACGCGCGCCTCGATGAAATCCTTAGCTCGAGTGATGCCTCCCGCGGTTTTTGGGGCATCGAGGTGGGGGAGCTTCCGAGCGGAAGAATCCTCTTCAGCCGTGACGCGCAACACCTTTTCCACCCCGCCTCAAATATGAAGTTGTTTACCACGGCGGCGGCGCTCGAAAAGCTCGGCCCGGGTTTCGTTTTCCGCACCACAGTGGAAAGCGAATCCGGACCGGATGCTCAGGGACGCGTGAAAAACCTTTACCTGGTTGGCAAAGGAGATCCCAGTTTTTGTGAAGGCATCTCGTCGCCTCTTTTGAACCCCGGAGAGGCGAAAAATGGTTCTTGCCCGACCCTCCAGAATCTGGCGCAGCAGATAAGGACACGTGGAGTGCTTGAAATCACCGGGGCTCTGGTAGCGGACGACAGTTATTTCCTTTGGGAGCCCTACATCCACGGATGGGCCGCTGAGGACCTGTTATGGGGCTATGGGGCGACTGTTTCAGCTCTGGCCTTGAATGCCAATGCTCTGCAACTCCGAATCAAGCCGGGATTGAAGGTCGGCGACCGCGCGCAGATTTGGCTTGAGCCTCTGACGGACTATTACCAGGTCAATAACAGTCTGGAAACCAGCGGGGCGGGAACCGAGAGGCGCTTGTGGGTCGAACGCGACCTGGATTCCATGCGACTAGACGTTTGGGGCCAGATCCCCCTCGACGCCGGTGAGACTACCGAACGGGTAGCGATCGCTCGTCCGCCGCAGTTGGTGGGCGAACTTTTCCGCCAGGCGCTCGAAGACGCCGGCATTGCGGTTCGAGGCGGTGTCGAGGTCCACTCTGTCACACGCTTGGAGGCAGCAATAGCCGCGCCTCCTCCTCTCCAACTTTCTCCGCGCGTGGTCTTGGCAGAGCATGACTCCCAGCCACTCCGGGAGATCGTGAAGGCGACCAACAAGGAAAGCCGGAATCTTTTTGCGGAAATGCTTTTGCGCACACTCGGGCGCGAGGTGAAGCATCGTGGCGGCCTCGAGGACGGCTTGGAAGTACTCAGCGAATTTGCGCAGCAAGTTGGCGTAGTGCGGGGCGAGACGGTGTTTGCAGACGGTTCGGGCCTTTCGCGAGATGATTTGGTTGCACCAGAGGCTTTCGTAAAGCTGCTGATTTACATGGCGAGTGGGCGGGCTTTCGACATATTCCTGGATACCCTGCCGGTGGCCGGCGTGGACGGGACGTTGGCTGGCCGCTTCAAAGGGACCCGGCTCGAGGGAAGAATCCACGCCAAGACGGGCACTCTCGAGCAGGGGAACGCCCTTTCCGGGTATATGGATCTGCCGTCCGGAAAGAGGCTTGTCTTCTCCATCATTGGGAATAGTCACCCCCTCAAGGAGCAGCAGGGCGCAGCCACCCTCGACCAAATTGCCTTGGCCGTTTATGATTGGTTCTCGCGCCGGAAGAGATAGCTCCCGGCGCGTGGTTGTGCTATTTGTGTTTGCTGGTCAGTGTTCGGTTGTCCGTCGTCCGTAGTCAGTTGTCAGTAGTCCGTCGTCACCCGTCGTCAATTTGTAGAACCTGACCCAGTACGGACCACGGACAACGGACCACAGAGCTGCGTTAATCTGCGTTGATCTGCGGCTAATCCTTATGAAAGTCGTAACAATCTTCGGAAGTTCACTGCCCGGCGAGGCGAGCCGCGCTTACGCGGAAGCACGGCAATTGGGAAAGCTGCTGGCAGAAGCCGGGTTCGGCATCTGCAATGGCGGATACAGGGGATTAATGGAAGCCTCCGCGCGCGGTGCTCGAGAGGCAGGCGGGCACACCATCGGCGTTACGTGCGAGATTTGGCCTGGCAGGGCGAATCAGTGGATTGTAGAAGAGGTGCGCACAAGGTCGTTCTCGGAACGCATCATGACGCTGCTGGAGCGCGGCGACGCCTACGTTGTCCTCCCGGGGGGAACGGGAACGCTGGCAGAATTGGCGCTGGCCTGGGAGATGATGAACAAGGCCAGCCTATCGAGGACTGTGGGCGGGAGCAAGCCCCTGTTGGTGATGTCGCCTTACTGGCAGCCCGTCATCAATTGTCTTGAACAGGAAGGGCAGCTCAACTCAAACCAGCGGGATTGGAGGTCGCCGGCAATGGAAATCGTCACGCCGGTGAGAGATGTGGAGCAAACGGTCGAATACTTGAAGAAGAACCGCCAACGTGTGTCATTCTGAGCCCCGACTTGTCGGGGCGAAGAATCTCTGCAGTTGTTCTTTCTATCCAGCGGGGTGACCGCTTGCGAATTCGGGTTGAACTCCATGGTTGATAAAAACGCAACTCAGACCGTTGTGCCCATGAGCGAGCGGCTTTGGCGTGGCATCAGGAAAGCCGCGCTATCCGTATTGTTCGCGGCCATTATGGTGATTCCTGGAGTCAGGCGGCTGCGCCGGAGAATCTGGGAATGGTCGGCGGTTCGAATCCTGGTGGCGTCGGTGGGGTGCTTGCTGGGCTGGCGATACAAGCATGCAAACGGCGGGATAGTGGATTTGGTTGTCGGCGTGGCTCTGATGGCTTTCGGCCTGCTGGTTCGCGCCAAGCCGGAAGCAAAGTCGGTGGACGCTCAGGCTCGCGAGTTCGATGCCCTCGTGGTCCTGAACGGCGGGGCGTTCATCCCCGCAGGAAATGAACGGCCCTCTCGCCTTGTGAGCGTTTTCGTGAATCCCGACCGGCTATTTGTGGTTGACGAACATGAGCACACTCTGGAGGAGATCCCGCTGGTCCGGGTGCGCGAGTTGGCTGTGCACCCAGTTCCCGTCTCAGGCGAGTCGGAAGCTGAAGCACAAACCTGGGACCTTGCGATCACCTGGGAATCAAAGGACATGCGGACAGCCCGGTTCCGCTATGACGGCTTCTTCGCTGCGCACCTGGCTCGCGTGGCGGAAACCACAGTGCGAAACGTCCTGCGGAGAGAATTGCCGGTGCTTAGGGAATAGGGAATAGGGAACAGGGAACAGGACAAGGGGGAATAGGGAACAGGGAATTCGGAACAAGGGATAGGAGAAGAACAGTCGTTGGCACTTGTTGCCTGTTCCCTATTCCCTACTCTGTTCCCTATTCTGTTCCCTGTTCCCTATTCCCTGTTCCCTACTCCCTGTTCCCTACTCTGTTCCCTGTTCCCTATTCCCTACTCTGTTCCCTATTCCCTACTCTGTTCCCTATTCCCTGTTCCCTATTCCCTGTTCCCTATTCCCTGTTCCCTACTCCCTGTTCCCTATTATGGTATCCCCGGCGAGTCCCCAGAAATCCTTCGCGTAGTAGGACGAAAGCACATTCCCAAACAAATGGCAGATGCCGTGGCAGTCGGGTATATCCCCGTAGAGTTTCCTGCCTCGCGCGAAAACCTTGTTGAACGATCCTTCGCGCAGCAGATTTCCGCCGATCTTCTTAAGCGGTTCGCAGGGGTAGAAGACATCGCCGTTGGGGTAAACGCGCGGGAACATGGTGGGGAAGCACTGGAAATCGCCGAACTCGAGCAGGGTGCGAATGAGCTTGGGCGTGCCGTTGATGGGTTGGGAGCGCTCGCGGCGGCGCTGGACAATCTTCTCGACCAGGGCCTGGTAGCGCGGGTTCTGCCGCAGGCGAAGATTGGGCAACTTCTCGTTCAGCGCGGTCTGGGTGGCGAAGACAAATCCCTGCTCGCCGCAGAAGTCCATGATGTGCTCGACCTCATCGATGTTCCATTCTTCGATGACCGTGCTGATGGTGATGTCCGTCGCCCTGGAAAAGCGCGATCTGGCCAGTTGCAGGTTCTCCAGCACCTTGGAGAGGACAGCGGGCTTGGACATGGGCTTTGTCGAATCCACCCTCAACGAATCCAGGCTGACAATCAGGCCGTGCAAGGAGTCAAATAACCCCAGCCGCTTGTGGAGAAGCGTGCCATTGGTGATCAGCAACACGGAGCGAAACTTCAAGTCATTCCGCGCCGCGCGGGCCAGTTCCTCAATATCGTCCCGCAACGTAGGCTCCCCGCCCGTGAAGAGCATCGAATCGGTTTCCGTGCGGATGATTCGGAGCAGCTTGATGGTCTCTGCGGTCGGCAGTTCCTGGCTGAAGACCTCCGGCTCCTTTTGGGTACAGTGGGTGCAAGCCAAATTGCATTTGTGGGTGACGTAGAGCACTGCGGCATAAGGCGCCACAACGTTTGTGCGCCGAATCTCACGCCGATAAAAGTTCTGGAAATAATGCTTGAAGTTCTTCAGCACAAATGGAGAGTGGCGCAGCAATCCCCGCAACAGCGTCAGCCCCTTTTGTTCTGAACGCGCCTCGCCCATTGAGGACAAGCGTACACGAAGGCGCGGAGTCACAGCAAGAATTTTGAAGCCAATGCGGTGGAAGTGGGGTCTAACTGCCTCCTGGCGGCCCTCAAGTGATTGCCGTCATTTCCGCACAAGCGCGCATCAGGGCACCAGTGATCTCTGCAACGGAACCGGTGTCAAAATACGGGGTCGCAAAAATACATGTTGACACCATCGCAATATTGCGATAGTATCCTGATTGTCGGAAAGGCAAACCGCATGCCTGCTACCACTGTGGTCCTCTTCGTGGATGAAGATGGCGTCTGCCCCTTGCTGGTGTGGCTGGATCTGCTGCCCACAAAGGCGCAAGACAAATGCATCGTGCGAATTGAGCGCTTGGCAGAGTTGGGCCACGAGTTGCGCCGCCCGGAGGCGGACTTCCTCCGCGACGGCATTCATGAGTTGCGAACAAGCTATCAGACTGTGAACTATCGGATGCTCTATTTCTTCCATCAACAGACGGCGGTGATCTCCCATGGGCTGACCAAGGAGGAACAAGTCCCTGATAGGGAGATTGAGCTGGCTATCCGCCGTCGCAGGCTGTTTGAGAAGAACCCAGCTAAATACACATATGAGGAGCCCGACAATGAGTAACCCCAGGACGACATCCAACGCGGTTCGGATTCTTCACCGCCGGTACGTCGGTGAGGACGTTCAGCGCAAGGCCTCTTTAGAACAGGAGCGGGTGAACGCAGAGGTCGCCCGCACCATTTATGAACTTCGCGAGCAGGCTGGGCTTAGTCAGAAGGAGTTGGCAGATCGGGTGAAAACAACCCAATCGGTCATCAGCCGACTGGAAGATGCGGATTACGAAGGGCACTCTTTATCGATGTTGAATCGCATTGCCAAAGCCCTCAACCAGCAGGTTCAAGTCGTGGTGCAACCAAGGGACCGGGATTTGGAGACTGTCAGGTTCGCTTTCCGTGAGGTGATCAAGGGATTGCGGAAAGAACGAGGGCTGAGCCTTGACCAGCTTGCACGAAAAATCGACTTTTCAAGCGAAGAATTGGCCGAATTAGAGCGGAACAGTACATACCGTCCGCCACCGCTGATGCTGCATAAGCTCAGCCGTTTTCTTGAGATCCCACAGAGGAAACTAGCTCTTCTCGCGGGGGCCATTACCGAAGTGCCGGTTACATTTCGTCAGCAGGCATCGAGTTTTGCCGCAAAATCAGAATCCTTCTCCAAGCTGACAAGCAGGGAACGAAAGATACTTGATGAATTTGTGAAGTTTCTGCGCGCGGAGGTCAACCAAGAATGAGCGGGGGGGGGTCGACTCGAAAAGCGGTCGACAAAATCGCGGCGAGCTGAAAGGTGACGGAGGTGAACGGATGGAGGATAAGGAGATCGCAGAAGTCGCGGCAATTCTGGCTCAGTGGAACCCGCTCGGCGATGCCGCGGCGTGCGTCCCGGACCTGGAGGGCTATCGAATTGAGGCAGGTGACATCATTGGTGCCTTTGATATCTTCGGTCGCGCCATGAAGATCGAAACAATCGTGAGGGACGTCCTAAACCAAGCCTTCCACTTGTCGCTGACGCCAGCCGAGTGCGCTGAGCCTGCGAAGAGGATCCGGGGTGTGCTGAGCCACGCCAAGGAGCAAGTGTAGCGCACACCTGCCTTTCAGGTCTGCGGCTTCTTGGAAAGCCGGGTTTCTGGCGCATCTGGGGCAGGGCTAGCGCCAGGTGCTCATAATCCCTCTCTTGAAGAGCCGCGGATCCCGCAGGCGCGGGAAAGCAGGTTTGCTCTACTTGCTTGCTTCGGGCCCTGGAGCATTTTGGCCCAAGCGAGCGCGGGGGAAATGCCGGCCCGCCAACTGCTTAACCCGCCCTTTCTCTTGCTAAGCAGGCACACCCTCCTCGACCGGTTGGGCCCGCCGCAGCCGGATTCTCACTTCCACGCGCGACCCGAGCCGGTTGAGGATCGACATCAAGCGATCGACGGTGAAGCGGCCGAGATCCGCATTGCGGATACGCGAGAAGTCGGCTGCCGCGATCCCGGTGCGCCCATGAGCCGCGCGCACGCTCAGGCCTTCCCGATCGAGCGCCTTGATGATTTCGGCAGCGAGGATTGCCTTGAACTGCTCGGCATCCGCGTTCTTGTGCCCGAGGTCGCGGAAAACACTCCCGCTCCCGCGCACCACTTCCGGCTTTTCGCCTTTCATCGCAACATCTCCTTCAGTCTCATACTCCTATGTTGTCGTATTTGACAACGCCTGGCAACCAGTTTTCTTGCGCCCCCCCAATGAACGTGCCGCACTCCATGCATCGTTTTTCAGGAATGCAAGGGCCGACAAGGCCCCGACGGCTCGGGGCGATAACCTTCCTTTCCCATAAGCGTTAAGATAAGGCGTGTTCAAATGGCCCCGGCAGGGGCCCACGGTGAATAGCCGCAGGTTTTAACCTGCGGATGACGGACCGCGCAGAACCACCCAACCCCAACGGGGTTGACCGATCAACGGTTCGGCCCCTCCGGGGCCGGAATGGTCTCTGGGCTTTTATTCCCGTAGGTTTCATCCCGCATGGCGGGACTACTCACGGTGTCCCGCTTCGCGGGACGGGAATGGCGCCGGAACAATGGAAGTAATCCTTATCTTAACGCCTATGCCCTCCTTTCCCCAGCCCTTAGCACCCAGCACCCAGCCCCTGATAGGTAACCCCAGACCCCTGACCCCTGGCACCTGCATTTTGGTCTTGACACGAGGCTCGAGTCGTAGTAGCCTATGCGAGTTGTCGCATGAGAAGGCTTGCAAGCGAGCGCGGGAAGGGGTTCGAAGTCGGCCCGGCGGAGGGGGGAAATGGGTCGAAAACAGAAAAAAGATACTAAATAGTGGGAACGAACCTAAGAATATATTGAAAGCAAAGGAGTTAGCGTTTTCAGGAGCCCAAAACGAACTGTTTTTTGAACGCAAAAAGGCCCAATCAAAGCGAAAAATGGGGCCGAAATGCCGGAAACTGGAAGATAGAAACTGGAAAATAGAAGACCGAAACTAGGGCTGCCGGTTTCCATTTTCGATTTTCCAGTTTCTAGTTTCCAGTTTCTAGTTTCTAATTTCTGCTTTCTGGTTTGCCTGATTCTATGAATTCCAAGATTGAAGGCCACGAGAGTCAGGATCGTTTCTCCCGTGAAGTACTGGAGTTTCCCGCCGTCCTGGAATTATTGCGCGGGTACCTTTCCGGGCCAATCAGCGAACCGTTCCTGGATTCTGTTGAGCCTCATACGCGAATCGATCTGATCCGTCACGAACTGGAACAGGCAAGAGAAGCGCGCGAATATTTGCGGGAGAGTCCGAGACCAACTCTGGGAAGCCTTCGAGACCCGCGTCCGCTGCTCGAGAAACTCCGCATCGAGGGTGCGACCCTGGAGGCGCTGGAGATCTTTGCTCTTACGGGACTGGCGCGCGCGGCCCTGGAGATTCACCGGCTGTTTGCCAAGTGCCCCTTGCCCCGACTGGAGGAGTTGGCGCGTAGCTTGGCAGACTTCCGCGACCTGGTCACGGAACTGGATGGAAAGATCCACCCCGACGGCTCGGTGGATTCCTCCGCCAGTCCCGCTCTGAGCGGGATTCGGCGCGCCATCGAGCGACTACGGGTGGAAGTGCAGGCGCTGCTCGAGCGTCTGCTGCGACGCTTCAGCCAGGAGGGAGTGCTCCAGGATGCAGTGGTTACACTTCGGAATGACCGGTTCGTGATTCCCGTACGAGTGGAGGAGAAGCGGCGGGTGCAGGGTGTAATCCACGGTGCAAGCTCGTCAGGGGCAACCGTTTATCTTGAGCCGATGGATACCCTGCCCTTGAACAATGAACTGGTAGAACTTCAGGACAGGGAATTCGCGGAAATACAACGCATCCTGGGAGAATTCAGCCGGAAGCTTCGGGAGCGGCGCGAAGACCTGGTTCGGGCCACCCAAATTCTAAGCGAGCTGGACCTTGCCTTCGCCAAGGCGGAATTCTCCCGCCAGTACGATGGCTGCATCCCCGAGTTCAGCTCGGACCGCACGCTTTTGCTGAAAGATGCCCGGCATCCGTTGCTCGAGAAGGCCTTGCGCGCGCAGGGACGAAGTCCTGTCCCGCTGAGCATCGAACTCAAGCCGCCGAAGATCATGATGATCGTCAGCGGGCCAAACACCGGCGGGAAAACCGTAGCCCTCAAAACACTCGGGAGCGCCGTGCTCATGGCGCAGGCCGGCATCCCCGTGCCGGCGAGCGAGTTCAAACTACCGCTGTTCCGGCGCGTGTTGGCGGATATCGGCGATCAGCAGTCCATCGCAGCGAACCTGAGCACGTTTTCAGCCCACGTCACCCACATTCAAAGGATGGCAAAGGTCGCGGGGGGGGAGGACATGGTGCTGCTGGATGAGCTCGGGACCAGCACGGAGCCCAATGAAGGCGCCGCGCTGGCGGTGGCCATCCTGGAGCATTTCCGGCAGCGCGGCGCCCTGACTCTGGTGACCACGCACCACTCGCGTTTGAAGGCCTATGCCGCAGAGACTCCGGAAGCCCTCAACGCGGCCATGGAGTTCGACGAATTGACGCTCGAGCCCACTTTCCGGTTATTAATCGGGCTGCCGGGAAAATCGAGTGGGCTCGACATCGCGCAACGCTTGGGCCTCGAGCCGAGTATCGTGGAAAAGGCGCGCACCATCCTGCATCCGGCGGATGCGGAAGCGGCAGCCCTGATTGCCGGCCTGCACCAACAGAAAGCGGAACTGGAAAGGCAAGTCGGGCTGCTCGCTCAGCAAGGGAAGGAACAGGAGGCCCGGCAGATCGAGCTGGAGAACAGGTTCGAACAGGAACGCCGCGCCAAGCTCAAAGATCTGGACTCGCGGCTGGAACAGACCTTGCACGAAAACGAGAAGCGTTGGGAGAGCATGATTGAACAGCTTCGGGCCCAACTGGAAGCGGCCAAAGCTCCCAAACCCTCGAAAGGCCTCGACCGCAAGATGGCCTCCATCAAGCGCGAGGTCCGGGAAGAGTGGAACACGCAGGTTCTGGAAGCCATCGGTGCCCCTACCACAACCCCGGCACAACCTTTGGCTCCCAGGCCACTCGCCGTAGGCGACCAGGTCCAAGTGGCCAACCTATCATCTCTCGGGACGGTTATGGCTTTACCCGATGATGACCAGGCTGACATCGCCGTAGGCCACCTGCACATGCGCCTCCCGAGGAGCGAGGTTCGGCGGATCGTTCAGGGTGGGACAAGCGCTCCCAGGGCGGCGGTTGCCGTCAGGGGCTCGGATGAGACCCCGGCGGAGCTCAACGTTATTGGTGACACCGCCGAGCTTGCCCGCGAGCGTGTAGATAAGTTCCTCGACGAAGCTTACATGGCCGGACGCTTTCGGCTGCGCGTCATCCACGGGCACGGCAAAGGCATCCTTCGGAAGAGTCTCCACGAAATGTTTGCTTCGCACCCGCACGTGGAAAAGTTCTATCTCGCTCCACCCCACGAAGGCGGCGCCGGGGCGACGATCGTGGAGTTGAAGGTCTAGAAGAGGAGGGGCTAGGCACTGGAGGCTAGGGGCTGGGGAAGAACAATGTCGATACGCAGAACGTACTCCGTGGGAGGCGCTAGGCAACGAAGGGGGGTAATCCAAAATCCAAAATCTAAAATCCAAAATTGTCCAACTCTCATTACCGTGGAGGGGATGGGAGGCGAAGCTAGATGGGATCGGAGGAGACGGTCTTGCGGCGATTGGCTCGGGAGCGCAGACAGGAGCGGACAATTCGCAATAATTCATCCGAGTGAATGGGCTTGTTCAGATATTCGGTGGCCCCAGCGTTCATGGCTGCCAAATAGGTATCAACCTCTCCGTAGGCCGTGAGGATGATGACCGGGGCATCGTTTCCGCCCTGACGCAGCCCCTCGAGGAAGCTCAGGCCGTCGCACTCGGGCATCCGGAGGTCGGAGATAATCAAGTCAAACTGCGCATTTTTTACTAGTTCTAATGCGTCGCATGCCCCTCCCGCTGAGGTGACGAGGAAATTTTCACCCGAAAGGATGCGTGCCAGCACCCGCAGGAAGTGCGGGTCGTCATCAACGATTAATATTCGTCCGGTGAGTTCCATGCTAACAGCATCCTGCCCATCCCGTGCAACCTGATTCCAATCCTGACCATTTACCTGTTCCAACATCTTTGACTGGACTCCAAAGACGCTCGAAATTACGAGATGGGCGCGCTTGCGACTCGCTATTGACGCGAGCACGTGACGCGCCAATCTCCGCATGGTTTGCAGGGTGATGAAAACTAAGTGCTTTACCGACAGCCTGTCACTAACTTGGCAGCATTGTCGCCCGGACGTGGAACGCCCGCAACAACTCAGGAGGAATGCGAGGGACAGTCTCCCGTTGGGGTGGAAAATCGCAAGCCAACCCCTGGAAGAGTGTTACGCGGC
Source organism: Terriglobia bacterium (assembly GCA_050011515.1). Classification (GTDB taxonomy): domain Bacteria; phylum Acidobacteriota; class Terriglobia; order UBA7540; family UBA7540; genus CAVROP01. The sequence continues at coordinate 40,317 of JBEKIZ010000023.1, read as the reverse complement.
GCGCGTCACGGAGTCGGCAGTTTCCTTCTTGCCCAGACGACGACGAATTGTCCGCGGGTTGATTTGGAGGAGTTGAGCTGCGCGCAGCCTGTTACCCCGCGTGTACTGGAGGACTGTTCGGATGATTGTGTCGTGCAATTCGCGCATACGAGTGCCAAGTGTGAAGGTGAGGGTAAAGGTTGGTTGCATTTCCACGGGCATCACCTCTTTTGCGACCGGAACGGGCTTGGGAGCAGGGGTGAGCTCTTTTGCAGGGACTTCATTTGAATTGCGAGCAATAGCAAAGGTCTTCATTAAGGCCTCCTCGAAAGTTGACTCCACTGAAATAGCCGTCCTTTTGTCAGCATTTTTGATTCCCTGAGGGCAGATTCTGAAGTTGTTGAGGAATTTAGGTCTTGCTTCGATCACATCCTCCCAAAAAGCGACAAATTGAGTTTGTTCGCGCATTCTCGTGCGACTTTTGCCCCAAGTTTCTAGTGCAATAAGTCACGGAAGATACCCAAACTCAATGACCGCAAATGAGGTCCGTGTGTGTTTTCAAGAGATTAGGGATTTAGGACATTTCTGTCCCCCCTGGCACAGCAGATGCGCATCCTTGTGGTGTCAGGGTTGTGGATCCGGGAATTCTTCAGGCTTGTGGTGGGAGCGAATGGTGGCAAAGCAGCAAACGAGACTGGACAGTTTTTTGCGGTTTCTTAGCTCGTTGGAGTGCGGTTTGGTTCTTCTGGGCTCACTAGGGACCGCAGTAATCATCGGGACGATGATCCTGCAGCGGCCCATGGCGCGGGAAGGGCAAATCGAGCAGATTTATGCTCCGCAAACCGTCCGACTCTTGAACGCCCTAGGTTTATTCGATGTCTTTCATGCCTGGTGGTTCATTCTGCTCCTGGGTTTGCTGGGAGCGAATATCACGCTCGCATCCCTGGAGCGTTTTCCCCAAGCCTGGCGGTTGTTCACCCGGCCACACATGACGGCGGACGAGTGGTTCGTGCGCCAACTGCCGTTCCGCAAGGAGATACCGCTGGGATTCCATACGTCTGCTGAGGCGCTTTCCATCGCCAGCCAGAAACTTAGTGACCTGGGCTACCCGCCAAAGCCGAAAGTTTTGGAAAGGGGAACGCTTTATGTGGAGAAGCACCGGACAGCGCGCTTGGCGCCTTACGTCGTCCACGCCAGTCTGCTGATAATTTTCGCGGGCGCCATCGTTGACGGCCTGTGGGGTTTTAGGGGATACGTTAGCTTGATTCCCGGGGCACGGACCCAATCGGTTGAACCCATGACGGCCCCGGGCGCACCGCGTCGGCTGGGTTTTACAGTGCGGTGCGACGGCGCGGGCATGGAAAAGTACCCCGACGGTTCGCCAAAGCAGTATTGGAGCCAATTGGTTGTGGAAGAGAACGGGCGCGAGGTCGCCCGAAAGAAAATCTTTGTGAACGAGCCCCTCACCTATAAGGGGGTACGGTTCTTCCAAGCGAGCTATGGTTCCGCTGGGACACCCCGCAAGTTGGTCTTCGAGGCCAGTTGGACTGATAAGGACGGAAACAAGTATCCTCCGCAGACATTTACCTTACGACCCGGAGAACTGGCCCGCCTCCACGATCAGGGTACGCAAGTGGAGTTGGCTGATTTCATCCCGGATTTCGTTTTGGAAGGGAACCAGATCGCCTCACGTTCGGACGAGCCTCGCAACCCAGCTCTCCAGTTGGCGGTGACGTTGCCAGGAGGGAAGCAGGCACGGGTGTGGATCTTTCCCAAGGCTCCTGATATGGCGCCGCCCAACGAGTCAGGGATCAACTTTCAACTTCGGGACCTGGAAATGGAGTACATGACCGGGCTGCAAGTCGCGCACCAACCCGGCCAGAACCTGATCTGGGGTGGGTGCCTGCTGCTGACGGCAGGGCTGATGATGGCCCTATATATGTCGCACGTGCGAATGTGGGGCGTGGTCGGACGCGACAGCAAGGGGCGGCCGGCACTCTTGCTTGGGGGACAACCCAGCAAATACCGTGAGAGCTTCGAAAGGCGTTTCAACGAATTGGCAGGCGAGCTGGAAGTGGCCCTCAGAACTTCGCAGCCTGAGATTACGCAAGCAATCCCGGCCTGAGCTAGTGTGGTGTCCCGTAATTCGTTGGACGGTGTAGCGCCCCGACTCGTCGGGGCAGGTGCCGGCCTGAAGGCCGGCGCTACGTCGCATGCAATTGGCGGGGTAAAGGTGCGGCAAGAGGAGACAAAGTATGGCGAAAGTTCTTACCACACACGTCGATGAACACCGGACCAGCAGCGTGGGAACCTGGATCCTTTTGACCGTCGGCGTGGCTTTGCTGGTAGTGATGGCAGTTTCCGTCCCGCACCTTATTGGGCGTTCCGGGTGGGCAACAGGTGAGAAGTTTCTTTATCTGGCACTTCTTGGATACTTGGGGGCCTCGGTTCTTTATGTTTTCTCATTGGCGGTCCGGCAGTCCAACCTAGTGGCGGGCGCCGAGGCGCTGACGCGCGGCAGCCTCCTATTGCACACGGGGGCCATCGTGACCCGGTGGGTTACCTCCGGGCATCCCCCGCTGTCGAACATCTACGAGATGGTACTGGTTTTCTCCTGGGCGGTGGTGGTCCTGCAAGAGGTGGTGGAGTGGAAACTCGAAATCCCCTTCCTGGGCGCGATAACCCTACCCATTGCCACGCTGGCGCTGACTTTATTGCAGGTGCTACCGGGGGAGATAAGGCCGCTCGTTCCAGCGCTCCAGAGCACTTGGCTACAAATTCACGTTACGCTGGCGATGCTGAGCTACGCGGGCTTTACGATTTCTTTCGCCTTAGCCTTGTTGTACCTCATAAAGGACGGGGTCAGCGCACGCACTTTCCTTAGCTGGACTTCGGGACTGGTGGCGGCGATTTACGGCGCGATTGTCATCAGCTCGGTGGACAGCAACTTGGCCTTCCTGCTCCCTGCCTGGGATGCGGAGGCTCAGGAGAAGGTGATGCTGGCTCCCAAAGAACCGCTGATGGTTTCCATTCCGGTTCTGGGGTGGCCGTTTGTAATCGTCTTGGGGTTGGCGGCAGCGGTCCTGGTTATCAATGTCCTCGATTCGTTTGGTGAGAAGCCCGGCCGATGGGAGAACTGGGGCCGGCGGCTTTTCCTGGCTTCGGTCTTTGCTCAGGTCCTGGCTCTTGCGCTGTTCCTGCTGAAGGTCCACTCCGGGCCGTATTTTGTTCCCCAGGTGGGGCAGAGCTTTGGTGTTCATTTGGCTGCAAGCCCGTTCCTGCTGGCGGGGACTGTCTGCGCGCTGTTTGCCTCGCTCGCGTGGGAAGTGCTGAGCAGGAAATACGACACGATCGCGAATTTCTTGCCGCAACGGGACACTCTCGACGGGTTAATCTATAGGACCGTTGCCATTTCTTTCCCTCTGCTAACCCTCATGATCATCGCCGGAGCCTACTGGGCGAACCGGACGTGGGGATCCTATTGGAGTTGGGACCCAAAGGAAGATTGGGCGCTCATCACTTGGCTGACCTACGCGGGTTATATACACATGCGGCTGACGCGTGGCTGGCGGGGGCGCCGCTCCGCCTACTTCGCGATTATCGGGTTCGGCATTGTGATGTTTACTTTCTTCGGCGTCACCTACCTGCTGCCAGGACTGCACGCCTACGCCTAACAGGCGGCACACCGACAGGACGCTGTCGAGTGACGGCGAGGGAATTCGATAATGAAGGGCGAGTTGCGAATTGGACTTACGGCGGGTTTCCTGACTGTCGCACTTTCAAAATAGTCGCTTTTTTTCAACGCGATGAGCAGCCCGAAGCCTACTTCAGACATCCTGAACCCAGGAATTTTGGAATCAGCACTTGTATGAGCACAGTTCAAAGAGTCCCGCCGAAGCAAAATCAGTTGGATGAGATGCTCCGCAAACACTTAAGCTTTGAGATCAACAGATTTCGAATTGCTGCTTCGATGTGGGGCAAGCCAAGGTACGGTAAGGTGGCTGATGCGATGATCCGGGAATCGTGCTTGATCCACATGCGACTGCTACTCGATTTCTTTTACCCGCGCATTGACCCGACGAAGAAGAGCAAATTTGAAGACGTGTTTGTAACCGATTACCTGCCGGACAAGACGCAATTACGTAAGGAATTCCAAAACCTCCTTGCGAAACCGTCATGGCTTCAAGGTTATCGTGACCGGCTAGACTGGCGGCTTGCGCACCTGACTGTGAAGAGGATGGATTTTGAAAAGAACCCTGTGTGGCGGCCGGAAAAACAGTTCGAGCATCTGGAGCGTCTAATTTCCGAGTTCATATCCGCCCTGCCTGAGAAGACGCGTGCGCTGTTCAATCCACACCAACAATAAGACCTCGATCTACAGAGAATGAGCACTTCTGTTCAATGCGGCCAGGGCCGACCGCGTTGTACAAAGGACCCTTTGTGAAACGTGGCTCCGCGCCAACGCTGGACACGGCTGATGAGGCGGACAGTGTACACATTCTCGACGAGACTGAACGAGAGTTTCAAGGCCATCCATGGCCTGGATTTCTCACCACGTTTGGACGCTCTTAGGGGGCTGCCGGAAGGGCGGGGCTTCAGCCCCGCCGAAATCGCGGCTCCTGCCCTCTGTTGGTCCCGTGCCCCGCGCAGTCCCGCAGGCGCGGGACTGCGCGGGACACGGGACACAGGAATAATCAGGAAGGCCTTGTAGCGGCGGGGCTGAAGCCCCGCCCTTCCAGTGCCGTAGTGAGAAATGCGGGATAGCCTGCTTTCGCGCCGCAGCGAGTGTTGATGCCGCCCGCCGATTTGGATTTCAGGGTAGAATAATGAGGGCCCTTCTTTCACTGGGGACGCGAACGATTTGACGAAGGAGGCATGGATCTATGGACCTGCAATATCCCGTCGGGAAGTTCAAGTGGGAAGGAGTCATTACGGACGAACAGAGACGACAATTGATTGCTCAAATCGAGCAGGCGCCTGCGCAGCTCCGCAAAGCCCTGGCAGGGTTAACGGAGGAGCAGGTCGATACTCCCTACCGCCCAGGCGGCTGGACGGTGAGGCAAGTGGTCCATCACCTCCCTGACAGCCACATGAATGCCTACGTGCGCTTCCGGCTTGCCTTAACGGAGGACGAGCCGACCATTAAGCCGTACGACCAGGAACGCTGGGCAACCCTTAAGGATGCGCGCACAGCGCCTGCGGAGCTTTCCCTTTCCTTGCTGGAATCTTTGCACCGGCGCTTTGTACTCCTATTGAGGTCCCTGCGCGCAGAGGATTTCGCGCGCACGTTCCTGCACCCTGAAATGGGAGTGGTGACACTGGACAAATACCTTGGTATGTATGCCTGGCACGGCCGGCACCATATCGCGCACGTCACGTCTCTTCGCGACCGAATGGGATGGAAGTGAGCGGGCACTCGGTAGGTAGTACCCTGTCATTCCGAGCGAAGCGAGGAATCTCGCTCTGAATCAAAGGACATGCGAGATTCCTCGCTTCGCTCGGAATGACACAGGCGATCAAAGGCCGGTTCGTCGCATCGGCGATTAGGGAGTGCCTCATCTCCTCGGAAAAAGTTTCGGGCTTTCTGGCCACACTCATCACCGTATGTTAAAATTAAGCCTGTAAGTCAGTGCAGAGGAAATATCACAACCTTGAATTGGGATCCCCTAAAACGCGTATTCAGGTTCCCTCCGACATTTGGCCAGAATCTAGTCGTCTTGATCTCTGCCATGGTAGGAATCGTCCTGCTCACAGGGCATGAGTGGTTCCGCAACGGGCTGAATTCCCAACTTGAGCTGGCCATTCCGCTACTCGCGGCTCTCGCCGCTGCCACAGGGATGCTCATTTACCAGGAGCGCCGGTCCTGGGCTCTGCTCGGGGAACTCCGCGAGGCTATCAGAAGAATTGCTCCCACTTACGTCACGCTTGCGATGCCGGCGAAGCTCGAGGGTGGCACGATGGCCCTGGAAAGGGAGATCCATAGGCTGGCCAACCGCTGGAAGGATTTTTGCGACCACTGCCAGGGGGCCCACGATGCAGAAATGCTCCAGGCGGAGCATCTGGCGACGATGGGGGAACTTGCCGCGGGAGTGGCTCATGAGATTCGCAACCCCTTAGCCGGAATTGCCGGTGCAATCGAGATTATTTCCAAGGATTTTCCCAAGGATCACCCGGACCGCGAAGTCATGGAGGATTTGCGTCAGGAGGTGCGGCGAATCGAGAAAGTGCTGAACGACATGCTCGCGTATGCCAAGCCCAAGCCTCCGCAGTTCGGCCGGGCTGACTTGAAGGACACTTTTGCCCGAACCTTGCATCTCGCTCGTCAGCAGACGGGATCAAAAAACGTGGAGTTTTCCATTCAGGTTCCTCCGGACCTCCCTGCCTTTCGCATGGATTCGGAACAGCTTCACCAAGTGCTTTTGAACCTGGTTTTGAACGGCGTTCAGGCCATCGAGCGGGAAGGGAAGATCACGGTTGCTGCCAAGGTCGCCGCTCCTGGCGGGCCGGGCCAGGCGGACCTGGTGGAAATCTCGGTGAGCGATACCGGGGTAGGTGTACCTCCTGAATCTCTGGAGCGCATCTTCCGTCCCTTCTACACAACCAAGCGGGGAGGCACGGGGTTGGGCTTGTCACTCTGCCGGCGGATCATTCGCCAGCATGGGGGCACGTTGAGCGTCGAAAGCAAGCTCGGAAAAGGAAGTCGTTTTATTATCAGCTTGCCCATGCGCGAGGCGGTCGAGGAATCCAGAGAAATCTATGCCCAATGAGAAAGTCCTGATCGTCGACGACGAGAAGCTGATTCGCTGGTCCGTCCGCCGCCAACTCGAGGAGTGGGGCTATACGGCCCTGGAGGCCGAAAGCGGCACGGGGGGACTGGCGCAGATCCGCGCCGAGTTGCCGGACCTGATCCTGCTTGACGTGCGCTTGCCCGACCTCAGCGGAATTGAGGTCCTGCGGGAGATCAAACAGAACAATCTTTCCATCCCGGTCATTATGATCACGGGTGATCCCCAGCTTGACGATATCAAGACTGCAATCAAACTGGGCGCCCTGGATTTTATCAAGAAGCCGCTGGACTTCGACGAGCTTCAGATCACCATCGCCAATGCTATCGACCGGTCGATGTTGCGCTCCGAGCGCGATGGCCTGCGGGAAGAGGTGCGGAAGCGTTCCGGATACCACGAGGTGGTCGGCAAGTCCCCGCGCATGCTGGAACTGATGAACTTCGTGCGCAAGGTGGCGGCCAGCGAAGCGTCCACGGTGCTGATTCAGGGAGAGAGCGGCACAGGAAAGGACCTCATCGCGAAGGCGATCCATTATGACAGCGTGCGCGCCGATAAGCCTTTTGTACCGATCAACTGTTCGGCAATTCCGGAAACCTTGATGGAGGCCGAACTATTCGGGCACGAGCGCGGGGCGTTCACCGACGCCAAGGCGCAGAAGAAAGGCCTCTTCGAAGTGGCCGATGGCGGGACCCTGTTCCTTGACGAAATCGGTGAAATGTCAACTTACCTTCAGGCGAAGCTGCTGCGGGTTCTGGAAGACCAAACGATCCGGCGCATCGGCGGAATCAAGGACATTGGGGTGGATGTGCGTGTTATCGCGGCATCGAACCGCGACCTCGAACAAGGTGTCCGGGAGGGTGTCTTCCGCCAGGACCTTTTCTATCGTCTCAGTGTCATCCCGATTTTCATTCCTCCTCTGCGGCACCGGAAGGAAGACGTTCTTCCGCTCGTGGACTTCTTCATCGAGCGTTACAACTTCCGGTTTCGAAAGGGCCTCCGGGGCATCACGCAGGAGGCTCGCAACCTGCTGCTGGCCTATGACTGGCCCGGAAACGTCCGCGAACTGAAGAACGCCATCGAACGCGCGATGATTCTCGAGGAGGCGGATTACATCCGCCCCACCTATCTTCCGATTCAAGTGACGGGCCAGCCGCAGAGTTATGAGAACCTCACACCGGTTGCGATCCCGGACTGCGTACCGGTGGAATCGCAGCCCCTCGTGACCGCCGCGGCGACCTCCTGGCGCCCGCTGGCCTCGGGCCGGATGATTCCTGTCCTGGAGTTGCCCAAACAGGGCACCTCGCTCGAAGAAGTGGAGAGGGAATTGGTCGGTCTGGCCCTAAAGCAGACGGGGGGAAACCAAACCCACGCTGCCAAACTCCTGGATATCTCCCGCGACGCGCTTCGCTACAAGATGAAGAAGTTTGGCTTTGATTCGGAAAGCGAGCTGTAGCCCGCAGCTTGACGCGAAGTCCTGCAACGAACTCTGCCTTTGAGCATCGAATAAGGTGCACGAAACCTTTTGCCCTTCATTGGAGCAGGCAGGGTGGATTTCATGTGTAGTTCTGCGCTGAGTTCTGGAGAGGCGTTGCCTCAGACCGATGAGTCACGCCTCGTTAGGAATCCGAAGGGCGGGGCTTCAGCCCCGCCGGACGCGGCGCTAGAGAGTCGCGGCTTTAGCCGCTGAAACCCCATGTTCGCTGATGGCATTGGCTGGTGCCTCAGGGGCTAAAGCCCCTTTCTGACGGGTGCCCGGCGGCGGGGCTGAAGCCCCGCCCTTCAAGACCCGCGGTGAGAAACGCGCGCTACGTGCTTGCCAGCCAGGGGGTTGCCATGGGACTGATCCGCGACGAGGATGCCGCTCAAATCCGCGAAAGACTGCAACAAATGGTGAAGCCGGTAAGGCTGGTCCATTTCACCCAGGAGTTGAACCTGGAGCTTGGCGCCGAGACGCTGCAGCTTGTGAAGGAACTGGCCGGCCTTTCCGACAAGCTCTCGCTCGAGGTATTCAACTTCCTGCTCGACAAGGGGAAGGTGGGTGAATACGGCGTGGATAAGGTTCCCGCCACCGTAATCCGAAACGGGAAGGACTACGGCATTCGGTTTTATGGCTTGCCTGCCGGATACGAGTTTTCCACCTTGCTCGATGCCATCCTCGCTGTCTCGAGGGGGGATTCGGGCCTGCTTCCAGCTAGTCGAGAGAAACTTGCCAAACTTGCCCAACCCCTCCACCTCGAAGTGTTTGTCACTCCAACCTGCCCTCACTGCTCACGGGCCGTGCGACTGGCGTATCAGTTCGCGATGGAGAATGACAACATCCGCGCCGACGCCATTGAGGCCACGGAGTTCCCCGATTGGGCTACCAGGTACCGCGTCCACGCAGTTCCGAAGACCGTCGTCAACGAAAGTGCTCAAATCGAAGGGTCGTTGCCTGAGGAGTTCTTCCTGGATGAAATCCTGAAAACAATCGAACCTCGGGAAGCCGCTGGGGGTGACGCAGGCTCGCAGGGAGGTAGGTCGTAGGTAGTAGGTGGGCAAAACACTCTGCTCCACATACCACCTACCGACTTCTAATACTTCAGGACAGCGCGGACGTCGTACTTACTGAGTTTGGCGCGACCCCATAGGAACTCGAGCTCAATCAGAAATCCGAGCCCTACAACTGTTCCGCCCAGTGATTCGATGAGCCCCGCCACGGCTACCGCCGTCCCGCCGGTGGCCAGCAGGTCATCAATAATCAATACGTCTTGTCCTTGGCTTACGGCGTCGCGGTGGATTTCCAGCGAGTCGGCGCCGTACTCGAGGTTGTAACCGGCACGCGCGGTCGCGGCCGGAAGCTTGTTGGGCTTCCGCACAGGGACAAATCCGGCGTTAAGCCGGTAGGCCACCATCGGCGCAAAGATGAAGCCGCGAGCCTCAATCCCAACCACGCAATCAATCTTGCGCCCAATATAACAGTTAGCCAGCGCATCGACGGCGGAATGAAGCCCAACCGGGTCTTTGAGCAGGGTGGTAATGTCGTAAAAAAGAATGCCGGGCTTGGGGAAGTCCGGGACTTCGCGAATCAGGCTCTTAAGATCCACTCCTATTCCTCCATAAATGAGATTTCAGACTCTAATCTTCCCCTCCTTATTGCTCCGTAGGTGGTAGGCAGGGGAAGACATCCTCCCACCTAGCACATTCCATCTACCACCTACCGGTCCCTACCATCCGCCTTCGATCATGAAGCGGATGTAGCGCCTGTCCACCGCTTCGTCGGATTCACTGACGCCGGTCACGCGGGCGCTTCGCGGCCCCTCCGCCAGGCGAAGTTTGAATTCCTCCAAAGCCACCGCATCGCCGATCACATAAGCCTCGACGGTGCCGTCCCAGAGGTTCTTAACGTAACCGGCAATGCCAAGCTGCTCTGCCCATCGCTCGGCAAAGAACCGATAGCCGACTCCTTGAACTCGTCCGGAGATCACGAACTTCTTAGCGGTTTTCTTTCTTGCTTCGCTCATGGACAGTAAGTAGGTGGTAGGCAGTAGGCGGTAGGTGGGAACAAACCTAAGAATCTCACATGCCGTCTACGACCCACCTTCTGTCTCTTGACTTCTGACTCCTGGCTTCTGGCTCTTGCCTGTCAGAGGATTCTTGCCGGCTAAGGACTTCCGCCAGCCGGGTTGGGTAGTTGGTGATGATTCCGTCCACACCGGCGGCGATCATTCGTTCCATCCGCGCGGGCTGGTCCACAGTCCAGGTGAAAACGCGAAGCGAATGCCGGTGCGCGCGGCGGATGAATCCCCGTGATGCAATTGCCCAATGTGGAAGGATAGCTTTGCCTGCCAGGGACCTTATCCGCCGGATGGCGAGCAGCGACCGGGAAACATCCAGGCCCAGCGAGAGGTGGGAGTCGAGTTCCCGGACACGGCGGAGGGTGGCGAGGTCAAACGAAACTATGGTCGCGAGCCACCAGACTCCGGCGCATTCGATCTCATCCAGTACCTTGGCCTCGATGCCCGGATATGTGCTCCTGCCCCCCTTGATCTCCACCAAGGCAAGTATCTTGTGCTGGCGAACCCAGGCGAGGACCTCGGAGAGGAGCGGAATCTTCGCGCCCACATAACGCTGCCGCGCCTTTTCTGGAAAACGCCGATTGAACCATGAGCCGGCGTCCAATCGGCGAAGGGCATTGGCTCGATGCTCGCTGACCCACCCGTGGCCTGAGGTGGTGCGGCCCAGGCGCGGGTCGTGAATGACCATGGGCATGCCGTCGGAAGAAAGGTGGACGTCCAACTCAATCCCTTCTGCGCCCTGCCGGAGGGCGAGTTCGAAAGCTGCCAAAGTATTCTCCGGAGCTTCTCCACCTCCCCCCCGGTGGGCGATGTTCAGCGGCGGCCAGACTAATCGCTGAACCTGTTGGCGACTGACGCGGTGTCGGAGAAGGTGTTTGAGAATGGGCACGGGGAATCAATTCTGCGAAGACCCTCAGCTCCCTTCAGGGACGTATCTTGCGGATGAGTGCGACAGCGTCAGCCCGCACGGCTTCACCGCGACCGAGGGCGTCCACGCCTTCGCCGGTCTTGGCTTTCACACTGACTTGATCGGCGTTCAGGCCGAGTGCCTCGGCCAGTTTTTCTTGCATGCGAGGGATATGGGGGGAAAGTTTGGGGCGTTCAAGGCCTACCGTCGCATCAACATTCACAATCGCATAACCGGCATCCTGCAACAGCTTGCGGACATGACGAAGGAATAAGAGGCTGGAAACGGCGCGCCATTGGGGAGAAGTGTTGGGAAAATGCCGCCCCATGTCGCCCAGCGCGGCGGCGCCGAGCAGCGCATCGCAGATGGCGTGCGCCAGCGCATCGCCGTCCGAGTGGCCTGCCGGACCTTTCGCGAAAGGGATTCGCACTCCGCCTAGGATGAGCTTGCGGCCGGGGATGAGGCGGTGTAAGTCGTTCCCGATGCCGGTACGAATAGAAGTCTGAAGTTCTGATGGCGGATGCGGCGGCTCGCGCGAAGGAGATTTATCTCGGCGCGATCGGATGTCTGTTTCTGGCTTCACCTGATGCTCTGAGGCTTTCATCCTTGTGCGGCTTCCTGCCGTTCGCGTTCTTGCGCGATGTAAAGGCGGGCGAGAGGCAGGTCAGAGGGTTTAGTAATCTTGATGTTGCGGTCAGAACCCATAATCACGGTGACGCTGTAGCCAAGCCGTTCGGCAAGGCTGGAGTCATCCGTTCCGTAAAAGCCGTCCGCTATGGCCCGGCCATAAGCCTCACGGATAATCTCATATCGGAAGGCCTGGGGCGTCTGCGCAAGCACGATCCGTTCTCGCGGGATGGACCCCAGGATCATGTGTCGCTGCACTTGCTTTACGGTATCAACACTGGGGATGCCGAGGATTGCTGCGCCCTCCTGGCGCGCGGCGGCGACCAGGCGTGGGATCATTTCCAGCTCAATAAACGGCCGGACGGCGTCATGGACCAGCACTACTTCCGTATCCGGCCCAGCCTGATCCAGGCAGCGGGCCACGGTCTCCTGGCGCGAGGGCCCCCCTTCCACCAGCCGCACTGGCCGCGCCAAATGCTCGCGCTCGATCTCTTTTTGAGCGCGTTCTGTATCTTCCGCCCGCAGGCCAAGAAAAATGTCGTCCACCGCCTCGCAGGCGACGAATTTCCGCAGCGTGTGAACGAAAATCGGAACGCCCTCGAGCGATAGGAATTGCTTGGGTGTTGCGCTCCCCATGCGCACGCCCCATCCTGCCGCTGGAATGATAGCCAGAACGCTCATAGAATAAGGTCCCAGGTTTCAGGTGTCAGGGACTTGAAACCTCGCTTGCTCGTCTCGCTGGAAAGCAAAGGCGAGGGGCGCCATCCGTCGTCGCCACAATCGTGAAGCCACCCACGTCCAGCCTACTGATGAACGGGCTCCACGACGGCTTTTCGTTCCTCGAACTTTCCGAAAATCATCTTGCCCGCGGTGGTTTGCAGAACGCTGGTCACGGCGATGTCGATGGTCTTGGAAATCATCTTCTTGGCATTATCCACCACCACCATCGTGCCGTCATCAAGGTAGGCAACACCCTGATTGTATTCCTTGCCTTCCTTGAGGATGAACACGTGCATGATCTCACCCGGAAGCACGACAGGCTTCAGGGCATTGGCCAGCTCGTTGACGTTCAGCACCGCCACGCCCTGAAGTTGGGCCATCTTGTTGAGGTTGAAATCGTTGGTGACGATTTTCCCCTCCAACTGCTTGGCCAGTTCGATGAGTTTCAAATCCACTTCATGCATGTGCGGAAAGTCTTCCTCAACGATCTGGATTTGGATGGTGCCCATCTTCTGCATGCGCTGCAGGATATCCAGGCCTCTCCGGCCACGATTGCGCTTGAGCGGATCGGAAGAATCGGCCACCAGTTGCAGTTCGCGCAGCACGAATTGCGGGATGATCATCAGCCCATCAATGAAACCCGTTTCGCAAACGTCGGCAACGCGGCCGTCGATGATGACGCTGGTATCCAGTATCTTAAAGTTCCTCTTTGGCTTCACCTCAGCGCTGAACAATCCTCCCAGGGCAGATAGATTCAGTAAATCGCCCTTGTTGGCGCCCAGCACCAATCCCACGTAGGCCATGAGAAGGAGCAACGTCACCTGAAGGAAGGAAAGGCTAACCTTGTCCAGTGCCGTGATGCTCAGCAGGTGGCTGATCATGAGCGCCCCAAGAATGCCAAAAATTGATCCTGCGGCAGCTCCGATCAGCCGCTTCAGGCTGGCTCTTTCCAGACGCATCTCGAAGAAGATGAAAAACACCCCCAGAGAAGCACCCAAAAGGGCTGCCAAAGACTTGGACAGGCCAAATGGATGCAGTTGGAACGATGCTACAATAATGACCAATAAGAAAATTATGCGGATTCCCGTCATTTCCCAGGACATTACCCAGAACTCCCTTCCGGGACCCAATGAGTTCCATAACCATGAAGGCGTTGGCTCCCATATAATCACTCAAAGCAAGTCAGTATACCATTCTGGCTAAAACCCTCCAAATTAGACAACGCAATGTCTCACCGGCCGGTTGGATGGAAAACAACCTGGCGCGCAGCCGAGGTCAGCGGCTCTGGCGAGGCTTGATGATGATCGGAGTCCCCATAAAGCCGAACCTCTCCCGGATGCGGTTCTCGAGAAACCTTTCAAAAGAGAAGTGTAGTTTGCCCGGGCGGTTGGTAAAGGCGACGAACACAGGGGGAGCGACTCCGCCCTGGGTAAGGTAATAGACCCGCGTGGGCTTCCCGGCCGGGGTTGGAGCGCGCTCGAAATCCAACTCCTTGAGGAACTGGTTCATTTCCGATGTGGAAACCCGCAGGCGGCGAGCTTCCGCAACCTGGGCGATGGTCTTGAGCAAATTGCCCAGCTTCTGGCCAGCTAAGGCGGAGATGAAGACGATGGGGGCGTAGGCGAGGAATTTCATCCGCCCCCTTATCATCTGGATGTAATCGCGCGTGGTGGCCGGCCCTTTTTTGACCAAGTCCCATTTGTTGACCACGATGATGACCGAGCGCCGGCTTTCATGCGCGTAGCCACCGATGTGGGTGTCGAGGGCCGCGATGCCCTCTGGCCCATCCAGCATGAGCAGCGCCACGTCGGCGCGCTCCAGGTGTTTTCGCGCCTGAATCACGCTTAGCTTCTCCGCCAGCAACTTGGTCTTGCCTTTGCGGCGAATCCCGGCGGTATCGATGAACCGGAAGCGAAGTCCGTCGCGCTCGAATTGCGCGTCGACGGCGTCACGGGTGGTACCGGGCAGCGGCGAAACGATGGAGCGCTCCTCTTGGAGAAGGCTGTTCAGCAGAGTTGACTTGCCCACGTTGGGCCGCCCAATGATGGCGACGTTGATGGCTTGATCGCGTGCAGGCGCCAGCGTAGCCGCGGCCGTCCCACCGGCGGATTCGACGTGCTGTTCTTCAGGCGCCTCGGCGGAGACTGCAAAATCCTTTGTGACGTGTTCCAGCAGATCATCCACGCCTAGTCCATGTTCGGCGGAAAGGGGGAAAATATCGGGGATCCCCAGGCCGTGAAACTCCGCCGCCAAGGGCGAATGCTGAGCGGCGTCAACCTTGTTCACCGCAAGGGAGAGCGGCTTCCCCGTGCGGCGTAGCAGGTGCACCAATTCTTCGTCGAGCGGCACGATTCCCTGGCGGGCATCCACCACCAGAATAAGCTGAGCGGCTTCTTCGATCGCCACCTGTGCTTGACGGATGATCTCAGTTGGGATTAGATCCTTTTCGAAGGGAATCATTCCTCCCGTATCGATTACCTCAAACGGCTTGCCGAGCCACGTGGCAGGAGCGTAGAGGCGGTCGCGCGTCATTCCCGGCTCGTCGCCCACAAGCGCCCGCCTGCGACCGCAAATGCGGTTGAACAACGTGGATTTGCCCACGTTGGGGCGGCCGAGTATCACCACGCGAGGGAGTTGGGGCACGGAACAAGTCCAAAGTTAAAGGTCGAAAGTCCAAAGTCTAACATGAGGCAGGAGGAGCATGGGCATGTCATTATGGGTGTTAAACTGACAACGCAGCGGGCAGCGCCTTACTACCCGCCGGCGGCCTTGCGGTAGCGGGCCATGTGCTCTTGAAGCTCAGGGTCTTGTGGGTCGAGCTGCAAGGCTATCAACTGGACTCGGACAGCCTCCTGATAATTTCCGCTGGCGTAATTGGCCTCCGCCAGCGTATCGATGAATCCAGCCTCTTTCCAATGAGTTAATTCCACCGCCCGGCTGGCGTGCTCGAGCGCCGCGCGCGGGTCGCGCCATTTGGGGTCTTCGCAGGTGGCATAAAGCCACGCCAGGTTATTGTGCGATTCGGCACTGTTGGGCTCGATCTGCAAGGCTTCTTTGTAATGCTGGATTGCTTCCGAATAGAGCTTCTGCTCGGCATAGAGGTCAGCCAGCAATCGCTGCCCCTCCGCCGTGGTCGGGTTTTTGCCTAGTGCGGCCTCGAAGGCCTGCTGCGCCCTAGCGAGGTCACCCTTCATGCGGTAGGCCACGCCCAGCGCGAGCTGCGCTTCCGGCGCGCCCGGGCTTAACCGCACAGCCTCGCTGTATTCCTGGATGGCTTTGTCGAACTGTTGCTGCCGCAAATACAGCGCGCCCATCATCTCGTGGGGGCGCTCGTCGCGTGGCGACCGCTGGGCCGCCGCCCGGAAACGTTCCAGCGCCTCGGCATCCTGGTGGGCGGAGCGCAACCGCTCACCTTCCCGGAGCAACCGGGTGACATCACGAGACATCGCGTAATGCTGCGCGGTGGAAGCCATCGCCAGGGCCACCACCAGGATAGGCACAACGACCACGGCTTGGGACGTCCGCTCTCCGCCGGACCATGGCGCCAAGTCATGCGCGGGTGGAGGAATGAGAGCCGCCAACACCATGCCAGTCAGCAACCCGCCCAGGTGTCCCCAGTAGTCGATCCCTCTGACCGAAAAGCCGAAGATCAGGTTGAGCAGAATGAAAGGAAGAATTCCTCTGCCGAAAGCGCGTCCCCAATGAGGCGGGATTGCGTCGCGGTGCAAGTACCCCGCCACCAGCATGGCGCCGGCGATTCCGAAGATGGCTCCGGATGCGCCCGCCGCGATGTTCCTCGAGAGGCTCATGGAAAGGGCCGAGCTGCCCATGCCGGCGGCAACGTACAGCAGCGCAAAACGCCCATAACCGTAAACTCGCTCCAGGATGGGGCCGAGGATGAAGAGGGCGTAACTGTTGACGATCAGATGCAGCCAACCGATGTGAAGGAACATCGGCATGACCAGCCGCCAGTATTCCCCGCGTCGAAAGTAGGGATTGAACGATGCCCCGAAATCCAGAAGCACGTCCGTGTTCGTTGAGCCCCCGGAGGAGGTCATGATGAGAAAGACAACAACATTGATCCCCAGGATCACGAGCGTGACAACGGGCCAATATCGCCGGTTGGGGACCAGGGACGGGCTGTTACCGGGAATGGTGATAGGGGTCTCAGACATAACAGAGCAGTGACAAGTGACGAGTGACGAGCGGAAGAGCAGGTGCCAGGTGTCAGGTGTCAAGGGCCAGGGGCTGGGTGCTGGGGACTGGGGACTAGGGAAAAGCGAATCCTTAATACCCGCTCTCCGGCCCATCCTTATCCCCTGAATCCTGAATCCTGAATCCTGAATCCTGCTCGTCACTCGTCACTGGTTCGTAGTACTTTTCTCCCGCGCAACTCCGGCACAGGACGCGGTCACCCAGCCGGCGCTCTCGCCCGTCGTTAACGCCTTCGCCGCATTGCTCGCAGGTGACGCGAGAGCGCGGGCGTCCCGGCAGGTCCTCCGGCTTCAGTTGCACGCGCACCGCCTGGAGGTTAAAAAGGTCATCATCCTCCATCACCTTGTACGCTTCAAGCTGTGCCTGAGAGGCGTCGGTAATGGCCGGGAACAGGGCCTTGGCTTTGGCGCGCGAATCGTCACGAGCCACCACCCGCACCGCCCGGCCCGTCTCGAGGTCCACGAAGGTCGCCGCAACCTTCCCATAGTCCAGATACTTGAGTGACCGCTTGCCCAAGCGGCATCCGGTGACCAGGCTAACGGCGTCCGTGGCGCAGCGATCGATTTCGACAAAGGTTAACAGGCGCTTGCGGTCTTTGACCGGATCATCAATACCGATCGACCTCAGCCCAAGCATCGCCATACGGATGCCCAGAACCTGACCGGGGCACATGTGACCGTGGCTCTGACCCGCTAAGGCGACGTATTCTTCCAGAGTCTTCATCTGCGATGTCTTTCGCCGCACTACCCGGAGTCACTGTGAGCCGGGGCAAGTTGGCCGTGCTACAAGAGGGCGCCGCAGTCAAAGCCCGGCGCTACAACCAGGGTTGTCAAATAATGTGCAAACCTCAGCGCAACGGGTACCGTCCACAGTCCCGAACGGTCTCATACATCGCCAGCACATTTTCGATGGGCACGCGCGCCTGCACGTTGTGAGTGGTATTGAAGACAAAGCCTCCGCCGGGGCCAAATGTTTTCAGGCGCTCACAGACTTCCTTTCGAACCTCGTCAGGAGTCCCAAAAGGCAAAGTGTGTTGGGTATCCACGCCGCCCCCCCAAAAGGTGATGTGCTCTCCGAATTCCTTCTTGAGTTCGCAAGGATCCATGCCCGCCGCCGAACATTGCACCGGGTTCAGGATGTCGAAACCGGCGTCGATGAAGTCCGGGATCAGCGCCCTGACCGATCCGCAGGAGTGGATGAAAGACTTCCACAGAGTGTGTTCGTGAATCCAGTTGTTGACCCGGAGGTGGAAGGGTTTGTACAGGTCGCGGTAGGCCTTGGGGGAAATGAAGGGACCATGCTGAGATCCGAAGTCGGTCCCGGTTACGAAAACCGCTGCGATCTTGTTGCCGACAACCTGGTGAATCCTCCCCAGGTTCTCGAGGCCCATCTCGCACTGGCGTGCAAAGATTCTGTACACGTAATCGCGGCGCGTCGCCGTGCTGACGTACCACTCTTCGATGTCGCGGATTCCTCGAGGGTGTTTCAGCCAGGGAGCAGGGACCAGGGCAATGTCCCCGAACGCCGTGCCGCCGAAGTTCGCCAGGATGGCTTCATCCGTCTGGGCGTAAAGCCTCTCTGCCTCACGCTGGAGGTATTGCAGATCCTCATCGGAGATGGGCCCGAACTCTTCGAGGTTATCCCCGACGTTCAGCCTTCCCTCGTCAATGGGCGGCTGCCGAACTATGCTGTCAAAGTAGAACCCGCCCTTGGGCAACCGGCCACTTGCCGGGACAGACTTGTCGCCTTCGGGGTACATCAGGATGTCGCCGTTCGGTTCGGGTTCGGTATTGAAACCCTCGGGAACCAGCACCGGCGTGCCCGCAAAGGTGGCCCACGGTTTCCAGCCTTCGTTCCTGAATCCGAACATATTGGAGGGTTTGCCCAAGCCGACCACGTCCACCCCCAGCGCCTCTCTGAGGTCCGGCCCGATCTCACCGAGCATCTGGTAAGGTTCTATAACCCGGATGGGTGTGCCGGGCCTGTCCAAGCCAAGTGCCTGGCGCAGGCCGTAAACCGTGTCCACCTGCATCCCGGTCACGGCGCTGGCGCCCAGGTCGAGTGGAACCCGGTCAGCCTCCTTGTGCTGAAGGGCAAGACTCACTCGTTCGCGCGAAGTCATCACACTCAAACTCCTCCTTCTGCCCCTTCGCCAAGCAGGCGTCAGGTTGCGGGAACGAGCTTACGGGCCAGTTCGACGGCGCCGGGAGCGTCCTTACCGTAGCCGTCGGCCCCGATCGAATGCGCCCAGGCATCGGTGAGAGGAGCTCCACCCACAAGGACTTTCACTTTGTCTCGAAGGCCGGCAGCAACGAGCGCTTCAATGATGGCCTTCATGTTAACCATGGTCGTAGTAAGGAGGGCCGACAGGGCCACAAAGTTTGCATCGTGCTGCTTCACAGCGGCTACGATCTTGTCCGCTGATGCGTCCACCCCCAGGTCCACAATCCGAAACCCCGCGCTCTCCAGCATCATGGCCACAATGTTTTTGCCGATATCGTGCAGGTCACCCTTGACCGTACAGATGACCACCGTGCCCGCGGGTTTGATGGATTCCTCACCCAGCAGTAGCGGCCGGAGGATGTCCGTGGCGCCTCTTGCTGCCCGGGCGGCGATCAGCACTTCCGGGATGAAGAATTCACAATCCCTCATGCGGCGCCCAACTTCATCCATGGCAGGAATGATTGCCTTGGGAAAGAACTCGTGGGGCTTGATTCCCTCCTTCAGGCCTCGGTCGGTCAATTCCTTGGCGAGCGGGGCCTTTCCATCGATTATGGCTTGTTGCAGCTCCTCAAAGATGCTCATAGCAGTCTCCTTAATTTTTCGGTCTTGCTTGTGGAAATGCCAGTTCCTCTACAAAAACATCCTGGAAACTTGGATCGGCGTTGAGCGCCACGTGCTCGACGCGGCGGCGAACACCAGCGTATGACCCGTCCTCGGAGTCGAGGCTGAAGAGCGCCAGCTTTGCTCCCAGAAGCGCCGTGTTGCCTGCGGCTTCGACCCTTTCGGGCGGAAAATCGATCAAGCCAATGCGTAGTGCGCTGGCGCGATCGATGTAGTTGCCAAAAGCTCCCGCCAGATAGAGGCGGGCAAGTTCTTTCGCGCCCTTCCTCTGCATAAGAAGCTTTATTCCAGCGGCGATGGCCGCCTTGGCGAGCTGAAGTTCGCGAATGTCATTCTGAGTGAGGGCGACAGGCGGGGCCAGCATCCAACTGTTCTCGCCTTTTGAGAATCGCCCGGAAGTTGCGATCACCCCGAGTTCCAGCCCCGCTGCCACGGCGTCTACCAAACCGCTCCCGCACAAGCCGCTTGGAGCGCCGTCTCCGATGATGTGGCAGTGTACCCTGTCGCGGTTTACCGTCACTTGCGAAATTGCCCCGGTGGAAGCGCGCATACCCATGGAAATCTTGGCGCCTTCAAAAGCCGGACCCGCTGCCGCAGACGCGCAAAGCAATCCGTCCTTGTTCCCAATCACAATCTCACCGTTGGTTCCCAAATCAATAAGTCCGACCAGGTCATCGTGTTCAGTGAGCTTGGTGGCCAGAATTCCGGCCAGCACATCGCTCCCCACGAACCCGCCAAGGCAGGGCAGGAACCGCACTCGAGGGTCGCCCGCATGCTTCCAACCCAGCGCGCTGGAGCGGAAAGTCTTCAGCCCCCCTTCCGCAGGCTCAAAAGGATAATGGGAGAGTGGCTCGGCATCGATCCCGCAGAAGAAGTGGTGCATGACCGTATTTCCCACCACCACGATGTCAGCGATTTCGGCCCCATGCTTTCCCGCCGAAAAAAGCAACTGTTCAATGAGTGTGCCAATCTGCTGACGGATCAATGTCTCGAGTTGGTGTTGTCCACCCTCCAACACGGCGAAGTGCAGCCTGCTCATCACGTCGGCGCCGTAACGCGCCTGGGCGTTCAGCGCGGTGCTTACCGCCAGCACCCTTCCCGTGGCCAAGTCCAGCAACTGAGCCACAAGGGTTGTCGTGCCCAAATCCACCGCCACACCCAGACCTTGACGAGGCCGGAATGCGAAGACCGTATCATCGACCAGTATGGCGGCGTCCCACTGGCGGAGTTCGATCTCCAGGTCGCCCTCGACAACACACTGGCAGGCAAGACGCCACCCACTGGCGATCTCCTCAGGCGAAAGCCGCTCCTGTTGTGCCCGGTTAACTTCCGCCTTTCCGTTCAACACACGGATGCGGCAGCCCCGGCACCTGCCCTGGCCGCCACAGGGAAATTCAACTCCTTGCTCGAACAACAAGTCGCGCAGCGGCGTTCCGGCCGGCGCACTCAGCTCCACCCGCGTGGGCCAGAGAATAATCCGATGGGATGGGTTTAGAGTCAAGGGCCCTTCTATCACCTTCCAAGTGCAGCGGCGAGTTTACCTCGCCACTGCTCCCGGTGTCATTCCGAGCGCAGCGAGGAATCTCGCTCTGATTCTTTCTTCCACCTATCCTCCTCAACGCAGAGCGAGATTCCTCTCCCGCAGGGCGGGATCGGAATGACAGCCACATGGCTCGGAATGACACCGCGTGGCGGCGTCCCGATCAGATCGGCACAGGTTCCGCCGCCTCTACATCAAGCTGACCCACTGCCAGGCGCCGAGTGCTCACGCGCGTACTGCACCATGGCCCGGAGGTTGGCGGGGGATGTCTCCCGCGGAACCTCGCAACCCGCCCCCACAATGAAGCGCTCCCCAGCCTGCCGATGACACTCGCCTACCGCTTCATAAACGGATTCGGGCGTCCCGTTCTTCAGGACTCTCACGGGGTCGATGTTACCGAGCAGAACCTGTTCAGGTCCCATTTTTTCACGTCCCTCGGACACCGGTGAAAGCGAATCCAGTTCAACAATGGAACAGTGCAGCCTGCCCATCCCCGCCAGAATGCGCCGCGTATTCCCGCAGATGTGCAAACGGGTTTTTATCCCCGCAACATGCAGCGCGTCAACCAGCTTCTTTTCATAGGGCCAAACAAACTCGTCGTAAAACTTCGGCCCTACCAACGAGGCTGCTGCGTCTCCAACCCCGATTAGATCCGCTCCCATCTCCACCTGAAATCGCGCGAAGCGCAATTCCATCGCGACCACAAATTCAAACACGTCTCGGACAAAAGCCGGATCATCGTAGAAATCCAGCATGAGACTGTTAATGCCTCGCAGGTCGGCGGCCTCCGCGCAAGGACCCTCGATCCAACCTTCCACTACCTTATCATTCCCGACGCGTTCCTTCATCAGCCTTACGGCCTGTGCCCGGTTGCGCATCCTTCCAGGACTGGTGGGGTCGGGGATCTTGAGACTGGTAAGCCTGGTCTTATCTTTCAGCAGAGCATTTTCTTCGTCGATAGCGGGAGGCTGGTCGGGGAAGAATTTGAGGGTGGCGCCCACAGCCGACGCCTCACAACCAGGGTCAGAGATCACACTGACGTGGTCAATATCAAATCGCTCCGCAACACAGATCTGAGCTTCGGCCTGGACGCGATAGTCCGTGGCGTAGTCGAGGTATTTCGCCCCGGTCTGGTCGGCAGCAAACATCATGGTGATGGGCATGGCGGGAAGGGAGTCCACCGACTGCCCTTGCAACATGGCGAGGACACGCTCGCGACTATTCATACACTCCTGCCTCGCGCGCCTGGTCAGCAGATCGCAGGGGCGGTTCGCGAACCGCCCCTACCAATTTATCTTCCCCCGCCGATGGAGATAAGCCCTCCGCTGTAATCGGCCACAACCTGCCTTCCCGGCGGGACGACCAGGAATTCCTTTTGGTCCCAGACCCCATCCACCAGTCGCTGGAACATGCCGAGGTCACCGGCGAGTTTTTCGAACTTCCATCCCCGCTTGGCAGCTTCTTCGCGCGCGTCGCGCGCAAAGCTTTCGTCCGGCCCCACCCCCATCTCGATGTAGGTGAACTGGCTGTAATTCTTTGTCAGGTCGCCCAACTCGCTCCAGAGATACTTGGCATTCTCTTCGCCGTAGCGCGCCACAAGGTCTTCGTAGTTTTGACCGACGCCCAGTATTTTCCCCACGGAAAGCTGGCTGAGCTCGCCATCCGCCTTGCCGCGCTCCATCCATCCAGTCGTCATGAAGTAGACACCGGGGTGGTTGTTGAAGTAATCCAAGTAGCGCCCCGAGCTGCCGAGGAAAAGGGTGATGCAATCGTGGGCGCGAGGAATAACGAGGGGGTATTTGCCGGCAGTCAACCCAACCACACCGTTGTTGCAGAGGCCGTACCCGAGCAGCACGGCCTCGTATTTGGGGTCGTCCACACGCTCCAGCGCGGCCTGCAGGCGCGCTCGCATGCCCTCGCTGCCGATGTCGTGCAGACCCTTAGGAAGGAACTCCACATCCACGGTGTTCGGGGAACGCGCCACCACCGAGCAAAACTCCCGGTAGAAGATCTCGCAAGTGATCAGCTTCAGCCGCATTCCCATTCTCCGGCAGGGATTCCGCCTCTCCTTGTAGCCTATCCAGCCAGGGCAATTCGCGTTCCTGGATTCTCAAACCGCCGCTTTGACGCCCCCCTCAGTTCCCGGATCACGGCTACAACAGCCCGTCGCGCGCGCAGGCGGGGATTGTTCTCGCCAGTCTCGAGGGATGGAAGTGTGAAATGGATCTCGGGAATCACTTGCCCCTTTCTCGCCTTCAACGCCCCGGCCACAAGAAAGGGGCGAAGGCGTTGGCCCGTATAAAAAGTCATTGATTTTGATACTGGAAGTCGGTTTATCATAGGACGGTCGGCGCTAAGAATAGCAAGATATCACGCCTGGGTCTTGATTGCAGCACTCTTCGGGCCAGAAAAATCACCCTGGGGGGAAGGTCCTATGACATTGCGTCCTCTTGGGGTATGCTTATAACTTGCATAAATTCAAACATTAGCGCGAATTAGAACAACCATGTATAGTTTCTTTCCTGGTGCATTCTGAAAAAAGGAATTCAATCCCATGAGCCTCAGTCAACTTGCTCGAACTATCAAAGAATCAGTGACTTTGAAGCTGAATGAGACCGCTGCCCTGCTCCGGGAAAAGGGCGAGCCAGTGATTCATCTGGGCGGCGGCGAGCCCAAGAGTAAAGCGCCCATCGACGCGGTAATCAACTGTACATCCGTGCTGAATACCGGTGATATCCGTTATACGCCACCGGATGGCATTCCGGCACTCAAGAAGGCCATCATTCGATATACCGAGGAGCGCTACAACAAAATCATCTCGGCGGATAATGTGATCGTCTCTGGTGGAGCCAAGCAGGCGATTATGGTATTGCTCCACGCCATCCTCGACCCGAAGGACGAAGTCATTTTCCCGGCCCCCTATTGGGTGAGTTACCCGGAGATGGTGAAACTCGCGGGCGGCGTCCCGGTGGCCATCACGCCCGAGGACGGCAGCTTCCATCCTACGCTGAGAGAGATTGCCGAGGCCGTGGGCTCCTATACGAAGGCGATCATCATTAATAGCCCGAATAATCCCTCAGGTGCAATGTTTTCGAAAGATTTTATTGCCGAAATAGTTGAGTTCTGCGAAAAGAAGAGCCTCTACTTGATCATGGATGATATTTACAACCGACTGGTCTTTGAGGGCAAGAGTGCTCCCATCTGCTACGACTACATGGAGGCGCCCTTCGAGCAATCCAAGCTCGTGGTCATCAACGGCGTGTCGAAGATGTACGCCATGACCGGCTTCCGCATCGGCTGGGGCATTGCCAACAAGGAACTGGTGGAAGCCATGGCGACCCTCCAATCGCAGCAGACCTCCGGCCCCTCGGCACCCTCACAATGGGCGGCGGTGGGGGCCTTGAACGGCGTGCAGTCCTCCGTCGAGAACTTGCGCATGACCCTGGAGAATAACCGCAACGTGATGATCGAGCGCCTGCGAGCCATCGAGGGCGTCAAGGTGACCAAGCCGGATGGCACTTTCTATTGCTTCCCCGACTTCAGCGCCTATATGAAGGATTCGCACAAGCTGGCGAATTTCCTTCTCAATAAAGTCCGCGTCGTTACCGTTCCAGGCAAGGAATTCGGCTTCGAAGGTCATCTAAGGCTAAGCTACTGCGGCGCCATCCGGGAGATCATGGAAGGGCTGGAGCGTATCCAGTGGGCGCTGGACCCGACCTCCGCAAACGAACTCTATCTAGGCGACCGCAAGCTGGTGAGGGACTGGCTATGAATATCTACCTCGACGTTCAATCTCCAGCGGTGCAGGAAGCTGGCACGCTGGCCAGCGACTACGGCCTGCAGAATCACGGCCTGACGAACCTGCGCCGCGTCTACTGGAACCTGCCGACTCCCGCTCTCTACGAGGAGAGTGTGTTCCGATCGGAAGCTCGGCTCACCCACCTCGGTCCCTTGCTGGTGAGCACCGGCAAGCACACGGCGCGAGCCGCTCCCGACAAATTCGTGGTCCGCGAACAAGCCACCGAGGACAAGATCTGGTGGGGGCAGTACAACCGCCCCTTCACCGGCGAGAACTTCAGCGCTCTGCTGGCTCGCTTGCAGGGCTATTTGCAGGGCAGGGACGTATTCGTGCAGGATTGTCGTGCGGGCGCTGACCCCGAGTACAGCCTGCCCATCCGCATTATCACGGAAAAAGCCTGGCACAGCCTCTTCGCGCGCGCCATGTTTCTGAAGATTCGGAACCAGGATGCGCTCAAGAAACACATCCCCGAGTTCACCGTCATCGCCGTGCCCGGCTTCCTTGCTTCGCCGCTGATTGATGGCACGCGCACGGAGACGTTCATCATCCTCAATTTCCGTGAGCGGCTCGCCGTCATCGGAGGCACGAGCTACGCCGGTGAAATCAAGAAGACCATCTTCACCGTGCTCAATTTCCTCTTGCCGCTGGAGGGCGTGCTCTCCATGCACTGCTCGGCCAACGTCGGCCCGGAGGGCGACGTAGCCATCTTCTTCGGCCTCTCCGGCACCGGCAAGACCACACTTTCCGCTGACCCTAAGCGCCACCTGATCGGCGACGATGAGCACGGCTGGAGCGATAACGGCGTGTTCAACTTCGAAGACGGCTGCTACGCCAAGGTCATCCGCCTCTCACCCGAAGCCGAGCCGCAGATCTACGCCTGCACGCGCCGCTTCGGCACCTTGCTCGAAAACGTCACCTTCGACCCCGTGTCGCGACACCTCGACTTGGACGACTACAGGGTGACCGAGAATACCCGCGCCGCATATCCTCTCGAATACATCGAGAATTCTCTGCCCGAGAAGCGAGCCGGCCATCCCAAAAACGTCATCTTCCTCACTTGCGACGCCTCGGGCGTGATGCCGCCCATTTCCCGCCTCAGCCCCGACCAGGCCATCTACCACTTCATCTCCGGATACACCAGCAAGATTGCGGGCACGGAAATCGGCCTCGGCATCGAGCCCGAGATCACCTTCAGTACCTGCTTTGGCGGGCCCTTCATGGTGCATCACCCGTATGCTTATGCGGAGCTGCTGAAGAAGAAAGTCCTCAAGCACGGGGCGAACGTCTGGCTGGTGAACACCGGCTGGACCGGCGGGTCTTTCGGGGTCGGCAAACGTATCAGCATTCATCACACGCGCGCTTTGCTGAACGCCGCCCTGAATGGAAAACTCAACCGGGTCGAGTACAAGAAAGATCCGGTCTTCGGCTTCGACGTCCCCACCACGTGCGAAGGCGTGCCCTCCGACATCCTTGATCCGGCCAGCACCTGGCCCAGCCGGGACGAGTATTTCAAGAAGTACGACGGGCTTGCTGCGCGCTTCATTGAGAACTTCAAGTTGATGATGGCGGACTGCCCGGAACACATCTTGGAAGCCGGACCCAAACGCCTCGCCCTTGTCGCTGCACGCTAACAGGATACTGAAAGACCCTTGCGAACGTTGTCATTCCGAGCGAAGCGAGGAATCTCGCTCTGGAAACATAGGACCTACGAGATTCCTCGCTTCGCTCGGAATGACAGGCTAGGGTTTTTCAGCATCCTGCTAGAGATGTGGATCTATCTCTTTGGACCATTCCTGTCGCTCTTGCCGGCAAGTTGGCGTGCGAAGCTGCCTTTTGCGGAGTCGATTAAGTGGCGGCGCGATGCCTTTGTGTCGGGGGCTCTGGAAGCCTGTGCCTCACTCTGCGCTCTGGTTGCTTGGTATTCATATTCCGTCACCCACCACACACAGGTCCGGCTCTCCCTGTTCTTGCGTGCGCATCCCGATGTGCACCCAGAGCCCCGAATATTGGGATTGATGGGCTTCATTTTCGTGGCTCTCAACGTGGTGACATGGGTCATCTGCTGGTTTTGGTTCGAAGGCCTTGTCCGCGCCTTCGGCGCCGCATTCACCGGGGAACCGGGAGAGATCATTCGTGGCTTGGAGAATTACGATCCGCAAGCTCCTCTGCATGAGACACAAGAGGATGGCATTTTGGCTTCAATTCACCGGGCTCTGAAGAAGAGGAAATGATCGGCCTGTGGTGTATACTGGCAGGTGCCCGGCCAACCAAAGTCGAACAGTCGGCCAGTGCTACGATTCAGCCCGAGGCGGGTTTCCGGACTGCTCGGCCAGGGGGACGGCAAGCACAAGACAGGCGGGTGGGAGAATTGTCGAGAGCTTTTCTGATTCTACTAGGCTTGAGTCTTTTTGCGCCCGACGCGGCGCGCGCGGATGAAAATATGTTGCGGCTCCCTCAGGAGGTTCAGGGCTGGAATGCTGACGGCGAGGACAAGGTATTCACGCGGCAGACCATCTTCGATTATATGGACGGGGGTGGCGAGATTTACCTTGCCTACGACTTCCAGCGGCTGCTAACGCGCGAGTACGCGAGGGAGAACGCGCCGCGCATCGTCGCGGAAGTCTATCAGATGGCTTCTTCTGGGGATGCCTATGGCATCTTCACCCACGACACCGATGGCCAACCTGTCTCCGTGGGCCAAAGTGCGCTGTACTCCCCAGGCCTGCTGCGCTTCTGGAAGCATCGCTTCTTCGTCCGCTTGCAGGCGGAGGACGAGACGCCGAAGGTAAAGGCCGCCCTGATGTCACTGGGAAGCCGACTGGCCTCCGCAATTCCGCAAGAGGGCAGGAAACCTGCGCTGCTCGAGGCCCTGCCGCCGCAAGGCTTGCTCGAATCCAGCGTTCATTACTTTCATACGTCCGTCCTACTGAATATTCACTATTTTCTCGCTGACTCGAATCTGCTCAATCTGAACTCGAAGACGGAAGCCATCCTGGCCCGATACCAGCAGGACCGCGACAGGCCGCGTTTGCTCATCGTTCGTTACCCAAGGCCGAGCGACGCGGCAGCGGCCTTCGAGCAGTTCGGCAGAGTTTATCTCCGGCAGTCCCCCGCCGGGAATGCGGCCTACCGCAAACTGGAAAAAGAACAATTCGCTGGAGGTCGCCGGGAGGAGCGCGTCCTCCTGCTCGTATTCGAGGCCGGCTCGCGCGAGAGCGCGGAGAAACTGGTTGATTTCGCGGCCTCGCGGATGAAAGGAGTCACACCATGAAGCACCATGACAAAAACCACAGGGTCACTCGCCGGGATTTCTTGCGCGGCACGGCTTACGCCACGTTGGGTCTGGCGATGGGGATTGAAGGCCTACCGCGCGCAGGAAAGGGTTCGGCGTTTGCGGCCGAGAATCCTCTCAGCCAGGTGGTGCTGATCCGTCACGAGGCGGCTGTCGACGCCGGCCACCAGGTCAACTCGGTGGTCGTGCTGGAGATGCTCGACACCGCAATGAAAACCTTTACCGGTGAAAGCAATGTCGCCAAGGCTTGGCAGCGGTACTTCCACCCGCAAGACAACGTGGGGATCAAATACACGCGCTGCTCTTGGCAACGAATCCACGTGAATCAGGCGGTGCTCGACGCCATCACGGATCCTCTGAT
This sequence comes from Terriglobia bacterium, assembly GCA_050011515.1. GTDB lineage: Bacteria > Acidobacteriota > Terriglobia > UBA7540 > UBA7540 > CAVROP01. The sequence continues at coordinate 11,694 of JBEKIZ010000023.1, read as the reverse complement.
CGCGAGCGGCGTCCCCAGGAGCCGGGTCGTGGCCAACGACTTCGGACTTCCAGTAAAAGACTGCACGGCGCTCATCAATGTGCCCACCGTGAAAGTCCACACGCTCGCCGGCATCGCCGTCTCCATCAAAAACTACATCAACTTTACAGGGAACCGAAGTTCCTATCACTTCGACGGCAGCGCGAAGCTGGGCGAAACCTGGCTACTGCCCGACGTGAAAGGCAAGACCCGCTTGATTGTTGTGGATATGCTGCGGCCATATTTTGGCCCCGGGCCGCAGATTAATCCCCTGCATCAGTGGGACTATAAAGGCATTCTGGTGGGGACCGATCCCGTGGCTATCGATACCGTCTGCCTGAGCATCTGCCAGAAGAAGCGCAACCTCTTCAAAGGCGAGGAATGGCTCATCAGCCCGCCGCCGCGCAGCCTCGCCGCCGCTGACTCCGTCTACCACCTCGGCACCAGCGACCCGACCAAGATCAAACTGACGCGCTTGGGGTGGGAGAATGAACAGTTGGTCTAGAGGTCGGCCGAACGTTCGCGCCCAGCCGAGACCGAGGGATTACCGTTGATAGTGTTCTCGTAACGCGATACGCTGTATCTCAGCGAGGTTTTAAGACTATGGCGACGACGATGGTTCACATTCGCGTGGACGAGAAGGTGAAGAAGAGAGCCGCAAGAACACTGGCCGCAATGGGCATGTCTGTTTCCGACGCGGTACGCATTTTGCTTGTCCGAGTGGCCGCAGAGAAAGCCCTGCCGTTCCACGTGAAGGTCCCCAATACAACCACGGTCAAGGCGATGCAGGCAGCGGACCGAGGCGAGGGGAAGCGCTTCAAGTCTGCCGACGCGCTGTTTAAGGACTTAGGAATTTGAACGTGCGAAACATGATTAGCGCCGCGGGGATTCCTGGAGCTACCAGGAGCGTCTTTTGGCGGGGCGATACTTCGCGAGGTACTCGTTGAGATCTTGATCTGAAATCGTAAGATGGTGTTGCAGTGGAGACTCAGCGGTTTCCGCGAGGAGTTCTCTCTGAAGCTTTTGATAGCAGATTGCGGCCCCATCCTGGTAAGGGAAGTGCCTTTCCTCAAAGGCCCGGTTCGAGATGGTCAGCGTGAATTCCCGGTCTTCAGATTTCATGGCCACAACCCGGTAGCAGTAGTCCCTACCGCGGGGCTTTAGTTGAAACCCGGTGTATTGGATAAGCACGCTCACTGTGCTGGATACCTCCAAAGTCGGGCGGCTCCCGCCGGGCGGGAGCCGCCCGAAAAGTCATAGCTTTACCACGTTTTCAGCTTGCAAACCCTTGGGCCCTTTCGTGACCGTGAACTCCACGGAATCTCCCTCGTTGAGTGATTTGAAGCCAGTTGCCTGGATGGCGGAGTGATGAACGAAAACGTCATCACCGGATGCGCGTTGGATAAAACCGTAGCCCTTCGCGTTGTTGAACCACTTTACCTTGCCTTGTTCCTTCTCCATATGTTTCGTTGTTCCTTTTAATTCTGTAGATTCTCTTGTTCTGCTCTCGCAACCAAACGCCAAAAGCAAAAAAGCCACAAAACCATTGATTTTGTGGCCACCCTACTTCTCCGCTTCTCGGTCACAAAAACTGATCAAGTCTCTTTAGTATACACGTTTGGGGCCAATCGCGCCAGACTTTTCTGATTGGTAGAAGGGCTGCCTATGGACTCCTCTTCTCTCTTGTTTTTTGAATCGTCAACAGGATGCCCTCCAGAAGAAATCCTGCCAGGAAACCCCACATAAGGTTGATAGTTAGGAGCGAAACCACTCCCACGCACGCGGCAATAATAAGAAGCTGCGGGCGCCTAAGGATGTCGCGCAAATAAGCCGCGTGTTGGATTCCCACGTAAGCCAGCAACACTCCCAAGACGGGGGCGGGGATTAGTTTCAAAAGGTCCACGGCAGCGCGGCCAAACAACGCCAGAAGGATGCAAACCGCGCCGATAACGTAACTGGACCTGGGATTCCGCGCGCCAAATTTGTAATGTGCGGTAACCCCTCCTGAGCCGTGGCAGAGTGGCGGGGCCTGAATCATCCCGCCGAGCAGATTTACCAGGCCAATGCTGATGCACAATCCGCGTACCGTGACGCGGCGAGCCTGCGCCCCATAGAGAATCCGGGCGGTGTTCTCGGTTGCTACGATGGAGTTACCAAAGGTCAACGCAAACTGCGGAACCACCAGCAATGGCAAAACGCGTCGAAGTTCGGCAAGATGTGGGTGTAGGAGAGTGAACGGCAGTGGTCCCCAGCCAAGCGCGGGTAGCTTGCCCCATTGCGCCGTGAGACCGAGCGTGATCCCTGCCGTCAACAGGACCAAAGCCGCTGGAAGGCGACGCGAGCCTTGAAACGCCAGCAAAAGAAGGGCTCCGCCGAGCCCGATTTCCCAAGGGGCGACCGTTCGGCCTGCCCCTAGAACAACCGTGGAGCGCGGGCTCAACATCAGCCGCAAGCCTTCACGCGCCAGCAAAAGCCCTAGACCCAATTGAATGCCCCTGACAATGGGTAGGGTGAACAGCTTCGCAAGCCTTGTGGCGAGGTTGGTGACTCCGACCAACCCTAGCAGCGCTCCCATCAGGAGTCCGGCGCTGGCGATCGACGAGGGGGGAAGCCCCATGGCCAGTGCAATTGCCGCTACGGCCTTGAAGGGCTGAACGGCCATAGGGATTTGGAAATAGCGGCCCGCCAAAACATAAGTGACGCCGGCAGCAAGAAACACCGCCGTCGGATTCACGTGATTCAGGGAGATGAGGGCAATCGCGATTGGAAACAGCACGCCGATGTCGCCGAACGCACCGGCCACATCCCAGCGCGTCAGGGGCCACCGCATGCCGCGTGACTCCACGTTAGCTGCAACGCCCAAAGCTCAAGGCCTCCTCCGGAGAGGCCGGATGATCATCACTTCGGTGGCCTTGATGAGCGCCGCTGCCGTCTCTCCCACCTTCAGATCAAGGTCCCGGGAGGCGTCGCTGGTAATGATGGAGGTGATGGATTGCCCTCCCACGTCCAGCACCACCTTGGTCAGCAGGCCCACCGTTTGGAGCTTGACGATGCGCCCTACCAACTGATTTCGCCCGCTGATCACGTGCTCGAGCCCCGCCCCCGTTCCTGAAATCGGCGCGGCGGGCGCAGGCTGAGCTGCAGAAGTCACCTTTCCGCCCTGCCCTCGCTCGCCTCTTTGAAAAAGCAGGCGGTCAATCTCCGAACGCGGAACGCGATGATGGCCCCCCGGTGTCGTCACGGTCTTGATCTTTCGCTTGTAGATCCATTGCTTCAAAGTCGGATAGCTCACGCCCAACTCCCGCGCGGCTTCCGGGACGTGGAGAAGTTCCATACAGGATTGCCCCCGTTCAATATGGTTAGGAGCTCATATTTACACGATTTGATACGGCTAGTCAACGGGTGGGTTGCGGAAAGAAGCGCAGGCGCAGGGTTCCGAAGGGGGTGAGTGTCACCCTGATCCTGCCGCCAAGCGCGGCGGGCCCTCCAGGATGACAGCGTGACATCCGTGGACTCGTCTGCCGTGTTGTCATTCTGGGTCCTTCGCTGTCATCCTGAGCGCAGCGAAGGATCTCGCTCTGCCCGCTCAGGATAAACTGCGCGAAGAATCTCGCCCTGGACTTTTCCGCCGACAAACAGCAGGGCGAGCCCGCTGTAGCGGGACCGCAGGGCGGGATCCCGCTCTGCGGGACAGTGAGCGGGCGCTCTCGCGAACGTCGCAGCGCAGGCCCTTTGCTTTCAACGGTTCGATTGGGCCAGCCTCACGCCGATTTTCCAGTTGCCGTCCTGCGCCGGCCGGCGCTTTCCATCATAGCCTGCTATCCTGGGCCCGCAGGGTAGGCCGGTAAATCGGCGGGGCGCGGAGGCAGCTTCTTGGGGTGTTCCTGGATCTGTTTCATCACCAACTCGATCGCCTTTTCAAGCTGCGGATCGTGCCCTTGCATCACCAAATCCGGCGGGTTATCGACCTCGATATCCGGGGCGACACCGCGATTTTCAATCAGCCACTCGCTATTCAAGCCATAGAGCGAGAATTCCGGCCGCGTAATGTAGCCGCCATCCATCAGAGGCATATTACCGCGAATGCCGCGCACCCCTCCCCAGGTGCGCATGCCAATGAGCGGCCCCAGCTTGTATTTCTTGAAGTAATAACTGAAGAAGTCTCCGTCGGAGGCGGCGTACTCATTGGTGACGCAGGCCATGTAACCATGGAAGACCGTGTCCGGAATGGTGCCGCTCTCGGAGTTGCGGGCTGAGTCCATCCCCCCCAGCACGCGGCGCAGGCGCTCAAAAATGATTTGGTCGACGAAGCCGCCGCCGTTGTAACGCACGTCGAAGATCAGGCCTTCCTTGCGGACCTGCGGGAAGAATTGCTTTACAAATTCGTTCAGCCCTTCAGCGCCCATATTGGGAATGTAGACATATCCCACACGCCCGCCGGTGGCCTCTTCCACCTTCTTGCGGTTGGCGTTGATCATGTCGAGTTGACGCAGGGGATATTCGCTCCCGAGGGGTTTCACCACCACTTTCCGCGCCCCTTCCTCGCTGGGCTTCGAGTTCACTGTCAGCGTGACGTTCTCATTCACCGTGTTGATAAACAATTCGTAAGGGTTCTGCGGGGCGCGCAAGGACTTTCCGTTTACGGCCAGCAGATAGTCGCCCAGCTTCACCTCCACTCCGGGTTCGGTAAGCGGCGAGCGCAGCGTGGCATCCCAGTTCTCTCCGGAATAAATCTTCTTGAAGCGGTAGAGTCCGTGCGCGGTGTCAGTTTCGAAATCTGCGCCCAGCACGCCCACGTTAATGGGTTTCAAATCCGGGTAGTCACCACCTCCCACATAGGTGTGGGAGTTGGAAAGTTCCCCGAGCATTTCCCCCAGGACATAGGTCAAGTCGTACCGGTCGGCCACGTAAGGCAGCAGCGGAGCATACCGCTCACGCTCCTTTTCCCAGTTGACGCCGTTCATTGCGGGTTCAAAGAAATAATCACGCTCCTGCCGCCACACCTCGTTGAAGATCTGCTTCCACTCGGCTTGCGGGTCGACTTCCAGGCGCATCGAAGCTAGATTCAGCGCGCCTTCGCCGGCTTTATGGGGTTCCTTTTCGGGCTTGGCGTCGATGATACCGTAGGTTTGCGGCCCCGGCATGCCTTCTTCTTCAGCGCCGCCCAGTGGACCTATGGGCGCGGCGTAGAGGAGCTTCTTGCCGTCAAAGGAGAGCGCGTAGTGGGTCGCTGAAGTGATTAAGATGTTGTCCTTCCGCTCCTTCATGTCGTAAGCGTGGATGGCCGCCGCTTCGTCCGGCAACGGCCCCGAGAGGCCTGAGACGGGCATCGTCACGTAATAGACAAAGCCCTCCGCAGCGTTCAGCCCCTGGCTGTTTTCCGCAGGAGTGGGCAAAGCCACCACGCGCGCAGTGATGCCCTCGAGGTCAATGCGGAAGTCCTTCGGGACTTCCCTGCCCGCCGGCGCTTCCTCGGGCTTCTTCTCCTCTTTTTTCTCCGCCGCGGGGCTCTCGGATTTCTTTGCACCGGCCTCATCACTCTTCGGAGCAAAAGGCGATGGCAGGTCGGAACGCAGCGTCACCACATAAACACGCATTGCCTTAGGATTAGCAAACTCGAAGTCATAAACGCCCAATACTTCGTTGAAGTCACGGTTCGAAAGGAAATAAAGGTATTTGCCGCCGGGGTCGAACACGGGGTTCCAACTGCTCGTGAAGCTCGTCGTGACCGGTGTGATTTTCTTGTCGGCCAGCGAATAAAGGTAAATCACCTGGTTTTGATTCTCAGCCGCCTTGGCGTAGACAACCCATTTGCTGTCCGGAGCCCAATTGTAATCGGTCAGGTCGGCATACTTGCCCTTGTCGATTTGCGCGGGCTTCTTCTCCTCGATATCCACATAGAAGAGCCGCGTTTCTTTATCCGCGAACAGCAACTTCTTGCTGTCGGGCGACCAGACGGGAGGCAGTCTAAACACCTTGCCATCGCTGGTGATGCGGATTTCCTTCCCCATGCCGTCTTGCGGCATGAGATAAAGCTCGTCTTCACCCGTGCGGTCGGAAAAGTAGGCGATCCATTTTCCGTCCGGCGACCATACCGCGTTTTTCTCGTGGATGCCGGGCGTCTGGGTCAGGTTGCGGATGCTGCCTTCCTTGGCGGGCACGGTGAAGATGTCTCCCCGAGCGGCGAAGACGGCGCGCTTGCCCTCGGGGGAGATGTCAAAGCCCATGATCAACCCGGCGACATCTGCCCAATGCTTTCGCGCCAGGGGACGGTCACCGGCCAGGTACACCGTTAGCTTGCGCGGCTTCTCGGTCTTCAGGTCGAAGACGTAAAGGAACCCGCCGTTCTCAAAGACGATGGAGTCAGGCCCCAGGCTGGGCCAGTTGACGTCGTAATCCTTGAAGTTGGTGAGCTGGCGAGTCTGTTTGGTCTTCAGGCTGTAGCTGTAAAGGTTCATGCGGTGCTCTGTACCTCGGTCAGAACCGAAATAAATCGTGTCTCCGTGCCACATGGGGTAAGTATCGGTGCCGGGATAATCCGTGATGCGCTCGTAGGTGTTGTTCTTGAAATCGTAGATGGCGATGTCCTGGGCCATGCCGCCCATGTAGCGCTTCCAGGTGCGGAAATTGCGGAAGATGCGGTTATAGGCGATCTTTGTGCCATCCGGCGAAAAGGAGGTGAGCCCGCCTTTATCAAGAGGAAGCCGCTCCGGCAGGCCGCCATCGATGCTCACGCTGAACAGCCGCCCGAACCAATCGTTATAGGTGTCGCGGCGGGAAAGGAATAAGATGCGCTGGCTGTCCGGGAACCAAGTGATGACCATGTTGTTCGGACCCATGCGCTCGGGCATGCTCACTACATCCGGCAAGAAAGTCAGTTGTTTGGGTTCGCCGCCTTCCGAGGGAATAACGTAGACGTTGAAGTTGCCATCGTACTGTGCCGAGAAGGCGATCCATTTGCCGTCCGGCGAGAACTTTGGGAATAATTCCAGGCCGGGATGAGTCGTGATCCGCCGCGCTACACCGCCGGAAGTTGAGGCCAACCACAGATCCCCACCATAACTGAAAACAATCCTGTCCTTGTAAATGTCCGGAAAGCGCATCAGGCGGCCTTCGGTCATCTCCTCAGCAAAGCCCAAAGAGACGGAACAGAGCAAACTGATCGCAAGCCACTTCACAATTCGGTACATGCTTCGCCCCCAAAAGGTCGCGATGAGCGGCGACCCCGATTCAACTGAAACAGCGGGCGTCATTTTACATCTCTTCGCGGCGAACGGCACGCCTTGTTTGGTCCCGCAGTAGGCAGTACGCAGTAGGCAGCAGGCAGTAGGCAATTCAATGCAGAATTCGTGATTCAGCATTTCCCCAGCCCCCGGCGCTTGTCGCCAGACACCTGATAACTGGAACCAGTCCTTCTGCCCAACCTACCGCGAGAGTCAACAGTTGGAGATTGGCTGCGGCTCTTCCCCCGCCTACGACCTACCCCCTACTAACTACCTTTAGTTTCAATAACATTCCCGAGTTCAACTGATAACTACCTTTGTTTTCTATAACATTCCCGCCTCGCCCCAGAGTTTTCCACAGCCGTCCTTTGTTTTCAGCAACATTCGCGCTTCGTTCCGTCAAAAAAAGAATTCTTCTTCAAGGTTGGTAGGCTTTCTTGAGCCGCAGGACAAACTGAGCGAGTGATGCTGGCACGCGCCGACGGTGGGCAGGCCTTCGTCCCCCAGTCCCCACCCTCCCGTCCCTCGCCCCTGTTTCTCATTCTCCACCCCCCACATACCACCTACCTCCCTTGTTTTCATAGACATTCCCGCTTCGTTCCTTCACTTTTCGAAGTTGCTACAGTTTCTTCACTCCCTGTCATGGTGTCATATTGTCATGCGACCGCGGCACGAGCGGAGCCTCCCGCCAACTCGACCCCTCAAATGCAGTGGGCAGTCGGCAGCCGGCAGACCGCAGGGGCAAGAAGGAAGAAAGCAATTCACAATTACTGTTCACCATTCACCATTCATAATTGTCCTTATCACATGTCCTGCTCTTCCATCTGTCGAATCCCGATTCCTGAATCCTGAATCCTGCTACTATCCTAGCCTATCTTCCGCCCCCTGTCAAGTGACACGGAGTCCGCTTCCGAGACGCTCTCTGAACTGACCCTCTGCGGGAAGGGCCGCGCCATCAACCCGGCAGTAAGCAGAAGGCGGTCGGCGGCAAGTTGCGGGTTCAACAAGCTTCGCGATGAGTTCCTGAGGGGGGCATGTCGTGTTGCCACCACCAGGAAGCAAGCCATCGGCGAAGTGGTAGAATGGGCAAGCGGCGGCGCTTTCAAGGACGGCGACGTTGGCCGCCTGACGGAGGCCAATACCCCGAAGTTGCGGGCGGCCGCCGGGCTCGCGGCGTCGGTCGTCGGTGGCGCAGAGGATGGCCGGAGAGAGCCGGGAGCGCAACTTTCTTACCAGAGGAGGATATAGTGGCCAGCATGGATCGCAGGGACTTTCTTAAGACAGGAAGCATTGCCGGGACCTATTTTGCCGGGTCGATGAAGATGCATTTGATGGCGACGCCGCAGGCTGAGCCGCCTAAGGCCATCGCCGCGAACGACCATATTCAAATCGCACTGATTGGGGCGGGTGGGCAAGGCCAGGGTGATACGAAGACGGCAGCGCAAATTCCGGGCGTCAAGGTGGTAGCGGCGGCAGACTGTTACGACGGGTGTCTGGAACATGCCAAGGAATTGTGGGGGAAGGATATCTTAACCACGCGCGACTACAACGAGATCCTCGCGCGCAAGGATATTGACGCAGTCATCATCGGGACTCCTGATCATTGGCACATGCAGGCGTCGGTGGATGCCATGAACGCGGGCAAAGACGTTTATTGCGAAAAGCCCATGATCCACCTCTACTCCGATGGGCCAAAAATCATTGACACTTGGCGCAAGACGAACCGGATTATGCAGGTGGGCAGCCAGCGGGTGAGTTCGATCATTTACAAGAAGGCGAAAGAACTGCTTGCCGCGGGAGCCATAGGCGAGCTCAACATGGTGACGGTCTGGTACGACCGCAATTCGGCGCAAGGCGCGTGGCAATATACGGTGCCCTACGATGCCTCGCCTACCACCTGCGATTGGCCGCGCTTTCTCGGCACGGCGCCGAAAATTCCGTTCAATGGCGAACACTTTTTCCAGTGGCGCAAGTGGAAGGCCTACGGAAGCGGAGTGGCGGGCGATTTGTTTGTCCACTTGTTCAGTGGCGTACACCTCATCACCGATACGCATGGTCCTACGCGCGCCGTGGCCACGGGTGGGCTGCGCTTTTGGAAAGACGGCCGGGACGTGCCGGATGTGATGATGGCGCTTTATGACTACGCGCAGGGCTTCAACCTCAGCGTGCGCACGAATTTTGTCGATGGCGGCTCCGAAAGTGAAGGGTTCGTCTTTACCGGTTCGGAAGGCTCGATGATTATCGGTGGCGACGGAGTCACCATAACCCGTGTGCCGCGAGAGAAGGAGCCCGGCGTCCGCGTCGACCCGTTTGGGGAGGACATTCAAAAGCGTATGTTGGAAATCTATCACGAGAAATATCCGGTCACGCATCCGACCGGCGAAGCCCTGCTGGGCGAAGAAAAATACGTTGCTCCCAAGGGTTACAGTGACCACTACGACCACGTGAAGAACTGGATCGACGCCATTCGCACCCGCCAACCGGTGGTGGAAGATCCCGTCTTCGGCTTCCGCGCCGCCGGAGCCGCCCTGCTCTCGAACGTCAGCTACGACAGCGGCAAGCCCGCCCGCTGGGATCCGGAGGAAATGAAGCTGCTGTAAGGCAAGGATGAAATCAAGTTTTTGTAAGGCAAGGATGATATGAAGCTTTTGTAAGTTCGTGTGAGAATTTCGCCGCCGCGGGCCGCACCCCGGCCCGCACGCCGCGAAAACTCCTTCTGCTTAAGCTGTCGACTTTCATTAGCCCCGGCGAGCGAAAACTAATCTTACGGATGGAAGCGCGCCGGGTCGGTTCCTATGGGGAGAAGCGCAGCACCAGTTACGCCGGAGAAGAATCGTGAGGTAACCGAGGAGACTTCATCCAAGGAAGGAAGCAGAGCGTGCAACGAGAGAACGTGGGATTTCAAGTTGAAGACTGAAACGTCTTCTCCGCGAACCTCCATCGACGGAACCCCCGGCAGCAGGGCGGATTCTACGGGAACCACTTGGTCGCCATCGCCCATCATTGCGTCGTCAAAGTCGTACCAATTATCATTTTGCTGATCGACCGTCACGGTGCGTAGGGTCGAATTCGGCTTGATCCCGTAGATCACAAGGATGCGGCCAGCGAGCCCGAACTCGGGCATACTCACGTCCGGCAGAGCATTCAAGACCCCACGCGCGGTCGTCAGGTGGGCCTGTTCCACATCAAAACCTTGCGGGTCGTTCGGGTCCGGGGTGACGGTTGACTGCCAGTTGTGGATGTCGAAGATGTCCAGGGGGACGCCGTTCTGATTCACGACCGTATTCTGGAGTCCAGGATTGGGCAGAAGCTCGTACACCCCCGGAAAGGTTCGGGCGAGTTTTCGCAATTCCTTTTGGCCGCCGAACAGCACGGTTTCACCACGAATCATCGACTCGACCGCGTCGACTGATCCGAGGTGAGGCGTGGTGATGAAGACCACGCGATTGACAGGAAGGGGAGTGCCGGGCATGGCGCTTCTCCAGGCGGCCACGAACTGCCGAAAGACCAGCCCGCCCATGCTGTGGCAGGCGAAGTCAAATGCCTTGTCCCAATTGGCGGGTGCGAGCGACTTGAGATTCTTCTTCTGCAGCGCCAGGACATAATTCACCAGCTTTTTCGCGCTGCGGACCATGGAATACCGCCAATCGTAGGGGAACACGTACACGGGCAAGTCCCGGCCCCGCAGTGACTGAACGAAGGAGTCGTACGCGACGCCGAGGAGCTGCGAGGCCCGGTTCACCACGATTTCGGCCTCATCCACTTCGCCGTTCGTTTCAAGGGCCAGGCTGTCAAAATCCGGCGCCACGACGCCAGCTTCCCAGGTTGACCACGTGGTCGCCGGCGGCAACTCGTAAATGTTTTCAAGGCCCGTTCCCTTGATTCCGGGTATTACGATGCAGGGGTGGTTTGGCATGGGCTAGATACCTCCAGTAATGGAGTGAATCGAGGGAAAAAGCCCACGGTCGAAAAAGCGCTGACCGTGACTACCCGCTGTTCCACAGTGGTCGCAAGGTCCCACTTTGGTCGCGGTGGGCCATCTGGTAGCAGTCGCGCGGCTGGGATTCGCGCGCAAGTCAGCGAGCCACTACCAACGGTATTTGGGATCGAGATAATCTGCCGCCGCCGTCCGCTGTCAGCAGGAGAGCATTCCCAGCCATGCAACGCCCCGCTTAGCCCATTCTCGTGCCGGTTTCGTACTAGGTGCGAATCCAAACTATTTTGAAGTAGCCGGAGGAGTTCCGACGCTTGTTACGTTACTCCAAAGGCTCCCAAAGATTGCTTGGAAAATAGAGGTGTCGAATCCAACCATCACAAAGACACCCTTTCTGCTGATTCCGATGAAGGTGGGCACTGATTCCGGTTTGATCCCGGGCAGTGATTCCGATGTCATCCCGGGCGTCTTCGGAGCGAAGCGACGCTGGCCCTCCTATCGTGCTTGAAGTGACCGGGA
>JBEKIZ010000022.1:0-71534 GCA_050011515.1 Terriglobia bacterium | reverse complement strand
CTGTCAAGTCCTTTTTTGGGGAATGCGAAAATAGGAAGGGTTCAGGAGAACTCGAGGGGAACGCCGGGAGATGCGCGGCTCCTAGCTACAGCCGGAAGCGCCTATCTGCCGTTTCCGAAGCTGCTGCCGGGGGAGTCGGTGGTCCGTTGCAGAAATGCGGCGAGGGGCACAGGCGCATTGAATGATTGACTCATTGGGCCATTGAATCATTGAAGAGCGGTCGCAGGGTCGTATTCTCAGTGAATCATTGACTCCCTGAGCGGAGATGTGGGCGGTTAGTTGCCGCTACAACCGCCTGTTCTCCCCTGACACCTGAACCCTGGCACCTGACACCTGGTCCTCCGCCGCCTGCCCCCAAAATCTCTTGTGTTTGGGTCTTGTTCACAAGTACAATTAGTTCGGTCAGGGCACTGAATCAACAGCTCGGGTTGGGGGGGTGAAACTGCTTCGTGAAAGGGTTCAGCCCCAAAGGGTAACCAGGATTGCCGGTCCGCTTTTGGGTTAGCACTCCACCCCCGCAGGCCTGGCCGAAATTCCGATGAATGACAAGGAGGCATGCGATGATCAAGAGAATTACGATGGTTGTGTTGACGTTGTTCGCTTTTGGCTGTCTGAGTTGGGCTGCAGATAGGACGTTCACGGGGACGGTTAGCGATGAGCATTGCGGGGCCAAGCACGCCAAGGCCAGCGCGGCTGCCGAGTCTTGCGTTGAAAAGTGCGTGGCAGGCGGCGCCAAGTACGTTCTCGTCAGCAAGGGGAAAGTGTACCAGGTGGATGATCAGGACAAGTTCAAGGGCCTGGGCGGGAAGTCTGTGAAGGTGACGGGAAGCCTGAGCGACAGTACGATTAGCGTCGCTGAAGTTTCCCCGGTTGGAGGCAAGTAGAGAGCCGACCGTAGAGTACTAGGGGCTGGGGGCTGGGGACTAGGGACTGGGGAAACAGAATTCGCCTTTCTTCCTGACCGATTCCCGGTTTTCTTGCCCTCAGCTCCCTGACCTTCTTGTGTGAGACTTGTTCAACTGACGACCGCCCTGCCCTGGCAGGACCAAAGGAGAATGGCGAGCGCCGCAACAAAAACTGGTGACTCGCCGCTGCGAGACGAGTGACCAGATCCCGCGCTCGGAGGTATGTGATGGGGGTTTGCTTTTCCCCAGCCCCTAGTCCCCAGCCCCCAGCCCCGGTTTTTCTGCCCCTTTTTTAGCCACAATTGGAGGTGGCCCAAAATGCGGAAAATTAGTTATCTCTGTGTGGGACTATTGCTTGGAGGCAGTTTGAGCTTCGCCGGTACTGTGAAGGCCGGGACAAAGACGTTTGTGGGAAACATCAGTGACTCGATGTGTGGCTTGAAACACATGATGCCTGGAAAGAGCGACAAGGAGTGTACCCTGGAGTGTGTGAAAGCTGGCAGCAAGTATGTGCTTGCCGATCTCGCCAGCGGAAAGGTTTATCAGCTCTCCGACCAGAAAAAACCTGAAGAATTCGCGGGACAGAAGGTAAAGGTTACTGGCACACTTAAGGGCGACACGATTAGCGTTACTGCAATTGAACCCGCAAAGTGATTGGGGCAGGCACGTTTCGTGCGTTGTACGGCTCAGGTTGTGGACAACGGAGAATGCCCACCCGCCGGGTCGGCGGTCGCCCGAAGCTCGAAACCATTGTATAATTGTGGCACCGTGACTTCGAAGAGGAATTGAGAGCACACTATGGAAACAGAAGGCAAGACCCCGCAGGCGCAAGAATGGAAGGTCCGCCGCGTGGGGGCGGTTACGTTTGCGATTTCAAAACCCAAACGCAAAGCTCAAAAGACGCGCCAGGCGCGGCTCAAGAATAGACGTCGGGCGCGCTGAGCGTCGTTTTGAAAAGGCTCCAGGGCTGACAAAAGAAGGGATGAAGCATCCCTGCAGTTCGTCGCTGGCTGCTGAGCGGGAGAGGCAACTGCAGACCCGCCGCGGCGGGTTCGCCCGCCGAAAAGCACGGCGGGCTCAGGATGACAGAGCTATACAATTTCGGAATTCAGGATTAAGGTCGCGCCCACCTCTGCAAGCCCTTCCGTGTCCGGTCAGCAAGACAACTTTTGGGCGTAAGATATGCTCTATATAATTAAGAGGGAGTTGGGGTAGCCCTATGAGTGGGCGGGGTTCGTTGAGGAAGGATTATCAACCTATGACCAAGAAGTTAGCTTTGGGGATACTGGCGGTACTCGTGGCAGGATTATTCGCCCTCCTGGCCGCGGCAGCCGATCAACCCTTGACCTCTGATGACATAACCTTGCTTCTGCTTGGAGGGTCCTCGACTCAAAAGATCGTCACGCTCGTTGAACAACGGGGCATCAGTTTCAAGATGAACCCTGATCTGGCAAAGAAATTTCATGACGCCGGAGCCAGCGATGATTTGATCGAGGCTCTTACCAAAGCAGGCTCGAAAGCCGAGGAGGCTCCTTCCAGTCCTGCCGCGTCCACGCCTGCCCCTTCCCAGCAAACGCCATCCGCCTATTCACTCGTTCCCACCTCCGAGCCTGCCGATGTGGATCGGAAAGTCGCGGAGACGTTGAGCAGCCTCGAGAGCAAGCCGGCTGATCTCGAGAGCAAGTCGGCTGATAACGATCATCCCTACGCTGCGCGATTCTCACTGGTGGCACTCTCGGGACAAAAGATTGACCTTGCTGATTACAGGGGCAAAGTGGTGCTCCTTAGTTTTTGGGCTTCTTGGTGCCCGTACTGCCGGAAATTGATTCCAGCGCTGGTTGAATTTCAAAGCCAATACTACGGGGAAGGGCTGCGAGTTGTCGGCATTGCCGTAAGAGATCAAAAGGAGGCAGTACGAAGTTATTGCCAGCGTGTCAATGTGAACTACCCCGTCGCCATGGGCGACGCTGATACACGAAAGCTTTATGGGGGAATATCAGGTCTGCCAACCACCGTGCTGATCGGGCGGGACGGCCGCATTTACCGTAGGCTTACAGGGGCCCCGGCCGACCTCGACCGATTCGAGGAAAGGATCAAGAGGCTGTTGGATCGTCCGGCAGGAGGCACTGAGGGTAACCAGCAAATCGCCGCCCAGCCCGCCCCCATAGCCACCTCGGCAGCGGCTTCTCCGGTGACGGCTCGGAGTGCTTCCTCACCTGCGCCAACGGCTGCAAGTGAGATTTCCTCGGCGAGTCCTGCCGCATCCGCGCCTGCTCCTGCCCCTTCCCAGCAAACGCCATCCGCCAATACACCTGCTCCCAACTCCAAACCTGCGGACGTGGATCGGAAAGTCGCGGAGACGTTGAGCAGCCTTATGAACAAGACGGATGCTTCCGCCACCTCTGCCAAGGCGGCGCCTGACAACAGTCTGGCTGATCCTAGCCCGGACCAAATCCAACGTATCATCCAGGAATTCGCCGCCAAAGAAAAACTCTTTAAGGAAGCGCGCAACAATTACACCTACCACCAAATCAACAAAGTGCAGGAATTAGGAGCGGACAACGAAGTCGAGGGCGTTTTCGAACAGGAGTGGGACATCCTCTTCGACGATGCCGGCAACCGGATCGAGCGTGTGACCTATGCCCCCGCGGATACCCTGAAACGGATCATCATGACCAAGGAAGACTACGTTTCGATGCGGAACACTCAGCCGTTTGTTCTGACCTCGGATGAACTCCCGGAGTACGAAATCAAGTATTTGGGACACGTGAAGGTTGACCAGATTACGGCTTATGTTTTCTCCATCCGGCCCAAAGAAATTCAGAAAGGACAGCAGTATTTTCAGGGTGTGGTGTGGGTTGATGACCGGGACCTGCAAATTGTGAAGTCGGAAGGCAAACCCGTACCCGAGTTGCACACCAAAAAGGGTGAAAACCTGTTTCCACGTTTTACCACCTGGCGCGAGCAGATCGACGGGAAATACTGGTTTCCTACATACACCATGGCGGATGACACCCTCTATTTTTCCAACGGCCCCGTTCACATCAAACAGATCCTTCGTTACACCGACTACAAGCAATTCAAGTCGAAAGTCCGCATCGTGAGCGCGACTCCCACTGATCGGCCCAACCAGCCGGCAATCCCCATGACGCCAAAACAGTAGCGGGCCTGCTGCCCTACAATCGCCGCGCCGGCGCTTTGGAGTGCGGCAGCTTGCTGGCGCTTTCCTTCGCCGGAAGCTTGCTTCCGGCAGGGGTTCGAGCAAGCTCGAAAGTGAAAAGCGGTCCCGCAAGGCGGGACCGCACTCCAAAGCAGACTCACTCCTGGTACAATCCCACACTATGAAATCACTCAACCTGGATTGGCGGTTTGTGCTGGTGAGGCCGCGGAATCCGCTGAACATCGGTGCAGCGGCGCGTGCCATGGCCAATTTCGGTTTTCGCGAGATGGTGGTCGTGGCGCCCTACAGCCCAGTATGGCAGGAAATGCGCTCGGCGCTTGGAGCCGAGGAGATTGTCACCTCAGCGCGCGCGGTGGAAAGTCTGGTGGAAGCCATTGGAGATGCGTCAATGGTTGTGGGCACCACGGCGGGCTCTCGGCGCAACCTGGACCGAGACCTCATCCCGCTCCCTGACTTCCCCGCCTGGCTCCGGCAACGCAAGGCAGTGGGCCGTGTGGCAGTGGTGTTCGGTTCCGAAAAGACGGGCCTTTCAAACGAGCACTTGAGTTATTGCCACACCCTGGTTCGTATTCCCACCGTGCTTGATTGCTCCTCCATGAATCTGGGGCAGGCAGTGGCGGTTTGCGCTTACGAACTGGCGCGCGCCGGCCTTGTGCCAACCCGTCCGCTGCGGCCGACCGTCCACCTATCGGACCCGGCCGGCGCCCAGTCTCTCGACCACTTGTTTGAGCGTGCCGCGCGCGTCTTGGACCAAGTGGGGTATCTGAAGCCCAAGAGTCGGCGCGCTACACTCCTCAACCTGCGGCGCCTGATACTCGACCTTGAACTCACCATCCACGACGCCAGAATCCTGGGCGGAATCCTGGCGCAGATCGAGTGGAAGATCGGACAAGAGAATTCCGAATAGTGAATGTTGAATGGTGAATTAAGTACCCCAAAGCAACCAAGCACAATTCACTATTCACAATTCACTATTCACCATTCAGAGGGGGTGGGCAGTTGCACGAGCGCGTCCGTGGGCCGGAAGGCGGGGCGGGTTTGCGGGTCGCGCCAGTTGTCGAGCATTGCGACCTGCTGCGCGCAGGAGATGGTGCAGCGCGGCGCGCACGACTTTTGGGTGCGATACTCGTGTTCAAGGTGCTGGCGGGTGTATTTCTCGAGTGGAATGGCGGGATATCCGCGCTGCTGCGAGCAGTAGTGAACCAGGCCATCCTCGCAGACATAGAGGTAGCGGCTGCCGGCTCGGCAGCGCCACTCGTTCCCGAGCCCGCCTGAGATGTTCTTCTGGAACTGGTCGAAGCGCGAATAGGAATGCTTGCCCATCTCCATGATCTGGGCAAAGAGCTGTTGCTGGTGCTCACTGAGCGGCTTAAGCTGCCCTCCGTGGTCGTGGAGGATGCCCACGGTACTCGTGAATCCGAGTTCGAGTGCCCGGCGCGCCACCTCCAGAGCGTCGTCGGGGTTGCGAACGGGACTTCCCAGCACGGAGTTGATATTCACCTGGAAGATAGCGTAACGAGCAAGCAGCCGGAGCTTACGGTCCAAAACCCGCAGGCTCTTCTTTGATATCTCGTCGGGCATTACGTTGTCAATGCTGATTTGCAGATGGTCGAGCCCGGCTCGATTCAGGTGCTCGATGCGCTGGGGAGTGAGCAGGTAACCGTTCGTGATCATACCGGCCAGAATCCCGCGCCTGCGGATGTGGTGAACGATTTCTTCCAGTTCGGGGTGCAGCAGCGGCTCGCCGCCACTGATCGTGACGATGGTAGTTCCCAGGGTTGCCAGCCGGTCGACGCGGCGGAACATTACCTCGAGCGGAATGGGTTTCGAGAATTTGTCGTATTCGTTGCAATAAGCGCAGGAGAGATTACATCGCCGAATCGCAATGAGGTGGGCGAGAACAGGGTGCTTGGTTGAGAGCAAGCCCCTGGCGATCATCCGCCATTCACGAAGGCGGGTATTCCAGAAGCGCAGTTTCCGACGAAGGGTAAGTTGGTCCATTCGGGTCAGATGAATTTTCGTCGAGCCGCTTGGCTGCGGAGTCGGGTGTCTGATCCTCTCCACACGGCTTACTCTGCCAAGCGCTCAGCTCTTAAAGAACGTGTCCGGCAAAGCCCCTAAGCGACAAAGTGTCTGTCAAGCATAATTCATCGTTTACTCGGTGACAATGGGCAAAACTTGAATGGTAGAGAATCAAGACTGAACTGCGGGTTTCGGCGGCTAATCGTTTGAAAATGCACGTGGAAGCTATGCAGAGCGTTGGAGTTGCCAGCAATTGTGGACTTGCTCCTGGAGCCATGCAGGGGTATGCTAACGATTCCTTGCAACCTCGCAGGTTGGCGGGGTGCCGGAAGGGTAGCCATTGAAAGCGATACCTGTTGTACAAGCAGCTCGAATGATTGCCCGAGGCACGTGGAGCTTCTGCATTAATCGGCCCTTGGTGGTTTCTTTTGAGCTCACGCATTCCTGCACGGCTAATTGCAAGCATTGCGACAAGGGCGGGATGAAACCCGACCCGGCGGGGCTGCTTCGGGCGGAGGATTACGCGCAACTGCGCGGCGCTCTGAAGCCCATGGCCGTGCAGCTCTCGGGCGGCGAACCCCTGCTGCGGAAGGATCTCGAGGAGATCGTCCGAGCCGTGAAGGAGCCAAGCGGCCTGCCTTACACCATTCTGGTGACTAATGGGCGACTGTTAACGGAAGAAAAGTATCTGGCTTTGCGGGCCCTGGGCATTAACCAGGTTTCAATCTCGCTGGACTTTCCCGATTCCAGGCACGACGACTTCCGGCGCTCACCCGGGCTTTATGCTCACCTTGAAAAGCTGGTTCCCGCCCTTGCCCATCACGGCCACGACGACGTGGCGCTCAATACTGCCATCACGCTCGAGAACCTTCCGGCACTGGTTGCGATTTACGAACGGGCCAAGGAGTGGGGAGTTTCTATCTCTTACAGCGCCTACACGCCTCTGCGGACCGGCAGTATGGAGCATTACATCCAGTCAATGGACGACCTCGCCCTACTCCGCAAGACTCTCGGCCAATTACTGGAGCTGAAAGCAAAGAATGGCCGCATCGCCAACTCTCCCTGGACGCTTTCGGGTATCCATGATTTCTTCCGCGATGGGACCGTACAGGGATGCAACGCCGGACGAAGGTTTATGGTGGTGACGCCCGAGGGCGGCTTGCGTCCGTGCTCGATGTTTGCGAACGAATATGACTCACAGAAGGAGATGCTGAAAGAATTTGTCCCCAATAACCAGTGCGGGGGTTGTTACGTTTCCATTCGCTCCTACCTCGACGCCTCGTTTTGGACCCTCCTCAAAGACAACGTCAGCAGCCGCGTTTTGTCGCGGAACGGGAACACCCCGCAGTGCTGAGCTGAGTTCCTGCTTCCGCTCGTCACTCGTCCCGCCACGGCGGGTCACTCGTCACTGCTTTAACAGCTTTTCGATGGCTTCCACAACCTCGGGAGAGTCCGGCTTCACCGGCGATTCGAACCGTGCTACAACTTTTCCGTGCCGATCAACCAGAAACTTGGTGAAGTTCCACTTAATGTCGCCGACAACGGTGGGATTCGCCTGCTGGGTAAGATATTGATAGAGGGGAGTGGTGTCGGCGCCTTTCACCGAGACCTTGGCAAACATGGGAAAAGAGACGTTGTACTTGAGCGTGCAGAAGGTCTTGATTTCCGCATTTGTGCCTGGCTCCTGCGCACCGAAATTGTTGGCAGGAAAACCCAGGATCACAAAGCCCTGGTCCTTGTACTTTTCATAAAGCGATTCCAGAGCGGAATATTGCGGCGTGAAACCGCATCGGCTGGCGACATTCACCAGCAGAATAACCTTGCCCTTGTAACTCGAAAGCGAAGTGGGCTCGCCATCGATGGAAGGAAGGGTGAAATTGTAGACGCTTGCACCCGCAAACGAAGGTGCTGCGAACGATAGAGACGCCAGCAGAAGGGTGAGGAGCGGACGTGCACTCAGACCCGGAATGACCATGGTTTTCTCCTTTGTGGTATTGCGCCCTGACCCCGAGCCTCTCTTCCGGTCGGGGTGAACCTATATGGTAACTCAGGATGCAGGTCCGCCGCAAGCTCCCTGCCTTCAGGGTAGTGGGTCAATTTGATGCTGTAGCGGCGAGTTTATCTCGCCAAATGGCGGCGTAAAGCCGCCTCAACATCAAATTGACCCACTGCCGCCTTCAGCGCTATCCCCCCTCGGCACAGGAGGGCGTTCCATAACAGCGCGCTGGAGGAGATCCTGCAAGGCCGGGTTGTTTCGAGGCGCAGCCCGCGCAACCCGCGTGGCGTGAAGCGAAAGATGAGCAACTTTCCGCTTCGCCCTCGCCATACCAAGCCCCTGCCAGCCATCAACATCAGAAATGCGATCAGGATCATTTTGGGGATTACATGCCTCGCATCTAGGGCCTAGGGTCTACGGAGTGGATTCCACAATCACCCCTTGCAGAGGCGCTTTTTCTTTGCGTCCCATCGCCTTCCTCTTGCGAATCAAGACGATGGAGAAACCAAGTGGAATTTGCCGATTGCGGCACTGCACCTGCACGGTTGGTCCGGGCGCGGGTGACACACGCGTGAGGTTTGCCCCAACCCGAATGGGCGTAGTTTCCTGCCCCGAAATAGAGAAATCCAGGAGGATGTTGATGAAACGAACCATTTTCGTACTATTAACCATGCTTGTTGTTTTCGCCGCGGTCCTTGGAGTGCTCGTACTGCGGCCAGTACCGAAGGCGAAGGCCGCCACCGGCTGCTCGAACGCCACGCTGTACGGCAACTACGGATTAGTGGCATCGGGATGGTACGGTCACTTTGACGCGCCATATGAGTTCCTGCCCGGGAACTTCTCCATGTTAGTTAGCTTTAACGGAAGGGGAGGCTTTACCGGCAGCAATTTGAACATGGTCATCAACGGGAGTCCGGAAGGCGGGAACCCTTACAGCTTTACGGGAGGTACGTACACCATCAATTCGAATTGCACCTGCACTTTGACCATCCCCAACAGCCCAACACCGAATCCTTGGGATGCCACAATTACTGTTTATGGCATCGCTGTCGACACAGGCGGCGACGAAGTCGCGGGGAACCTCTTTAGCAGTAACCCCAATATAACAGGAACCTTCGACGCCAAGAGGGTGGCCATAGGGCTGTGGGCAAATTTTAGGTGAACCGACCTCGTCGGAACGTGTGGTGCATTGCCAAGAGGAAGTAGCGCAGGGAGGGCGACCGGATTGGTTGCCAGACGGTAGGGCCTCGTGCGGTTGGTGATTCAGGCCCTTCTGGCTTCTGTCGCTCTCCTTGCCGGCTTATATCCTCATCTTCTGGAGCAATACCCCGACTGGAGTCACGACTCCTGGGCAGCGGGTACTGCATTGTCACCAGCAGGTGCCCTCCTTGCTGTTCCCCGAGCTTGCAGGCAACTCCGTTTCTGTTGTCGTCTCTGGATTTTTGATGCGTCATCGGAGGTATGCGCGCGCGTGCGTTTCTGGCCCCTACACGACGTGACCTCACTCACTGGATCACCCGGTGGACGCGGTCATCACCACCGCAGCGGGTTACCCGCTGGACCTCACGTTTTACCAAGCCGTCAGGGGAATCACGGCCGAACGACTCAGCCCGGTTTGTGTGCACCCTGAACAAGGGCGGGGGAGGGGCGAAGTTCTGAGGTTTCAGCAAAGACGCACGCACCACCCCCTCACCCCTCCTCGGAGAGGAGGGGAGTCTGGAGTACGAACTAATTCATTTTGATGCGCTTGGCTCCCTCGGCGGGGTGGATCTCGAAGGTGGAAGAGGGTATTCTGAGGTTCACCTTCACTGCCGTGTAGCTGGCAATCAGATAGTCGCCGCCCGGCTCGAAGAATTGCTGCTGGGTGGGTAACCACGATTCCTCGCTGACCCACATTAGGATTTTCGTGAGCTGGGAGGTGAGGCTCTCCTTTCGTGGTGTCAGTTCAACCACTGCCGTCATATCCCCCTCGAGGTCTTCTTCCTTCACGTATTTCAGTCTGTAGGACTTCTTCAATTCTCCTGTTTCCGACCCGAAGCCGAGGAGCAAGAACTCCTCCACCAGTCCTGACTTTTGCTCGAAGCTGTATTCCTGGAGCTGATTGATCTTCGGTAGGTAGATTTCGGCCTTGTTTTTCTTAAACAGGATGACCTTGGATTCGGGTTGCTGCATTTCAATCCGGATCTCCGGAGTTTTGCCCTTGCGGAAAAAGAGGCGGCCTTCCTCTGTAGACTTGTCGTTCACGAGGACGGTGACCTTGGTGTACGTGAGGTTTGCGGAAAGGCTCTTTAAGCGTTTGGCGGCGTCGTTCATGCGCGAAAGGATTTCGGAGAGATCGGGGGGGAGTTTTCCTTTGCGGGGGAGTGGAGCCACCGCGCCGGTGCACATTGGCGAGAGAAGCCCGGCGGCTAAGAGGAGCCAAGTCAAAGTGAGTCTGAAACGCAAGGTCACTCTCCCCATAAGAACGGTGACGAGTGACCAGTGACGAGTGACGAGTTCAGGCAGCGGGTTTTGGCCTTTCACTGCCCTTTTTTATTGCTCGTCAGTCGTCACTGGTCAGTGCCTTGCCCTTTTTGCTTGCTCGTCACTCGTCACTCGTCACTGCCTTAACGGCTTACCAGCACCGTGTAGCCAAGCACGACCTTGTTCTTGTCAGTGATAGGCACAATCGATACCACGGTGAAAGGCTGGTGCAATTGACGGCTCAAAATAATCTGGATGGCGTCCTCAGGCTTTGTAGCCGTGTATGATTCCACCAGCCTCGCGTCCACAAGGTAGCGCCATCCTTGCTTCCCATGTCCCATTTCGACGAAGCCTTGCTGATGCCGAAGGTCGGTTAATTCCAGAGTGGGACGGTCGTTGAACCAGCCGCGAGGTGACAGGAAAATGAAGGCCAGGATGGCTAAGACGAGTAGATCGTACTGCCAGGTCCCGCGCTCATACGCCCAAAAGACGGTGCGCAGGATACCAAGTTTGATCTTCTCCCAGACCCTCCCGAACCCACCCTCCAGCCCGCCGGTCTGGGCTTGCGGCAAGGTAGGATTGCGAAATTCCGTGCTCTGAGCCATAAACAAGCGTCAATCAAAAAATAATGGGAAATGCGGGAAGAATCAATCAGAAATAATCCGCCCATCCCGCATGTGGATAATCCGGTCCGCCACCGCAGCCGCCTCGGGGTTGTGGGTGATCATCAGGATCGTTTGTCCAAAGGTTTTGTTCAGGTTTCTAATCATGTTGAGAACGGCCTGCGAATTCTCGGTATCCAGATTGCCCGTGGGCTCATCCGCCAGGAGTATCTTGGGTTCACAAATGACCGCGCGGGCGATGGCCACGCGCTGTTGTTCACCGCCGGACAGCGCATAGGGTCGATGCTCGAGTTTGTCCTGGATGCCGAGCATCTCGACGACCGCCTGGAAGCGGTGCGGATTGAACCCATTACCCTGGATGTCCTGGGCGATGGCGATGTTGTTTCGCGCCGTCAGGGTGGGCAGCAAATTAAAGCGCTGAAAGACGAACCCGATCGTGTGCCGCCTAAAGCGCGTGCGGTCAGCGTCCGTCATCCTGCTGAAATCATTGCCATCCACCAACACGTGGCCGCTGGTGGGACCGGTCAAGCCGCCCAGAATGTGGAGCAGGGTGGACTTCCCGCAGCCGGACGGCCCAACCACCGCCACCAGTTCACCCTCATGGACAAGGCAATCCACACCTCGCAATGCCTGCACATCGACCTTGCCGAGGCGGTAAACTTTCTTCAGGTCGCGAGTGGCGATTATGGGTTCCATGAAAACCAGCGTCCGTGCTTCGCAGCGGGTTTTGGCGTGCCGAGTGTCATCAGGATTTTCCGCTTCTCCAAATCCATCTTGGGCAACGACCCAATGACAACTGCGGACGACCGCCCGCCAGCCACGGACGCGCTCTATTCGTACGCCAGCGCGTCCACAGGGTCAAGTTGGGCTGCACGCAACGCGGGATAGAACGCCCCCAGCGTGCTTCCGGCCAGCGCGAGAATGGCGGCGTAAAGGGCCCATTCCATGGTCAGCTCTATGGAAAGGGTCGGGAATGTCCCGAGGATGAGCTTGCGGGATACCGCCGCAACTCCGTACCCAACGATGATTCCAACCGCGCTGAGAAGACCAGCTTCTCGCAGAATCAATGCAATGATATACCCTTTTGAAGCCCCAAGCGACTTCAAAATCCCAATCTCCCGGGTGCGCTCGGTAATGGTTGTATACATGGACAGGAAGATGACCAGGAATCCGATCCCCACCGCGATGGCGATTATGACCGTAATGAAGGCGTTCAGAGCCGGCAAATTGTTGGATGTCATTAAAGACATGTATTCCTTCACCGGAAGGACCTGGTACTTGGGAAGCAACTGGTGGATAGCATCGGAAACGTCATCGGTGTAAGCGGGGTCGGTGCACTTGACGAAAAAGATGGAGGCCTTTTCCTGGACTTGAAGAAGATCCTCTGCCGTGTTCATGGGAATAAAGAGCCGCGCCCCTTTGCCATGTTCGACGATGCCACACAGGTGAAACTCGTGATTCAACAGGGAAATTGTCTGCCCCACCTTGAGGTGGTTCGCCTTGGCATACAGGTCGTCCACCAGGATGTCATAGGGGTTCAGGAACGGACCGCCATCGTGATAGGCGAAGCCGCCGGTAACCCGGTCGAAAGTGGGCATATCGATCCCGTAGATGATGTTCAAGCCTCCGATGGAATTGAAATTGAAGAGCACGGGAGCCACGGCCAGCACGTGTGGGATCTGTTTGAGGAGATCCCCAAACTTGATCGGCATGGGCGCCTGAGAAAGAGCAAGAAGGAACGACGAACTCGGCGGTTGCACGAGAATGTCTGCGCCCACACCCTCCAGTCGCTGGGCTGACTCATCAACCAGCCCATGAGCCAGCCCCACGAACAGCATCACCATGGCGACTTCAATCGCCACCGCCAGGGCGCTCACCGCCGTACGGATCGGACGGTGCAGGATGTTCGAGAGGATCAGCTTATTGATCACGCGGGTTCTCCTGCTGGGCCTTCGCGCTGAGGTCCACCAGTTGCGCACCTTCGGGTTTGTTGAGGATAAACTTCTCAGGTTCTATGGCCTGGTTGAAAGTCGCCTTCAAGATGGTGATCGCCAGGCGGTAGTCTTCAATCGGCCTCGCCACCTCGATGTGAGACGGGTAGCTGGTTCCTTGAAAATCCTTCGAGCCAGAGTAATGGACGTCTTCGACATAAACTCCATCCGACTCGTAGAATTGCAGGCGTGCCAGCTCGAGATCGGCTCGGTCGAACCAGGCCTTGCGCTTCAGGCGCAATTCTTCGCTATCGGCGAACTCCACGACGCTCACCACGTAGAATCGGCGTCCGCCCTCCTCAGCCTCCTCCAAGAACCACTTCTCATGCGAAGCATCGAACTGCGGAACCAGCAAGGCCTCCACAATGTGTTGAGGCCGCAGGTTCTCCAGGGAGTTTTTCGCTGGGCGGCGGAAAGTCGTCTTCCCCACAATGAACTTTTGCTTAGGTGGGATGTACAAGCGGAACTCCTCGCCGTTGGAAGCCATATCGAAGATATTTGTCCTCACCACGGGGGCCTGCCCCACCATTCGGATCAGGGCGGGCCTTTCGACCAGAATGAAACCCCTGACGTCGTGGTACTCCTTGATGACTCCAGAGTAGATGGACCCAGCCGTCGGTTCCAGATCCACCGTCGCGGTCAGCGTGCGGATGCTTTGGCTTTTGGAATTGAGCCCGGCGACCAGATCGGCCAGCGAAGTTTCGAGCGCCGGTGGGGCCAACTGTGATGGCTGAATTCGTGTCTCCCGCCGCACCATGCACGCAGAGGCCAGCAAGAGTGTTGCCGCAACCGCCAGCCCGACCAAGAACCTTCCTGTTTCAATCAGATGTGCTCTCCCCAAACGCGCATTGGCTCAATCTAGCAGACGGTTTGATCACTGTCAATAAACGCCCCCTAAGGCAGCCTAACCTGCCATGTTTGAACTGGTTCCCGGCAAGAAAGGTGCCAAAGTAAATAGACCGCGGAGGGGTCAATTTTCGGCGCCTATTGGGGTTGCGCGCTCGGGAATCTTCAGCGAACCGATAATCTCAGAAAGGTGAAGCCGTTTCCTCTGGCAGTAGTCGCGCAAACCTTGCACAAGGCGAACCGAAGTTCCCGGGTCGTAGAAATTTGCTGTGCCTACCTGCACAGCCCTGGCTCCGGCGATGAAGTACTCCAGAGCGTCCTCCGTGGTGGATATACCTCCCAATCCAACGATCGGGATTTTCACTGCCCGCGCGGCCTGATACACCATGCGCAAGGCTACTGGTTTGATAGACGGGCCCGATAGCCCTCCGGTTACATTCCAGAGACGAGGCCTCCGCGTTTCGATATCGATGGCCATGCCCACGAAGGTGTTCACGAGCGAGAGCGCGTCGGCCCCGGCCGATTCGGCGGCGCGCGCAAAAACCGTGATGTCGGTGACGTTTGGAGAAAGTTTCACGAAGAGTGGATAGCGTGCTGCCTTCTTGGACGCTGCCACCACCTCTTCGGTCAGCTTCGGGTCGCTGCCATATACCATGCCGCCACAACGCGTATTGGGGCAGGAGATGTTGAGTTCGTAAGCGGCGATGCCCTCGCCCTCGTTGAGGATCTCGAGACACCGAACATAATCTTCAGTGGAATAGGCAAATACGTTTACGATGCAGCGCGCCCTGAGGGTGCGCAGAAAGGGGAGCTTTTCAGTGAGGAAGCGCCTTGCGCCGACGTTCTGAAGCCCGATAGCATTGAGCATCCCGGACTCGGTCTCGTAGATGCGCGGCGGCGGATTTCCCTCCATCGGCTCGGGAGAGATGCCCTTGACGACGATGGCCCCCAGTTCGTTCAAGTCGATGAGAGAAGAGAATTCCTTGCCGTATCCAAAGGTGCCGCTTGCCGTCCAGACCGGATTCTGGAAACGCACACCGGCGATTTCGGTTTCGATCTGCGGGATGAATTGCTCGCCGGCGGACGCATGGCCGTCGTCGGGAGGCGATTGCCGGTTCGCCTGTGGACCCTGATGGGCCCGGAGTCCGTGTGTCCGAGTTTTGGCTTTTGCTGACATCTCGACCTTCAGCACTGGCCGTCATTCCGACCCAGAGCGGAGCGAAGGGGAGGAATCTCGCCCTGTCTGTGGAGGAGCGAATCAGAGCGAGATTCCTCGCTCCGCTCGGAATGACAGATGTTTTCAGCTCTCACGGGCATCTCGACTTTCGAGCTTCGACTCTCGACTCCTCAACTCGTCAGGCCCTCCACCAACGTCCCAAACTACTTTGTCCGACCAAAACACCGGTCCCTCGGTGCAGACTCTCTGATAAGCCTCATGACCGGTGCCCTGGACGCGGATGCAGCATCCCAGGCAAACGCCGAGGCCACATCCCATGCGGTTTTCCATCGAAACCAGGCACGGGTGGCCATACTTTCTTGCCAACTCCACTGAGGCGCGCAACATGGCCCAGGGGCCGCAGGTCATCAGCAGGTATTTCTTATTTGTGTGACGCGCCAGGTATTCTTCCAGCGGCCTCGTCACGAAGCCGCGATAGCCCGCTGAGCCATTCTCCGTGGCCATCAAGATGCCGCGCACCAACGGCCTGAAATCTTCGACACCGACGAGGTCAGCTTTGCTTCGCCCACCGAAGAAGAGGCGTTGATGAAACCCCGCCTCCGCCAGGCGCTTCGCCGGCAAAAGCAGGGCAGCTATTCCGATACCTCCCGCCACGTGGAGAATCTCATCCGCCTGGTGCGCTCGAGGCAGATACTCCTCCTCGAAAAAGCCGTGGCCCAGGGGCCCCAACAATCCAACCTGGTCTCCCGGCTTGAGCTCGGACATTAGCCGGGTCCCGTGCCCCACAACCTTGTAGAGGAATTGAAGGATGCGGGGAGAACCTGACTTGCGGTCATTCTCTCCCTCGGAATTCTTGGCCTGGAGGTCATAGATGCTCATCGGCCGGCGCAACAACACATCCGACCGGCCGAGAATTCGCAGCATGGCAAACTGGCCGGGACGCGTGGCCTGTGCTTGGCGGGGAGATTCAACACTCAACAGGAAATGGCTGCCGCTGAGGGGGCGGTTTCCGGTGACAATCACAATTTCATCGTACATCTTCTTTATGTTAGCAAAACTTCGCAGTTCGTTATAGAGGTGATTCGGGAACCCCCCTTCACTGTAGTAGGGGCGAGCGGCGCTCGCCCCAGGGCCGAACGCCGTTCGGCCCTACGTGTTGGTTGCGGCTCCGCCGCGTTGTAGCGCTAGTTTTCATCTTCTTCTCGTGCGGCGAAGATTTTCCACGATCATCGCTTGGCCCAGGATGGCGGGAATTGCCGATTGTCGATTGCTGATGCACATTGGAAGGAGTTGCCGCACTAGTTTTTCAATCGTCAATCTGCAATTAAAACCTTTATTTTCAATAACATTCCCGCCTTCTTAGCGCATCTCCTTTGTTTTCATATACATTCCCGCTCCGCCCCCGAGTTTTCCACAGCCGTCCTTTGTTTTCAACAACATTCCCGCATCGGTCGGTCAAAAAAAGAATTCTTTCTCACGAAAGCACACTTCCTGTCGAGTTGAAAAAGAGGACTCTTCTGCTGCTTTCATCCCTCCTGGATTACGGTCGAGGACTGATTTGCGCCATCGCATCGAAAAGAGCGTCCGCCAATGCCCAAGGGTGCCCCCGGCGCGGACACTCACTATGCTAGCCTATCTTGCTCTGCCTGTCAAGAGACAAAATGCAGCAGTCAGCTTACCCGTGCGTGCCGACGATCAACCCCGAGGGACCGGGCAGGTGGACATGCCGCACCTCCTGAAAACCCACCTCTTCAAGCCAAGTGGCGTACTCTGCTTCGGTGTAGGTGCTTCCGGCTTGGGTCCCGACCAGCATATTCAGGGCAAACAGCGCCGCCGACTTGGGCGCAGTCTTGTCAGGCTCGAGGATGAAGTCCTGGATCACAACGCGGCCCCTTGCGGCCAAGGCCGCGAAGCAACGCTGCAAGAGGTCCTTGTTTTCATCGGGACCCAACATGTGACAAATAGCGGACACGAACACCAGGTCATACCCTTCTCCGAACTTATCCGCGCGCAGGTCCCCAGGCCGAGTTCTGATGCGCCCTGCCAAGCCTGCACTCTTGATATGGCCTTGCGCGATAGGGATGACCGTAGCCAAGTCCAGAAGATCGACCTGGAGATTCTCATTCGCGCTCGCAAAGGCGATAGAATAGGCGCCCGAGCCGCCGCCCACGTCCAACATGCGAGTCACACCTTCGGTTCTTACGGCCCTGACCACCAACGGCGCCCGCGCCCGCGCGTTGCGGTGCATGGCGGCGATGAAGGCTCGCGTCCACTCCTCACCCCGGTCAACCATTTCCTGATGAAAAACGGAGGTGCCGGCACGGATGCATTCGGTGAGCGTGGACCAAGTCTGCCACAAGTGCACCAAATGCATGGTAGCAGCGCGCGAGTCATCGGCGGAGCCCGCCACGAAGTATCTTGCGCTGGCGAGAGAATTACGGAAGATCGCATCTTGCTTGGCCAGCCATCCCAGCGCCACGAGCGCGTTCATCAGCATTTCCGTGGCGCGGGGGTCGCTGCCTGTCCTGGCGGATACCTCATCGGCCCTCGCCCCGTTTCCCACGGCGCTAAAGAGATCCAATTCGACGGCCGTAAGTAGCACGCGACTTTCCTGAAACCCGCGAAGCGTGCTGTTCAGATCGTCGGGAAGGACTCCGGCAGCCTCTTGGGCTCGTCGAGCGGCCAGCATCTTGTCACGGTTGGTACAAATCTCCTCTTTAAGAGCCGCAACATCCTTATTTGCTAATCGCTCCACAACGCGCCCCGCCTGGAAGTGCGTTCGCACAATTTCCGGCACGTCCTGGGGCGTCACACTGGAATACCAGGTGCCCTCGGGGTAAACGATCATATTGGGACCCCGATCGCAGAGGCCGATCGAACCGCAAGCGGTGATTTGCACGTCATTAGAAAGCCCCTGCGTGGCCACTTCCTTGCGCAACGCCTCAATCACTTTCGCGGAGCCGCGCGTGGCACAGCACGGGACACCCTCGGGCTTCCCCTGGTCGCAGACAAACACGTGATAACGAAAAGGCCCCATGATTCCCCCCTCGCAACAAGCGTAACATAAACAGTCAGCACTTATCTTTGACAGGGCTGTGCTGCCAAGGTTCAGTCAAAATCGAGATGGCAGGAATGGCCCCAGAGGGGCCCACCTTGAGTAGCCGCAGGTTTCAACCTGCGGGCAACGAGGCCGAGGGAGTCGCGCCAACCCCAACGGGGTTGACCCACAGTCCGGCCCCTACCGGGGCCGGTGCACTTTTTCGCTTTCTTCCCGTGGGTTTCATCCCGCAGGCGCGGGACTACTCATCGTTTGCCCCTCCGGGGCAATTCCTGCCGTCACGCCCGTCGAGGAGCTTGACGTGTCTCTGTTATCCTACCGAACATCGGAAATCACCATTTGGAGCAAGCACGATTTCGGTTGCAACCGAGCCGGAGTCATTCTAACATTTTGGACAATATCATTCCGTGGGGGGAGTTATGACAGTTGGGGACCTTATCAAATCGAGGAAGGATGTCTACTCAATCGCCGACGACTTCACCGTGTACGAGGCCGCTCGCTACTTGCGGGAGAAACAGGTCCGGTCAGTCGGTGTGTGCGAGTCAAGTGGCAAGCTTCTGGGAGTCGTCTCCCAAAGTGACATTTCAGACAAAGTGGCGGCGGAGAACAAGTGCCCAGCCTGGATGCATGTGTCTGAAATCATGACCTCGCAGCTCACTGTTGTGCCGCCTGAAACGCCCTTGGATGAGTGTGTGCGGCTCATGGAGAAGCACGGCTTTTACCACCTGCCGGTCACGAACCAGCAAGGGCAGTATCGCGGGATGATCTCGGTAAAAGACCTGCTCACGGTAATCGCGTCGGATGAGAAGGCCCGAGCTGACATGCTGGAGGCGTTTGCTTTTCCGCAGCGATAACCGCCATGCTCAAGCTCAGTCGCCACGACGGCCTGCTCGTCTTGCTGCACCGAACGTTGACTGCGCTGCCACCACTCATCATGGTGGTTGTTGCACTGGTGGCGCCTGCGGAGGTGCTCGGGCAAAAGGCAGCCTCTTCTAAGATTGAACTGAAAACCACCTCATTCACGCCGGGCGGTTTCATACCTAAGCGGTTTACCTGCGAGGCCGCGGACGTCTCCCCCACCCTCACCTGGACGGACCCGCCCCTGGGCACGCAGAGTTTCGCCATCATCGAAGACGACCCTGACGCCCCCTCGGGGACCTTTGTCCACTGGGTGGTGTATGATCTGCCGGCTGCTTACCGCAAACTCCCGGAGGCTTTATCGGGAAACAACCAGATGCCCGGCGGGGGACGGCAAGGGACCAACGACTTTTCAAGAACGGGCTATAACGGCCCCTGCCCCCCACCGGGAAGACCGCACCGCTACTTCATCCGGCTTTACGCAGTTGACGCGATACTGAATTTGCGCCCCGCCGCGACCAGAAAAGAAGTTGATGCTGCAATGCAGGGTCACATTCTTGCCCAGGCGGAATTGATAGGCCGCTTCCAGCGGTGAGGATAAAGGTTGAAGGATAGAGGTTAACTTGACAGTTTCCGATCAGCGGCTTCCGGCAGCGCCTGGTAATATTAAGCTGTGGGGGTTGTGATGAAGCCTTTGCTCTTTGCTCTCTGTGTTGTGTTTGCGTTTGCCGGTCTGAGCGCGCAGACGCCTGGCTGGCAGCCATCGCCGGGACATACGCAAGTGCCAATATGGCCGGGGGCAGTGCCTGATGCGCAGCCTGTCGCGGGGCCGGAGGATACGGGGACGGTGAAGGACCCGCTGGTGGCCGGCAGGCCGTGGGTTCAGGTGGGCCACGTCTCGCGGCCTACGATGACGGTCTACGCGCCAAAGGAAAAGAATACGGGCGCTGCGGTGGTCGTGTTTCCTGGCGGGGGCTATCAGATTCTGGCCATCGATCTTGAAGGCACGGAGGTCTGTGACTGGCTGACATCCAGAGGAATCACGTGTGTGCTGTTGAAGTACCGCGTGCCGGGTGAGGGACTATATCCGAAATCAGGACCGTATCCGGACTCACCGATGGCGTTAGAAGATGCGCAGAGGACGGTGGGGCTTGTGCGCTTTCACGCCGCGGAGTGGCATATCGATCCGCACAAGATTGGAGTGCTTGGGTTTTCGGCAGGCGGGCATATGGTGGCAGCGATGAGCACACATTTTGGGCGTCGTTTGTACCCGGCTGTAGATGCGGCCGACAAAGAAAGCTGCCGCCCGGATTTTGCGGTGGCTCTTTATCCGGGGCATCTGTGGATTGACTATAAAAATTTTGAGATGAATCCGGATGTTCCTGTCACCAGCCAGACGCCGCCTACGTTTTTGCTGCAGGCGGAGGATGACCACGTGGACAATGTAAACCACTCGCTGGTTTACTACATTGCGCTGAAGAACGCTGGGGTTCCCGTGGAGATGCATTTGTATGCGCAAGGCGGGCATGCGTTTGGGCTACGGCGCACGAAGCTTCCGATTACGGGATGGCCTCAGTTGGTGGAGACTTGGCTGGGGGCGATCGGAATGATTCCGGAGTGATTCGTATTTGAGGCGCAAATATGCATTAATCTCTTGTGCCACTTCCTGCACTCCATCTTGGAGCAACTTGTACAGGTCAAGCACCCGCCGCTTCCGTTCATCTATCGGGCAATTGTGAAAGTCGCGTTAAAGGATAAAACGTTAAAGCAGGCTAGCCTTTAGCCTTTACCCTTTACCCATCACGCGCTTCTTTCTTTCGCCGCGGTACACCCTTCGTGTGGCAGTCCGTACACTTGACGAAGTGAATGTTGTGCGGGCTTTTCGTGGAACGGAACGTAGTGTCCATGATTTCCACGTTGAGGCCGCAATTCGACAGTTGCGGATGACAGTTCGAGCAAGATGCACGGGTCTTCTGGCCGTGCTTCTCATGGCAGGCGAGACAACTCAGCCCTTCGTGCACGCCGATGGGTGTCCGGTCATCTCCGGAGCCAACTTCAAAAGTGGAAAGCGGCGCATGACACTGGTAACAAAGCGTCTGGCGAGGGTCCGGACTGATTTTGACGGCCCTCGCCTCTTCGCGCATCTTGGGCAAAGGAAGGCGCTGCACGGAAACGTGCTCGAGCTCCCGCCGATCGAAGAGCGCAAGAGAAGGCCGGTTTATCTCCTCCGCTGGACTTGCATTCACCGCCTTCACGGCGGGCCGGATCAAGGTGGGGCCCTCACGGTGCATCTGGTGGCAGGTCAGGCAAGGGATTGCGGGGCGGCTGGCGAGCTCCGGCCTCCAGAGGCGCCAGGGACCTCGAGTATCAACGGGCGTCACCAGCTCGCGAATTCCTCCCTCGAAGTGCATCCCGTGGCAGCGCAGGCAGTCGTCCATCAGTAGTTGCTGCCGGTTGTGCTTCTTGTCCAAGAAGATTTCCGCGTAAGTGACGCTGTGCGAGCTGGCCGCCCATTCGGCATATTCCTCCTGGTGACAATTCCGGCATCGGTCGTTCACCTGCAAAGCGTCCCTGGTTTTCAGCCTGACGTGTTCGGGCAAATTGCCCGAGATATGGCTGGCCAAGCAGCGAATATTGCTCCAATGGAATCTCGTTTCCAGCGTGAACACATCCCCGTGGCAGGCAGAGCATGGAACATTTCGATGCGCGGAGGTGTGCCAATCCGTATAGGGCTGCCAGATTTCATGGCAACGGGCGCAGGCCTTCCCTTGGGAATATTCGTAGTAAAGGCTCCCACCCGGAAGGATGAGAAGAGCAACTAACACTCCAATCAGAAGCAGTTTGCGAAAGCGTGGTGGGTGCGGTTCAGTTGACATTAGCTAACGAGGCCTCGCCTCAGACCCACGAGCATGTTCCCACCGTGAAGCGGTGGACCGTGAGTAGCCGTGGGTGCAAGCCCACGGTGGACGGTTGCCCAAAATGATGCCCAACCCCGCAAGGGGTTGTCCAAGGCTGTTCGGCCCCTTCAGGGCCGGATCTCGCTTGATGCGTTCCTATCCGTGGGTTTCACCCACGGCTACTCAAAGTGCTCCCCTTACGGGGAGCAAAGCCAGAATCCGAGCCACACCTCAGCCGCGGAATCGCGTGCCTTTCCATCCTTCCACCAGATGAGCGGAGGCGTAGTAGGCTATAGCCATAATAGTGAGCACCGGATTGAAACCCCCATTCGTAACGTGAACGCTGCCATCCACGACAAACAGATTATCCACGTCATGCACCTGGCAGTGCCTGTTGACCACCGAGGTTTTAGGGTCGTTGCCCATTCTGCAAGTTCCAGCCTGATGCTGCCCTCCGCTCAGGCCCACTGGCGGGGCCTTCTGCCAGGTGGTGATTGCTCCCGCCTCCTTGAGCCAAGCCTCAGATTTGGAGGCGAGGAATCTTGCGACTTCCCGGGTGTGCGGGTGGTTTGATCCGGAGAGACGCGCTACCGGTATTCCCCAGTTGTCCTTGACGCGCGCGTCCACTTGAACCCTTGCTTCAAAGACCGGCATCTCCTGCGCTGGGCCCATGACGATGATGCACCGCCGGTACGCCTGGCGCATGAAGTCTTTATGGGCCCTTCCCCAGCCTGGCAGGGTGGGTGGAATCATGGAGGAAAACTGGTAAGGCAAGCGGATGAATTCATTGCAAAGAACACCACCGCCCACCAAGCCGGGGTTTCCGTGGTTGAAATCAGAGATGGCGATGGAGGCGCCCGGACCAATGTCGTCGTACACGTCATAATCAAACAGCCCATAAGCGCCCGCATAGCCATGTCCCTGGAGATTCCTTCCCACCCAGTCGTAGCGGTTCCCGAGGCCATTAGGAAACAGCTTGCTCCTGGAATTAAGGAGAAGACGCGCAGTTTCTGTAGCCGAGCAGGACACTACAACCAAGTCTGCGGACTGTACCTGGAGTCCATCTTGGGAGTCGAAGTAGGCCACGCCCCTAACCCGCCCACGGTCGTCAGTTAGAATCTCCTTCGCCACGCACTCGGCGCGCAGCACACAGTTTCCGCTGGCGAGCGCCTTGGGGATCGCGGTGTTGTGGGTGCCGTTCTTCGCGTCGACCTCGCAGGCAAATCCCACACACCAACGGCAGCGCATGCACGCCGGCCGGCCGTTGTAAGGCACCGTGTTCCGCAGCATGGGGATGTCAAAAGGATGCAGGCCCAGCCGCTCGGCTGCCGGTCTCAAAATCTCGTGTTCGCGCCCGGGCGGATGAGGAGGCATCGGCAAGGGCTTTTTGCGTGGGGCGTGGAAGGGGTTCCTGGAGTCATCTCCTGAAACCCCGATTTCCCATTCGGCTTTCTCATAGTGTGGCTCGAGGTCCGCGTAACTGATGGGCCAGTCTTCCAGCGTACTACCCTCGACAGCGCCATAGGTGGAGCGCATGCGGAAGTCTTTCTCCATGAAACGCCATGCCATCGCTCCATAGCTGAACGTACCACCACCCACGCAAGCGGCGTTATTGCCGTATACACCTTCGCTCGGCAATACGGACCGCTCATTGCCCTGGGCATCCACTACCACGCGACGGTAGCGCTCGTCGTCGGGGCCGAAGCCACAACCGAGCACTGAAGTGCGCTGATTGCGGAGATCATCTTTGCGGCAGTCGAACGCCGAGTACCACTTCCCGCGCTCCAGCAGCACCACGCTCAACCCCGCTTCGGCAAGCTCTTTCGCCACAATGCCGCCCCCGGCGCCCGCCCCCACCACCACCGCATTGACATGTCTCAGCGCCATTTGGTCCGTCTGTCCTAAGGGCTTGGATTGGATTCCAAGCGCTTGCAGTCGCCCTTTTTGAGGCTGGTCTGGGACTTGACCAGCGACTCGCGACGCTGCCGGATGCCGCCGTGCCTCTAGCTGGGTTGCGACTTCTCGGGTTTCGTCAAATCGTAGTGCAGGCGTCCGCGAATAGGCGGGTAAGGCAAACCCAGCATTTTCCAGCTCACTCGCTCGCGGTTTCCACCGTGCCGAGGGTCCCCGTAGAAGCCTTGCATCGTATGGCTGAGAATGAGGGAGAAGAAAACTTTCGATGAGAGACCTTTCCGGGCTTCTCCCGCCGCCCCGCCCGCTTCGAGCGCCTTCAAGACCTCGTCTTGACTTTCCGGGCCCAACTCCGTGAACCGATGTCCAAACATCTTGAAGCTCGCTTGCTCGACGCCACTAATGCCCTGACGGTAGCTGGCACGGTGGCGCTTGTAGGGACCCATGAGCTGCAGGTCAATGAAATTCACCACGCCAGCCTCCGTCGCCCCCGGATCTTGATCGGCAGGAATTATGCGCTCGCAAATCGCGGCCACCGTCTGCCCTTCCTCGATCATAAAAAACCGCCACGGACTTTTCTTGTTAGTGCAACACACCATTGACCCGGCGGCGGCAGCAGTCGTCACCTGGATGAACTTCCGGCGTGTAATTCTCCTCAAATAGCGCATATCCCACGTTCCTGGATTCCCGCTTTCGCGGGAATGACGTGCACTGGACGGGCGTGCTCTCCACCCGTGTCACCCCCGCGAAAGCGGGGGTCTATCGCCGGGAAAGAGCCGCCAATAAGAGACTTCTTTCCCTAAGAAATAGCAAGAGACAGAAGGTCCTTGCCGGGGACTAGGGGCTAGCAGGCTGCGGAATAACCCCTCCAAGCTGTCATTCCGAGCGAAGCGAGGAATCTCGCTCTGAGTATTTTCAACGCAGTGCGAGATTCCTCGTCGTCCCGATCGGATCGGGACTCCTCGGAATGACAGGCGAGGCGGGTTTTTCAGCATCCTGCTAGGGGCTAGGGACTGGGGACTGGGGGGCTAGGGCGATTTTGGATTTTAGATTTTGGATTTTGGACTACCCTCCCCTTCTGCCGACTGCCTACTGTTCTTCCCCAGTCCCCAGCCCCCAATTCCTAGCCCCCTTCTTCCTGGCTCTTGCCAGGAAACCCGAAATGCTTCAAACTCCTCCATCGGCGTCGCCGCAAGCGTTCTTCGCCCTAACAGGATGCTGAAAAACGTTTGTGAACGTTGTCATTCCGACCCAGAGCGGAGCGAAGGGGAGGAATCTCGCTCTGGAAACAAAGGACATGCGAGATTCCTCGTCGTCCCGATCAGATCGGGACTCCTCGGAATGACAGGCTAGACGGCTTTTTCAGCATCCTGCTAACGCACCGGCTGATTGTCGAAATGCGTAGGACGTTGTCCCCCGTTCGCGTCTGGCAAGCAGACTTTTCTCGAAAAGGAATGACTATGTCGACTGCCCCATTCAAGATCATCTGTATCCAACTGCTCTTGACCGCATTCTCTCTCTTTGCCTTTTCCAAGAACACGCCCGCGCAAGGTGGCGCCGACGCACGCGCCCTGGAGCGCTTGAAATGGATGCGCCAGAACGAAGGCAACCTATGGAATGTCAATCCCGATGAAGGCGCGTTCCTGCGCGCCTTGGCAGAGAAAGTCCACGCCCGGGAGGGGTTGGAAATCGGCACCTCGAACGGCTATTCCTCGATTTGGATAGCGATGGGCCTGCGCAAGGAGCGCGGCCATCTGCTGACCCTGGAAATTGACGAGGGCCGGGCGAAGCTTGCCCAGGGTAATTTCCGAGCGGCAGGCTTGGATTCCGTCATCACACTCAAACTGGGCGATGCGCTCGAGGAAGTTCCCAAACTCCCCGGCCCTTATGATTTCGTCTTTATTGACGCCTGGAAACAGGACTACGTGAAGTACCTCAACATGGTCATCCCCATCGTCAGACCGGGAGGTGTCATCGTGGCGCACAACGTCACCGACCTCAGGGAAGAGCTCACCGATTTTATTAGAGCTGTTCAAACGAACCCGCAGCTAAAAACTACCCTTGAGAATCCCGGCCCTGGTGGGTTTTCAGTTAGCTATAAGCTTCCAGCCAAATAACATGTAAGGTGATAGATGGTAGGTGGTCGGCGGGGAGCACTCCGTCATTTTATCCTTGACATTTCGTTTGCACGTGGAGTAAATGATGGCGGCGCAAAACCGTTTGTGAGTCGAGTGGTACCGGCAGAGAGAGGGCTTGTAGGCGCCTGCAAGGAAGAGGTGGCTGGCTCGATTGACTTCTACTTTTTAGATTCTTACCGCCAAACTCTGTGCAGGTGGCCGCACACCGCAGTCATTCCCGCGAAAGCGGGAATCCACTCGCCAAACCCTCGGAAATGCGCTGTCGACGGACTGGATTCCCGCTTTCGCGGGAATGACCGGCGTTTCGAAACGGGTCCCGTCCCAAATGATACCAACGCTCAGCGAAGGAAACTCCAGAGTTCGGGAGGGATTACAGTTTTTTGTATAGATATTCTTTTTTTGGGATTCTCCGGCGCAACGTGAAACTTGGCCGGAGACACTATCACTAACACAATCATGTGCTTAGGTGCGGTGACTGCTTTGGAATCTCGATTGCTCCACGGAAGATGGGTAGAAGTGGGGGTGTACCCGGAGCAGAGGCTAATGTCGTCCTGTCCCCGGGCTTGATTGCACTTGAGACCCGTGAGGAGAGTCTTGGATCCCACTTCTTCTGAATTGAAATTAAGCCCAGACGGGCAAGGGAGGAATGCCCCAAGTTTGGCTTGACAACTAGACTTGAGTTGCTATATGTTCCCCCTTCGTTTCGTCGGTTTTTAACGCGAGTGCAATAATTCCGTAACTTTCTGCGAAAGCAAAGCGGTAACAAGGACTCCCCAATTTTACGGGGAGCATCGGGTTAGGGTAGTCGGGAACTCTTATAAGAGTGCAGGCAGAAAGGGACGCAACGGTCTGGCGGCCTACGTTGCGGCAAAGGCTATGGGCGGTTGCCACCAACGAGACTTACGTTCACTCCTCGCCCTCGAACAAGATTCAATGGAAACGTGGATCCACTGGAGGCTTGCCAGCCTCATCTCGAGCGTCGCGTGGATCAATCCTACAGGAGGGTATAGATGATGCGAAACTTGGGGATTATTCTTGCTTTTTTGTTCATGCTGGCTGTCGCTGCGGTGTCTGTTTCGGCGCAAACTCTGTCGTCGGCCAACGTGGCCGGAACCGTCACCGACCCGTCAGGCGCCGTGGTGCCAGGAGCCACTGTTATGGTGGTCGACACCTCAACGAATGAAGCGCGCACGACGCAAACTAACAAGGCCGGCCATTATGAATTTGTGGGCCTCAGGGTCGGCGTTTACACCATCACCGCGGATGCGAAGGGTTTCCGCAAAGCCGAGATTACGAACGCGACATTGGAAGTGGGTAAGGATTACACCTTCAACGTGGCGCTTGAAGTGGGGGCAGCTACGCAAACCGTAGAAGTCCGTGCCACCGTTGGCGCGGAGCTGCAAACGACGAACTCCACCATGGGCACGAGCCTCTCGGGTGGCGCGATACTCAACATGCCCAGCACGGATCGTGACGTCACGAGTTTACTTTACTATCAACCCACCGTGGCGCCGTCTTATCATGGAGATGTAGGGGGCAACGAAACAGGCGGCCAAGTCGGCGGCGCCATGAGCGACGAGAACACCTTCATGGTGGACGGCGCCAGCAACACCAGCGTTCTTGAAGGTGACAACGGTTATATCAATGGTAACCGCGGTGTGCTCCCCATGCCGATAGAGAGCGTCGAGGAGTTCAAGGTCAACACCAACAACATGACCGCCGACTTCAGCTCGTCCACCGGCGCCCAGGCGATGGTGGTCACCAAGCGCGGCACCAACGCGTTCCACGGCGCGGCCTACGATTACTACCAGGGTCAAGTGTTGGACTCCAACGACTGGTACAACAATTTCGTTGGCGATAAGAAGCCCACGTTCCATCTTAACCGTTTCGGCGGCGCCGTGGGCGGTCCCCTGCTGCCGCCCTTATTGGGTGGCAAGACCTACTTTTTCATGAATTATGAAGGCGAGCGTTACCCGCGCTCAGGCCCGATTGAGGTCCTTGTACCGTCGGACAACCTGAAGGCAGGCATCCTGCAACTCCCTGACGCTAATGGTACCCTCGTGCAGTATAACTTTGCGCCTAAGAACACTTCCACTCAATGCGGGCCCAGCGGCGGGCTGCCTTGTGATCCGCGCGGCGTCTATCTCAACCCGGTAGCGAGCCAAATCTGGTCCAAATACGAACCCGAGCCTAACGACATGGCTGATGGCGACCACTACGGGAACACCTACGGCTATCGCGCCAATTTGAGCTACCCGCTCAGGGACGACATCGGAACGGTCCGAGTCGACCACGACTTCGGGGCGAAGAATCGCTTCTTCAGCACTTGGCGATATTACCGGGAGAGCAATCCTAATACCGCCCAGGTAGACTACGGAGGCCTGCTGCCGGGCGACACGAAGGGTGACCCCGCCTCAGGTTCCAGCCAGCCACTCCAGCCACGTCTCTTTACGACGGGGCTCACCACCACGCTTTCGCCCACGCTGACCAACGACTTCCGCTTCGGCTATAAGCGAGACTATTGGCAGTGGGACCGGGCGGGCGCTGTGCCCCAGATTTCAGGCATTCCGGGGGCGATGGAATTCGGCGAGTCCGCCAACATGATCCCCATGAACATTAACACCCAGAGTGCCCGCCCCCGGCTCTGGGACGCGCACGATTTTGACTACCGCGACACGCTGACTTGGCTCAGGGGCACCCACCTCTTCCAGTTCGGGGGCGAAGCACACCACATTTGGATGCACTTCAACCGGTACGACAACGTGGTGGGAGGGCTGACCCAGCTCGTCTATCAACTCACCAACGGCAGCAGCGTGGTAATGGACCCCAAATACCTGCCGCAGCCGTGCACCAGTACCCTCTCTGCCAACTGCCTTCCCGACGACGAGCTCAGTACCTACAAGAGCTGGTATGGCGAGTTGCTGGGCATAGTGGGTGAATCCTCGATTGTCGCCACCCGCACTGGGGCGAACCTGAACCTGAATCCTCTCGGTACGCCTTTGGTCACTTTCGATAAAGATGATGATTACAGCCTTTACTTCAGCGACACCTGGAAAATCAAGCCCAGTCTCACCCTCAGTTACGGTCTCAACTATAGCGTGCAGATGCCGCCCTATGAACTAAACGGCGAGCAGGATATTGAGGTGGACCCTGCCGGCAACATCCTTACGCCGGAGAATTATCTGGGCAATCGCCTGGCAGCCGCGCAGGCCGGGCAGGTGTACAACCCGACAATCGGGTTCACGCCGATCAGGGCGGTGGGCGCCGGATTGAAATATCCGTACGCTCCCTTTTACGGGGGTTTCGGCCCGCGCGTTTCTCTGGCGTGGAACCCCAACGTTAGCGAGGGCTTGCTAGGCAAGCTGTTCGGCGGTAAGTCCACGGTGGTCCGTGGGGGGTACGGTCGTTTCTACGACCGGATCAACGCTATAGACCAGATTTCCGGCCCCTCCCTGGGCGATGGCTTCCTACAGCCGGTATCGTGCTATGGCGCCTCGACCTCCGGCCAGTGCCTGGGCCCCAGCGGGGTGGACCCGACCAATGCGTTCAGGATCGGCGTGGATGGGAACGTCGCGCCCTTCCCG
Source organism: Terriglobia bacterium (assembly GCA_050011515.1). Lineage (GTDB taxonomy): Bacteria > Acidobacteriota > Terriglobia > UBA7540 > UBA7540 > CAVROP01. The sequence goes on along the minus strand of JBEKIZ010000022.1, from coordinate 41,884 downwards.
GCCATTTCGCAAACCCTGGCGAGCCCGGTGCAGCCGGGCGTTAACGCCCCCTATTCGCCTCTCGCCGAATCGTTGGGCTACAACTTCCGGCCCGGAACCTCGGACCAGATCGACGTCAGTATCCAGCGGCAGTTGAAAGGTGATATGATCCTGGAAGTAGGCTACGCGGGCAACTGGGCCAAGCACCTCTACCAGGGTATCGACTTGAATGATGTCCCCTGGATGATGAATTATGGCGGGCAGACCTTCGCCCAAGCTTACGCCAACGTCTGGTCCGCCCTGACAGGCCAAGCGCTGCCGGGCCAAAAGAGCGCCGTCTCGATGAGCGCCACACAGCCCTTCTTCGAGAAGGCCCTGGCGGGCAGCGCCTACTGCGGCGGCTTCGCGAATTGCACGGCCGCCGTCGCCTCTCAAGAATATGGCAACATTGTCACCAACTCGGTAACCAGTATGTGGGCTGACATGGACAGCTCGTTCGTATTCGGGCCCGCCCTCATCTCGACCAACCAGGCCGAGCTTGCTCTGGCGGACACGACCGACGGCTTCTCCAACTATCAGGCCCTGGTCATTTCGGTGCAAAAGCGGGCTTCACATGGCCTGACGTTCAATGGCAACCTCACTTATCAACACAGCCTCGGCACCCAATCCATTAACCAGGAATATACCGAAGCCGACTCCACCAATCCCTGGAACTACCGAGTCGACTACGGACCGCAGTTCTGGGACCGGAAAGCCGTCTTTAACCTCCTCGGTACGTACGAACTGCCTTTCAGCAAAGGCCGACGCTTCGCGAGCTCAAACCCGGTGCTGAGCAGAATCATCGGTGGCTGGTCCATTTCGCCCCTCTTCACTTTCGGGACCGGCTATCCCATACCGATGTACACCGGTTCCTGCCAGGAGTTCGGCGAAGGCTATGCGGGCATCTGCGCCGGGGCCGTACCGGTGAGTGTTAACACCGCGACGCTCAGCAACTCACCCAAATTCGGCATCACGGAAACCGGACTTGCCGGCTCGAATGGCAACGCTTCCAATGGTGGACCGGGCATTAACTTGTTCGGGAATAATGCGCAGCAGATATTCAGCCAGTTCCGGCCGATGTTTCCGGGTATCGACGGACGGAGTATGACTACGGGCGATCTGCGCGGGATGTCGCGCTACAATCTCGACCTCGGCATCACCAAGGATACTCGGATCACGGAGCGCGTGGGCATTCAATTCTACATGGAGATGTTCAACGCGACCAATCACATGGAATTCTCCGATGCATGCTGGAACAATCCTTGCCTCAACCTGCTGGATGAGCCCGACTTCGGTGCGCTCTACGGCCCAACCAACCAGTTCAACGCGATAGGGGCGGCGGCGGGGGCGGCGGGCCAATACACGCGGATGATCCAGCTTGGCTTGCGTGTTTCCTTCTGAGTTCCACACAAGGGGTGGTTCACAGACCGCCCCTTCCGCAGCAGGAACTCTCTGGCGGGTTGGGCCTCGCGGCCCAACCCGCTTTTTCTTTTCCCCTGCCCAGCGTTTTGCGGGAGTGAATGCGTGGAGGCTAGGGAGCACCGGACCCTTGCGCCCCTCCCAGGGGTAAGAAACGGCGTGCGCTTCGGCAATAAGCCCGCCGTGGCGGGCGACATCGGTTAGCCCATAGCGTCAGCTATGGGGATGAGGGATGGCTAAGAAACCGTGAGCCCCGCCAGGGGCGACATCAACCGGATTCAAGAGGAACGAGTGCCACACACGTACAGCAGCTTGATCATTCACGCCATTTTCAGCACCAAAGACCGCCGGCCCCTCTTAACGACTACAATCAAGGAGGAATTGTTTGCCTACATGGGAGGGATCATCGGACGCCTTAAAGGGCAATCACTGCTTGTAAACGGCCCGAAAGACCATGTTCATTTGTTGTTCGTGCTTCCTGCCGCCCTTTCGCTCTCCGAAATGATGGACAAGGTCAAAGCCAATTCGTCAAAGGTGGCGAATGAACGCTGGCCCGCCGTCGGCTTTGCCTGGCAAATCGGGTACGCCGGCTTCAGCGTCAGCCCCTCGAAAATAGAGGAAGTAAGGAATTACATCCTCAACCAGGAAGCGCACCATCGCAAGCTGACTTACGAAGAAGAGGTTGCTGCCTTGCTCAAAAGGCACGGGGTGAAATACGACAAGGATAATCTCTAATGATGTCGCCCGCTGAAGCGGGCTGAGACGCGGTTGCTGGGGACTCGGTCCCATGGCTCACGCCATGGGCTAAATGATGTCGCCCGCTCAAGCGGGCTGAAAGGCGGTTGCTGGGGACTCGGTCCCATGGCTCACGCCATGGGCTAAATGATGCCGCCCGCTCAAGCGGGCTGAAAGGCGGTTGCTGGGGATTGGGTCCCGGAGCACGCGCCAACCACGACTGGCGCAGGCGAGAACCCTGCGCCGCCTCGCGAACTAATCAACCGACAACTACAACTTCGGCGGCCCTGAGATGAGCTGACTCTGCGTTGGGTGGACGAGGCCCGCCGATTCCAACTTCTGCATGGCGGCTCTTATTCTGGCGGCGTATGGTCCGTCGGGATCGGTCCGCAGATAGGCACGCATCTCCGCGTAAGCCTTATCGTAAGCATTCTCCCTCAAGCAGACGTCAGCGAGTTTCTCGTGGACAGCGGCAGAGTCGTCGGGGCGGAACGACAACGCCCGCAGGAGTTCCTGCTCGGCCAGCGGGTAGTTCTTAAGGCCTTCATCGGCCTGCCCGAGGTGATAGTACAACTGCCAGGAACTGGGCGCTCGGCGGACTCCATCCGCCAGGACGCTGCGGCTCTCGTCGTAGCGGTGCTCGGCGTTAAAGAGCCGCCCAAGGTGGAGGTAAGGCTGCACGAAGTCGGGATCGCACTCGATCGCCTTCTTGAGTGGCGCCTCGGCATGCGGCGAGTCGCGTTCTCGCATCAGCGTCAAGGCAAGATCCACCTGAGCCCGTGCATAACAGGGGTAGATCTTGACGGCCTTCTCGAAATGGGCGTGCGCCTCACTCAGATTGCGCTCCTCGGAGGCGCGAACCCCCCTTTCCAACTCTTTGCGGGCTTTCTTTGGTGCCGTGGCGTCGGTGCGGGCCCCATCAGCGGGCGCGGTTATTTCCTCGTTCTTGATGGGCCTTAAAACGATATTGACGTTGGTCGTGCCTCCCTCATTCGTTAGGTCCAGCCGCTGAACGTAAGTCCCATGGCCGTCGGCGGTCACGATGAGAGTATATGCGAGTTTGGGAAGACCTGAGAAACAGAATTGCCCGTTCGTGCTGACTGGTTGTTCTCCGACGACCCGGCCCTGCGGATCTTCCAGGCGCACGTCCGCGTCTGCGACATGCTTCTTCCCCTCTTCCAGGCGAACCGTACCCTGGAGTTGGACCTCGAAACCCGCGATCAGCACTCTGTGTCGTTGCTGTGCGGAGGCGGGCCAAGCTAGCCCGAGCGCCAGACACACGAGCAACAGGGGCTTACCTGCTCCGCCCGAGAACCCGCAGTTCATGGACCTCTCCGCCCAGCCAAGCCCGCGTTGCATACAAGCGCCTCCCCCGGCAGCGCCTGTCCCAGGATTTCCATTTTGGCATCCTGGGCAGGAGTGCCCTACGCCGGAATCTCCGCTTTCAATCGCGCTTTCTCGCAGGATTCTACGCCAAGCGGCCCCCTCGAATCAAGCTTCAATCGCCATGGCCTCTTCTGAGGCCGCCTTGCGCTTCGCCTCAAGCCCTTCTTCGGCCAACTTCCGCGGTGGGCTGGAGCATTGTTCGCGGAGGTGGTCAGGTGTACATTAGAGTCGGACGTGAAATCAAAATGGAAGTCCGACCTCGATAACATGGCCCCGCTACGTTCAGATAAAGCCGGTCAGCAACGCCACGGCCGCGGCGGGTCCGGGAGAAGAAGTGGAGGTTCTTCCCGGGCGCCCCTGAGCGTTGGGCTGAAAAAGCAGCAGCCCAATCTTCCTTCCGACGTGAGCGGGCGGCAGGGCTTGTCCCGCTTTTCGGACCTCACACTGATTGCCTTTTTGGCGGTCGGTGCGGCTTTGCCCTATTTAAATACCCTGCGCAACGGCTTCGTTTCTGACGACGAGATGCAGGTGCTGGATAACCCCTACATCCGCAATTTCCACCATTTGGCGAAAATCTTTACGACTCCGGTCTCCTCTTACCTCGGTGTGGAGGCCCTGAAATATTATCGGCCCTTAATGAATGTGGGGTATCTGCTTTGCTATCAAGTTTTCGGGCCTCACCCTTTCGGCTTTCATCTGGCCAACATCGTCCTTCACGGGGCGGTCGTGTGTGCTGTCTTTCTACTTACGAAGCGGATGTTCCAGGACCGCAATTTGGCATTAATGGCAGCCGTATTGTTTGCAATCCATCCTATCCACACTGAAGCAATTGCCTGGATTGCGGCCAGCCCCGATTTGCAGTTGAGCATATTCTACCTGCTCACTTTCTGGTTTTTCTTGGCAGTGGCGCGGCCTGGCGGGAGATTTTCGTACTTCGCGCAGCTTGCTATGGCGGGGAGCTTCGCGCTGGCTATATTCTCCAAGGAGCAGGCGGTGACGCTGCCACTGCTGGCCACCGTCTACGAACACTTCTACCGCGCCGACCGTGCGGAAACGAGGCCGGCTCAAAAAGTTTTGCGCTACGCGGTGCTGTGGCTCCTGACCGTTGCGTACCTTGTGTTCCGCGTTCGCGTTTTGGGGGCACTGAGGTCGGGTCGGAATTACGATCTCACTTGGTACCAAACATTTGTATCCGCTATCGCCCTGATAGGTCAATATCTTTGGAATGTTCTTTGGCCCTTGGACCTCCGCGTGTTCTGCCCTTTCCACCCCCCCTCCGGCTGGTTCGTTCCGGCGGTCGTTGGGGGGGTAGCTGCCTTAACAGTATGCGGCGCCCTTTTCTTTTTCTTGTGGCGCCACGCCCGGCCCCTATCGTTCGGGCTCCTGTGGATGCTGGTGCCGCTGGCTCCGGCCCTGAACGCCCGTTGGATGCCGATCGGTGCTGCTTTCGAGATACGGTATCTCTACCTGCCGTCTGTAGGCTTTTGTTGGTTACTGGGTTGGGGATTCCTGAGATTGCGGGCTCGAGCCTCAGCCCGCGGCGCTGTCTGGAGCAGGGCACTTGCCACCGCGTTCGTCCTCCTGGTGGCACTTTGTTCGTTCCGCATCGTCACGCGCAATCGCGATTGGAAAAATGACTTGACGCTTTACACGAACACGTTGGCCGCTTGTCCTGACGCTTTCTATGTCAGGGAGTTTCTGGGGACAACCTATTGGGAAATGGGGGATGCGGAGTCGGCCGAGCGAGAGTGGCATGAAGCGCTCAAAATGGCGCCGCAAGACCCGTATACATTAGGCGACCTCGGGATGGTGTGTCTGAAAAACCAGCAATACCCAGAAGCGGTTGATTTTTTGAAAAAGTCCCTCGAGTTCGATCCAAATAATGCAGCCTCACACCTATACCTCGGCGTCGCGTACATGGATACGCATTCGCTCGAACTCGCGGAGCCTGAGTTGCGCACGGCCGTCTCCCTTTTTCCTTTGAATTCCAACGCTCGAAATGCGTTGGGAAAGCTCTATCTGGGGGAGGGGCGGACTGTTGAGGCCGAAGAACAGTTTCGCCGGTCCGTCGAGATCGAGCCGAATGTCAGGGGTTACGGCGGGCTCGGACTGATCCATTGGCAGCGGGGAGACGTGAAGCTTGCCGAACAGGAGTGGCGTGAGGCCCTTAGGTTGGCCCCTAACGACTCATCCATTTTGAACAACCTGGGGCTGGTGTGTACCAACCAGGGGCGCTACGCGGAGGCTGTCTCCTTCCTCCATAAAGCCATTGAACTGAAACCCGACGACCCTAACCCTCACTTGAACCTGGGAATCGCTTATGGGAAGACGGGCCAGAATGCATCTGCGGAGACGGAACTCCGCACCGCGCTGTCCCTTTCACCGCAGCAACAGAACAGCCAAGCCCACTTCAAATTAGGCGCACTCTATCTCTCCCAGGGCCGAAGGGCGGAGGCGATGAGGGAGTATCAGGCGGGCCTGAAGAGCGACCCGCAGGATCGCGACGCTCTCGCGGCGGTGGGAAAACTGAGTTCTCATGTTCGCGCCCAGTGACGCTCAAAGTGCCGACCGTCTGCTCCTGACGCCATGGGCTATCCCGCCTCGCGGGACGTCCGCCGCCGCGAGCTGTTAGGAACGCCCGTGGGGAGGACCGTCCAATACCTCTCGCACCTTGCGAGCCAGCACCTCGGAAGAAAAAGGCTTTTGCAGGAATGCCCCGCCGGAATCGAGCCCGCCTTGATACCAGACCGCGTTGTCCGTGTAACCCGAGATGTACAGCACTTTGATCTGCGGGTGCAAGTTAGCGAGACGGCGGGCGAGTTCGCGTCCACTCATCTGCGGCATAACCACGTCGGTCACCAGCAGATCGATCTGCCCCCAGTACTGTTCCGCGAGTTCCAGTGCGTCTTCACCGCGGCTGGCTTCCATGACCCTATAACCTCTCTCCTTCAAGACATTTCGCACCAGCGCCCGGACTGCGTCTTCATCCTCCACCAGCAAGAGCGTCTCTGTCCCTTGTTGGGCCTTGATTCCACTTTGCCCGGGGCCCGACTCATCAACCTCTTCCGCGGTTCGAGGCAAGTAAATCTTGAAGGTAGTCCCCTTCCCCACTTCGCTGTAGACCCAAATGTATCCCCCGCTCTGCTTGACGATGCCGTAGACCATTGCCAACCCCAGGCCGGTGCCTTTTCCCTTGTCCTTGGTGGTAAAGAATGGGTCAAAAATGCGGGCTTGTGTCTCGGCATCCATCCCGATGCCGGTGTCATTAAACGCCAGCAGAACATAGGGGCCCGGCGAGAGAGGAAAGTGGGTCTGGGCAGAAGTGCTGTCCATTTCCACGTTCGCCGTCTCGATGGTTAATACGCCGCCGTTGGGCATGGCATCGCGCGCGTTGACCGCCAGATTCAGAAGCACCTGTTCGAGTTGCCCCGGATCGGCCTTGACAGGCCACAAGCGCTCCCCCAGAATCGTGACCAAGTCAACATCCTCACCAATTAACCGCTTCAGCATCTTCTCGATATTGGCGACCACGGCGTTCAGACCCAGAACTCGCGGCGCCAACACCTGCTGCCGGCTGAAGGCAAGAAGCTGGCGCGTCAGGGAGGCGGCCCGGCCCGAGGCATCCCTGATCTCGTTGACATAACCCCGCAGCGGTTCGATGATGCCGGGATGCTCGAGCAGAAGTCCGCCGTAACCACTGATAATGGTGAGCAGATTGTTGAAGTCGTGCGCCACCCCGCCCGCCAGCCGCCCCACCGCTTCCATTTTCTGCGCCTGCCGAAGCTGCTGCTCGAGGCGCTTTCGTTCTGTCACCTCCGCTTTGATAGCAATGAAGTGAGTGATCTTCCCGCGCTGGTCACGCACCGGCGTGATGGTCATCTGCTCCGGGTAGAGACTCCCGTCGCTGCGGCGGTTGGTGATCTCACCCTGCCAGATTTCGCCGCCCAGGATGGTCGTCCAAAGTTTCCTGTAATAAGCCACGTCTTGCTTTCCAGACTTGAGAATGCGCGGGTTTTTCCCAAGGGCTTCTTCGCGGGAGTAACCCGAAACACGACTGAAGGCGGGATTGACGTACCGGATGGTACCCTTGGCATCGGTGATCATGATCCCTTCTGCCGACTGTTCGATAGCGGTCATCAGAAGCATTCTTTCTGCTTCCGCCGCTTTGCGTTCCGTGATGTCAATCAATGTCGCCTGAACGATCGCCGGCTGCCCCCTCGGCCCTTCCATCAAGCAGGCATTCATCAGAAGCCATATCAAGCTCCCGTCCTTGCGGCGCACCGGTTCTTCAAAATTGGCCAGCGCCTTTCCCTGAAGCAGGGCCTTCGATAGCTGCTCTCGATCTGCCGGATCAGAGAAGAAATCCGAGAGGTTGCGGCCGAGAAGCTCCTGGCGCGAGTCGTAGCCCAGAATCCGAACCAGCGCGTCGTTACAATCCAGGACGGTGCCGTCCAGATTCGCATAGAAGACCCCGGCGAGGTTTCCTGCAAAAAGCAATCTGTACTTTTCCTCGGAAGCCCGCAACGCCTCCTCGGCCAGCTTCCCCTTGGTGGAGTCAATGGCCACCCCGCGGAGTTGGATGGGGCGCCCCTCCGCATCCAAAACCAAATGGACTGTATCGTGCAGCCAAACCTGGCGACTGTCCGCCGCCAGCACCCTGTATTCAAGACTGTGATCTCGCCCCTCCGCGATCGCCTGTCGGCGCGCGCCCACAACCTGTTCGCGATCGAGCGGATGGAGATGCTGCTCCCAGAAATCAGCTTGGCTAAGCCACTGCCCGACAGGATAGCCCAGGATCTGTTCAGCCCGCTGGCTCACAAAAGTGAATTGATGGGTCTGGGCCTCGGCTTCCCAAACGATCGCGTCAATGCTTTGCACCAGTTCTCGCAGGCGGCGCCCCGAAGCTTCGGCAGCCGTCCGCAGGCGCTCGCTCTCCGTCAGGTCCTCCACGGTCAGCAAAAGGCGACCCTTGCCCTGCCCGTTTGAGATCTCGGTCAGAGTGAGCCGGGCGGGCCGGGTGCCTATTCCCCCTGGCGCGGCCAGATCCACCAGCACATCATGCGGCCCGCTGCTAGGCCCCGTGGCGCCAGTGATCCGGCGTGGCGGCCCTACTGCTTGTATGACTTCGGGCAGAGACCGCCCTATGGCTTCTTCCGGGCGCAGATGGAACGCTTCGAGATACGTTCGGTTGGCCGATAGCACGTTCAGGTCAGGAGAGAGGATCAGTAAACCCACCGGAACATTGTCCACCATCTGCTGCGCAAACGCCTGGATGGCAAGGATTGCCTGCTGGTGTTCCACCCTCTCTTCCAGGGCGCGAGCCAGCATCTTCCGCCGGTACCCGATCAACACATAGGCGAAAGCCAGAACAATACACGCTCCCACCATCGCCTCGAGGCGAGCTGTTTGGTAAAAGTCTTCAAGCGCTTCTTTGCGATCAATCTCTCTCACCAGTGTCCAATCAGTCAGCGGGATACGCCGCTCGGCGCTCATGACAGGGACGCCACGATAATCCAACATCTCTCCGCTCAAAGATTTGTCTTCCCACCCAGGCTTGGTCGTTAACACCGAGAGAGGACGGCGCAAAAACCCTTGGGTGAGAGGTACGTTGCGAAGCGGTGAGAAGTAAATCACTTCGTTCCCTTCATGTCGCAAGAGCAGGGTTTCACCACTGCGCGTGGGCACACCCTCCGTCACCAAGAGTGGAAACAGACTTCTTTTGGGGTCGATTTGCAAGGCGATCGCGCCAACGCACGATGGCGAGGGCTTCGCCTCCACCTTGGAGCGCATACCTGCAAAGACCGGGGAAATGAAATATACAAAACTGTTCGCCGGAGTCTCGCCCACGAGGCCAACCCAAGAGGCGTCGCCCTGCAAGACGTTGCGCGCGCTTTCAATCACTGCGGGCGACACGCTCTCCGAGCTCCCGGACCGGGCTGCCACACGTCCCTCCGGGCTGATAAGGTAGATGCCTGCGTAGCCGTGTGTGAAAGCGAACTGGTCCATGAGCATTGAAACGTCTTCCAGTACGCTCGTCTGAAAAACGCCACTCGAACCCGACTTCTCAACCGGATGGAGTAGTTGCTGAACGGAAAGATATGAGGAAAGCAGCCTTGTATCGGCTCGGCGTTCCCCCAGCCAGTTTGAAATCTGACGCGCCCGGTCGTCCACGATGGTCGACTGTTGGTCCTGCCAATAGGCAATGGCAGCCTTTTCTTTCTCCAAAATATGAAGCGTGGTGAGAGTTCCGACGAGCGCCGTTCCGGCAAAGAAGGCTAGGATGTACTGCCAGAGACGGCCGCGTGCCTCGTCGCGAGGTTGGACGGGGCGGGGTGGGAATTCTTCTGTCGTGTTATTCACTGCCGCAATTTGTTTACTGTGGGAATTCATGCGACGGAATGATATCACCTTGCTGGAGAATTTCCAGGCGTTTTTCCGCGAGTCTGTGGCAATTCACGGGGCGGGCAGAAACTTTGTCATGGCGTCACCTTGCCAAAAGCCGAATCAAACCAAGAAGTGCAGAAGTCAGGGGTCAGTGGTCCGTTGTCCGTTGTCCGTTGTCCCGCCGCGGCGGGCCCGCGGTCTATGGTGAGTTTTTGCGGACCCCCACAATCCGGCCCCTGCCACCCGTCACCCGATACCTGACACCTGCGATTCTGGTTTCTAACTCCTGACTTCTTCTCTTCAACGGCTCTTCAGAAGCATAGAGCTGCCGGCATTCCAGACTGAAGGATCTGAAACTGGTGAAGGCGAGAAGCTGACGGCTGATGGCTGACCGCTGAAAGCTGACTCTAACCCCGAGTTGACGGAATGATAATCCCCGGAGTATCTTGCAGCTTAGCGTTTTGCTGCTTGGACAGGACGCGAGAATAGTAAGGGCGGGTCATTCTACGGGAAGAAGTCAGGAGTTTGAAGTCAGGAGACTGAAGGAGTTTGAATCCCATGGATTTGCACCATGTAATTGAAGCCCAGCAATTCGATGTACCTACACTTTTGCGTCTCATTGAGACCACTCAAGAAATGGAGCAGGTGGTGGCAGGCGGTGGGACTTCCCAGTTCCACGGGCGAATCATGGCCACCCTCTTCTATGAGCCGTCAACCCGGACCCGCTTCTCCTTTGAAACGGCGATGTACCGACTCGGTGGGAGCGTGATTTCCACGGAAAACGCCGCTGAGTTCTCCTCGGTCGCCAAGGGCGAGACACTCGAGGACACGGTACGAATCTTGAACGGCTACGCGGATGTCCTCGTGCTCCGCCATTACGAGGTTGGGTCGGCCAAACGGGCGGCGTCGGTATCACGCATCCCGGTAATTAACGCTGGAGATGGGGCCGGCCAACATCCCACCCAGGCCCTGCTTGACCTCTACACCATTCATAAAGAGATAGGCTCGATTGATGGCTTGCACATCGCCATGGTAGGCGACCTGGCACAAGGCCGCACCGTTCGCTCGCTGACCTATCTATTGAGTAAGTTCCAGAACATCAGAATCTATTTTGTCGCTCCTCCCTCGTTGAAAATGAAAGAGGATATCCTTGACCACCTGCGCGAGAAGCAGGTCTGGTACACAGAAGAAACTGACCTCGATAAAGTCTTGCCCGAGGTGGATGTGGTTTACCAAACGCGGATTCAAAAGGAGCGCTTTGGAGACCGAACTGCCGACTACGAGCAGTGCCGCGGCGTCTACGTGATCAGTTCAGAATCCCTGCGCTTGATGAAGGCCAACGCCATAGTCATGCATCCGCTTCCCCGCCTCGATGAGATCGCGATGGAAGTCGACAGTGATCCGCGGGCCGCCTATTTCCGCCAAGCACAGAATGGCCTCTACGTCAGAATGGCACTACTGAGCATGGTGTTGAAATAGCTGGCCGAACCACCCTGCGGCGCCGGATGGAATTTCGCGGCCCCTACGGGCTGTCACGAAATAACTGTTACAGAGTCTGCCGCGTGACCCCCTCACCCCCGGCCCCTCTGAAGCCGTGAAAAAATAAACCACCTCATCCCGCAAAGCGGGACCAAAGCGCAAAGACTCGCAAAGAACAACTGCTTTGTTTTCTTTGCGCCTTCTACGACTTTGTCCCGCCTCGCGGGATGAAATGCTTTTGCTCGTCCGAGGATTTTTTCACAGCTTCTCACCCCCAAGGGGGAGAGGGGAGGAGGGAATGAAGAATCCGCGCCCTCACCCGAGCCCATCCTCCCAACCCGCCTTGAGGGAGGGCCGGAGGACCACGCCCCTGTCGCCGGCGATTAAGATTGGCGGACTTTCGGCCGCGGGGACAGGGGTGAGGGGGTGCAAGCGAATCGCTCTTCCAAGCAATTAACTGCGACAAAACACGAGACTTCCGTACCGGTACTTCAGTGCCCTTGCCTAGTCAAGCAAAGCCGACGAAAATTTACCATCTTGGATATGGCTGTAAGTAAAATACGAGAAGGAAATAATGAAAGAGAGTAAACCCATGTTAATCGGTTCACGCCTGCGGCAGCTTCGCGAGCAGAAGCACATGTCTCAAGGGGATATCGAGGATCGCATCGGCTTATTGCGATGCTACATCTCCCGCGTAGAAAACGGTCACACCGTCCCTTCGCTGGAGACCCTGGAGCGCTTTGCGGCGGTCCTCGATGTCCCGTTGTATCAGCTCTTTTATTGCGGAGAAGAGGCTCCACCCACACCTAGCCTCACGCCCCGGAAGACCTTGGAAGAAATTACGGCAGAGAACGGCGCGATGGAGGGGGATGATCAGTTCATCGTCAAGCTCACGACCGTCTTGACCCGTCTGGCCGAGCCGGATCGGGATGTCGTGCTCAGTTTGGCCAAGAGATTAGCCACTCGTTAACCAAGCCCCTCAAGCAGTTCGGGACTCCCCTGAGGCATTGCCGAGGAGTCCCCACGGCGGAGCGCCCAAAACTCGTCTGCATTCCCATCGCGTTCGGAGCGTCTATTGTGGAACGAGAATCACGTTTTCGTCGGCGGCTTCCTTCGCCGTCGACTTGCCAGGGACCTTTCCGCCCAGGGCCCGAAGGTAGTTCACCAAATTCCATAACTGTGGCTCCGTCATTCGCCCCTTCTGGCTTGGCATGGGATCCTTCCCCGTTCCGATAATCGCAAATAGCTCGCCGTCAGTGCGCTTGGCCAAAGCGTCGGGTTTCGCGAAGTCAGGGAGGGTCAATGTCATCTCTTTCGCCAAGTCGCCTTTCCCGTCTCCATTTTCTCCGTGGCACAACGCGCACTGGGTCTTAAAGACCTTCTTGCCGCGATCCACAGATGCATCGGTAAACTTGATCGGGTTCTTCCTGGCTGCGTCTTCTGGCGATATTATAGTGTCGTGCACTGGGGACGGAGTGGCTGCCGTTGAACTCGAGGCGCCAGAGCTTTGCGCTTCTCCTTTCTTCTCTTGCGCCGCGAAGGTCCCCCCCACCATGCAGAATACCAGTACTGCCCATAATGCCTTTAATTTTAGCGACATCGCACACCCCGCGGTGGCTCAAGTTGCTTGCCAATGCCAGACAAGGCAAACTTGACCTCGCCGGTCCATTTGAGCCACCCTGTTTGACTCACAGCAATTTCCGTACCTGCCCCCCAGTCTATCACCGAATTCGATCCACAACGCATCAATATCTGGAAACAATCTGTTAACCTTATGTCCGCACCGAACCATTTGGGATTCACGAGAGACGTGGTATGCGCCTGCCCCTTTCTCATGCCCTAAACGAGCACCAGGAAGGAGCGGGCGCGCCCACGTGGGGTTCTCATGCGACCTCGAATTCCAGCCAGGAAATCGAGTGGCGCGGGAATTGGTACTCGAAGCGGCTGCCCGAGGCCTCGAGTTTCACCTCTTGAGTGACCACGGCATGAGGGTTCGCAAAGGTGTTCGTCGCCTCAGGGCTGGCGCCCGTGATCTGGAAAGCGCGGCCGCCGGGCTTGGCGCGCAGTCCTGCGAGTTCGACACTGCCGGTCAAGTCGCCCTCCTTACGGCGATTGACAACCGCAAGCATGACTTTCTGCTTCGCTTCATCGTAGGTTGCCGCGACGTCAAGATAAGGCTGGTCGGAAAAGCTCTTGGTCTCAAAGCGTGGTGACTGCACCATCACATCCAGGGCGACGTTGCCGGAGCGGCTGGCATACAGCTCCACCGGGTAATAGGTGGTCATCAGGAGCAGGCCGGTGGGTGAAGTTTGCATCGGCGCGATATCATTGACGAGCTGAGCGAGATTGGCCATGCGCACGGTGCGGCAATGGCGCTGGATGGAATTCAAAGCCGACGCCACCCACAAAGCGTCCCGGAGGTTATAAATGATTTCGTATTTATGAACGTCGTCTCGCTTTGATCCGTCTGCCCAGTTGTTGATGATGTTCCACTCGTCGAGCGCGGTCCACACCGGCGTGGGCTTTCGTGCCTGGGCGGAGACGCTCTCGGCTACCAGGGCAGAGTTGCGTATGATTTGCTCCATTTGCGCCACCGAACCCAGGATCTCGTAATAATCCTTCAGCTCGTCGGTGACCGAGTAGTGGTGCGCGGAGATGTAGTCCACATGATTGACCATGGATTCGAGCACGGGCCGGTCCCAGCTCGGGTCGCCGGTGCCGCAAGCCACCAGCTTGATGCTGGGGTCTTGCCACTTCATCACCTTGGCGAATTCCAGCCCCATTTTGGCGTAGTCCGCGACGTTTTTGTGGCCGATTTGCCAATCGCCGTAAATCTCGTTCCCAATGCCCCAGTACTTCACAGCGTAGGGCTCAGGATGACCATTTTTCTTCCGCAAGTCTGAAAAGTAGGTTCCATCCTGCCGGTTGCAGTACTCCACCCAGGAGGAAGCTTCGTCGATGGTGCCCGTGCCGATGTTGACGCCAATGTACGGCGCCGCTCCCAGCTTCCGACAAGTCGAAATGAATTCGTCGGTCCCGAAGCGGTTCGATTCGCGTTCGAACCACGCCAAGTCGTAACGCGCGGGCCGGGCATCCTTGGGGCCGATTCCATCCTGCCAGTGATAGTCGGAGCCGAAGTTCCCGCCCGGCCATCGCAATTGCGTGACGCGGAGCTTGCGCGCCGCCTCGAGAACGTCCGTGCGGTCCCCGTCGGCGTCGGCCAGAGGCGAGCCCTCGTCGTACATCCCGCCATAGATGCACCGGCCAAGATGCTCAATGAAGTTCCCGTAAATGTTGGGATCGATTGTGCCCAGACGCCGTTCAAGGTCGATCTTCAGGGTGGCAGCCAAAGGCAGCTCGCTGGGCCCGCCCAGGGAGTGGGCATAAACCCTCCGGCCCAAGATTTGCTGTGTCGCCATGCCCAACCCGAGTGCCCCCGCCGTCCTTATAAAGTCCCGCCTCGTGCAAGAATCGAAGAATTTCCACGATGCTTCTGGCATAAAGCCTCCCATGATAGGCATGACTGTTTATTACAGTGCAAAAGAATACAGTGGAAACCGCCGGATGTCACCCCTCCTCTGGAAAATAGAAATTGGAAAATGGAAACTGGAGAGTAGAAACTGGAAAATAGAAAATGGAAAATCGAAACTGGAAAACAAGGTTGCCAGTTTCCAGATTCTGATTTCCAGTTTCCAGTTTCTTGACTTGCTTGGCGCGGGTACCTAGAATTGAGGGCTTGCATCACTGACAGGCAGGCTGACTGTATGCCGTTCCGCATCCACAACACACTGAGCGGGCAAATCGAAGAGTTCAAGCCGCTCCACGACAATAAGGTCGGCATATATACTTGCGGCCCCACCGTTTACGATTTCCCCCACATCGGCAATTACCGGACCTTCGTGTTCCAGGACATCCTGCGGCGCTGGTTGAAGTACCGGGGATACACGCTCCGGCACGTCATGAACCTTACGGATGTGGACGACAACACCATCCGCAATTCCCAAGCCGCGGGCGTGTCGTTGCGCGAGTACACAGAGAAATACATCGAAGCCTTCCAAATGGATCGGCAACTCTTGAGCCTGGAGGATCCTGAAATCGTGGTGCGCGCCACGGACTCGATCGATGACATGGTGAAGGTGATCCAGACGCTGGTTGAAAAAGGTTACGCCTACGCGAGTGAGGGCTCGATCTACTTCCGAGTGGCCGCATTCAAGAACTATGGCCAACTGAGCAAGATCGACCTTTCGGGCATCCGCGACGGGGCACGGATTGATACGGACAAATACGACAAGAACGACGCCCGCGACTTTGCGCTCTGGAAGGCGCCGAAGGAAGGCGAGCCCTTTTGGGAGACGCCGCTCGGCCCCGGGCGGCCCGGCTGGCACATCGAGTGCTCCGTGATGTCCATGAAATTCCTGGGCGAGACTTTTGACATTCACTCCGGAGGCGTCGATCTTATCTTCCCCCATCACGAGAACGAGATTGCGCAGAGCGAGGCGGCCACGGGCAAGCCCTTCGTGCGCTACTGGCTGCACGCCGAGCATCTGATCGTCAACGGCGAGAAGATGTCGAAGTCACTGGGCAATTTCTATACGTTGCGCGACCTTTTAGCCAAGGGTTACAAGCCCTCGGCGATCCGATACTTGCTGGCCTCGGTCCCTTACCGCCGGCATTTGAACTTCACCTTTGATGGCCTGCACCAGGCGCAACAATCCATCGACCGGCTCAGGAATTTCCGCTTGCGGCTGGCCCAAGAGTCATTCTCTGCGGGGGGGAATGCCGCTTTCCAGGATCGTGCCCGCGCCGCCTGCCAGGCGTTTGAAGATGCCATGGACGACAACTTGAACACCGCCGAAGCCCTCGGCGCCGTCTTCGCCATGGTGCGGGATGGAAACACGGCCATGGACCAGGGCGAATTCCGCACGGGTGATCGCGCTGCCTTCCTGGACACGCTGGACCGCTGGGACCGCATCTTCTGCGTCCTCGACGACAATGACCACGAAAAGCTGGTGAAATTTGGTTTCATCAAACCCCGCGATTCAAGCCTGGCCACTCCCGTCCCTCCGCCGCCTGCGGACATCGGACAGGCGGCAATTGGGAATGGGCACACCGGCGCGGTGGCGATGGAGTCGCTGACCGACGAGGAAATCGAGGGATGGGTTGCGGAACGTGACGAGGCGCGTCGCAAGGGCAATTTTACCCGCGCCGATGAAATTCGCCAGAATCTTCAGAAGGTCGGTGTTATACTAGAAGATAGCAAGCTCGGAACTCGTTGGAAGCGGAAGTAATCATGTCTAGCTTGCGGTTCACACTTCCTTTATTGGCGCGACCCAACCTTTTTGGCGGGGACTAATCCCTCACAACGCAGAGTGGCCGGGGCCGCAGCCAAATGCGTAGGGGCCAGCGGCGCTGGCCCAAGGCCGAACGCCGTTCGGCCCTACGAAATCCCCAAAACGTTTGCTAGGAAAGCGCTCGCCCCACGGCGGCGCAGAGGAGGATTCACATGGAAAAGAAGGTCCCTTCAATCAAAACGCTTCTGCCCGGTCCGGAAGCTCAGAAGGTCCTGGCACTCGACCGCCAATTCATCTCGCCTTCGTATACGCGGGACTACCCCATGGTCGCCAAACGGGGCGAAGGCGTGGGCGTCGAAGACGTGGACGGGAATGTGTTTCTGGATTTCGCGGCGGGCATCGCGGTGGTATCCACGGGCCATTGTCACCCAGACGTGGTGCGCGCCATTCAGCGCCAAGCGGAAACGCTGATTCACATGTCGGGCACGGATTTCTACTATCCCCTGCTGGTTCAACTCGCGGAGAAACTGGCGGCCATAACCCCGGGCAAATTCCCCAAGCGGGTGGTGTTCGGGAATTCCGGCGCCGAGGCCATTGAAGCCGCCATAAAGATCGCCCGCTACCACACCAAGCGCCATCGCTTGATTGCGTTCATGGGCGCGTTCCACGGCCGAACCTTGGGCGCGCTTTCCCTGACCGCGAGCAAACCCGTCCAGCGGCGTGGTTTTGGCCCCTTGCTTTCCGGAGTGGCGCACGCTCCGTACCCGAACCCCTATCGATGCCCCGCTGGGCATCGCGCGCCGGAGTGCCCTTGCGATTGGGTCTGCACAGAGTTCATCGAGAATCAGCTCTTCAGGACGGCCGTTCCTCCGGATGAAGTGGCGGCGATTGTGGTGGAGCCGATCCAGGGCGAAGGCGGATACATCGTGCCCCCTCCCAGCTTTCTGGTCAGGCTGCGGCAGATGGCCGATCGGTACGGCATCCTGCTGATTTTCGATGAAGTCCAGTGCGGAATGGGGCGCACCGGAAAGATGTGGGCCTGCGAACACTTCGGCGTTGTACCCGACATCCTGGTCACGGCGAAGGGCATCGCTTCCGGCCTGCCACTCGGCGTGGCGGTAGCCCGCGCAGAGTTGATGGACTGGGGTCCGGGCGCGCATGCCTCCACTTTCGGAGGGAACCCGGTGGCTTGCGCGGCGGCGCTGGAGACTATTCGCTTGCTGGAAGAAAAGTATGTTGCGAACGCCGCGCGCATGGGAGAATACATCATGGGCCGGCTTGCGGACTGGCCACACAAGCACCCGCTTGTGGGCCAGGTGCGGGGGCGCGGCCTGATGATCGGAATCGAGTTAGTCAAGAACCAGGAAACACGTGAGCCTGACCCGGAGGCGCGCCACAAGGTCATCGAGAGGGCATTCCATCAGGGCCTGCTCGTCCTGGGCTGCGGCGAGAGCACCGTGCGACTGATGCCACCCTTGATCATCGAGCGGGAGCACGCGGATATCGCGCTCGAAATCCTCGACGCTTGCCTCGCCGAGGTCGAGAAATAGCTCGGCCAATGGACGCATCGGCGCTCGAATTTCTGTCCGTGGCTAGGGCGTTCGTGACCTGTCAAAGTCGAGGGTTGAGCGCTGAGCCCGGGCATTACCTGTCACACGGCGCGGGTTGCTATTACAATGGGTTTGCTGGCACGGTTGATGTATCGTGCGCTGGCATGGAAAGAGCGGCAGCGCGCGCAAAGGGCGGCCTTATTACAGCAGGAAGAGCGGGGCGAATCCGAAATTCCGGACCTCGGTGTACGCGGGGAAACTCTGGCCTATTGGTATCTGCGCCAAGCAGGATATACTGTAGTGGCGCGAAACTGGCGTGCCCGTTCAGGCGCCGGAGAGCTCGACCTGGTGGGGTGGGATGGGCCCATCCTGGTCTTTGTGGAAGTGAAGGCTCGGACCTCCGAGGCAGCGGGTCCGCCCGAGGAAGCGGTTTCCCCGAACAAACAAAAGCGGGTTATCAGGGCAGCCCAGGAATACTTGCGGCAACTCGGACGGAAACCCATAAACTGCCGCTTTGATGTGGTGAGCGTGTCATTGAACCCGGAGGAGGGCTTGCAAGTTCGGCTGCTCAAGGATGCTTTCAAGGCTTGACTGGCCGCTTCCCTTCGGGGTTTAGCCGCGGAAGGAGTAAAACCTTTGCCTGAACTAAGAAGAGACCCCATTACCGGGCGGTGGGTCATCATTGCTACTGACCGAGCCCTAAGACCAACGGATTTCGTCCGGGACAAAGTTCAGATCCACGGCTCGGGCTTCTGTCCATTCTGCCCTGGCAACGAAAAGAAAACGCCGCCGGAAATTCTTGCTTACCGCAATGGTAGCGCGCGGGATACCCCCGGCTGGTCGCTGCGCGTTGTGCCGAACAAGTTCCCTGCCCTGGGCATCGAGGGTACACTCAACCGGCAGGGTGAAGGCCTTTACGACAAGATGAATGGCATCGGGGCGCACGAGGTCATTATCGAGACGCCGCAGCACAACCTGACCTTGGCCACCATGCCCACGCGCAAAGTCGAGGACGTGCTTTGGGCCTACCGCGACCGCATTCTGGACCTCGAGAAAGACCGGCGCTTCAAATACATCCTGATATTCAAGAACCACGGTGAGGCTGCGGGCGGTTCGCTCGAGCATACCCACTCCCAGCTCATCGCTCTGCCCGTTGTGCCCAAGCGCGTCCGCGAAGAGGTGGACGGCGCGCGTGAACACTACAACTTCAAAGAGCGCTGCATCTTTTGCGATATCATTCGCCAGGAGATGGAAAAGAGTGTGCGGCTGATTGCGGAGAATCAGGCCTTCGTGGTTCTGGCGCCCTTTGCTCCAAGATTCCCCTTTGAGATATGGATCATCCCCAAGACCCACCAATGTGCCTTCGAACAATCCCAGAAAGCTGAGTTCGAGCAGCTCGCTCCGATTCTGAAGGATATGCTGTCGCGTCTGGACCGCGTGCTGGAGTGGCCTGCTTACAACTACATCATTCACACCGCGCCCATCGGGGAATCCACAGAGGATTACTACCACTGGCACCTGGAGATCATGCCAAAACTGACCAAAGTCGCCGGCTTTGAATGGGGCACGGGCTTCTACATCAATCCCACACCGCCGGAGGAGTCCGCAAAGTTCTTGCGCGAGGCGGCCCAGCTCCCAACCGCTCCCGCGGACGCATTGCAGAAGGGCGGGCTGGAACCGGCTTGACTTTACGAATCACCGCTTCCTATAATCACTTGACGAGAGATAAGGTTTGTGGCCAAGCGGGAATAACTCAGTGGTAGAGTGCGACCTTGCCAAGGTCGAAGTCGCGGGTTCGAATCCCGTTTCCCGCTCCAGAAACTTCAGTGACGAGTGAAAAGTGACGAGTGACGAGCAAGCACAAATCGGATTCGACTTATTGCTCGTCACTTGCCACTAGTCACTTGTCACTGTCTTCGGGCGCGGTACCCAAGTGGTAAGGGAGAGGTCTGCAAAACCTTTATGCGTGAGTTCGATTCTCACCCGCGCCTCCAACATTCCCAGGCGAGCCGCATCTGACAGGATAATTTAAACAATCTTGCAAGCTGTGCGCCCGGCAGGTACAATGCCGCCGCAGTGAATCAACCGGAGGAAAATTGCGAGTGGCGGAGAAACTGCCCTACGTGCGAACTCTCATCTATGCGCTGAGGATCGTGGCCGGCATCTTCATTATTGCTTTGCTCCTTTATGCCGCCAGTCGGACAACCCGCGACTGCACGGTTGGCCTTTATGTTTTCGACATCTGTTCCTGGGTTTGGCTGCGCGAGCAATTGGGCCTTCCCGCCAGCAAATTCCTCCGCGCAGTCTTTCTCGAACTCGTGGGACTGACGCTGACCGCAGGAATTTTCTTGACCATCCGGTTCGTGTTCCCCTTTTGGAGAAAAAGATGAACAGACGAATCTTGCTCGGAGTGCTGGCGGTGCTGGTGCCATTCGGCATCAACGTCAGCGCTCAGACTTACCAATCTCGCATCGAACATCCCATCGTCCGCTACCAGATTTCAGCCAAGTTCGATCCGGCCACGAAGAAGGTCGCGGGCCACTACAACCTTACTTGGTGGAACCACACTGAGGATTCCATTCCGGACCTATATTTCCACTTGTATCTCAATGCATTCAAAAACATGGATAGCACATTCCTGCGGGAATCCTCCATCAGCAGACGCCGCAGTCTGCTGAAAGAATGGAAAGCCGAGCCGGAAGGACAAAAGTGGGGATGGGTAGACGTCAACAAACTTCAGATTGTAGGCGGCGCAGATCTGACGCCGGCGATAACCTTCGTACACCCCGACGACGATAATGCCGCCGATCAGAGCGTAATCCGAGTGCCGCTACCGCAGCCCGTTCCACCCCACGGCAGCATTGAGCTCTCGGTCGATTTCACTTCCAAGCTCCCACGCGCCTTGGCACGCACGGGCTATGAGGGTGATTACATCCTGGTTGGACAGTGGTTCCCCAAGATCGGCGTTTACGAAGCAGCGGGCGAGCGCGGGCGCAAGGAAGGTGGCTGGAATTGCCACCAATTCCACGCCAATACCGAGTTTTTTGCGGATTACGGCGCCTGGGACGTTGACCTGACTGTCCCCTCGAATTATATCTTGGGTGCAACGGGGTTTTTGCGCCGCACCCAAAGCAATCCTGACCGGACTACAACTTATTACTTCCACCAGGAGGACGTTCACGATTTTGCCTGGACCGCCAGCCCGCATTTTATCAAGCTCACCCGCACCTTCGACTGGGGCCATGAAGTACGCGGCGACGAACTCCTGAGCTGGGCCCGAATCCTTAACCTGCCCGCTGACCAGGTTGCCCTCCGCGACGTGTCGGTTACGCTCTTGGTCCAGCCCGATCACCGCAGCCTCGCGGACCGCTACTTCCGCGCCGCCTTCAACGGGCTTAAATATTTCGGTTTGTGGTACGGCCAGTATCCTTACGACACGTTGACGGTGGTCGATCCCCCAGGCAATTCGAACACCGCCGGCATGGAGTATCCCACGTTCATTGCGGGCGGCACTTACTTCTGGCCCGGCGAGCATTCCTTTGACCCCGAGGGCGTCACCGTCCATGAGTTTGGACACCAGTTTTGGTATGGCTTGGTGGGGAACAATGAATTCGAGGAAGCATGGCTCGACGAAGGGTTCGACACCTACTCAACCGATAAAGTCTTCGAAACCGCTTATGGCCAGGGATGCTGTTATGAATACATCTTCGGCATGCCTTTGCTCATTTACCCGTGGTTCAATATCAGGTTGCCACAGTTCCCCTTCGGGAGGGGCAGAGATTTCCCCATGGGTAGCTACTTCTCGTGTGTCGGAATCCCGGAACGCACTGAAGGTCGCCCTGCATACCTTGAGCATGCCAAGGATGACGAACTGGTCCGGAACGGATGGCAATATCTGAACGGCGGAAGTTATATAGTTAATTCTTATGCGCGGCCGGGTCTCGTGCTCCGAACGCTGGAGAGCTATTTGGGCCCGGAAACCATGGCGCGCGTGATGCGCACCTATCAGCAACGCTGGCGCTATCGTCATCCCACCACTCGGGACTTTATCGACGTCGTGAACGAAGTCTCCGGGCAAAACATGAACTGGTTTTTCGAGCAGTTCTTCTACAGCTCGAACCTTGCCGACTACGAAGTCAGTGACCTCAGAAGCGAACCCCTCGAGGGCAAAGTCGGGGTATACGACAAAAATGGAAAAAGGAACACCTACCTCGAACAGGACGCTGCCAAGATCGCTGAGGAAAGTAAGACAAAGCTCTATCGGTCTACAGTCGTCGTGCGTCGTCTGGGCGAAGCCCTTGCGCCTGTGGATGTGGTGATTCGCTTCGATAATGGCGAGACCGTCCAACGAAACTGGGACGGAAAGTATCGCTGGGTGAAGTTTGTTTTCGAGAAACCCTCCAAAGTGACCTCCGCAGAAGTGGACCCGCAGCGAAAGCTGGCGCTGGAAGCGAACTTCACCCATAACAGCCGCTTGGCCGAGCCCGACAACCGCGCCGCAGCCAAGTGGTACATCCGTTGGATTTTCTGGCTTGAGAATCTGTTCTTCGCCGCCGGTTTCTTCAGTTGAGGCCTGGGGCGTCGGTGAATGTAGGGCTTGGGCTTGCGCCGGCCAGGCCGCGGATGTCATTCCGAGCGCAGCGAGGAATCTCGCTCTGCGCTATGGTGGATCGGAGCCCAAGCCACGTGCCGAAGTGTTGGTGGAAGAAAGAACCAGAGCGAGATTCCTCGCTGCGCTCGGAATGACAACGAGGGAGGTTTAGAATGAGTGTCGGGTCATCCGTTCGGCAGGGACTTTCCATCACACGCCGCAGCGGGTCGGCAGTCGGGATTCTGTTCCTTGCTAACCTTGCCATTGCCGCCCTCGCCGGATATCCCATCTACCGTGGCATCCAGCGTTTCACCGCGCACAGCCTTATGGCCCAGGAAATGGCGCGCGGCTTCTCCGTTGATTGGTTAACGGACTTCGCCTTCAATAATCCGGGTAGCTTCGATCGTTATGCGACGGTGATTGTTTGCATGGGCTTCGTCTCGTTGGCGCTGAACTCGATTCTGGCCGGCGGAGTGCTGACTCGCTTCAAAGCGCCTGACCTGGAATATTCGATCGGAGATTTCTTTCGCCACACCGGACACTACGCATGGCGTTTGCTGCGTCTCCTGGTCATCGGTCTCATTTGCTATTGGATCGTCTTCGAGCTCCTGAAGGAAAAGTTGGGCCAGTGGGTGGATCACTGGGTGGACAACTGGGCCGACGACCGGGCGGTTTTCTGGGCTCGCCTCGCAGTCTCATTGCTCGTGGTGCTGGGCCTGGGTTTTGTCAACCTGGTTATGGACTATGCACGCGTCCGGCTGGTGCTGGAAGAGGGTACGGGCGCGATCCAAGCCTTCCTCGCTTCCCTGGGTTTTTCGCTCGGCCGTCTCAGGAAAGCAATAGGAGTCTATGTCGTGCCTTCATGCTTCGGGTTGGCGCTCCTGGGAGTTTACCGGCTGCTGTTCCCATGGGGATTCGTCAATTCAACCATCGCCGGCGGGCCGCACATCCGTGAACTCCTGGCGCTGGCCAGCCTTTTTGTTGTTCAACAAGCCGTTATGTTCGGCCGTTACTGGTTCCGCGTGGCCACCTGGGCCAGCGAGTGGTCCTACTACACCAGCACAAGACAGCCGCTCCCCTAGAGGAGATGGGGCTAGGAACTAGGGCAATTCTGAATTGTGAATTCTGGATGGTGAATTGAAGAAGTGCGGCGGTCAGAGGCCCTAGGCGCGCAAAGCAAGTTCTGCATCCCCAATTCACCATTCGCCATTCCCCATTCACCATTCATAAATCTGCTCCTTGCTCCTCTTCTGACTCCTGTCTTCTTCACTTGAAAAGTCCCTTGAGGGGCGGTCGATCACCGAATTTCGGGTCGTCGATCCCCATCGCTTTCAAGATGGTGGGAGCGATTTCCGTCATCCGAATCTCGTGCAGATCCACTCCAGACCTGATATCCGGTCCCCACGCGATGAACGACGCTTCAAGTTCTTGGCGAAAAGGCAAGTATCCGTGCGTTCCAGTCGTACTTTTTTCCCTCGCCAGCAAGTCGCCAGCCGCGCCGCTACTGAAAGCGTAACGCGTCGGTGCTTCCAGCGCCATCTGCGCGGCAGGCTCCGCAGCCAATTCTTTCAAAGCTGCGCGGTCGAGGACGGCCCACAGCAATCCTTGGTCACGCAGGGGTTTCAGAGCTTCGTTCACCTTGGAGCGAAGGTCCTCTGATTCCGGCCAATAAATGAAGAATGAGCCGTCATTGGCGACAGTGGCGATTCTTCCTCCAGTAACATTCCCTTCCTCGTCTGCGGTCAACAGCCCCGCCTTCACGAACAGCACGTTCGGCTTGATTTGCGTCTGAACGGGCAGAAAACCGTGGTCGGAAACGATGAAGACATCGGTGGAATCAGCCAGCCCGGCGGCCTGGTCGGCGGCCAGCAATTCACCGATGTGACCATCAATCTTTTCGAGGGTTGCGGCAACCTGGGGGCTGTCAGGGCCAAATTGGTGCTCCTCCCCGTCCAGGTCGACCAGGTGAACCAGGAGGAGGTCCGGCTTATGTTTCTTCAGGATGAACGTCGCCAGGCGAGTCCTCGTCACATCAAGTTCCTGCCCGGGTTGGGGCGGGCCGATTTCCAATAGAGCTTCGAACAGCAGACCGGGGGTAGCGTACTTCGCGACGTAGGTGGGATCCACCATCATGGACTTCTGGGGGTCCCAGATCTCCGGCACGTCCCAATCAATCGGCGCGCCTGCCGCCACCGGCCAGAAAACCGCACCCGTCGTCATATGGTGCGCGCGCGCCTCATCCCAGAGCGTTGGCACTTTGATGGCATTTGCGAACCAGAACCAGTCTCCGAGGTTCTTGCCCGGCTCGCGCGACGACAAGTTGGAGTAGATGCCGTGCTCCGCGGGCATCCGCCCGGTAACGATGGTCGTGTGCGAAGGGTACGTCAACGAAGGGTAGACGCCCACCACACCCTCTGCGTAGCTTCCTTCCCTCCGCAGTCTCGGCAGGTTGGAAATGTGAATCTTCGCGGCAAGACGGTCATAGAGGCTGGCTCCCAGTCCGTCCACGGAAATGACCAGCACATGCCGCTCCTGCGCAGGCCTCGGGGACGGCGCCCCCTGCGCGCGAAAGCATGGCGGAAGAATTAGCGCGACCAACCCAACCAGTGCGCCCGCCATCAGAAAAAATGCTGGGCGCCTTTTCGTTCTTTGGCCGGGTTGACGTAGAATGAGTGTGGGAATTCTCATGAACGCAGTAACCTCAGCGGGTGAATTTGAAGCCGGAAGTGACTCGCATCCCTGGTCGCCAATTTATTCCGCCCTGGAAGTAATACTGGTGTACGCTGGGATTGTAACTTACATCTGGCGCTGGCGGTCCACATATCCTCACTTCTGGATGGTGCTCTTGGGCGTCGTGCTTGTCAGCCACTTACTGCACCGCGATACGTTCCGGAGGCTTGGCCTTTCGTTTGCCGGAATGCGGGCCAACGCCCAGGTCGTTTTGCCCATCGCCCTCGCTTTTTACATTCCTCTTCTCGTATTCGGTTTTGCGCGGCATACCCTGACGTTTGTGCCAGTGAGCTGGCAAGCTGCTGCTTCACTGCTGGGCTACGGCATGTGGTGTGCTTTTCAGCAGTATCTCGCCCAATCTTATTTTCATAATCGCCTAATGGAAGTCGTCCGCAACCGCCACCTGAGCTCGCTCCTGGTGGGGATCATCTTCGGCTCGGCGCACATCCCCAATCCAATCCTCATGGTCGCCACCACCGTGGCTGGCGTTGTCTTTGCCGAGATCTTCGCGCGGCATCGAAACATCTGGCCGATCGCGCTGGCCCAGGCAGTGGGGGGATTGCTCATCGCCGCCGTCTCGCCAGCCTCGCTTATCCATAACATGCGAGTGGGGCCCGGTTACCTGTTCTATGGGCTCCGCTGAGGGATTCATAATCCATGACACGCTGAGCTGTTCAGCGGCGCAAGGCCTTAGAGGAATTTGACCGCCTCCGGAATCGAGGCAGGTAGGGAAGGTCGGCAATCTGGCCTTGAAAATCCGACGCCCAACGCCCCGGGATGGCAGCGGCGCAACCGGGGCAGGAACCCGTTGCGGTGAGCCGGTAGTCGAAGACGTGGAAGCCGAGGCGTTCGACAAGGAGCTCGTGGCAGTTGGGACAATAGGTGTTCTCGAGCTCCCCCGTCCGGCCGGGCATGTTTCCAGCATAGACATAGCGCAAACCCGCAGCCTTGCCGATCCCGGCCGCACGCACAAGCGTTTGCGAGCTGGTACTCTCCAGCTCCGTCATCTTGTAGTCCTGGTGAAAGGCTGTGACGTGCCAGGGGATGTCTGGAGAAACGCTCGCCAGGAATTCCGCCATGCGTTTCAGTTCGTCGTCCGAATCGTTGAATCCCGGAACAATCAAGGTGACGATTTCCACCCAGAATCCCATTTCGTGCAGCTTGCGGATGGTATCCAGGATGGGCTGCATTCGCCCCCCGAGCTGGCGATAATGCCGGTCATCAAAACTCTTCAGGTCCACCTTGAAAAGGTCTACCCAGGGCCGCAGGTATTCCAGCACCTGCGGTGTGCCGTTGCCATTGGAAACATATCCCGTCGTGAGCCCCGCCGCGCGGACTTCCTTGAAAACTGCCACCGCCCATTCGCTGGTGATGAGCGGCTCATTGTAAGTGCTCACCACGACTTTCGCGCCCTGCCGCACTGCCTCCTGGACCAGCTCTTCAGGTGTCACGCGCAAGAGAGACGAAACTGCGCTTGGGTCGCGCAAGGCCTGTGAGGTAACCCAGTTCTGGCAATAGCTACAGTGCAGGTCGCAACCCAGCATCCCAAAGCTGTAGGCCAGCGCGCCAGGGTAGGCGTGATAAAAGGGCTTCTTTTCGATGGGATCGCACTGCGCGCCTGCAACGTAGCCCCAGGGCACAAACAGCTTACCGCCCTCGTTGTACCGGACCTTGCAAACTCCCACTTGCCCAGCCGGTATCCGGCAGCAATGCCCGCAGGCGTAACAGCGCACGAAGCCGCTGTCGAGCTTCTCGTAAAGCTCACCCTCTCGGACGGCTTTCTGTAACACTTCTTGTAGACTAGCCATGATTCCACTCCCCGCCCCCACCGAGTCAGGCGATTCCGCTTACTACTATCTTACTCCACAACGCCACCTCAATACAGGTGCCCTGTCGTCAGTTGTCAGTGGTCAGTGGTCGTTTGCCCTCCTTCAGCACTCAGCTATCCCGCCGCGGCAGGACAGGTCATCCTGAGTCCGCCGTTCATGCCTGTCATTATGAGGATAGCCGAAAGCGGCTATCCGTGATGTCAGAAACAGGGTGCCGTGGGGTGAAACCCAAGGGTAGTTTTTTTCGTGCCCTGCAAGGGCACAAGATAGTAGCCGGGGGCAACGCCCCCGGAAAGCGCCACCCTCGTTCCCCGACCCTGGAGGGGTCGTACTACACTGAGCCGCGGGACGCAAGACCAGTGTGATGCCACCCGGATTCGACCCTTCCAGGGTCGGACCTTGTGGGGGCGCATTTTCCGGGGGCGTTGCCCCCGGCTACTGTATCGATCCCCTGCGGGGATCACCTACCACCTACCGACTACTGACCTAGTATCGGGGAACAACACGGTTTCCTAACTGGTTTCGGCTCCATCAATTCCACGCGCGTGTAATTAGGATCGTAGAGGTTCAATTGCCACTTGCCGTCCCGCCCGATCTTGGGTTGTTCTGCTTTGTAGCCTCGGTCCACCGCCGTCTTATAGGCTGTTTCAACACTTGGAACACCGAGTGCCAGGTGGTGCATCACACCGAGGGTTCGTGGCGTGGGATTGCGAACGTTCAGCATGTACTCGAGCCAATCGTTGCCTTCGGGGACACGCATACAGACCCAGTCCACACGGTCGTCGCTCATGCCGCCGTACCACATCAACTGGAAGCCGAGAACGTCCTTGTAGAAGCGATCCGCGGCAGCGCGGTCAAGGACTGTGAAACCCGCGTGGATCATGTGCTGTGAGATACGAGTGTCCGGAAGGAATTTGCCAAAACTCCGGCTTTGGAGCGAGCCGGGCAAGTATTGCACGAATTCGACGGAGTGCCCCTCCGGATCCTCTACCATGAAGCTCAGATTGCCGTCGAGCCCGGGCCTCAGCGTATTGGGCACTGTCACGCCCCGTTCGGCAAGGTAGCCCCGCAGTGCTTGGGCATCCGTGGTCTCGAAAGCAATGTGCGAAAGCCTGTCTTCGGTTGGGCTGCTCAGATTGGGGAAAACCTCAATATATTGATGATCGTTCACCTTAAAATAAGTCGGCATCAGGCCGCCCGTCGGTTTATCTACAGTGAACACCTCCGGAAATCCCAAGGTGTCTCCGTAAAACTCCCGGGCCACAGCAAGGTTGTCGGTCTTCAGCCCAATGTGCGCGATCCCAACAATTGGCGGGCGACGCGTCACCGGCTTGCCCGCACCGATAACTGCGAACAATGCCGCAAAAACGCCAAGACCAATCATAGCGGGCAAGGTGCTGAGCTTTATAGAGACGAAAAACCCGCCAAGTGACTTTCGAGCTACGGCATCTCTTATCATTTCAAATGCTTTCAAGGCCATACCTCCGACGTGCAGCGGCTCCGCTCAAATCTGGAATCCGCCCTCTCATACCAAGGTGCATTCAAACGGACACTCATCATATCATAAGGTTTTTGATGGGTTCCAATTCGGATGCATTCTCTGTTCCGTGTAGTGGCAAAAGCAAAGCGGACCCTGCTTTTTGGCGCGGCCAAGGGCTGCATTGTATCAATTTGAATGCGCCCTCGTATTAATGGGATGCGCAGACCTGTTTTTCAAGGTCTGCGGCTCTTCTCACCGATCGCACCCACGTGCCGCGGACCTAACAGAACAGGTACGCGCTACGCCTGCTCCAGCATGAGTCTTTGCCGTGCCGCGTGCGGTCAGTTATAATATTAAGCAGGGAGGCCACGATGACTCAGGTCCCGATGGATGAAGCGAGGCTGAAAGCGCTTTTCAAGACTGCCCTTGTGGAGGTGCTGGAGGAACGCAAAGACCTCCTGCGCGATGCGATCGAGGAGACCCTGGAGGATATTGCCCTGGCCCGCGCCATCGAGGAAGGCCGGCGCACGGAGGAAGTAAGTCGCGGCGAAGTCCTCTCCCTACTCGAGGGCGGACATTGAAAGTTCGCTTCAAAGCAAGCTTTGTCAAGGACCTTCGAGCCCTGAAGGACAAGGCCCTCCTGGAACGAATTAAGCCCGGCCCTTGCGATTCCTAACAAGCCATGACTCGTCAGTCTGAGGCAACGCCTCATTAGCTGTTGACTGTCGACGGTTGACTGTCAACTTAACGTGCCGCCTTGGCCACTCTCGCCATGGCGGCGATATGCTCGGGCGTGGTGCCGCAGCAGCCCCCGATGATTTGCGCCCCAGCTTTAATGAGCTCCGGTACTTTGGAGGCCATGAATTCCGGCGTCTCTTTGAACACCGTCTTCTCCCCTTCCAGGACCGGCATGCCTGCGTTGGCGTTAACAAGGATGGGCGTGTTGGGCTGTGCAGCCCTCATCTGGCGCGTAATCTCGATCATGTTCACGATACCGTTGCCGCAATTGGCGCCCACGATGTCCGCGCCGGCCGCCACCGCCTCCCGCGCCGCGCGTTCCGGCGTTACGCCCATCATGGTGCGAAAACCACGTGCGCCGGCTTCAAAGGTGAAGGTGCAGATGACCGGAAGCTTAGTATTTTCCTTGGCCGCCTTGATCGCTTGCACCGCTTCGCTGAGGGATGCCATGGTCTCAATGCACAGGGCATCCGCGCCGCCTTCCTCCAAAGCCACCACTTGCTCCTTGAAAGCCTTGTAGAGATCTTGCGGCGTCACATCGCCGCCCTCGTCCTCCACGATGTGCCCGGTGGGGCCAACCGAAGCGGCGACGTAACCCTTGCCTGCCATGGCCTGTTTGGCGAGTGCAACAGCAGCTTGGTTCAACTCTCTCACTTTGTCCGCGAGCCCATAGGGCTTCAGTTTGTAACTAGTCCCGCCAAACGAATTCGTCTCCACGATGTCAGAACCCGCGGCGATGTAATCCTCGTGAATCCCTTTAACGACGTTCGGGTGAGAAACACACCACGACTCCATGCACTCGCCTGGGTTCAAGCCCTTGGCTTGCAGATAGGTGCCCATGGCTCCGTCGGAAATCAGAATGTCCCCTTGCGCTACTCTTTCTTTGAAACTCTTCATATGAATTCCTTCATCCTTTTGAGCAACCTATGAATTCATTTGCTTATGATTCTGTACCTTAGCAGCATGCAACTACGGATTCCCGCTTTCGCGGGAATTCTGCTCACGATTCTGCATCTTAGCATAGTGCTCAGCTTAACACATTGCCGCAGGTTTCAGGTGTCCGGCGCCTGGGGCTCAACTAGGATTCAGGAGTCAGGGAAAAAGCGAGAGCCTCTCCCGAATCCTTCCCGCCCTCCGGGGCCAAATTCTGCTCTTAGGGATACTGCGTATTTGCTCTTGACACATGGCTTGAGATTTGATAGCCTACCCGAGTTGACCTATGGAATACTCAGCCACGGAGCGCTGGAAGGGAGTTCAGGACTGGGCGGCGGTTTGGGCAGACGCCCACGCTACGCTACTTCCATACGACAAATCGTCATGGCGATGAGAGGCGCAGTAACTTCAATTTCTGAACGAATGATGCGGGAATGTTATTGAAAACAAAGGACCGGCCTCGAATGCCGCAGGCTAAAGCGGGAATGTTATTGATAATAAAGGAGATTCGAGCAGAAAGCGGGAATGTTGCTGAAAAGAAAGGAGGTAGGTGACAGGTCGTAGATGGTAGTTGGGGAAAAACCTCCCCCCCCACACTGAGCGCAAAAGACAACTGCATCGATCCTTTGCCGGCCCGAAAGCACGGCGGGGTCAGGATGACAGACGAGTCCAAATTCGAAATTCGGGTTCAACTGACCACGGACCCGCCATGGCGGGACCCCAACAAAGAGCTCGTTACACAAACTTCGGGTCTCGAATTCCCATTTTCGGTTGTTGGGTTTCTAGTTTCTGCTTTCTGATTTCTGCTTTCTAATTTCTATTTTGGTGTCTCGACATGCGCGCGCGCCCCGCGGCGCAGGCGCGCGGCCCGGACGGTATTGGACATCAACATGGCGATGGTCAGCGGCCCAACGCCCCCCGGCACCGGCGTATAAGCAGCCGCCTTTTCCTTCACGTCTTCAGGCTGCACGTCCCCCACCAGGACGGAACCTTTGGCCTCAAGGTCTTTGAGCGCACGTGAGGGATCATGAAAGATTCGACGAATTTCCTCGGGGGTGGTCAGGCGGTTGATTCCGACGTCGATCACGACGGCGCCGGGCTTGATGAATTCGCCTGTCACAAAGGCCGGCTTGCCCATGGCCGCCACCAGGATATCGCCCTCGCGAGCCACCGCCGGCAGGTCGCGCGTCCTGGAATGGCAAATGGTTAGCGTGGCATGTTGATGAAGCAGCAGCATGGCCACAGGCTTTCCCACGATGTCACTCCGTCCTACCACCACGGCGCGCGCGCCTTTAATGGGAATCTGGCTGCGGACCAGAATTTCAATGATTCCCGCCGGAGTGCAGGGAACCAAGCCCGGCGTCCCACTCACCAGGTGTCCGACGTTGATAGGGTGAAACCCGTCCACGTCCTTGGCCGGGTCCACAGCCTCGAGCACGCGCTTGGAGTCAATTTGCGGCGGCAGAGGTAGCTGAATAAGAATGCCATCAATTTCATCGCGGCGATTGAGCGATTCAATGAGCGCCAGCAGCCGCTCCTGGCAGGTGTCTGCGGGCAAGTCAATTTTCTCGCTGTAGACCCCCAAGGATTCACAGGTCTTCACCTTGGTGCGCACGTAGATTTGCGAGGCAGGATTCTCACCTACCAGGACTGCTGCCAGTCCCGGCGTGATGCCAGCGCTCTTCAATTCGTGAATCTCGACGGCGAGCTCCGCCTTGATTTGGTCGCGGATCTTATTACCATCCAAAATAGTTGCTGCCACGATGGTTCTCCTTGGTACCAAGCTATCAGCCGTCAGCTATCAGCTCTCAGCACTCCCGCCGCGGCGGGTCAGCTTCAGGCCTTCCTACCCAGTTGAAGGTTCTTTCGCCCCTTCCAGGGCTCACTCCCCTGGGGCGACCAAAACCCAGGGCTTGCGCCCTGGGCTAAATTCTTCCGCCCCTAACGGGGCTAAGCCTCCCTACCGCGACTGTTCCGCCGCTTTCACCACCCGCTGCCTACTGCTTTCTGCTTACTGCTTACTCCATTTGGCGGGCCGCAGGTCCGAAGAGCGGGACCTGCGCTACGCCGGCTGCTCCAACTTTCCTTCACGGAAGGCCCGGATGTAGTTTGCACAATACTCGTCGCGCGCCAGCAAGGCTTCGGCCGCCCGGATATTCATCATCAATTGCGGGTCGCACGGATCGACGATCGCGGCGTCCAGGCCTTGCGCCATCAGCAGGAGAAGAAGGACCTCGTTGAGCAGCTTGCGCACGGGAAGTCCAAACGAAACGTTGCTGATGCCCGCGCTGACATGGACGCCAGGATACCGGGCCTTGATCTGTCCAGTGGCCTCCACCAGTGCTTTGCCATGTTCCGGGCCCGTGCTGATGGGAAGCACGCAGGGATCAACGTAAATATCGTCCAGGATGAATCCCTCCGCCGTGAGCCGATCGACGAGGTGGCTCGCGGTCGCGACGCGCTCTGCGGCCGTGTTGGGCGGCCCCGCCTCGCCCAGGCAGAGGGCGATCACTTTGGGGCGGAACTCCTTCAAGAGAGGAAGCAGCGCCTGCATGCGCGCCGGCTCATCGGTGATGGAATTGATCATCGCTCGCTGTTGGCAAAGCGGGAGGGCTCGGCGCAGCGCGACGGGGTCCGCGCTGTCCAGGCAGAGCGGGGTGGCGAGGGTTTCCTGCACGATGTTCACGAGCCACGGCAGGACCTCCGTCTCCTGACCAGGCAAGCCGCCATTCACGTCCAGCATGTCCGCGCCGGCATTCGCTTGCTTGCGGGCGATTTCCTTGAAAAACTCGACGTCTCTCTTTTGGGCGGCTTCTCCGACCTTTTTCCGGGTGCAATTAATCAGTTCGCCGATGATGAGCACGAGATTCTAGCTCCCTCCTGGCTAGGAGGCTGCTGAAAAACCCGTCAAGCCTGTGGTTCCGAGGGGAAAAGCGAGATTCCTCGCTTCGCTCGGAATGACAGCATCCAGCTAGGTTTTCGCCGCGGTTTGCAGATCTTTCCGCTTGTCGACGTTGTCCAACCCCGCCATGCGATTGGCCAAGGCGTTCGTATCGTCCAAGGACCAGTCGCGCGGGGGGATCAGAGTGTGCGCGAATTTCCGGGGATCGTCTCCCACCGCCAACGCTCCCCGATAGATCACGTTCCAGATGCAAAGCTGTTCAGGACGAGCCTCGCAGGTTCCGTCAACCCTCGAGCCTCCGCAAGGGCCGTTACGAAGCTCCTTGTAACAATGTCGCATCGAGCAGCCTGCATAGTCGAGGTAGTCCTGAACACAATCGCCGCAGCTCTTGCATCCCAGAGTAGTTTTTCGGTAGAGCGTGGAAGGCTCCAGCAACCAGTACCACAACCCATGACGCCAGGATTTCCCCGCCGCCCCGTCCCCATTCGCCTTCAGCCGGGCGCTGAAGAAGCGCGCGCCGAATGAATCCGTGGCGATCAGGTGGCGGTGTACCAGCTTGGAAAGCCATTGGACAAAGGTCGCGTGCGGTTTCTTACGGCTGAGCTGGTAACTGCCTGCACCATCAGGTAAGCCATTTTCACCCCGCGGCAGCAGGTAAAACTCGTCTGCATAGGGGAAGATCAGCTCGTCCATCTTGCTACGCCAGTCGCTCCCGAGCGCGGCAACACGCTCGGCAATGGTCATGAAATCTCGATGCGTGAGGCCAAAACCGCCGACGTGCGCTCCCGCAAAGCCGAGAGCCTTCGCCGCCGCGACCATGAGCGCGGCGCGCTCCAACCGTTGGGGTTTCTTCTCCTTCTCGAGCCGCCGGATGAGCTCGTCCGGAATGACGCAGCCCGCCACTTCACCGGCTTGCATCATCTGCGCAATCTTGGCCGTGGGAACATAGACATTGGCGAGAACAGGGACGTGTCCCAGGCCCTCGCGGGTCAAGTAGTGCTTCAGTTCGCAGAGTTTTCGGAGGTTGTACCCCAACTGCGTGATGATGAACTGCGCTCCAACCGCGATCTTCAGTTGCAGCTTGTAAAACTGCATCATCTGGTCGGACTCGTTTACCTTGTAGGGGTTCACAACAGCGCCCGCAAAGAAATCGAAAGGCGTGCTGTGAACCGTCCGCGGCCCCAGCCGGTACTCGATGCCCGCCCGCATGGCCTGAATCAGCCAGAGGAGGAGCACGGAGTCCAGGTCGTAAACAGGCTTGGATTTTCCGCCGAAGCCCTCTTTTTGAGCATCGCCCGTCAAAGCCAGGATGTTCTCGACGCCCTCGCGCGCCAAGCCGTGAAGGCGGCCTTCCAGGAAGGAACGGTTTCCATCCTTGGCGGTGAGATGGGCAATGGGTGTCAGGCCCCGTTCCTTGATGAACGAGACAAAGGCTTCAGGGGGCAGCGCCGGGTTGCCGCTCGGCAGGTCAGTCACACTGATGACCTTGATCCCGTCCGGCTGCGCCGCCGCTTCTGTGACGAAGGTCTCCGCCTCGGCCATGTTGTGATCGCGGCCCAGGACCAGCTCCGCGGTGCAGAAAAACTCTTTTCTTTCGAGTGCCAGTCTCAAATGATTCTGGGTCCGAGCCTCTCCATCGTCAGTCATGTGCCACTCCTTCTCTACCCGTAAGACCGCGGTTCCCGTTCTCCGTGTGCCGTCAAAGTTGCCTTGTAACTATCGACCAAGCGAAGGCCGATCAGCGCGGCAAGGTGCTTGAAGAAAGTCATTCCGCTTACGGGGTCCTCGTGCAGGATTTGATCCAACTGGGACTTCTCGATCTTCGAGACCTTGACGGGACCCAGGCATTCGGCGGAAGCCGTGTAAGTGTTGTTACCCACCAGACTCGACCAACCGATCACATCGCCCGGGTCGCTGGCCACGTGGGCCAAGAGCCCTTGGGGTCCGACGCTAACCCGCACCCGCCCTTCAGAGAGAATATAGAAATTGCGGGCGGGGTCGTCTTGGTGGAAAAGAAAATCCCCCTGCGCGTGCGATTCCTCGATAGCGCTTTCCAGGATCTTCTTTCGAGTTTCATCGTGCATTCCCTCGAAAAGATAAGCCTTATCAATGTACATCGTCTGCTCCTGTTCTAAAACAGTCCCGTTACTTTTCCGGTCTTTACATCCACATCCACCCGGCGGAAACCGGGGTTGGAAGACGTCCCGGGCATCAAGCTGATGATGCCCGCACACGGGCAGAGGAACTTCGCGCCCGAGTACACCAGCACATCCCGAATGGGCAGAATCCAACCTTGCGGAACGCCCTTGAGCGTTGGGTCGTGGCTTAAGCTCAGGTGCGTCTTCACCATCATGGTGGCGTAATCGGCGAATTTGGGATCGGACTCGAGCTGCTTGGACTTGGCTTCCGCCTCCGGCGCCCACGACACTCCATCCGCGCCGTAAACGACTTTGGCGATAAGTTCCACGCGGTCTCGCAGCTTCATCTCGAATGGGTACAGGTGTTGAAAGCGGGCTTCGTCCTTGCAGGCGTCCATCACAGTATCCGCCAGTTCCAGGGCTCCTTCGCCGCCCTTGGCCCAGTGTTCGGAGGATGCGCATCGGGCCCCTGTAGCTTCCACAGCCTTGCGCACCAGGGCGATTTCCTCCGGGGTGTCGGTATGGAATTTGTTGATGCAGACCACCGGATTGATCCCCGACCGACGAATGATTTTGAGGTGGTGCAGCAGGTTGGGAAGGCCCTTCTCAAGGAGCTTCAGATTCTCCTTGGTGTATTCCTCGGCAAGAGGTATACCCGGCGCCACCCTGGGACCGCCCCCGTGCATCTTGAGAGCGCGGACAGTGGCAGTCAGGATGGAGACGTTCGGCTTCAGGCCGCTGTAACGACACTTGACGTTCCAGAACTTTTCGAAACCAATGTCCGCCGCAAAGCCGCTCTCCGTGACGTGATAATCGAACATCTTCAGGCCGAGCCGGTCGGCGATGATGGAAGACTGTCCCACGGCGATGTTGGCGAAGGGGCCGGCATGCACCATGCAGGGCTGGTATTCCGCCGTCGAGCAAAGTGTGGGGTTAATGGTGTTCCGCATCCAGGCCGTCATAGCTCCCGCAACGTCCAAGTCGGTTGTGGTGATCGGATTCCCCTTCTTATCATAGGCAACGGTAATCTCCCCGAGGCGTTTTCTCAGGTCGGCCAGATCGGTGACAATGGACAGAATGGCCATCAGCTCGGAACTGACGGCGATGCCGAACTTGGACTGCATCATGAAGCCGTCCTGCTTGCCGCCGATCCCAATGATGATGTTGCGCAGCGTCTGCGCGCAGAAATCCATGACCCAGCCCATTTCCACGCGCGTGGGGTCGATATCCAGGCGGCGCATTTTGCTGAGCTGCTGTAGTTGCTCGTCGCTATAGTTTCGCTCGTGCTGCATGCGAGCGGTAAGCGCCACCATGGCCAGATTGTGGGCGCGCTCGATGTCGTTGATGTCGCCCGTCAGACCTAGGGAGAACTCGGTCATGGGGATCAGCAGGGCGTTCCCCCCGCCGGCGGCCGTGCCCTTTATGTTCATAGTCGGACCGCCTGATGGCTGCCGCAGGCACCCGCCAACATTCTTCCCGCGCTTGCCCAAACCCTCCATCAAACCGAGGGAAGTTGTGCTTTTTCCCTCACCTAAGGGGGTGGGGGTAATAGCTGTGACTTCAATATACTTCCCGTCAGGACGATCCTTTAGTCGTTCAATAATCTTGAGAAAATCCAGTTTCGCGAGCCGTCCCATGGGGATCACTTCATCTTGTTGCAGCCCCAATCTTTCCTGCCATTCGCGGGGACTGGGCATCCCCTGTTCGGCTGCTTCTGAAATCTGCCAGTCTTGCATTTTTGTCGCGTCGTACGCCATCCTTTGGCCTCCAGAATCTCGATAGGATTAACGACTCAACATCATGGCGAAGCGGCGAAAGCCGAGGTTTGCTGACCGCTTTCGGATGCGTTGGGCTGTCTCCACACTTCGCTCCCCCGGTTTGTGCACCGCCAGCATTAAGTCAACGTCCATGGCGGTCCCGCGGCTGAGATGCTCGGTCCCGGCTTCCATATCCAGAATGACCACCTCATCGCCCTTTCGAACCAGACAAGGACTTGTGGAGAGCACTTTTCGGGCTAGGACAATCGCCGCCAGTGCGCTGGGCAGTTCCGAGCACAGGGAACTCCGCGCCGGCGCATCTTGCGCGTAGTGCTCTGTTATTCCCGGTTCCTTGCAATCTAACATGAAAATCTGGGCAAATTCCCGAACCCTGGCACCCCTCCTCGCCTCGATTAGCTTGCGGCCCTCGGCAATTGTATGAACAGAGGCGCGCAACTCTGAACGGAGACCGAGAGCCGATGCGGAATTCACGTCCGGGTCAGCGTCGATGGCCAAGGCCTTTAGATGATCGGTTGCACGCAGGCAAGCAAGAGTGCCGGCTAACGTGGACCTCTCCACGCCACCTTCCCCGGACACAGCGACTTTGAGTGCCACGTCCTGTATTTCCAGCAGGTTACATGCCATACCCAAGCTTCTTCACCAATTTCAGGGCCTGGATATGCATTCGTTTGACAAGTGATTTAAGGGAGTTAGATATAAATGGAGCAGGTCAACTGGTGAGATGGAAATGAGCCCTAAACTGATCGCGCAGCAAATGGGGAGTTTGGCACTCTTTATTAGGACAAATCACGTTTGCTGGGAAAAACGCACAGTTGACGGTTTCCTCGCCCCTCGGCCATGATGCCCGATTCCCTGCGAAGCTTGCCTTCTCGATTGTCAGATGGGTTTCCACCTGAGCCATGGGTTTTCCTTATCTCTTGTGGCATTTGAGGGCAGCGATTGGGCGGTGCTCGTGGATGCGGCGAGCGGTCGCCGAAGCATACCGCTGGGCTTTTTCGACTTCCTATTCAACTGGCCATCTGGGTGGCCCGGAACAACCCCTTGCCTATACTGTCCAGTCGGCTTGGAAAGACGGTTGGGGAGGAGTCTCACCGATGGGTTTGTGGGGTATTCTGCCTACAGGCCGTGTTGGGCATTCCAGTCACCATAAATAACGGCCTAATTCAACCGCACAACGAATGTCTCCGTCGCCAAGTTCGCCCTGCGGAGGCTTTTTGCCAGCGCGCACGCAGCGTCTTCGGTGCTCTCGTGACCAACGCGGACGCGGCAAAAGAGGCCGCCGCCGCGTTCGAAGTCCTGAATGATGACCGGCCCGAATTGAGATTCGATGCGCTCCTTCAACCGCTCAGCGTTGCCCCGGTCTCTAAAGGCTCCCACCTGTACCGCGAAAATTCCTTGGATCGCGCCGCCCGCCCCAAGTCCCAAAATCTCCTGGAGTACCTGTGCAGTGGATGGCATGTGCATGGCCTGAGCTGCCGCAGAAGAAGCTGTGCCTTGCAAGGCCCTGTACTTCTCGGCGACCAACTCGCCCCTGTGCACCAAATACACCTGACCGCGGACTTCGACGATGGCTTCCTCCTCCCCACCAGGCTTCTCCACATACCCGAGGATACTGACTGCCGACTGAGTTTCCCTCCCGTCCGAAGGAAGAGTGGGTCCAACAGCGGGCGAGGCGGGCACAACGGCTTGCGGTATTTTCACATCAAACCGACCGCCTGAGTAGTCAGCCAGGGGTTCGGGCTGTATGATACCGAACTGCTTAGACTCCGACTCTCCATTCTTGCCACGGATTCCTTGCAGCTTGCCCACACTGGAAGACTCAGACCCTGAAGCCGCCAGAGATGGCACGCCAGCCTCTTGAGTGGAGGAGCTTGTCTGAACGGGTTGGGATTCTTGGCCAAATGAATTCAGCGGATTGATTAGAGGGGGTAACGTGTTCGCTGCCTCGAGGTTGGCCGGGGTGGGCGCCGGGGCGCGGAAACTTCTTGCGAACGACTTGGTCTCCGGGGCGAGGCGAACGTGCTCCCCGTCGGCGACGATTGCTTCAACCCGACCATCCGCTCTCTCCACATAGCCTAATTCCTGGCGAACGGATGGTTCTGAAACGCTGGCAGCAGGACCGGCAGCGAATCGGGGATTTGCGCCGGGGTTTGAAAGTACCTCGGGAGCAGGCCGGGGGGGCACCTGCCGCGCCTTGTTAGCGGGGGCCTGCGCCACACCTTGTCCGATCTCCGCCATGAGGTGGGGCTGTGCTGCCGGGGCTGAGTTCTCTACAAGCTCCACAGTGGAGGAAGAGATCCTCGCGACCCTGAAATGGACGTCAAAGATCTCGCCCTCGTGCACAACCTGGACGCGCTGCCCCAGAGAGATGGTCGCCTCGACACGGCCATCGGTTTTCTCGACATAGCTAAGAGGTTCCAGCGTGATCGTTTTGGGCTGGGGTGGAGCGATCGCCTGTGGGTGTGCCTCGGCGGGAGGCATGGAGACGAGGCGCTTTGCTTGCTCAGACTCGAAGAGATGCCGTGCGGCTTGAGCCAGCGGGCGCAGCCTGCTCATTGTCGCCGCAGTTGAACTCACCGCTGCTTCAGCGCGGCGCGCCTCGTGCTGTTCGTGGGAAGAGGCTGGAGGGTATTCGCCTAATGAAACGGATCGAGCCGCGTCCACGCCGACGAGCCTCAGGGTTGGCTCTTTCCGAAACTGCCGGACCAGGACGTCTGGAAGCAACAGACACACTACAAGCACGATGCCGCTGATCCAGACTTCAAAGCGCCTGCTTCTGTTCATCGCATCAGTCC
Organism: Terriglobia bacterium; assembly: GCA_050011515.1. Classification (GTDB taxonomy): domain Bacteria; phylum Acidobacteriota; class Terriglobia; order UBA7540; family UBA7540; genus CAVROP01. Next base: position 1,708 of record JBEKIZ010000022.1, on the reverse strand, counting down.
GGACTCAACTTTCAACCCGGAACTGGAGGAAAAACCAAGGTTATATCATGCGACGGAGGCGATGTCAACAAGAATCATGGACATTCCGCCATGTCAGTCGGCAGCATCTTAATCGCTGTTTGGATGAGTTTGACTTTCGCTACAACTCGCGGGAAACTACAGATGGCGAGCGTGCCTTACTCGCCATCAACGGATTCAAAAGCAAGAGGTTAATGTATCGAACGAGACCTAGTATCGAAAACTAAAAAGCGTTAGACGCGATGGCGGTCGCCTCTAACGCTCATACTTGGTCTGCGCGACTCTAGAAGTGAGGGTAGCGCAGTGTTGCGCAAAAATCAAGCCTATAGTCTCTTTCGACATCTAGGGAAGCTTATCTTTTTTGGAAAGTATAGGGATTCGATGCCAATGGCAGTATTCAGCGCCTACTTCGACGCCAGCGGGACCAAAAAGGAACATCCCGTGCTAACGGTAGCTGGGTTCGTGGCAAGAGTGAAAAAGTGGAACCGATTTGACGCTGAGTGGTCAGCAATCTTGGCCGAAGAGAAAGTAACCTCTATGCATATGACGGATTTCGCCAGTAGTCAGGGAGAGTTTGTCTCTTGGAAGGGGCAGACAGATCGTCGGAGGGAGTTTATATCCAGGCTGAGTAAATGCATCCACAAGAACACGAACAAGGGATTTGCAAGCAGTGTCCTCTTGCCAGATTATCGTGAGGTCAACGTTGAATTCATGCTGAGTGAATATGTTGGCCACCCATACACGCTTTGCGCGCGCGCCTGTCTTGGTGCGCTGGCGGTCTGGGCCAAAAAGAAGAAGGTCAGGACCGAAGAGATGCTCGTGGCTGTCGAACAAGGAGATGAAGGCCAAGGGGAACTCATAAGAATGGCCGCTTCCGATCCATTCACAGTCATTCCTCTCCCGAAGCATAAAGCGCGGGCGTTCCAAGCCGGAGATGTGGCAGCATGGAAGATAAGAACCCTCCTCCAGAATGCTATTTATGGTCGGGTTGAAAGCGAAGAAGATGCAGAAAAGATCATGCGCTCTCTCGACCCTGTGAGGGTGATCGTTCACAGAAACAGGGGATATGACAAGGCGGCACTTCGAAAGCTCTGCATTGATAAGAGGATGCCGCGCAGGGAAATTAACACGCAATGACTGATTGCGGCACAAAATGAAAAAGACTACCCGGCGAAATGATAGATTAAGTATCGAAAAGGTTTTAGCTGAATTCCAAAAACCCGAGGAATCTCAGGCCCACCGTAACGGAACCTTCAAGATAGACGCGCCGTTCGAGCAAGCTCTGAAAGCCATCCTTAAAGCCAAGCCGGGAAAAACGAAAGCGTAAGACGAGTCCGTGCAATCGTACAAAACTTGTCGCTATTGTGGGGTCGGATTCCCGCCAAAGCGAAATAAGCCGGGATATATCGACGAGTGCCCAGGGTGCCTTACCGCTCGTAACCTTCCAGCACCTCGCTTTCACAAAATCCTCTGGCCTCACCAGAAAAGATCACTGACCATTACCGACGTTCTTTTATATGTGTTAGTTATTCTCGTCGCTGTGTTAGTTGGATTGTTACGAATAGCTGCGGATTCCGGGGCAAGGTGGGCACGATTCCGAAATCATCCCGGGCAGCATTCCGAAATGAACTCGGGCACGATTCCGGGATGAAGCCGGGCGCGGATTCCGATTTCAAGCCGGTCACTTTTT
>JBEKIZ010000021.1:0-72633 GCA_050011515.1 Terriglobia bacterium | reverse complement strand
GGATTGTAGCGTATGCAGGGCCTAGAAGTCAGGAGTCAGAAGTCAGAAGGTAGGCAGCAGGTGGTGGGCGGGGGGCAATCCAGAATCCAAAAACCCCCGGTGCCTCGCAACCGCTTTTCAATGATTCGATGACTCAATGGATCAATCACTCAATGCCCTTGTGCCCCTAGCACCCCTTGCGTTTCTACAGCGGAACTGGGGTGGACTCGATGATTCCTTCCAATATGGCTTCGGTCTGGTCGGATTTCTTGAGGGTGGAGATATAGCGCGAACTCACTACGCACCGGTGAGAAAAGACGGGGAGAATAAGGCGTTTGAAATCGTCGGGGATGCAATAGTTGCGGCCCTCGAGGAAGGCAAGGGCCTGCCCAGCGCGGTAGAGCGACATGGACCCGCGGGGGCTCACTCCCAGGCTAAGGTATTCATGCTGCCGGGTTTTCTCCACGATGGCCAGCGCATAATTCACAAGCTCTTCATCCACCTTCACCCGGCGGACTTGGTTCTGAATTTCGACGACCTCCGCCCCCGTCATCACGGGCCTGATGTTTGCCAGCGGGTCGGATTGGGCAAAGTTCTGAAGGATCTCCTTCTCGCTATCGGCGCTGGGGTAACCGATCTTCAACCGCATCAGGAAGCGATCGAGCTGGGATTCGGGGAGCGGATAGGTTCCGTGGTGCTCGATAGGATTCTGAGTGGCCATCACCATGAAGGGTTGAGGCAGCGGCGAGGTGCGGTTGTCCACAGTCACCTGGTTTTCATTCATGGCTTCCAGCAGGGCACTCTGAGTTTTGGGCGTAGTGCGGTTGATTTCGTCGGCCAGGACGATATTGGCGAAGATCGGCCCCGGGCGGAACTCGAAGCGCTGGGTCTGCTGGCTGAAAATGCTGATGCCGATGACGTCCGACGGGAGCATGTCCGAGGTGAACTGAATGCGCTGGAAGGCGCAGTTAAACGAGCGGGCCAGGGCATGCGCAAGCGTCGTCTTCCCAACCCCCGGGACGTCCTCGATGAGCAGATGCCCGCGGGCAAGCAGACTCACCAGCGCCAGTCGGATCGCCTCATCCTTACCCCGAATGACGGATTGGACGGATTGTTGCACCCGCGTAAGGAGATCGGGGGCCACCGCTGCTTGATCGCTTACCATCGCTTTTCCCATTTGACATGTTCGCTGGCGTCGCCTTTGGCGGGGCTAGACCGACGCCTGGAAATTTGCTATGTTTGATGACGCTTCATGGGCGGTTAACTCAGCGGTAGAGTGCTATCCTCACACGGTAGAAGTCAGAGGTTCGAATCCTCTACCGCCCACCATTACGGCTGAGCATTTTCCACCCTGGTCATTCTACCTAAAGATCGAGGTCCCTTTCAATGAAATCGACTTCCTTCACCCGACGACAATTCATTTGCAAATCTGGAAAAGCTGGGATTGTGCTGGCAACGGTGTGGTCCACGCCGGCACTGACAGCAGGTTCTGCGCCGGTGTCCTTGCCCGAACATGCGTCGCCCAGCGGAGAAGCAGCCAGATGGAGAGATTTGTTCCTCAATCCCCCCCATTCAGCCCGACCTATGACCCGGTGGTGGTGGTTTGGTGGAGCGGCCACGCCGCAGGAGATTACGCGTGAACTTGAACTGATGTCGGAAAGTGGATTGCGGGGAGTGGAACTTCAACCTGTTTACCCCCTGGAAGTCGATGACCCCAAACGAGGGATTCGGAACATCCGATATTTCTCCTCGGAGTGGTTTGACCTGTTGCGACACACCACTAAAGAAACCCGCCGTCTGGGCATGCAGTTTGATTTTACTTTGGGAAGCGGGTGGCCTTACGGTGGGCCGTTCATCCCCATCAAACTAGCCGCGCGCCAAGCGCGGGTCCTGATTCAAGAGATCGTAGGACCTGGGACTTTCTCCTGGCTTCTTACTCCTGAGCTAGCCGAATCGGAAAGCATCATCGCAGCCTTGGCAGTTCCCGTTCTCCCCACAGGCCAGCCTGGCATCCAACAGTCGCGAGTGATCACAGACCAAATTAAGCAGGAGACGAAGTATGGCGATCTGATCGGGATTGGATTCGAAAGCTGGCCGATTCCCCCGGGCCAGTGGAGGATCATGGTGTTCGTAGACAGTCCCACCGGCCAGCAAGTGAAGCGCCCGACACTTGGCATGGAAGGGTACGTCATCGACCATTTCAATCGCGAAGCCATGGATCTCTTCCTCGAGGCAGCAGGAACCCAGGTTCTCAATGGAATTAAGGATGTCGCAGACCCTCCCTTCCGTTCGGTTTTCTGCGACAGCCTGGAAGTTTATGGGGCGGACTGGACTCCCAGCCTCCTTAAGGAATTCGAAAGACGCCGCGGCTATGAATTGACGCCTTATCTCCCCGCTTTGTGGCAAGATGCCGGCCCCCTGACTCCACATATACGTTACGACTATCACCTCACCCTTTCGGACCTGATGTTGGAGAACTTTTTCGCCCCTTTGGCGGATTGGAGCCAGAGGCATGGCATGACGGCGCGCTTCCAAGCCCACGGGGCCATGGCAGATGTGATGCACGGGTATGCGCTGGCAGACATCCCTGAAGGCGAGCACATCATGCAGGGAGACGAGTACGCGGTCGACATTCAGCATCGGCGGCTCGCTTCCTCGGCCGGCCATATCTATCAGAAACCGGTGATTTCGGCAGAGACTTACTCGTGGCTGCGGATGCCTCTTTTCATGGTAACCCTTGAAATGATGAAGGCAGCCTCGGACGCGCAATTCCTGGATGGCATCAACCAGATCGTGAACCAGGGCTATTCATACTCGCCCCCCCAAGCCGGACAACCCGGCTGGGCGTTCTATGCCTCCACGGTCATCAATCACAATAATATCTGGTGGCGCCACTATAACCACCTTGCTAAATACGTTCAGCGGGTTTCTGCCTTGCTTCAGCAGGGGGTATCGGTCAATCCGGTGGGTATGTACGTTCCCCTTGCCGACGTCTACGCCAAGTTCGGCATCGGCGCTCTGAATATGGATGTTGAGATTGAAAGGCAACTCGGGACAGAGTTGTTTCTGGAATTGAGACGGTCCGGGTATGACTTCGACTTCCTCAACGATGATGCCTTGGCGCGCATGGCCTCGGTGCAAGCAGGGATGTTGCGTGCCGGCACAGGAGCCTACTCGGTTGTCATCGTCCCCGATGTTCAGTATATGCCTCCGGAGTCGCTGGATTGTTTGATGAGATTCGTTCAGGAGGGTGGATTTCTGATATTCGCTGGGCGAGTCCCTGCTGCCGCGCCGGGGCTGAAGGATAACGACACCAGGACGGCGCGGCTGAGATCGGTTCTCAACACCCTCTGGGGAGGGAAACTGCCCAGAGCGGATGATTTCGTGACCTGTGGCAAAGGTGCAGTCGCTTTATTCCGTCACCTTTCGGTTGTGCTGGCACGCTTGCCCGGGGCGCTCCCACCTGACTTCGAAATCGTCCAGGCTGGGGACTCGAGTGAATCGGCGCGCCAACGTGCGCGGGAGAATGTCGGCTTCCTCCACAGAAAGATGGATGATGTTGATATCTATTTCGTCAGCAACATATCCTCTTTTCTGCAAGAGCTAAGGTTACAGTTCTCGGTGGGGCACAAGATACCCCAGCGATGGAATCCTGCGAGCGGCGAAATCGACGATACCTTGGTATTCAAGCATGCCGCGCGCGCAGGCTCGAATTCGCCGGTGACGGAAGTTCAAGTCCAGCTCGCGCCCTTTGAATCGTGCTTTGTGATATTCAGCCCAACAGGTGATGGCCCCACCCTTACCCATACCAATTGGCCCGGCGCCCTGAAGATCGGAAAAGTTGGCCATAAGACTCAAGTGACTGGCCTTATTCCGAGAAACGGGGAGTATTTTCTGACTGATGCTGCGGGGAAGACTCACAGATTTCAGGTCAAGGCGATCCCCGAACCTATCTCCTTGCATGGCCCGTGGCGCTTGACGCTTGGAGACAAGACCGAGCTTGCGCTATCGCAATTGCAGTCCTGGAATGACTTGCCGGAGGGGAAAGACTACAGCGGATGGGCAGTCTACGAAACAGATTTTGAATTGACCAGTCTGGGCGAACAGATTGAGTGGGCGGTGGATTTGGGCATTGTGCACGAGACCGCCCAAGTTGTTCTGAACGGAATCGATCTGGGAAGCGCTTGGAAGGGTTCACGCATCCTGCGTTGCGGAAATGCTCTAAAGCCGGGGGCCAACCATTTGAAAGTGGAAGTAGGGAATCTGTGGATTCACCGCGTCCAGTCTCTCCCGAAACCGGACCGGAAAGCTTTAGCAGAGACCTTCGGGATCCGATGGGGGACGTATGGTGAGATCAAGCCAGAGACGATTCCTCCCTCCGGCCTTTTAGGCCCAGTGCAGCTCATGCCGCGAAGACAGTGGGTTGCCACGCTCTAGTGTCCATAGCAATTGAGCCGGGATTTGGAGTTGTGCCGTGCTGCCCGAACCCGTCGGGCGTCCAAGGCTGCCATCCTGAGCCCGGGAATACCCGCCGGCGGCTGGCAGGCCTTCGTCCCCTAGTCCCCAGTCCAAAGCCCCTAGCCCCCGCTCTTCCTCACCTGCTACCTACGAACTACCTTTCTTTTCAACAACATTCCCGCTTTTAACGGCTAAGTATCTTTGTTTTCATAGACATTCCCGCTTTGCCTCCAAGTTTTCCACAGCGGTCCTTTGTTTTCATAGACATTCGCGCGTCGCTCGTCATTTTTTAAAGTTACTACGGTCGTCATAGCAGAGGCAGGCAATGACATACTGTCGCTTTAGAGAGAAGGATGGGGCCGTCATCCCTAAGGTCCCCACGGTCATGGCAGGACAGCCAGGCATCATGCTCTAGGCTACCATATTAGGCGTAGGTTGTCAAGACTTCTTTTCGGCCCTTGTCGCCCAAGAACCGCAGACCTCGGGAAGCAGGTCTGCGCTACAGTTGCTCGCTGGCGGGTGGCTAGCAGAGACTGTTTGGTATTTGTTCTGTATAAGGAATATACTTCCTGCATGCAACACCTGACGCTTCCTATTATAGTTGAGAGCGACCAAAACGGCTATTTCGTCACCTGTCCTGCCCTCCAGGGCTGTTACAGCCAAGGGGAGACCTACGAAGAGGCGATCACGAACATCAAGGACGCCATTCGGTTGCACATCGAAGATCGCTTGGCTGACGGCGAAGAAATTCCCCAAGCGGTATCCGTGAGTCTCTCCACCGTTGAAATTGCCGTCTGATGCCGAAGCTGCCACGCCTCACAGCCCGCGAGATTGCCACCGTAATGGAGAGAACTGGATTCGCGCTGGCCCGGCAGAGCGGCAGCCACCAGATTTACAAGAATGCCGCAGGCAAAAGGGTTACGGTTCCGTTTCACGCCTCGAAAATCCTCCACCCCAAGGTCCTGAAGAGTATTCTGCGCGACGCCGAGCTGAGTCCCGAAGACCTGGAAAAGCTGCTTTGAATCGACTGTTTCCGCTCGAGCCGGTGCGCCTACTCAAGCGGGGGGATTTCCAACCCCTGGTGATGGTTCAGCGTGAACGAGTATTTCGGCGTGAGTGCGGCGCAACCCATGCGCCGTTGCGGGTTGGCAATTGCCAGTTTGCCCTTGGGTTCGAAAGCGCGAATCTGAGGCAGAACCGCAGACCTCAAAAACGGAGGGCTGCGCTACGTTTGCCCTCGTGGCGGGCGTCAAAGGGACTCAAGGATCGCCTGGCGTTCCACACTCTTATGTTTCGCCACGGCGCGGAGGATGGCATTCAGCGTTCCGATGCGAAGGTTTTTGTGGGCAGGCACAGCGAGGCGTTGGTGCGAAGGTTCTTGAGTCTCCAGCACGAGGTGGCTGCCTTCTTGATGAATGATGCGATAGCCCCAATTGCGGCAAAGAGCCTGGACAAGGTCGTGCCCGCTCAAGTCGCGTGGGATCTTCATGAGTTGGCGAGAACTTCGTCCCGGACCAAATGGAGGCGGATTGCCGCAGGCTGTTTCGGGTGGTCAAAGTAATAGGCCGCCACGGCTTCTTTCACGTTTCGCCGCAACTCTTCCCAATTGTCAGCCTGTGTAAAAATGCCCTCCGTCAGGCATTCAGCGACGAAGCCCCCATCGGATTCCTGACTCACTTCGAAGACAATCTCGTTCATAGATGCAGCTTATTCCATCCTTGCCAGAGAAACAAGGCCCCGCGGGTGACCCCGTGGATCCGCAATCCGTAAATTGGGGAGCACTGTTCCGTTCTAATCCGTTAGATTGAAGTTGCTTAGGCATAATCGCCGGAGCAACACCACAGTGCACAGAGAAATTACGACTCTTTCGGGAGAAAAGAAAGTGATTTTGCGCGAGGCGCCGAGGACGGGCTCCCGCCTTGCGGGATCGCCCGTTTCTTTCCGATTGGTTCTTTATCGTCACGGTGCGCCTGCTCAACCGGCGCAGATTTCCACTCCCTGGCGACGGTCCAGCGTGAGCGAGTATTCCGGTATGCGCGCGGCGCAACAAATGCGCCGCTGCGGGTTAACAATTGCCAGTTTGCCCTTGGATTCCAACGCGCGAATCTGAGGAAGAACCGCAGACCTCAAAAACGGAGGTCTGCGCTACGCATGCTTCATGGGACGCATAAACAAAAAAGTGATATCATTGTCATGGTGGCTGTTTGGCGGCATTCGAAAGCCATTATCTCCCATAGAGAGAACTGCATGTCTACGACGTCCACGACCACTACCAGAGAACACGCCCATGAGTTGATTGACCGCTTGCCGCCAGCCCAGGTGGCGGCTGTCGCCAGCCTCCTTGAAGCCATGCTGGACCCCGTCGCCCAGGCGATCGCCAGCCTGCCAATCGAGGAGGAAGAGATTACTCCCGAAACGGCCGCCGACCTCGACCGCGCCCGCGCTTCGATCGAGCGCGGTGAGGGCATCCCGCATGAAGCGATCCTTCGCGAGTTCGGACTCACGCGCCGCCCATGAGTGAGGTCAAAAAAAGCGTCATCTGGGCGCCGGAAGCCCAGGCGCAGCTCCGCGCTATCGACCGGGCCACTGCGCTTGACATTCTGCACGCGGTCGATGATTACCTGACGCTTGGCAAAGGCGACGCGAAGAAGCTCCGACCGCCGCGCGGTGAACTCCGTTTGCGCGTGGGCGACTACCGAGTGTTCCTCTACCAGCTCGCGCCCTTGTCGATCAGGATCACCGGCGTGAAACACCGCTCCCAGGCATATCGCTGAAATCACAACTGGTATTCTAAATCCGCTAGCGCGGCTTTTGTGATTCGAATTTGGAAATCCACTGCGGAACCATTTTCCGGACTTCGTCGATGGGCACGGTCCGGCCCTCGCCGGCGTCCTTGATGCCGCGGTCAATGGCAGCCAAGGTCGTGGCGTCAACTTCGACTTCTTCGGTGACGGGTACCTGGAGCTTCAAGTCAGCCATAGCGTTACAGTAGGTCGAGCCGAGGGGGGATGCAACCCCATTTCAACACGATGGTGCGCGACGTAGAAGTGGAGGTCAGGGCATTTTTCTTGGTTTGTTGCACTCTTCTGGACGTACCGGTACGCAACGGTGAAAGCCCGGAGGGCCGAAAGAACTCAGCCCAGGGCGCCAGCCCTGGGTCCAGAAAGCCCTCTATTTCGCGGGAGCCCCAGCGGGGCGGAAGAAAAGGTTTCGACGCGGGAACTCTCCCCGGTTCTGCCGCCCCCTCCGGGGCTTGACCGGCGCTGGGGCTTGGTTTCCCAGGGCTTGCGCCCTGGGCTAAGTTCTATCGCCCGCTAGGCGGGCTCCCCGGACCACCCTGCTGCTGCCGCCGTAAGCTTTCACAAATATGTCATGCAACAGCGGCAGGACTCCCACTTTTATGTCGCACGCCCTTCGCCCTCTGAAATGTAACACCGTCAAGTGCGGTTGTATTAGTATGATAGATTCATGCGGCTGGAAGGTGTGCAATGTGTCGCACACATTTCCAGTCGGCCCACTTTTGACCTTCGACCTTCGACTGTCGACTAGTCGGAAAGTGCGGAGCATTTCAAAATTCACGCTGAGCGTTCCGAGGCGACCTTGCTGAGGATTGGTATCGTTGGGCTGGCCCAAGTGGGCAAGACGACCTTGTTTCAAATTCTTACCCGAGCGCAGGGGAGTGGGCAGGGCGCAGGGCGGCCCGAAACACATGTGGGTGTTGTTCGTGTGCCCGACGCGCGTCTTGACCGGCTGGTGGAGATGTTTCAGCGGCAGAAAACCATCCACGCCACCATCGAGTACGTCGATACCCCCGGCAGCATCATCGAGTTGGCGCGGACGGGTGTGCAATCCCAAAACTTGCGTGAGTTGAATGCTCTCATGCACGTCGTGCGGGCGTTTCAGGACGAAGCGATCCCTGCTGAAGGCGGAGCGGTCAATCTCCAGCACGACATTGAGAACGTGGAGCTGGAACTGATGCTCTCCGACCTGGCGATGGTGGAGAAACGCGTTGAGCGGCTTGAAAGGGATCTTAAGAAGCAGAAGAATCCCTCCCTCGAAAAGGAGCTCCAAGTCTTGAAGGTGTGCAAGGCCGTCCTCGACAAGCAGACACCTCTGCGTGAGGCTTCCCTCGGACCGGAAGAAGAGCGGCTGATCCGAGGTTTCACTTTCCTTAGTTTGAAACCCATGCTCTATGTTCTCAACCTGGGGGAGAAGGACGCGGCCCGTGCTAATGCGGCGGAACAGTTTGCGGTCGCAGCGGGGCTAAAACAAAGGCCCCACACCGCGGTCACGGCTATTTGCGGCAAAGTGGAAGCCGAGCTGGCTGAACTGAGCGATTCCGAGGCGGCAGAATTCCTGGCAAGTTACGGTCTGAGGGAGTCTGCCATCTCAAGGCTGATCCACGCCAGCTATCAGCTCTTGGGTTTGATTTCTTTTTTCACCGTCGGTGATGACGAATGCCGGGCTTGGACAATCCGTGCCGGGACGTCTGCCCTTGAGGCAGCCGGGGAAATCCATTCCGACATGCAGCGTGGGTTCATTCGCGCTGAAGTAGTGAAATACGAGGACCTTATGGCGGCTGGAGGCCTCGCCGAAGCGCGCGCACGCGCCCAGCTCAAGCTGGAAGGGAAAGACTATATCGTGCACGACGGCGAAGTGGTGCGCTTCAGGCATTCCGGATAAGAGCAGTGCCAAGTGACAAGTGACGAGTGACGAGCAGAAAAGCAGAAGTCAGAATTCAGGAGTTGGTTTTTGCAAACTTCCCACCTGCTCTTCGCTGACACCTGACACCTGGCACCTGCACTTATGCTCGTCACTTGTCACTTGTCACTCGTCACTGGTCACTGTATGTCCTATCTCTGGATCAGCCTCGCGTTGGGCATGGTCGCCGGGTTGGCGAATATGCTGGGTGGCGTCATTGTCACTGCCCGGCCCTGGCGGCGGAGTTTTCTTGCCACCTTCATCGCTTTCGGCTCCGGGTTTATGCTCGCGACGACGATAACGGTGATGATTCCCGAAAGTTTTGAGCGCATGCAGGAGGCTCGCGCAGCCATCTGGATTCTGGTGGGCTACTTCATCGTGCATGTGTTCGAACACTCTTTGCCCGCACACTTCCACTTCGGCGAGGAAACCCATGCCGAGGAGTTTCTGCATGCCGGAGTCGCCTACGCGGCGCTGGGAGGGTTGCTGACCCATACGTTTTTCGATGGCGTATTGATCGCGTGCGGCTTCATGATCTCAAACTGGCTCGGCATTGTCGCCTTTGGCGCGGTCATCCTGCATAGCATCCCGGAGGGATTCACGATGGCCTCAGTCATGGCGGCGGCCAAGAAAAGCCGGGCCGCCGGGATGTGGGCGGTGGCCGGGCTGGGAATGTCGAGGATTGCGGGCATCCTGGCAATGGCGGTCGCGAACCGGTGGGTGAACTATGGCTTGGCGCTTTCTGCTGGTGTCACCCTATACGTGGCTGCCTCTGATCTAATCCCCGAGGTCAACAAGCTGCCTGGACCTCGCGTGGCCTTGACGGTTGGGGCGGGCGTGGCGCTCGTCCTCTTGCTGCGGTTCTGTTTCTTTGGGTCGGTCGTACCATGACAGCAGGTGTCAGGTGTCGGGTGTCAGGGGTCAGGGGAATTCTATTGTGAATTATGAATGGTGAATTGCCTTCTCCATTGCCCCCACTGGCTTCTGCTTACTGCGTATTTTCTGTCTGCTGAGGGTTAGGGAAGAACAGTAGGCAGTAGGCGGCAAGCGGCGAGCAATTCACAACTCAGAATTCATAATTCAGAATTCCCCTAGCCCCTTCTTCGACAGACCACGGACCACTGACAACTGACTTCGCTGGTGCCGCCATGTACTCTGACCAAGTGCTGGACCACTTTCATCACCCCCGTAACGTCGGCGAGATTGGGGACGCGACGATGGTGGTGGAAACCACAAACCCCGCCTGCGGCGACCTGATGAAATTGTGGGCGGTGGCCAAGGACGGCGTGATTGTTGATGCCAGGTTCAAGGTGGAGGGGTGCGTTCCGGCCGTGGCCTGCGGGTCGTGGTTGACGGAAAGAATCAAGGGGAAGCCGCTCGCGGAGCTGACCGGTCTAATGCCTGACCAGATCGATGCCGGCTTGGGCGGATTACCTGTTGCCTCGAAACACGCTGCGGTGCTTGCTTCCGATGCCCTGAAACAACTCCTCGCCCGATTGCCTTAAGCGCGAATCCCAGACAACAAGAACGACTCTGCAAAGATGAACCAAGCCTCTTGAGCCGGATTGTTGGTCACTCTCCAGAAACTCGATGAATTACTCGTTTCCGTTGAGCAAGTTAGGCTGAGCGGACCGGAACGCTTATTACCTGCTTTTTGCGCCCCCGTACGCCCTCGGTGCTGTCGAGCCTTGATCCCCGGAGGGGATCGATAGAGTAGCCGGGGGCAACGCCCCCGGAAAACGCGCCCTCAACCAGGTGCGACCCTGAAAGGGTCGAATCCGGGTGGCGTCACAGCGGTCTTGCGTCCCGCGGCTCAGGGTAATACGACCCCTTCAGGGTCGGGGAACGAGCGTCGCGCTTTCCGGGGGCGTTGCCCCCGGCTATTATCTGGTGCCCTTGCAGGGCACGAAAAAGTTACCCTTCGGTCTTACACCGCGGCACCCCGTTTCTGACCTCACGGATAGCCGTTTTCGGCTATGCATGCTCAGAATGACAGCATGGCAAAGATAATGAATGTGAATAAACATATAGCATAAACATTGGAAGAAGCGAAATTAGATAATAAAACTTAATATTTGGATTGACTTTCTTAATTGATTTTGATACTTTGGCCAAAGGATGTGAGGCTGCCCATGGATATTTCCAAAGCTCGCTGTCCTGATTGTAACCAGCCCCTGAAGGTAATGCGGATGACCTGTCCGTCCTGTGACTTGGCGATGGAGGACGATTTTGAGATATCCCCTCTCGCGCAGCTTTGCTTGGACGACCAAGCTCTCGTGATGGCCTTCGTACGCCATCACGGTTCGATCAAGAAAATGGAATCGATTTTCGGAATCAGTTACCCAACGGTGAAGAACCGGTTGAACTCGATTAGCGCTTCGTTCGACAAGAGTTTCCAGGCGCCTTCACCAAATCTCTTCGTCCTCGAGCAACTCTCCCGCGGTGAGATTACTGTGGAGGATGCCCTGGAGAAACTTTCATGAGAAAAGGAGATAATTACCATGGCAGCAGAAACACGAAAAGTCCTGGAGATGCTGGCGGCAGGCCAGATCACCGCCGCAGACGCTGAAAAGCTTCTGGAAAAGTTGGATCGAGGCGCGAGTGCTGGCGCCGAGCCGCATACAGGTCATGATTCATCCTCTTCGCAAGCGCAGAAACTCCGCTACCTGAGGGTTCTGGTTGAGAAGCCCGAGAGCGAGCAGGTGAATGTTCGCATCCCCTTAGCTTTCTTGAGGAGTGGGATGAAGCTTTTGGCGGTCCTCCCTCCCCGAGTCAACGAAAAACTCGCCGAAAAGGGCATCGACCTGTCGGCCCTCGCCGAGCTCAAAGGCGAGGAGCTGGAGCAGGCACTGCGGGACCTCCTGGTCAACGTGGATGGTCCGGAGGGCAATAAGGTGCAGGTGTTCTGCGAGTGACTTCTGTTGTATTCGTCATTGGGAGGTCGCGCCCGCCAGTAACGCCATCGCACAGTAAGGGCAGTAACTATCCCCCACCTGCACTGAGTGGTGGCACTGTGGGCACGCAGGATGCAGGTTGAATTTGCACTTCGGGCAGAAATTGAAGGCCGGGTCCGCCACGGCTCCGCACTTGGGGCATGCAATTCTCAAGGGCTGCCGCAGCAGGAAATAGATGATAAACCCAATGGCATCGGGGACGAAGATCACCAGCACCGTCCACAGGGTTACGCTCATTCCCCGTCTTCTGGCATCACGGTTCACATAACCGACGAGCAGCACGAAGAAGGCGAGTGCCGCGCCAGCCATGAAGCCGATAAAAATCCGCCAGGCTAAGGGGGTGGGGTGGGGTTCGCGAGGGAACAGGACAACGTGCATCAGCACCTGCAACCCCGCGAAAAGCGCAATAGCGAGGCTGGTAGCCCACCAGGGGATCACCTTGACTTCTTCAACGATGTTAGGCTTCACTTCAGACATTGTCATCCCACCCTTCCTTGACCTCACAGGATCGTGTCTTCTGTCTCCTGACTTCCAACTCCTGGTCCCTTGCTCGTCACTGGTCAGCGCGGTTCTGTCACGCTCGAGCCACGCGCTTGCCGCCACGCGATAACCGCCGCTGCGACGACGGCGGGCGCCACCCACGAAAGCGCGAAGCCCGTCATCCACACGGCCCTTGAAATCGCCCAGCGATGTCCAATCCACTCGAAGCCCCACCACAGCAGAGGTGCGGAGACCACTCCAAGGACCCACGACAAGGTGCAGGAAATCCACAAGGCTCGCATCCGCGCCGCGTTTTCGATGAGTTCGCAGGCTCGAATCCGAGCTCGCATTTGGGTCGTCAGCACCAGCGTGACGTCGAACCGCGGCACGGCTGAACGCAACGCACGCAGGGCGCGCTCGGTCTCAAGAGCCCCCTTCTGGCACTGGGCGCAGCTTTCCAAGTGCGCCTCCAACCCGTTGTGCTCCTCGGCGCTGAGGCCTTCCACCTGCCTCTTGTCGACAAGCTGTAGGGCTCGCTCGTGGATATCATCCCTCATGCGGATATGTCCTTAAGCCATTCTCGGAGCATTGCCAAGCCTCTGTAGAGCCTCGATTTCACGGTGGAAAGAGGTGAATCGACCACCCGGGCAATCTCTTCGAGCTCCATGTCCTCGTGGAAACGCAGGGTCAGCACCTCGCGGTATGAAGGAGGCAGATGCCTCAGCGCTGTGGCAACGCTGGCTGCTTCTTCACCCTGGAATGCCTGGTCAAATGCGGATGATGAAGTAGTATCTGCAAGTTCGAGGGGTCGGTTAGCTCCAGTCGGTTGCAGCAGGGCATCAAGGCTCTGCGGCTGGCGGCGCCGGATGAAGTCGATCGCCAAGTGGCGGGCGATGGTAAAAAGCCAGGTTTCAAATTTCCAGCGCTGTTGGTACTGGTGGCCCTTTTCGAGTACCCGGATCCAGGTTTCCTGGAATAGATCTTCAGCCTCCTCGCGACTGCCGGTAAGCATGAGCAAATAACGGAACAGGCGGTACTGATACTGCTGGATCAGATCGTCAATCAGAGAGGGATCGCGTCGCCGCAGCCCCCGGGCCACCTCCCCGGCTTCCCGTTCAACCGTGCTCATAAACCAGCAAGTCGCGAGTCCCATTCTATCCCTGTATACGGAAAACGTCCTCGAAAAGACGCACCCTCGGCTTCGCGAGACAGTATCTCTTTTGGCGAATCAAGGAGGGCGATTATAGGCGGATAGGCGTTGCCTTGGCATTCCGGCCTGGGCAGGCTCTTATTGTCGTTCTTCCTCACTCCCTGCCAGTCAGCCGCTGGTAGCTTTCGGGGTCGTCCACATCGATGACTACTCCCTCGTCCTCGACCTCGACAAACTGCGTCGCTGGGCGGTATCTCCTGACCACGGAATCCGCGCCGGCGTCGGAGGCCAACTGCAATAGCTCATGGAAGACTTGCCGTCCGATGAGCACCGGATGTCCCCGGCGACCCTGATAGGTGGGGATTACGACCGGAGCCCCGCACTGGCGGAAAGTTGCCACAATTCTTCTCACTGTTTCTGCGGAGACGGCAGGATGATCCACCAAACAGAGAAGGATGGCTTCCAGGTCATCCGCGATCAGGGATCGCAAACCCGCTTGCAATGACGATGTCTGGCCGGACCTGTAATCAGGATTGATGACGACCTGTGCAGCCTCAACCTTGATCCGTCGTTGAATATCCTCTGCGTGATGGCCGAGCACCACCACGATGCGCTCGATGTCAACCTCTGCGAGCGTCTGCACCATCAGCTCGAGAAATGTCCGGCCACGGTAGGTGAGCGTGGCCTTGTCGGTTCCCATGCGGGAGGATTCACCCGCAGCGAGGATCAAGCCTGCAATCATGCGCTTTCGGTGGCTTTGGGTTTGTAAGCAAGAGAGGGATGGGAGGGCGCGGCATGGCGGCGGACCGCGATCATTTCCGCGACAATGGAGACTGCAATCTCCTGCGGAGTCAGCGCCCCGATATCGAGACCGATGGGGGAATGAACGCGCTCCAGCTTTTCTGCGGGCACGCCTTCGCGCTCCAGCACCTTGCTGATTTCGATGAACTTCCGCTTGCTGCCAATCATACCGATGTAATGTGCCGGTGTGCTGAGCGCCCAGCGCAGGCAATCCAAGTCACCCTTGTGCCCGCGGGTGACCAGCACCAGGTAAGACAATTCGTTGATTTTGAGCTTGGAGAAGATCTCTTCCCAGGGCCCGGCGTGCGTTTCGACGGCCTCCGGGAAACGGTCGGGGTTTGCAAACGCCGGCCGGTCGTCTGAAACCACTACGTCGAATCCCGCCAGCCCTGCCATCTTCGCCACGTAAAGCGAAACGTGCCCGCCCCCGAAGAGATACACCGTGGGAGTGGCCAGGATGGGTTCGACGAAAATATCGAGCGATCCGCCGCACACCAAGCCGTTGTCGTATTCCGGATTGGCGTTCAAGTTGAAGTGCAGCCGGCGCGGCTTTTCTTCTCGCATCACGTCCTGCGCCACGGACCACACTTCCGCTTCCACGCACCCTCCGCCCACCGTGCCCACCATGGACCCGTCGTCGCGGATCAGAATCTTCGAGCTCTCGTAGCTTGGAATGGAGCCTTGCACCTGGATAATGGTGGCCAGCGCCGCCTTGCGCCCTTCCTTCCTGAGCCTCGCAATTTCGACGAAAATATCCATCGCCCCTCTTCAGCTAGGTTAATCGCGGGCTGGAGCTATGTCAACGCGGGCGTCGCAAGTCGGAGTCATTCCTGCGCAAGCGGCAATCCACTCCGCAATTCTTCGAAAATAGCCTGTCTACAGACTGGGTTCCCGCTTTCGCGGGAATGACTGGCTTTTCGAAAGGCATCCCTCCCAAATGACACCGGCACACGACGCCCGCTCAGATCGCGTCCGAAAGTGACGACATGTTGAAGTCGCGGACTTTGATGGCGGGCAAGCGGTTGTTGTTCACGGGCAGGGGAGCCGTCATGCCCTCAACCTGCTTGAGCATCTCCACCACGCTCTGATTAAACCGGAAGTTATTAACCGGATACAGGACCTTCCCCGCTTCGATAAAGAAGAGTCCGTCGCGGGTAAGTCCCGTCAACTGCACGGTGTCCGGTTGGAGAAACCGGATGTACCAGAAGTGGGTAACCAACAGGCCGCGCGGCGTGGAAGCAATCAGCTCGTCCAGCGTTGCCGAGCCGCCTTCCATAATGACGTTGGAGGGAAAGGGTACGGGTTTCGTCTGGGTCTTCTCGGCCCAGTAGCGGTCCCGCCTCATGGCCTTGACCACACCTTTTTCCACCCAGGTCGTCTTCTCCGCGGGCAACTCTCCGCTCCAGGGAAAACCGGGCACGCGCAAGTCGAACGGATCGCTGCGCAGTGTGATGTTCTCCCCAAAAACTTTTTCGCCCAACAGCGTGCCCCCGCCGCGCTTGCTCAAGAAGCTGCGGCCCTCGTCGGCGGCACGCGCATCCATGCCGAAGCTCATGAACATCAACATCTCATCGAGCGCCGCCGGCTCGAGAATCACCGTGTACTTGCCCGGCTCCAGCCGCCGCGGCTTCTGCGACTCGAGCGCTTTGCGCACCGCCACCGAGTTGACGCGCGCACCGTCAACCTCGGCGAGTCGTGGCGACTGGCTGTCAGCCCACCCCGATCCCGTGCCATCCAATGTGCGCGCAGTGACGGAGTAATCCGCCCAAGTCCGCTGGGTGTAGCCGAAGAGCCCCCGCTTATTGGCAATGGCCGCAGCCACCGTGTTCACCTCAAAGAAGCCCGAGGCGTTCAGCTTCTCGCGCGTAGCGGCCTCGATCGAGGAACGCAGCGCCGGCAGCAGTTGCGCCGAGCGCGCCCCGGCCGTCGCCTCATCGAAGGCAGCGATTTCAGGGTAGTTCTGGGGGCCGAGGGGTACAACGTATTCCGGGTCCTCAGGCGTCAAGGCCGCCAGCTCTTCCGCATGCTGCACGGCACGGCTCAAGCCGTCATCACTTGTCTCGGTGGTCGAGGTGCTACCGGTCTTGTGCCCCAGGGTCACCGAAATATCCAGCCTGAGGTCGCTCGTGAACCCGGCCGTGGTGATCTGGTTGTTGGCGAAACGCGTGTTGCACTCCTGCTCCCACCGGAGGTTCACAGACATCTCGGGCGACTTGCTCATCTTGGAGATCCGGTCCACCAGATTACGTGCTTCATCTCGACTCAGCATGACAACTCCCCTTTCTGCGGCAAAGGCCCGCCGCACGCCGCCCTTCATTTCATTTGCAGTCCAGAGTCATGTCGTGAATGCTTCCCGCGCCTCTTCGGACAGGGGTTACGGCCATGTCATTCCGAGCGCAGCGAGGAATCTCGCTCTGATTGTTGCCCCACATACGCCCAAGCCCAGAGCGAGATTCCTCGCTGCGCTCGGAATGACATGGGCTCCAGCGCTACTCCGTCAGCAGTACGTTGATCTGCCGGAAGCGCGCCGGAGCACTCCCGTGGCTCATGTCGTTGGTTTGCATGGGCTGACCCTTGCCGTCGCCGGTGAGCCCAAAGTTCTGCCAGAAGCGCTGGTCCGCGATGCCGTCACATGCCTGCCAGAAGTCAGGGGTGCGCGATTGATAGGCAACCCGGTCAATCATCTGACCCTTCTTCCCACCCTTGATTTCCCAAAAGGCGTCGCCGCCGAACTGGAAGTTATAGCGCTGCTGGTCAATCGACCAACTGCCCGTGCCGTCAATCAAGACGCCCTCATCGACGCCCCCGATCAGCTCCTCCAGGCTTACCGCCTTCTCCGCCGGCTTCAGCCATACGTTGGGAATGCGCTGGAACGGGATGGAGGCATAGCTATCCGCGTAGCAACAGGCGTGCGACGCCTTCTCGCCAATCAAGTGGGCTTGGTCCCGGATGGTCTGGTAGTCGACGAAGATGCCCTTCTTGAAAATGTCGAAACGCAGGGTCTTGACACCGTCATCGTCGTAGCCGCAGGTGGAGAGGCCTTGGGGCAGGATGCGGTCACCGACTACATTCACCAGATCGCTGCCCACCCGGAATTTGCCCAGCTTGTCAGGAGTGAGGAAGCTGGTGCCGGCAAAGTTGGCTTCGTAACCCAGAGCCCGATCGAGTTCGGTGGAGTGGCCCAGGCTTTCGTGGATGGTGAGGCAGAGGTGCGAGGGCAGCAGTACTAAGTCTTTCTTGCCGGGCTTCACCGGCGGCGCGCCAAGACGCTCCACGCACTCCTCACCCACGCGCCGTGCGCTCTCCAGCATCTTCGCCGCCTCGACGTACTCCCAGCCGCCTGTGACCGGCGCGATGTGGAAACTGCGCCGGCGCGTCTTCCGCTGCGCGCGGTCAACTGCGGTCGCTCCATAGCCGGGGTCAACGCGCTGGATGTACTGCTCGATGTACGAGCCCTCCGTCGAAGCGAACCATTTGTGCTCGAAGCTGCAGGAGATGTACGACATGGCCATGAACACCTTGGGCGCCTTCATCACATCGTCGTTGATGGTGCGCAGGAAGTCCACCTTCTCGGCCAGCGAGACAGCAAAGGGGTCCTTAGCGAAGGGAGTGCGGTAAAGGTCCACAGCGGGGGTAACCGGGGCGAGCTCCACGGGCTCGCGCATCAGGGCGGAATTCGTCTTTGCGACATTTACTGCCTCGCGGGTGATTCGAGCTACTTCGTCGCGCTCCACTTTGTTCCCTGCCGCAAAGCCCCATGTGCCGTTTACCAGCACGCGCACGCCAAAGCCGAAGCTCTCACGATCGCTCACCTCGGGCACATGCTGGATCTTGCTTCCGCCGGCTTCTGCCTGCGTGCGCAGGAACGCCGACTGATCGCGGTAGCGCGCGACGCGGATGTCGGCGTAGCTGGCGCCCAGCGAGCGCGCCGTCTCCAGCGCCGCGTCGGTGAGAGGCCGGAAGACGGGATCCGGCGTTCCGCCTTCACCCCCGCCAGGAGACCCCCCTGGGGCCATACCGCCTTTCACGCCCCGCAGGGCTACCCCCAGCGCGGAGGGCCTTCCTGCCACGCCAACCGCCGCCGCGCCCATCGCACAAGATTCCAGAAACTTGCGCCTTGAAATCGACATGATTCACCCCGCGTGTCGTCCGAATGTCTGCAAAATAAAGCGACAAGCATTTCTTGCAGCGCCGCCTGCCCCGGCTTGCCGCGAACTGCGTGGGGCTTGGCGGCATTCTCCGCTGCCGACAAGACCCCCCCACGTCGGGGGCAGGTTGCCGACGCTAAACCAGAGGTGCGACTATACTCCGCAATCTCCAATAATTGCAACTCCGGGGCTCACTCTGGGCGAGGCGCCGCCGCGCCCCTGCGCCCAACCCGCGATTCCCGCTTTGGAACCTCGGAGAGCGCCGACGGTACACCGCCAAGCCTCGTTGTGCACCGAAGCTATGGCTCTACGCGCGCAACCTCTTAAAGATCGCTTCAGGGATGGACTGGACAATCAGCATGATGAGCCCCCAAAACCAGGGCAAGTAAACGACGTCTTTCCCCTTGGCGATAGCTCGGAAAATGCCCTTGGCCACGCTTTCGGGGGATGCCACCAGAAACAGCCCCGGACGCCCGTACGTCATGCGCGTGTCGACATAACCTGGTTTAACCGTAATGACCTTGACGTTGGCATGGAATAAGCGATTGCGCAGCCCTTGAAGAAAGGTGCTCAGGCCTGCCTTCGCCGCGGCGTAGAGATAGTTGCTCTGCCGGCCCCGATCTCCAGCCACGGAAGAAATGGCGCAGATAAAACCTGCGCGCCTTGGCTCGAAATGGTTGGCAAGAATATTGAGGGCAGAAACGCAACCGGTGAAGTTGGTCTCGAGGATGCGCCGGGCTTCCTCCCAATCGCATTGGCCCTTTGCCTGGTCGCCCAGGTATCCCATGCAAACCACGACTCCCGCCAGAGCGTTGCCTGCTCCGGAAAGGAAAGATCGCAGGGTTGAAGCATGAGTCTGTGTGTCAAGGGCATCAAAGGAAAGGACCCCGGCTCGGATCCCGTAGCGAAGGCTAAGATCGGAGGTGAGCGCGCTCAATTCTTCCCGGTCGCGGCCCCCCAGGACGAGGTCGAACTTATGAGCAGCAAACTCTCTTGCCAGGGCGGAGGCAATTGGCGAAGTCGCGCCCAGAATCAGCACACTTGGCACGCCCATACCTCCTCAGTTGACGATGGCCTGTAGGGGCGAGCGGCGCTCGCCCAGGACCGAACGCCGTTCGGCCCTACAAAGTGCGTTTGGTGGCGGCGGTACCGCGCTGCCTCACTTCTCGACAATTGCGAGCCTCCGAGCCATGGATGAAGAAAGCAGACCACGCGGGTCAAGCCTGCTCTTGATAGCTCTGAATTGTTCAAGCTTCGGGTACATCGCGGCAAAGCTGTGCGAAGTCATAACCGCGTCTTTCGCCAGGTAAATTCTGCCGCCATAATTCAGAACCACCCGGTCTAATTCGTGCAGAAGAGGAATCAACCCGCTGGCGACGGGAAGGTCCAAGGCCAAGGTGTAACCTTGAATCGGGAAAGAAAGCAGGCCGGGGTTCGGCTTCCCAAAACGCTTCAGCACCGCAAGGAAGGAGGCGCGGCGTGAGCGGGCAAGCCGCGTCAGGACTTCTTTCAGTCCCTCCACTCCTCCCTCCAGAGGCAGTGCCACCTGGTATTGGACAAAGCCTCTGCGCCCGTACAAGCGGTTCCAATGGTGAATCGCGTCGAGGGGATAAAAAAACTTCTCGAGGTCAACCAGTTGACGGGCGGCATTCCGATGCACACGGTAATAGAAAGCGTTAAAGGCGCGCACCGTAAGACTGTTCAACGCCAGTGAAGGAAAAACGAAAGGGAGCGTCCAACGACGGTGGGGCGGCTCGGCTAGGGGATCCCGAATACTTGCCGGCAGCTCATTCGCGAGCGCGTGGTTTCCTCGCATCAAAACCGCTCTTCCCATATGCCTGCCGGTCGCCAGACAGTCAATCCAGGCCACCGAGTACTGGTAACGGATGTCGCTTTCGGTCATCCTCCCCAGCGCGTCTTCCAGGTTTGTCGCTTTCTGGTAATCAACCAGCACCCACGCTGACTCGACGGGCCGCAGCTTGATCCTGGCGCTGAGAATTACCCCTGTCAGTCCCATGCCCCCATGCGTTGCCCAGAAGACTTCGAAGTTGTCATGCGGTGAGCAGGAGAGTGTCTTGCCGTTTGGTGTTAGCAGCTTGAAACCCAGAACATAATTCCCGAAGGTGCCATCTTGATGGTGGTTCTTGCCGTGCACGTCGGCAGCGATCGCTCCTCCCACGGTGACAAATTTCGTCCCCGGCGTCACCGGCAGGAAGAAACCGCGGGGCAGAAAATACTGAAGGATTTCAGCGAGGCTGACACCGGCTTCACACTCCAGCACGCCGGCCTGCGCATCGAAGGCGAGAAACCGGTTAAGCCGTGTGTGACAGATGACGCCGCCTTGGCTGTTCAGGGGCGCATCGCCGTAGCTACGTCCCAGCCCGAACGATGTAAAGGAAGGCTGGGCACCGGACTCCAGGATGGCAGCCAGTTGGCGCTGGCTTTCGGGTCGGTAGACATTGCAACATTCGACCGGGAAACGACCCCAGCCGGATAGCGGGTGAGTTACAAAACGTTCTGCCATAGTGCGTACAGCGGGGCCTTCGGCCGCAAGCGAAGACGGGGTTTTCATTGCCGATTGCTGATTGTCGATTGACGATTGAAAAAGCAGCGTGGCAACTTCCTCCGCTTTCAATCGCTCCCGCCAAGCGGGATCAATCGAAAATCGCCAATTCCATCTAAAGGTAGATGATGAAGATGACGGAGGCCGCCCAGAACAGCACGACCGAAAGCAAGACTGGATCCGTGAAAAGCAACCGCGTCGGGTTTCCTCCCTCTTCATTCTGGTGCACGAGATAGAGATATCGGAAAATACCGAAAAGAACAAATGGAATCGTGAGGTCGAGCCGCTTTCCGGGAAATTTTACCTGCACGTCATTTGAAAGTGTGTAGAGCGCGTAGGACATTACGGTGGAAGCGGTAACAATCCCGATAAGCTGGTCCAGAAAGTATGGCGAATAGTGAGACAGGATCGAGCGGTGGTCGCCCGCGTCATTTCCCAAGGCCACTAACTCGTGCCGGCGCTTGCTGAGAGCCAGGAACAGAGCGAGCAGCGTGGCACACACCACCAGCCAGGGAGATATCTCCACGTGGATGATCACTCCCCCGCTTATCACCCGCAAGACGAAGCCGGCGCTGATTACAAAAACGTCGAGCAAGACGACACGCTTCAGTACCCACGAATACAGCACGTTGATGACGCCATACGCCACCACGATGATGAAGAACGTGCGGTCGAGAATCCACGCGCCATACAGGGAGAGGATGGCGAGTATTATCGCCACTATCGAGGCGGTTCCCACGCCCAGTTTCCCCGAAGCCAGCGGCCGCAGTCTCTTCAGGGGATGTTTCCGGTCCTCCGGCGCGTCAAGGATGTCATTGAAAAGGTAAACGGCGCTGGAAATGATGCAGAATAGGAGCGCGCCCGCCGCTACGCGCGCGTTGCGATGCCAATCGGTAATGCTGCGGGAAAAGATCAAGGCGGCAAAAACGAAGCCGTTTTTCACCCACTGCTGAGGACGGAGGCTCCCCAGGAGCCCCCCGAAAGCGAAGTTGCGTGTTGGGGTTGTGGCCTCTGCAGCAGTAGTTGGGACCGGCGGCTCCATTCCTTGTCTCCCTAAGAATCCGCGACGGCAGGTCGCACCTGGGTAGTGCCGAACTCTGCCGCGATTAGGCTAACTTATCATCGAAGAATTTTCAAACCCTTCATTTCGTGAACTTGAAACAAAGCTATGACGGCAGAGAAGCGATACCAGGGTTTAATGCACTTGTCTGTCGCAGCCGGCCCAGCACTTCTCCCGCAGGACCCTCTTCAGATTCCAGTCCGTTCCGCATGGCAATCGGAGCATGAATGCATGTTGTGGTTTCATGGGCGGGTCACGCTTGAGCCTGCGGTTTCAATTCTCCCACAATGAACCAGTACGCCAGCAGGCCAGTGAGGAGGACCAAAGCGGCCAACACGAAGCCGGGTAGGTAGGAGCCTGTCCGGGCGATGAGAAACCCGGTGGCCGAGGGCGCAATGATCCCACCCAGGTTTCCTGCGAAGTTCTCAAATCCTGTCCACACTCCCACATCTTCCGGTGGAGCGCACGATTGCAGGATCGCGAACAGGTTTCCTGTGGCCAGCCCGACCAGCGAAGCGCCCATGATCAGGATGATAGCGGCATGAGCGTCCTGGACGCGGGCCGCGGGAATTAGGAGGAGGCCGGTAATGAATGCCACCGTGATCAGGCCCTTGCGAGAGCGCGTTTCGTCCCATCCCCAGCGGATCAGGCGATCCACAATCCACCCTCCTACAGGCTCGCTGATGCCCCAGACGAGGTAAGGAAGGGAAGCGTACAGACCTGCCTTCAGAATTGTCAAATGTCGCACCGTTACAAGATAGTCGGGAAGCCAGGTGACGAGCAGGTACCAGTAATAATCAAAGCAGAAAAAGCCCAGACAAATACCAATCAGGTTGCGGCTGAGAAGATGCTCGAGAACATCTCCAAGGGCTTCAGACGATCGGGGGGCTGCCGGCCTTTGTCTGCGCTCGGAGAGTCGTGAGGGAAAGACCATCAACCAGGGAATGAGCCAGAGGAGGGCTGAGAAGCCCACTAAGAAAAACATCTTCCGCCAGCCAAAGCGGACGATGAGCCACGCGACGACCGGCGCACCAATGACAAGCCCAGCGCGCGTGCCGCTGTCAAAGATTCCACAGGGGAGGCCCCGCTCGCGGGGCTCAAACAGAACACTGACGATCTTTGTCCCCCCTGGAAGGTAGATCGACTCGCCAATCCCAAGGAGTACGCGGAAAGCTATCAGGACGCCCAAGCTTGCTGCAAATCCTGTGAGGCCACAGGCTAACGACCACAAGGCAAACAGGCCAAAGTAAATCCAGCGCAGATTGTACCGATCGACGCACCAGCCGACCGGCACCTGCATCAGCGCGTAAGAGCAGAAAAAGGCGGATAGCAGCAGGCCCTTGGTCCCGGCGGCGAGGTTCAGGCTTACCGAGATGAGCGGCAGGGCCACCGAGAGGGTGGCGCGGTCCAGGTAATTAACCAGCGAGGCGGCAAAGAGCAGCACGACAATGTCCCAACGCCGGCGATTCGAGATCGCCGTGTCAGTGGCCACCACAGATTCCCCAGCTTCAGCCATGGGGTTTCGAGTTTTCATGCGGCTCAATCCAGCCTCGGCGCGTCACGGCAGGATAGCTCAATTCCCTGCCCTAACATAAACGGAAATTCCGACCTCGACGAATGGGAATCGCCTTGCCGAGCGCGAACACGCCTGCGGCCCAGCGCAGCCAGTCGGGAGAACAGGAGCGGTCACTTCGAAAGCAGGACATCGCCCACGCTCCCCCGGTTCCAAGCAGTGGCCAGTTGGAAGAGCCGCTACCTGGTGCCGCTCAACTCGTGGACCATCTCTACCAATGCCACCACGTTCTCGAAGGGGGTGTCGGGGAGCAGGCCGTGCCCCAGGTTAAAGATGTGCCCCCGCCTCCCGCCTGCCTGATCCAAAATCCGCTGCACGCGCGAGCGGATGTAAGCCTGGTCGGCATACAGGACGATTGGGTCGAGATTGCCCTGCACGCCCACCGAGTGGCCCAAGCGCGCCCAGGCCTCGTCCAGTTCCACGTGGGAATCAAGACCCATGATGTCGCCGCCGGCGTCCCGCATGTCCTCGAGCAACATGCCGGTGCCAGTTCCAAAATGGATAATAGGCGTGCCGGGAGTAATCCCCTCGAGCATCATCCGCGAGTAGGGAAGCACAAACTCGCGGTAGTCAGCGGGGCCCAGGCAGCCGACCCAGGTGTCAAAAATCTGGACAGCCTGAACGCCGGCGGCGATCTGGGCGTTGATGTATTTGGTCAGGTTGCGCGCCAAATGTTCCATTAAGGCGCGCCAAGCTCCCGGATCGCGATACATCAGCCCCTTGGTGTGCCGGTAGTTTCTCGATCCGCCGCCTTCGATGAGGTAGGAAGCGAGTGTGAAAGGACACGCGGCGAACCCGAGGAGCGGCAATGTGGGGTCGAGGTCAGCGCGGGTCTGACGTATAGCGTCGTAAAGATATGCCAGCGATTGCTGTGGGTCCACTTCCAGAAGCCGGTCCACTTCTGCGGGCCATCGCAACGCGGGCCTGATCACCGGCCCCTCGCCCTGGTCATAGGCGAGGCCGAATCCCAGGGGCTCGACAATCAGCAGGAGGTCGGCAAAGATGATGGCCGCGTCCACGCCCAGCTTTTTTGCTGCCGTCACCGTAACTTCAGAGACCAAGTCCGGATTCTTGCAGAGCTCCAGGAAGGGCACCTTGGCGCGGAGTTCGCGGTATTCCTTCATGTACCGGCCCGCTTGCCGCATCAACCAAACCGGCGTGGCATCCACGGCCTCCCTGCGGCAGGCCTTCATAAACCGAGAATCATCCCACGGGGCTGCGCTATGGCCTTCCCGCAGCCCAGCACCCGCCGTTTGAGGATTTGGCGTTTTCGCAGGCATAGTCTCGCCTTCACTGATTGCTGGTCAAGCCCGCGGAGCGGGCGACGTCAAGTAGCCCACGGCGACAGCCGTGGGATGATGATGAGCATAACGGATGCGTCAGCCCCGTAGGGGCGGCATCCGGCGCCTGGTTACGCAAGGACATATCGGGGGTCGTACTGGATCCCTTGTCTGTTGAGGAAGGCCAATACCTCCTCTTGAAAACTCACCCTGCGGTGATGCTCTTCCTGGTTTCTAATATAACGCTTTACCTGTTCCACGTGCGACCTGCTGACGCTGAAAGCGGCGCAGCCGGCTTGCCAACCAAAGTAGCCACGGTCCGGCCAACGTTCCTTCACCCAGCCGGAAGAATTAGCCTTCACCTTTTCCATGAGGGTCGAAATCGAAAGCTTCCGAGGCTGAACAAACAACATGTGCACATGATCACCCGGGCCGTTCACCAGCAATGACTGGCCCCCTAATGGATTGACAGCGCCGCCCAAATAGCAAAAAATTTCCTCCCGGATGTCCGCCTTCAGCCAGGGCTGGCGGTGTTTGGTGCTGAAGAGCTCGTGAACCAGGATGTTGGTGTAGGTGTGCGCCATCGAAGGTCTCCTTCAAGCGGGCCGGATATCGCCCCTGCCGGGGCTCCCCGTCGTCAGGGCCGTTTTCTTTTCCCACGGCTGCGCCGTGGGCTACATGACTTCGCCCGCTTCGCGGGCTCGCTACGGTGCGGCCTCGACCAGCCGGCAGTATACATCACGCACACGCTGCCGCGTTTCTTGCAGCCTCTGTGCCAGGGTCTCCGAGCCAGCGATCAACCCCCAGCGGCGAGCCAGGTTTCCGACCGCTTCGGCATGACCGGCTCGATCCGGCAACCCGTCGGCAGCCTTCCCTGTCACTAACCGGATGGCATGGTCTACCGAGCGAAGGAAGTTCGCTCCACCCGATAGAACTTCGCTGTCCTCCTTATTCATGAGCCCCGCGGAGCGTAAGGCGGCGATTTGTTCAGCCACGTTAGCGCCCGGGTGAGCTGTAATGTGTCCTCGCAAGCGGAGGAGGGATACGGCAAAATCGATGTCGTAATACCCTCCCGCAGCGGTCTTGGTGTTGGTGGGTGGAACAGGCACTTCTCTTTCCAGCCGACGCCGCATTTGGCGAAGTTCCGTGGCCAGCGATGGGTAAGCGGCGAAGCGGTCGAAGACAGCGGTCACGAGCCGGGAAACTGTCTCTCGTCCTAGTTCGGCATTGCCCGCCACGTGGCACGCTTTGAGGTAGGTTAATCCCTCCCACACCTGGGCGTGTTCCAGCGCATAGCTGAGTAATTCCTCCTGCGTCACCACGAGTTCGCCCTCCTGGCCCCGAGGTCGAAGCCGTGTATCGACAGCGAACACCGTTCCTTCGCGCGTGTAGCTGGAGAGGACGTCGATCATTTTCGCCGCCAGCCGTTTCCAGAAACCCAGCTCGTCTCGTCCCACTTCGGGGCCCGTAACGAAAATCAAGTCAGCATCGGAGGCGAGGTCAAACTCGTTCAATGCCAGCCGTCCGAGCGCCAGCACCGCAAACGGCCAAGGAAGGTTCCGTTCCACGAGGCTTTTCGTTTCGAGGACCGACCCCGCAATCTGCAAGGCGCTGGAAACGCACCGAGCGGCAACCGCTGACCAGCGTTTCAGAATCCAAAAGCTTGATTCCCGCGAGGCCAAATCCGCCGCACCGAGCTCCAAAACACGGGCCAGGAAATGCCTGCGGAGCACCGCCATCTTCTGGCGCATCGCCAGCACCGGTTCCAACGCCCAGGGATGAGGTCCGGCGTCTTCCGACCCTTTCAAGTCGATTTCCATCTGTCCCGCTGCCGGCGGAATTTCCGAGGAGGCGAAAACAATCATGTCCTCGGGATGGCGAATAAGAAGTTCGCCGAGGTATTCGCTCTCGCTTACCACTTCCAGCGCCCGCCGGAGGAGTTCAGGTTTCTCGCGCACCAGGGCAAACCGCTCCGGCGACTCGAGCAAGGCAGTGAGGAATCTCGCCGCGCTTTTACGAGATCGCTCGGGAATTTCAGCCTCGTGGACCCAGCTCGCTATGTCCGGCGCCTGGGCGTTGAGGAAACTCAAGGTGGAATCGTACGAGGCATGTCCGAGGTCGGGAGTAACCGAAGGAAGCGGCTTAAGCTCAAACCCCTTACCCCCCGAAGGCGGGGTGCGAGGATGGATCACGCGTTGGTAGATCTCGTCCACTTTCTCAAACCCATCTTGCAGCTTCTGTGAGAGCGCCTTTCCCGGCGATTCGAGCGAGCCGGCGGCAACGCCCACGCGGCGGGCAAGACGATCGAGGGCCGGCGCGCCGGTCGGCAAGCGGTGCGTTTGCTGGCCAAGTTCGAGTTGGACGCAATGCTCCACCTTGCGGAGGAATGCATAGGAATTTGTGAGACGGGCGTAGTCGTGGTCGCTTAGCCATCCTTTGTCATTCAGCTTGCGCAGCGCAAAGAGAGTCCCACCGGAGCGAACCCACGGGTCATGGCCCCCGTAAAGTCGCTGCAGGCACTGGGCCAGAAACTCGATATCCCGGATGCCACCCTGGTGCTGCTTGACGTCAACCGTCTGGCCGCCACTCTCACGCCTTCTTCTGGAGATTCGCTCGCGCGACCACAGAACGCTTTCGACGGCCTCAAAATCGCCCGGCGACCCATAGATCTCCGGCTCGACGCCGCGCAGGAAATCGCGAGTCAGCCAGGCATCGCCGGCCGAGTGGCGAGCCTTAATCAACATCTGCAACTCCCAATCCCGCGCCCGGTGTTCGTAATACTCCAGGGACGACTTCAACGAGATGGCCAGGTCACCTTGCTCCCCTTCCGGACGCAGACGCAAGTCGACGCGGAAGACTTCGCCCTGGGGCGTCGGCTGTGTAATGGTCCGGGTGATGGCATTGGCCAAGCGGACAAAGTACTCTTTGTTGGTGACGACGGACTCGTTCCCTCCGGCTGTTTCACCGTCGTGGGAATAAAGAAATAGCAGGTCGATATCGGAGCTGTAATTCAACTCGTTGCCACCCAGCTTGCCCAACGAGATAATGCTGAACCCGCTGCGCGCGATGCGGCCCTGCGGGTCATGGTACTGGGGCTGGCCATAGCGTTTGTCCAATTCGCCGCCGCAGTAAAGAAGCGTGTTGGTCAAAATCACGTCCGCCAGGGTGGCCAGTTCCAAGGTGGTCTCACCCAAAGTCGAAAGGCCCAGCACATCCCTCATCGCGATGCGCAAGTAATTGCGCCGCTTGAAGCGCGCCAATTGGGCCGCCAGCCAGGGGTCAGGGTTGGTGGTGGCGAAGCGTGCATAATCCTGCATCAAGTCTTCTTTGGATTTGAGTTTGGTAAAGTTGCGGTCGTGCGCAAACTGGAGGACGAGGCTCGGTTCGGACAACAAAGTTTCCGCCAGAAACCCGCTGTAGCCGAAGATCGCCACCAGGTAGGACAAAGCCACAGGGTAGCGCGCGATTTCGCCCAGCACGTCTGCCGGGGCTTCTTGCGCGTACCGCTCCAGAAAGTTCAGGGCGCCGTCCGGATCGGGCGAATGTGCCAGCAGGGAGGCCAGCGGCACCATCAGCGTGGGCGCAAGTTGCTGTTCGAGTCGCGCCAGGTTGACTTCTGCCTTCTCAAAGTCCTCAAAGGGTACAGCCTGGAACTCGGGACGCATGGCAGGGATTATACCTTGAACACGCGCTTTTGTTTCGAGGGAAGGGTTAGACAGTTGTCAGTGGTCAGTTGTCAGTGGTTAGTGGTGAGTGGCGCCGGGACACTCCAAATTGTCTATACCAAATCCGAACAGTGGAACGCTCCCGCGCTGGCAGGAAGCTGACGCCCCCTCCTAGTCCGTCAACTGACGAATCGGAATGACAACGTTCACATTGCTTGCCCGAAGCCAGACGAAGCGATTGCCAGTCGGCTTCGCGCTCGCCTCGATTTGGCCAGTCAATAAGGTGTGTCAACTCCCTGCTGACGACGCGCAAGCCTTTGAGCGACTCGTTCACCCCATCACTGACACCCACGCTGCGGGCAGCCACGCCCTATCCAGATTGACAACGTGCGATTGCCGTTGGGTATCGCGCATCGGAAAAGCCCACGGTCAATAATGCACTGACTGTGGCTCCTGCTTGCCCCCATGGCGAGAGGTTTCAGTGGGCTTCGGTATAAACCGCCTCGGCGACATTGTTGGGCGTGCCGGAAAGAGACGAGCCGGGCGAATAGGCCGCCTTTTCATACCTGCTGCCAACCTTCCGGATGATGTCGCGCCATCCATCGTCCCAGGCAATGTGGGCTTCTCCGTTTACAACCGTCCACGTGCCACCTTCTGAGCCTAAGGTCTTACGAGCCACGCCGTCGGGCTTGAGCGTAATGAAGAATGTCCCCCCGGTGCCGCTGCCCACTTTCCACTCGCCCAGAAAACGAGCTTGGCCGGCCGATGCCCTCTCCGCGGGGGAATTGAACTCGATTCGGGCAATGTCCGCCAAGCGGAAACTCTGTTGGCGCCCGTCCCTAAAGACAATCACGATGGAGCCCGGTTCGACTTCCGTCGCGGCTTTCGGCGCAGCCAGCGGAGCGACAAACACTAACATTCCCAGAATCCAGACTGTTTTGGTCACATAGCGCATATCTGTTCTCCTCGGAAGGCACAGGGGAGGTGAACGCACCTGTCCTCTCGCTTCAAATCATAATACGAAAGCGCGTGGCAAATGGTTCAATCCTCATGGGGCGCATCGCGCCGCTGCCGCGTGCGTAGGCATCCAAGAGGGACCAGGGACGACGGACGTTCCTCAAATGTCGTAGTACAGAGCGAACTCGTACGGGTGCGGCCTCATATTCACGGCCTGCACTTCATTCTTCATTTTGTATTCGATCCAGGTCTCCAGAAGTTCCTCACTGAAAACATCGCCTTTCAGCAGGAAATCGTGATCTCTCTCCAGAGCGCGGAGGGATTCTTCCAGCGAGCCGGGGAGGGTCGGAACTTTTTTCAACTCCTCTGGACCCAAATCGTAAATGTCCTTGTCCAAAGGCTCGCCTGGGTCGATCTTGTTTTCGACTCCATCGAGACCGGCCAACAACATGGCGGCGAACGCCAGGTAGGGGTTGCAGGAAGGGTCGGGGGGACGGTACTCCACTCTCTTGGCTTTCGGGTTTGGCGAGTACATGGGGATTCGACAACAGGCGCTGCGATTGCGGCGCGAGTAAGCCAGGTTCACGGGCGCCTCAAAGCCCGGCACGAGGCGTTTGTAAGAGTTGGTGGTGGGCGCAATGAGCCCCGCGAGTGCGGGCGAGTGCTTCAGGAGGCCGCCGATGTACCATAGCCCAAGTTGGCTGAATCCCGCGTATTTGTCCCCGGCAAAGAGCGGCTTGCCGTCTTTCCAGAGGCTCTGGTGCGTGTGCATGCCCGAGCCATTGTCCTGGAAAATCGGCTTGGGCATAAAGGTCACCGTTTTCCCGTACTGGTTGGCCACATTGCGGATGATGTACTTGTACAACATCATTCCGTCCGCAGATTTCAGCAGGGAGTTGAATCTCTGGTCAATCTCGGCTTGGCCGCCGGTCGCGACCTCGTGGTGGTGACACTCGATTTCAAGCCCGGCTTTCTCCATCGCCAAGACCATCTCACTGCGCAGGTCCTGGTAATGGTCGGTGGGTGGGACCGGGAAATAGCCTTCCTTATAGCGCGGCCGGTAGCCCAGGTTATCCTTCTCCCGGCCGGAGTTCCAGCGTCCCTCTTCCGCGTCAATATAGTAGAAACCGTGTTGCTGGGCCTGATCGAACCGGATGTTGTCAAAAATGAAGAATTCGGCCTCCGCACCGAAATACGCCGTGTCCGCGATTCCGGTATAGACAAGGTAATTCTCAGCCTTCTTGGCGATATTGCGGGGGTCCTTAGGATAGTGCTGCTTGGTGACGGGGTCGATGATATCGCCAATCAAGGCCAAGGTGGGTGTTTCTGTGAACGGGTCAAGCATATACCAGCTCGCGTCAGGAACCAGGAGCATGTCGCTCTCATGAATCGCCGCCCAGCCGCGGATGCTGGAGCCGTCCATGCCGAAGCCTTCTTCGAAGGAACTCTCTTCCAATTCGTGAATCGGGAATGACACGTGTTGCCACAAACCCGGAAGGTCGGTGAAACGAATATCTACAATTTTCACGCTGTTGGCAGCAGCGAACTCCAAGACTGCCTTCGGATTCATATGTCCTCCATAAAAGAATTTTCTCCCCACGATTAGGAGTTTAAATGCCGGCTGTTCTTCACTAATCGCGGAAACATATCGTGTGCGGAGATTTTAGTCAAGCCCTGCCAGCATGAATATTTTTAATGGTCTCCATCTAACTTTGAAATCCCGCTCCCCGAGTGGGTGAACCTCGTAGCGTGCCTGAACACTGTCATGCTGATCCCGCCCTGCGGGAGAAGCATCTCGGCAGTTTGTCGATGACCCGCGGCAGAAAGGACAACTACGAAGATTCTTCGCCCCGACAAGTCGGGGCTCAGAATGACAGGTGTTGACGCATTGGAATAAGAGCGCTGGTCACAACCAAGTCACTGTTTTCCGCTTGTCAGGAGGTCTCCGGGCACTCAAAAATGCATTGACACTTTTCCTGGCTTTAGGTACGGTAAAAAATCCCTGGCCATATCCCGAAATGGAGTCTTCCAGGTCCGTCTTCGTCAGCGACGGCACTCGGCCACCGGAAAGGGCAGCGCCGACGAGAAGGTGGAGAGCCAAATGTTTGTAGCCAAGCGAATGTTTTTCACCAAGGGGGTCGGGAAACACCGCGAAAAGCTGACCAGCTTCGAATTAGCATTAAGGTACGCCGGGATCGCTGCCTGTAACCTGGTGCGAGTCTCCAGCATTTTCCCGCCCCGCTGCAAGCTCGTTTCCAGGACCGAGGGCGTGAAGGAACTGCGAGCCGGGCAGGTGACTTTTGTGGTCATGAGCGAGAATTCGACGCGGGAGCCGCATCGCTTGATTGCCGCCTCGGTTGGCGTGGCGATTCCCTCTGACCGGAACGCTTTTGGCTACCTTTCAGAACATCATTCTTTCGGCCAGACAGAAGAAGTCGCTGGCGAATACGCAGAAGAGCTGGCGGCGGAAATGCTCGCCACCACGCTGGGCGTGGAGTTCGACCCCGACCGGAGCTGGGACGAGAAGAAGGAAATCTATCGAATCTCCAATAAGATTGTCCGGACGATGAATGTCAGCCAATCCGCTATTGGCGATAAAAGAGGTCTCTGGACCACAGTACTGGCCGCGGCGATCTTGCTTGGAATCGACGAATGATTAGCAAACACCAGATACTTTCCAGGCCGACCCATCCTCTGGTCGTTGATGGTCGGAAGAGCGTTGCGGCTTTGCTCGAGAAAATGCAGGGGATATCGTTTCAGGGGCGTTCGCTGGCCACCGCTTACCAGATCTGGAAGAAGATGCTCGGCGACCGGGTGATGATCATGATGGGGATGTCCGGAGCGCTGGTCCCCGCCGGCATGCGACGACTGGTCGTCTATATGCTCAAGAACCGCCTGATCGATTGCCTGGTTTCGACCGGCGCCAACTTCTTCCACGATATCCATGAAACCCTGGGCCGGTTCCATTACCAATCCTCGCCCTCCGTCGACGACGTCCTTTTGCAAAAAAACCTCATTGACCGCATTTACGATACGCTCGCGGACGAAGAAGAATTTCGGGAGGCGGACGAGATGATCGGCAGGTTCGCAGCCTCTCTCGACCCGTCGCGGGCGTATTCAACCCGCGAGTTCCTGCATCTGCTCGGCAAGCATTTGGCGAAAAAGGCGAAGGAAGACGGCATCGTCACTGCGGCGGCGAAAGCCCGAGTCCCGCTGTATTGTCCTGCCATTGGAGATTCCTCCATCGGAATCGGTATCGCGGAGAACCGTTTCCTGGGCAAGAACCAGTTCACGTTCGACGTGATCGGTGATGTCCTCGAGACCGCGCACCTGGCGGCTGATTCCCCTGCCAGCGGCGTCATCTACTTTGGCGGAGGCACTCCCAAGAACTTTGTCAATCAGACCGAGGTGACGGCGACGTTCATGCGTCACTCTCATAACGGTCATAAATATGCCGTACAGATCATCACCGACGCCGCGCACTGGGGTGGCCTATCCGGCTGCACGTTCGAAGAGGCCCAGAGCTGGGGAAAGATTGCGCACGACGCCAGCATGGTGGACGTCCACTGCGACTCCACCATCGCCTTGCCGATGCTGGTCACGGCACTTTCGGAAAATAGGGGCCTGATTCGAAAACGGAAGAAGCCCGCCTTCGAAATGGGCCGCGAGCTCAAGTTCACTTTTCCGAAGTGAGCACTGTCGTCTTACTCTGGGCTTTCAGATTTCTCGCGGAGGAAAACCCTCTTGCGCACAATCTTCTTGGTATTGATACAAGCATCCCTCCTGGTGGCCGGCGAAAAGCCCGTGACATTTGTTCGGCATGGTGACCAGATCGACGTGAGCATCGGAGGGAAACCGTTCACGACTTATTATTTCGGAGCTGAGGCGCCCAAGCCCTATCTCTACCCATTGCGTTCGGCTGAGGGCATCATCGTCACGCGTGGGTTTCCGATGGTAACGAGCATTCCTGGCGAGAGCAGGGACCATCCTCATCACCGCTCCATGTTCTTCGCCCACGGCGACATCAACGGAGTTGATTTCTGGGGAGAAGCAAAGTTCGCAGAGAAAGCGCCCGTGCACGTGATGGGCAAGACCTACACATCTGAGGATCTCCCCAAGGGCCGCACCGTATTTACGAGGCTCGAAGAATCCGAAGGCGAGCCTGATTCCGGCACGCTCCGGGCGGTCTTTAGCCTGGTTGGCCCGGATGGTCAGGCGATGGGCAGCGAGACACAGGAATACACTTTTCGAGGCGATGAAAGTTCCCGCACCATCGACTGTTCGTTTACCATCGCGGCAGACCACGGAACGCCCTTGAAAATGGGCGATACGAAGGAGGGAACCTTCGCCATTCGGGTGGTCAGGAACCTGCAAGAACCCGCCGTGAAAATGCTGAACTCTGAAGGCGCCGTGGGTGAAAAAAACATCTGGGGTAAGCGAGCTAATTGGGTCGACTACTCCGGAGTCGTGGGAGGAGAAAGGATCGGAATTGCTATCTTCGATGACCCCCGTAACATTAAGCATCCCACTTACTGGCACGCCCGTGGCTACGGTCTGTTCGCCGTGAATCCCTTCGGCGAGCACGACTTCTATAATGACCCCAAGCGCGACGGAAGCGTCGCCATTGCAGCCGGAAGCTCGTTGACATTGTGTTATCGGGTGCTGATTCATGATGGCGACGCTGCAGAAGCCAAGGTCGCTGAGGCCTACGAGCGGTATGCCGAAGAGAAGTGAAATGGCAGGGTGATAGCCCCGGCATCTCACCGCGGCTGGAATTCGATCAGCCTCTGTTTTTTCAGGAAATGCGCAATCGTTACTACACCTGGGTCCTCGCCGGGGAAGAACGCCGCTACGGCGCCTGGGCTGACGACCCGCGCCACGCTTGGGTGAAAAATGCGTGAAAGCTTTCGTGCGGACCAATACGTAATCGAGCTTACGAAACGCTGTCCCTAGGCTTGTCGCGATCCGCAAAACATGCCGAAACCTGCCCACGCTCCGGCCCAAACTACGCGCCCCGGCGCGGGTTTCACAATTCCCAATTTTCGCTGGACCATCTGCGCACTGTTGTTCTTTGCCTCCACGATCAATTACATCGACCGGCAGACGATCTCCGTCCTGAAGCCTCTTCTGGAAAGCGTCCTGCACTGGTCGGAGAGCGATTACGGTTGGATTGTGTTCGCGTTTCAACTGGCCTATGCCCTCATGCTCACGGTCGCCGGTCTGGTCATGGATTGGCTGGGGACGAGGCTGGGATACGCGCTCTCCATCACCTGGTGGTCCATTGCCGCCATGGCTCACGCGCTGGCGCGCGGGGCGCTTTCCTTCGGCGCGGCGCGCTTCCTTCTGGGTGCTGGTGAAGCGGGGAACTTTCCCGCCGCCAACAAAGCCGTTGCCGAATGGTTTCCAAGAAGGCAACGCGCGCTGGCCATCGGCGTCTTCAACGCCGGGCCGACAGTGGGCGCCGTTATCGCCCCTCCGCTGGTCGTCGCGCTGACGCTCCGGTGGGGATGGCGGGGGGCGTTCATCTTCACCGGGGCTTTGGGATTCATCTTGTTGTTCTTCTGGGCGGCTCTTTACCGCTCTCCGCGCGAGCATCCGTGGATTACCCCCGGCGAGCTGGAGTTCATCGAGAGCGGGGAGACGGAGGAAGAAACCTCAACGGTCCCTCGAATCCCGTGGCAGAAAATCCTCGCCTACCGGCAGGCGTGGGGTTTCATCCTGGCAAAATTCATGACCGACCCTGTCTGGTGGTTTTACATCTTCTGGCTCCCTTCCTACCTCAAGCAAGGCCGCGGCTTCACCCTCGAGGAAATCGGCCTTTTCGCCTGGATTCCGTTTCTGGTTTCGGGGGTCGGCAGCGTTGCGGGCGGATGGCTTTCGGGATTCTTCCTCAAGCGCGGCTGGCCTCTAAGCCGGGCGCGCAAGACGGCGATGGCGATTTGCGCGTTTTGCATGCCGTCCGGCATCGCGGCGGTCTTCGCCCCCAATCCCCGGTGGGCATTGGCCCTTATTTCCCTTTCCCTTGCCGCGCACCAGGGATGGATGGCGAGTGTTTACACCCTTGCCTCGGATATGTTCCCCAAACGCGATGTGGGCTCGGTTACGGGCCTGGGCGGTACAGGCGGCGCCGTCGGTGGCATGATCCTATCGCTGGTCGCGGGTTACACTCTCCAGTGGTTCCATACTTACGTGCCTCTCTTCATCATCGCCGGCATCATGCACCCTCTGGCCATGGGGCTGGTGCATTGGCTGGTTCCCCGGATCGAACCGGTCCCAACCTCCCCGTAACGCGACTTCTCAACCCTGCTCTTCGTAGAGGCCGGCTTCAGCCGGGCATCTGCCGGCCAACCGACGTGCCGCGCTAAAGCGCGCCTCACGACGGTCCTTAGCAAGCGCTGCTTTCAGCACGTCCGGGCATGATATATTTGTTAATTGGCTGTGAAGACTGACGGGCGGAATTACGAATAGTGAATAGTAAATGGTGAATTGCTGGCGCAGAGTTTGCTTTAGGCGCCGCGCCCAGGGCGTCTGACTGCGACGCTCCTTCAATTCGGAATTCGCAATTTACTACTCACTATTCAGGCTTGCCCTGGCCTCTAACCTTTTTTTCAGGGGCTGAAACGAGGGCTGAAAGCTGAGAGCTGATACCTGCCATGGCAACCGAAATCCTGAAAGACGGCGCCGGGAGGACTGCCGGCTGGGGCGTGCTGCTGCTCGCGCACGGCGCGCCGTCGAGACTCGAGGACATCCCCGCATTCCTGCTCAACGTGCGCGAGGGGCGGAAGCTACCCGATGCCGCAGTCAATGAAATCGTTCGCCGCTACAGCCTGATCGGCGGCTCGCCGTTACTCTGCCTGACGACCTTACAGGCGGAGGGATTGGCGAAGCTCCTTGGCCGCCCGGTCTACGTGGGGATGCGGAACTGGAAGCCATTCATCTCCGAAGCGGTTCGGCAGATCAAGGCGGACGGAGTTGAACATGTGGTGGCGCTTTGCCTTGCGCCCCAGAATTCCCGCACCAGCATTGGCCTCTACAAGAAGTATTTGTTCGAAGATGTCGAACGGCTCGCACCCGATGTACAGGTGGATTTCATCGAAAACTGGCACGATCATTCAGGGCTGGTTGAGGCATTCCGCGAGAGAGTGGCCACGGCACTGGCCCGCGTACAGGCTGCGGCCGGCGGTCCGGCGGTTCCCGTAATCTTCACGGCGCACAGCGTTCCCGAAAAGACCATTCAGGGCGGCGACCCTTACGAGCAACAGGTGAGGGAAACGGCTGCGCTGGTTGCCAAAGCAATGGGCCTCAAGGAATACAGCGTGGCTTTTCAGAGCCAGGGAATGACTGCCGAGCCGTGGATCGGGCCGACGGTGGAATTTCTCATCGATCAGTTGGCCGCGCAGGGCCAGCGACACATGTTGCTGGCGCCAGTGGGTTTTGTCTGCGACCACGTTGAGATCCTTTACGATATTGATATCTTCTTCCGCGCATACGGAAAGATCAGGGGCGTGACGGTGCACCGCTCCGCGTCGTTGAACGATAGCCCTCTGTTCATCCAGGCACTGGCAGCTATCGTCACGGAGCGTTTGGGCGAGAAGGCGGAGAAGAGTAGGCAGTAAGCAGTAGGCAGTAGGCAGAGGTGGCGCAGGTCCCGTCCCGCAGAGCGGGAGACCTGCGGCACTCCTACCGGAGAGTGCTGTTGATGACGCCTCCACAACCAGCTCGAAAGCGCGTAGCCGTCCTGGGTGGAGGCATTGCAGGCCTTGCTGCGGCCTACACTCTGGCCTGCGCGCGCCAAGCCGGCGCGCCGGTTGAAGAGTTGCTCATCGAGGGAAGAGACCGTCTGGGGGGTGTGATTCGCACGGAACGCTTCGAGGGTTTCGTCATCGAAGCAGGGCCGGACAGTTTCCTTGCCGAAAAGCCGGAAGCGGCGGCCCTGGCCCGGGAGTTGGGCCTTGGTGATTCGCTCATCGGTTCGAACGACAGGCAGCGGCGCACCTACATTCTCCACCGGGGCCGCCTTGTCCCGCTTCCTGATGGACTGATGTTCCTGGTTCCGACCCGCCTTTGGCCCATGGTGACCACTCCCTTGCTGCCGCTCGGCAGCAAGCTGGCGATGGCCGCCGAGTTGTTTGCCTCACCGCCGTCCGGGAACTTAAACCAAGGCTCAGACGAATCCGTGGCGAGCTTCGTGCGTAGGCATTTCGGAGACGCCATGCTGGAGAACGTCGCGGACCCTTTGCTGGCCGGGGTCTATGGCGGGGATTCGGGGGCTTTAAGCGTCCGCTCGGTACTTCCGCGCTTCTGGGAAATGGAGCGGAAGCACGGCAGTCTGACTCGCGCCACGCTGCGCGCGCTGCGGCAACGCCGCAAAGCCGCCGTCAATACGAATGGGACTGCGCAGCCTGACTCCGCCGGCACAGGCGCAGCGCCTCGCAGCACGTTGCCGCTCTTCATGACACTAAGGGAGGGACTCGAGCAGCTCACCGGGAAGCTGGCGGAGCATCTGGACAAGACTCGCGTTCATCTCGGCGGGCGTGTTGTTGGTATCCAACGGGCGCCCGGCGGCCCTGGCGGGAGGGTTGACTCATGCACCTGCCGGTATCAGATCTTTTGCGATGGAGGCGTGACATTCGACGCGGATGCAATCATTTTTGCAATGCCCACCCATGAATGCGGTCCGTTGCTTTCCTCCATTCATCCCATGCTGGGCGGCTTGCTCGGCGAAATCCCCTATAGTTCCTCGATGACGGTCTCGCTGGGATATGGGGAGGGAGCGAGAGAACACCTGCCACCAGGCTTTGGATACTTGGTCCCGCGCAAGGAAAACCGGAGAATGCTGGCCTGCACCTTCGTGCATCGCAAGTTCAACCATCGCGCTCCGGAAGGGAAGGCGCTGCTTCGCTGTTTCCTGGGCGGCTCGCGAGACCCGGAAGTCCTGAAGCTCCCTGACGAGGAGGTGGTTGCACTGGTCCGGCAGGAGTTGAAGGAAATCTTGAATTTCTCATTCGCGCCACTGTTTTGCCGGATTCATCGCTGGCCGGCCTCCATGGCGCAGTATCCGGTGGGGCATGCCGAGCGCGTAAGGAGAATCCAAAGCCAGCTCGAAGAGTTACCGGGCATTTATCTTGCGGGGAACGCCTATTCGGGCATAGGAATTTCAGATTGTATTCGCACCGGCAGGGCTGCGGCGCAAAGGGCATTGAAGGAGGGCAGGTTTCAGGTGCCAGGTGAAAATAGGGGCTGGGGGCTGGGGGCTGGGGGCTAGGGAAAGAAAGTTCGCCGTTCTCCGGCACCAATCCAGGATTTTCTGGATTTCTGCCTACTGCCTCCTGCTTACTGCCTACTGTTTTGCCCTAGCCCGCATTTCTCGCCATGGGTCTGGAAGGGCGGGGCTTCAGCCCCGCCGTTACAAGGCCTTCCTGATTATTCTTGTGTCCCGCGCCCCGCGCAGTCCCGCGCTTGCGGGACTGCGCGGGGCACGGGACCAACAGAGGGCGGGAGCCGCGATTCCGGCGGGGCTGAAGCCCCGCCCTTCCGGCAGCCCCTAAGAGCGTCCAAACGTGGTGAGAAACCCGGGCTAGCCCCGGGCCTTTTTCTTAATGAATCTTCTTTCCGGCGTTATCATAGAAACAAGACTGGGGGGGTGAAGCGTGACAGAGAAGAGTAGGAAAGACGCATTCGGGGCGCGAGCCTTGTTCGATACGGGCAACGGCCACGCCATCATCCATCGCCTGGGAAACCTGGAAAAGGCTGGGCTGGGCAGCATTTTGCGTCTTCCTTTCTCGATCAAGGTGTTGTTGGAATCGGTGCTGCGTAACTGCGACGGCGCGCTCGTTACGGAGCAAGACGTCGCGGCCCTGGCGGGTTGGAACGCGAAGAGCCCGGCGGCGCGCGAGGTGCCTTTCAAGCCGGCGCGCGTCATTCTCCAGGATTTCACTGGCGTGCCCGCCGTTGTGGACCTGGCAGCGATGCGCTCAGCCATGAAACGCCTGGGCGGCGACCCGGCGAAGATCAACCCGCTGGTGCCCGTGGACCTGGTGATTGACCATTCCGTGCAGGTAGACTTCTTTGGCAACCCTCAGGCCCTCGAACGCAACGCGGATACCGAATTCCAACGCAACCGTGAGCGATATGAATTCTTGCGCTGGGGCCAGAAGGCCTTTGACAGCTTCCGCGTCGTTCCGCCGGCCACAGGAATCGTGCACCAAGTCAACCTGGAATTCCTGGCGAAGGTGGTTTTGGAGCGCACGGATGGATTGGAGGTGGTCTGGCTCCCCGACACTCTGGTGGGCACCGACTCTCACACTACCATGATCAACGGGCTGGGCGTGCTCGGGTGGGGAGTAGGCGGCATTGAGGCTGAGGCCGCGATGCTGGGCCAGCCTTACTACTTCCTTACCCCGAAAGTGGTCGGTTTCAAATTGAAAGGCAGGCTGCGGGAGGGCGTTACGGCTACCGACCTCGTGCTTACCGTCACCGAGATACTGCGGAAGAAAGGCGTCGTGGACAAGT
The DNA here is from genome assembly GCA_050011515.1 of Terriglobia bacterium. Taxonomy (GTDB): domain Bacteria; phylum Acidobacteriota; class Terriglobia; order UBA7540; family UBA7540; genus CAVROP01. Next base: position 32,352 of record JBEKIZ010000021.1, on the reverse strand, counting down.
TCGTTGAGTTTTATGGCGACGGTCTCTCGCAAATAACTCTCGCTGACCGCGCCACGGTGGCCAACATGGCGCCCGAGTACGGCGCCACGATGGGATTTTTCCCGGTGGATGCGGAAGCGCTGCGTTACCTGCGACAGACGGGCCGTAGCGAAGAAGAAGTGCGGCGAGTCGAGCGCTACACCAAGGAGCAGGGAATCTTCCGGACCGACCAGAGCCCGGACCCTGAGTACAGCGAAACGCTGGAGTTGGACCTCGCGGCAGTGACCCCGAGTCTCGCCGGGCCGAAGCGCCCGCAGGACCGCGTCCCGCTTTCGGCCATGAAGAGCGCCTTCCGACAGGCGCTCGCCGCGCCGGTGGAAGAGCGCGGCTTCGGCCTCTCCCCGGAAGAGACGGGCCGGGTTGTGACTGTGGCCTTCAACGGAGACCGCGCCAGCCTCAAGCACGGTTCGGTGGTCATCGCCGCCATCACATCCTGCACCAACACCTCGAACCCTTCAGTTATGCTGGGCGCAGGATTGCTGGCGAAGAAGGCCGCCGCGCGGGGGCTTCAAATTCCTCCTTATGTGAAGACCAGCCTGGCTCCGGGCTCGAAAGTCGTGACCGAGTACTTGAAGGCAGCGGGATTGATCGAGCCGCTGGCCGCGCTCCATTTCAACCTGGTGGGCTACGGTTGTACAACCTGCATCGGGAACAGCGGCCCGCTCCCCCCCGAGGTAGCCAAGGCCGTCACGGAGAATCAGCTTGTGGCGGCCGCAGTTCTTTCCGGGAACCGCAACTTCGAAGGACGGATCCATCCGCAAGTGCGGGCCAACTACCTGGCTTCGCCGCCCCTGGTCGTCGCCTATGCGCTGGCGGGCACCGTGGATATCGACTTAGACAGCGAACCGCTCGGAAAGGACCGCAGTGGCAGGCCGGTTTACCTGCGCGATATCTGGCCCTCGCAAGAGGAGGTCGCCCAAGCGATGGAGCGGGCCATTCGCCCGGAGATGTTTCGCGAGTCTTATGCGAACGTCTGGGACGGCAACCCCACCTGGAACGCCATCCCGGTGGCGGGCGGCGCGCTCTACGAGTGGCGGCCGGATTCTACCTACATTCAGGAGCCCCCGTTCTTCACCGACTTCGGCCCGGCCCCGCAGCCCGTTGCCGAGATCCGCAGGGGGCGCGTGCTCGCAGTGCTCGGCGACTCCATTACCACCGACCACATTTCGCCGGCCGGCAGCATTCCGGAGGAGAGTCCTGCGGGACGATATCTGCTCGAGCATAGTGTGACGAAGAAGGACTTCAACTCCTATGGCTCGCGCCGGGGCAACGACCGCGTGATGGTGCGCGGGACCTTCGCGAACATCCGGTTGAAGAACCAGCTTGTGGCAGGTATGGAGGGCGGAGTCACAGTTCACTTCCCGGATGGAGAACGCATGTGGATTTACGATGCCGCGATGCGCTATAAGCAGGAAGGCGTGCCGCTGCTCGTCATCGCCGGAAAGGAATACGGTTCCGGCTCTTCCCGCGACTGGGCGGCGAAGGGAACTCTGCTGCTGGGAATCAGGGCCGCGCTGGCGGAGAGCTACGAGCGCATTCACCGCAGTAACCTGGTGGGCATGGGCGTGCTGCCGCTCCAATTCATGGAGGGCGAGAATGCGGCTTCGCTGGGTCTGACCGGCCAGGAAGTATTCGATATCGCCGGCCTCGACGACAGCATCAGCCCGCGCTCGGAGGTCACGCTTACGGCCACAAGTCCGGAGGGGTCGCGGCGAAGCTTTCAGGCCGTCGCGCGGCTCGATTCCATCGTCGAGGTTAACTACTATCGTAACGGCGGTATTCTGCCCAGCGTGTTGCGAAGCCTTTTGAAGACGGGGGCTGGGGGCCAGGGAAATTCTGAATAGTGAATTGTAAATGGTAAATTCTGAATGGTGAATAGTGTCCTGAGTCAAAAGTTAGCTGACAAAGTCTTCCCGTTTCGGGTGGCCGTTCCACAGCCCCGGCAGGGGTCCCGCAAGGCGGGATAGCCCAGGGCGCCAGCCCTGGGGGAAGGGGCCCTCACCCCGTCCCGCAGAGCGGGACACCCCTCTCCCGCGCGGGCGGGAGAGGGGAAGGGGAGAGGGAGGGCCCGCCGACTCAGACATTCCCCGATCCTTAAAGGTCGCCTGGAATCAACAGACAGACCTGCTCAGCGGAACACTAAGTCGCTGATCGCCGACGTTGACCATTGACTTTTTCGTGCTTTACAATAGTATACGAGCATGGCACTGAGCGTACCATCCAAATACGTCGCAGGATTGAGTGCGATTGTTGCGTTGTCGGACGAGTCCGCTGAGGAGTTGATCGCAGCGCTTTCGAAGATTGCCAGCTCAATCAATCTGAAGGCAATTGCATCAGATACGGCTGCCAACGTCAAATCAATACCGAAACAGAACGTCGGCAAAATCGTCAGGGCTATCGTTTCCCTTTATGCCGCTCGTTTTTATTCCGGGGACCCTCCAACTCCAGTTGATGAGTTTGTGGATGACCTTTTGCAGGCACTAGCTGAGAGTGGACGAAAAGAATTGCAGTTTCCGTCGCAAGAGAAAGAGCGCATCAAGGCACGCTTCGAGAGGTTACTCAATTTCGAAGCGTTTACTATTGGGTCCAAGGCGCTCAATTTGCAGTACGAACATGGGCAAACATTCTGTGCAGTAAGAGTTCTAACTGACGCACGCCCCATATACGGGCAGGACCCAAAGGTGCCTCCAAAGGCTGCTGTGATTATCCACACCCTTAAGATCTCATACCACCAAGAGAGCGGCCAAGAACTAAAGGAATTCTACGTTGCGATGGACGCGGAAGATATCAGGAAACTCAAAGAAGCCCTTGACCGAGCACAGTCAAAAGCTGTCGGCCTTAAGTCTCTACTCGATTCAACGGGGGTTCTTGTCCTCGAATAGAGGTCAAGCATGAACGGCCAACTTTTAGAAGAGACATTGTGTGTTGAGCATCAGCCAGATGCGAGGGAGTGGTATGAACCTCACTCTGACGAGCCCGATACTATACGCATGTCTGCTCGGGAGATATATAGGGGAGTGCTCAAACATCGTACGTCCGCAGTTAGGGTGCAAAGGCTCAAGAAGGAATATTGGCATCGTCGCTTACCACGTCGGAGTATTGCCATACAGATGCACGCCCCTGTTTCTGATGCGCAGCGCACTTTTCAAGCGCTGGCGAACCAGTGGAAAAGAGAGACTATGCATATGTCGTCTCTCACGCGAACGTCGATGCATCCAGCTTACCAATGCATTATTGGGATGGGAAAGACCGCAGTTCCATTCATCTTGAGAGAATTACAGGAGCACGGAGGCCACTGGCTTTGGGCTCTACATGCCATAACGCGAGAAGATCCCGCACCGGAAGGTAGCGATTTTGATTCAGCGGTTCAGGCTTGGCTGGCGTGGGGAAGGAGACAAGGCTATATCGGAATCAGAACAGAACGAGATTAGGTTCGAACAGGAGTACATTGATTTCTTGGAGGACCTCTTTCCGAAACTGAAAGGAGAAGGTTATTGTCCAACGAGCGAGAAATCAGACAGACCTAACTGCATTGGCTGGGCGTTGTACGATAAGAATCAGTACTGGGACCCCGACCTGATTGGAGTAAAAGGTTATTACTGGCCTCCTGGCGTTCCGAGAACTCATACCCTGAACAGCTGGACGAAGGTGTTTGAACTGCATGGTTACAGAATTTGCAGACATTCAGAGCTAGAACCTGGCTTCGAGAAAGTTGCGCTCTATGTCACGCCAGGCACTAATATTCCCGAGCATGTGGCTAGGCAGAAAGCATCCGGGAAGTGGGTGAGTAAGTTGGGAACGGGCGCAGATATTGAACACAATACGCTTAACGGACTCAGCGGAGACTTCTATGGCGTACCCGTCCGATACATGAAGCGCCCTCGATTACCCGGAGCGGAATGAAGCAAACGATAAAACTACAGGGAGGCACCCCTTGGGCACGGCTGGACCGTGCATTTCAAACTGTCCTAACCGTTCCCAAACAAAAGCTTTTGAAAGAAGAAGCCAGGCAGAAGCGTCTAAGCCAGAAGAAGCGGTCCAAGAAGCCCGTTTGACTGACCTGTTCCAGCCAATTCAACCACATTTTATGCTGTGGAGCTGTCAAGTATATTAACGCCCAAATTAGGACAGTACCCAGCGGTCAGAGGCCCTGAGCACGGCGCGCAAAGCAAACTCTGCGTCCGCAATTCATAATTTACTATTCACCATTCACTATTTATAATTCTGGGGGAGGGGCTCCCACCCAATGAGCTCATTTAACGGCGTTCCCGTGCCAAGGGACGGGGCGCGGATTGACTTTGTCAACGACGAGTTTGTAGTTCCCGACAACCCGATCATTCCTTACATCGAGGGTGATGGCACCGGCCGCGACATCTGGAAGGCGTCGCGGCGCGTATTCGACGCGGCCGTCGAGAAAGCCTTCGGGGGCAAGCGCCGGGTTGTGTGGTACGAGGTGTTTGCGGGTGAGAAGGCCTTCAAGCAGTTCGGTGAATGGCTGCCGCAAGGAACGCTCGACGCCATCAAGGAGTTCCGTATTGCTATCAAAGGTCCGCTGACGACGCCGGTGGGTGGCGGCATCCGCAGCTTGAACGTTGCCCTGCGGCAACTCCTGAACCTCTACGCCTGCTGGCGGCCGGTGAAGTACATTCCGGGTGTGCCGTCGCCGGTCAGGTATCCGGAGCGCATGAACATCGTCATCTTCCGCGAGAACACGGAAGACGTTTACGCGGGCATCGAGTGGCGCGAGGGATCGGAGCAGGCGAAGCGTGTTATCGAGTTTGTGAACACGCTGCTTCGGGAAGATAACATCAAGAAGCAGATCCGCCTCGACTCCGGCGTGGGCATCAAACCCATTTCGATTACCGGCACCAAACGCTTGGTGCGTCGCGGCCTCCGTTACGCCATCGACCATGGCTTGAAGACCGTGACCCTGGTGCATAAGGGCAACATCATGAAGTTCACCGAAGGGTCGTTCCGCGACTGGGGCTACGAGCTGGCCAAGCAGGAGTTCCGCCACCACATCGTTACGGAGCGCGAGCGCTGGGCGCTCGACGGCAAGGACAAGAACCCCCAGGCCCCGGTCGAAGCGCTGGCGTCCCTGGTTGAGCCTGGACTCGAAATGGCGACCGAAAACTTCAAGCAGCAGATTTGCCAGGAAGTGAAGGACTGCCTGGATTCCATCTATTCTACTCATGGCAAGGGTCAGTGGAAAAACAAGCTGTTGGTGAACGACCGCATCGCCGATTCGATGCTGCAGCAGATTCTGACGCGCGCGGATGAATACCAGGTGGTCTGCACGCCCAACCTGAACGGCGATTACCTTTCGGACGCCTGCGCGGCGCAGGTCGGCGGGCTGGGCTTGGCTCCCGGCGCGAACATTGGCGACGGGTTCGGGGTGTTTGAGGCTACCCACGGCACCGCGCCCAAATACGCGGATAAGGACGTGATCAATCCCGGCGCTGTGATCCGCTCCGGCGCGTTAATGTTTGAATTCATCGGCTGGCCCGAGGTTGGCAAGTCGATCGAGGACGCCTTGGCCGCGACTATCGCGCAACACCGCGTCACATACGACCTGGAGCGGCTGATGGTCATGGACGGCATCACCGGCGTCGAGAGGCTCAGCACGAGCGCTTTTGCGGGCGCGATGATTGAGAACATGCAGCGATTTTAGATTTTGGATTTTAGATTTTGGATTGGGGCGGCCTACTGCCCCTTGCCTATCGCCGACTGCCTGGTGTGACCGCCTCCTGTCAGGAAATAGGCTACTCCGGATCTTGGATTGAAGCGGGCTACTGTTGCCTCCCCCCGCGTGCTGAGGCCCGCTAGGACAGGGCGTAGTAACAGGTCAGAGCGGTAGGTAGAAGAGGTAGTAGCACGCCCCAATCCAAAATCTAAAATCCAAAATCTAAAATGTTTCTTGAGGAGGGGCTAATGATTCGCAAAAAAGTGACAGTGGTTGGTGCAGGTAATGTTGGCGCAGAGGTAGCTCAGCGCTTGGTGGACAAGCAAATGGCGGATGTGGTTCTGATTGACATCCTCGAGGGCGTCCCGCAGGGCAAGGCTTTGGACATGCTCGAATCCGGGCCCGTCGAGGGTTACGACGTTAAGATCAGGGGAACGAACGATTACGCGGACACGGCGAACTCGGACCTGGTGGTGATAACGGCGGGCCTTGCGCGCAAGCCCGGCATGAGCCGCGACGACCTGCTGAGAAAGAACTATGAGGTCGTCAAGGGAGTCACCGAGAAGGTGGCGAAGTACTCGCCGGAGGCCATTCTGATCGTTGTGACCAACCCGCTGGACGCCATGGTGCAAACAGCGTTCAAGGTGAGCGGATTTCCAAAGAACCGCGTGATCGGCATGGCGGGCGTTCTGGATACGGCCCGCTACCGGACCTTCATCGCGGAAGCCCTGAACGTCTCGGTTCGGGACGTGCAGGGGTTCGTTCTGGGCGGCCACGGAGACACTATGGTGCCCGTGCCGCGTTATACGAGCGTGGCGGGAATCCCGGTGGAGGATTTAATGCCTCGGGAACAGCTCGAAGCCATCATTAAGCGCACCCGTAACGGCGGAGCCGAAGTTGTGAACCTCCTCAAAACCGGAAGCGCCTTTTACGCGCCCTCCTCGGCGGTGGTGGAGATGATTGACGCCATCTTCGCGGATCGCAAAAGAATTCTGCCTTGCACCGCTTACCTCGAAGGCGAGTACGGCATCCACGGCGTGTTCGTGGGAGTGCTGGTGAAGCTGGGCGTGCGAGGGATCGAGCAGATTGTGGAAATCAAACTGACCCCGGAAGAACATGCGGCGCTTCAAAAATCCGCCGCCGCGGTGAAGGAGTTGGTGGAGATTATCGGGGTGTAACGCGGGCGAAGCCAGAAGTCAGGAGTCAGAAGGCTAAAGGCGGAGGCACATAGGGGTGCTCCTTTTCCAAACGCCTGTCATTCTGAGAATGTATAGCCGAAGAACGCTAGCCGTGATGTCAGAAACGGAGCGCATCATAAAGTGGGTCTGCCCTCTCCCAAGGGGAGAGGGTGGCCCGCGACGGCGCTTTCACCAGCCGTCGCGGGCCGGGTGAGGGGTTAGTTGCGGGGCGAGGACGGATCAGACAGGCTCGGCCCAAGCTGCTCAATGGAAACTAGTAATGCGTCGAGTTTCTGGAGAGCCCGCCGCTTTTCCACACGCCTGTCATTCTGAGCCCCGACTTGTCGGGGCGAAGAATCTCCGCCCTTGCCTTTTGGATGGGCTACTTATGTAGCGTACAGTTAGGCGAGCGAACCGCGGAGTGTGTCAAAACGCCACACTTATACGACGTCCCCCATCTCCTCAGCATTCTTCTAACCCCTTGAAAATACGTGGGAACAGGATGTCGCTGGCGCAGAAGAGTTCAAAAAAGTGAGACGTGTGGCGCAAATGGAAATCCCGCCCACATCAGAACCGAACCCCTACGGCACATCTACGATCTTCACTGCATTGATCACCACGGGTGTCTTTGGCCGGTCATTCCGGTCACGGGCGACAGCGGCGATCTTGGCGACGACGTCCCGGCCTTTCACGACTTGACCGAAGATGGTGTGGTGGTTGTTCAGCCAAGCTGTGGGCGCAAGCGTTATGAAGAACTGGCTGCCATTCGTGCCCGGACCGGCATTGGCCATGGCCAGCTTGCCCGGCTCATCAAACCCCACGCCCTTGGCGAGTTCATCTTTGAACTGATAACCGGGGCCACCGGTGCCGGTCCCGAGTGGGCAGCCGCCCTGGATCATGAAATCGGGTATGACGCGATGGAAGATCAATCCATCGTAGAAGGGGCGCTTGGCGGGCTTGCGCGTCTTCGGGTCGATGAACTCTTTCGTTCCTGTCGCGAGACCTACAAAATTCTCCACCGTTTTCGGGGCGTGTTGCGGAAATAACTCGCAGATAATCTCGCCCAGGCTGGTCTCGATGATTGCGCATTTGCCAGGCTTCAGATCGGTCATTGGGGGCTCCTTGTAGATGCAAGAGTCGAAAGTCAAGCTAGAAACTGGAAACTGGAAATTAGAAATCAGAAAAGAAATTAGGAACTGGAAAATGCCTATCTAATATGGGCTTCCAGTTCTTCCCGGCCGAGAACACTGGCCCCCCTTAACTGAAACCTGACCACTGACGACTGACCACTGACCCGCCGCGGCGGGACTACTGAAGGATGACGGCCGTCTTGATGCTATCCAGCAGCGGGAAGCTTTTGTCGAGATAGGCTTTCCCTTCGTTTGTAATTCGGCCCTGCTCGGGACCGTTGCCTCCCGGCGCGCCCTCGCCGTAACCGGTGTAGAACTTTTCCACCACGTCCATGCCTTCGACCACTTTGCCGAAGGGCGAGAAGCCCATGCCGTCGAGGTTCTGGTTATTGGCGAGGTTGATGAAGACCTGGGTGGTGCGCGTGTTGGGGCCAGCGGTGGCGAAGGTCAGGTAGCCTTCCAGGTTACTCTGGGTGACGGGATCGTCCTTGAAGGTGGCGGAGGCCCATACCCGAGAAATTTCGGGCTTGGCGCTGAGGCCGAATTGCGCCACGAAGCCCGGCAGCACGCGGAAGAAGGCGGCGCCGTCGTAGAAATGGTACTTCACGAGGTTGTAGAAACGATCCGCGCCCAGCGGTGACCAGGCACGCGTGACCTCCACCACGAAGTCTCCCTTAGTTGTCGTAAACTTCGCCTTGAAAGTCGTGGGCGCTTGCTTGTTAAGAGAGGAGGGTTTCAGCAACGAGGGTCCTGCCGGAGCGCGCTGTGGTGTTGGCTTTCCGGCAGTCTCATTTGTCGTGGCCTGGCCCCAAAGAATTCCAGTGATAAGCAACATCGCGAAAAATGTGGTCAGCAGGTTCTTCATCAGCATCTCCATGTCTGCGAAGTTATAACCAAATATATTTGAAATACTCACTGTTTCCCGACACGTCAAAAGTCGAAGGGCAAAAGTCAAACGGCTTCACTATTTTGGGGATCGCATCTCGCGACCCACGCGTTCCACTTGTCGCATGACGCGGAGGAGGTTGCCGCCCAGAATCTTTTTCAAATCCTGTTCGCTGTATCCCCGCCGGGCCAGTTCGCGCACCAAGTCAGGAAGCTTTGAGACATCTTCCATGCCCTTGGGGGCCGAATCAATACCGTCGAAATCCGACCCCAGGCCGACGTGGTCGATGCCGGCGACCTGCACGGCGTGGTCAATGTGGTCGGCGATGGCAGTGTAACTCGGCGCGGGGAATTGGGATGCGTAGCGCGCCCAAATGTCCCGAGACTCCTCGGCCAGCCGTTTACGGTCGTTCGCGTACTGCTTTTCTGCGGCGGACTCATCCGCCTGGATTTGCGGGGCAACCTTTTTGTACGCCGCGGCGAAATCGGGGCTTAGAAAGCCGGAGTAAAAGTTGATGTCCATGACGCCGCCGTTCTTGGCCAAGGCGCGGATCATATCGTCCGTCATATTGCGGGGAACATCGCAAAGAGCGCGGCAGGAAGAGTGGGAGGCGATTACAGGCGCATGGGTGGCGGCGAGCGTATCGTAAAAGGTCTTGTCGGAAACGTGGGAGATATCCACCATCATTCCCAGGCGGTTCATGCGCTCGACCACCTGCTTCCCAAAATTCGTCAAGCCGTTCCACTTGGGCTTGTCGCCGGAGGAATCCGCCCACTCTGTATTAGCGGTGTGGGTCAGCGTCATATAACGGACGCCCAGGCGGTAGTAGATGTCCAGCGCTCGGAGGTCGTCCTGGATGATGTGCCCCCCCTCGACTCCCATCAAGATGGCGAACTTTCCCTGGAGATGAAGGCGCACGATTTCGTCTGCCGTCGTGGCCATGCCGAGGACGTCGGAGTGGCGTCCGACCTGCTCATACACGACGTCAATCAAATCGAGCGCGCGGTGAATGAGATCTTGCTTCGGCCACCCCACATCCACCCAAATGGAGAAGAACTCGGCCGAGAGATGCCCCTGCCGCATCTTCGGGACACTAATCATGAAAGGGCTGTCCGGCTGTGCGAGGTCGTAGCCCTCATCCAGCATCATCTGGGGGGTGTCCGCATGGGTATCGATGATGATGGCTTGCAGGAGAACCTTTTCCGCAGTCTTCTCGGCCTCGGCCGGCGGGCGCTGGGATGAAAATAAGGGGCCCGCCGCCAGGCCACAAACCAACAAAATTTCAAGCATGCGCCGTGACTTTTGCATAGTGGATGCCTTTGCGATTCCAGAGTCTGCGATTATCAGAAGTCGTGATGGGGTTTGTCAAACGTATTCTGGTAGGTGGTAGGTAGTAGGTGGGGGAAGGTGCCACGCCGCCAACCAGGACACTGCCAGGCAATCCCTTCAGGCGGGGCTATGGCGGCTCGGGGTTCCTTGCTATAATCATTGCCATTCTGTTCGGCAGGCGGCGCATATGGCGAATACTCTTCCACGTCTCATCGTTCGTGACGCGTTTGGGAACCAGCGCGAAGTCGAAATCGTTCGCACACCTTTTACGATGGGCAGGCAGAGCGACAGCGACCTGGTGTTGCTGGACAGCAGAATCTCGCGCCGTCACGCTCAAATTGTTAAGACAGATAGCGGCTACCTTATTGAAGACATGGGGAGCCGGCACGGGACTGCCGTGAACAATGAACGGATCAGTTCCTGCCCGCTGAAATCGGGTGATCGCATCAATCTGGGCGTGGCGGATTCCTACACGCTTTCGTTCGTAGTGGACCAAGCGGTGCTGCCAGAACTGCTGGAAAAGCTGGAGAAGGCTACGGCGGGTCCGGCGCCGCAGCTTCAGCATCTCGGGTTGCTCCTCCGAATGGCCCAGATGATGCACCGGGCCCCGGCCCTCGAGGAAGTCCTGGTGGCTCTGGTGGATTCGGCGTTACAACTGGCCAACGCGGAGCGCGGGCTGCTGTTCCTCCGCGAGGCGGATGGAAACCTCCGCCTGAAGCTTGCTCGGGGAGCAGGCGGCGTCTACCTGGGACGCGACGTCACAGACTACTCCCGCGCCGTGGTGGAGCGGGTGGCGGCCTCGGGCCAGGAAGAAGTGATCCTGGAAGACCAGATGACCGGCCGCACGGCTCAGGAGACCAAGATCATCCGTACCGAAGTGCGCGGCATTGTTGCAGTCCCTTTACAGAAGCTGCCGGTTTCTGAAACAGATGGCGAGACTATCCAAATCACGGCGCCCGAACTGCTCGGCGTCCTTTATCTTGATACGCGCTCGCACCCCACCGCGGTGACGGGGCTCGACCGCGAGGTGCTGCAAACGCTCGCCGTGGAAGGCGCCACCATCATCGAGAACGCCCGCCTGTTGCGCATTGCCCAAGAGCAGGAGCGCATCCAGCACGAGATCTTCCTTGCCCGCAACATCCAGCAGGCGCTTTTGCCACGCCGCTTCCCAACGTGCGACTACTTCCAGGTTTGCGCCACCACCATGCCGACGGAACATGTGGGCGGAGACTACTACGACATGGTGCACCTGCCCGGCGAGCGCTACGGATTCGTCGTGGCGGACGTGTCGGGTAAAGGCCTTCCCGCCGCCATGCTGGCGGCCAACCTGCAGGGAGCCTTCGCCGCAGTGGCAGCCGGCGATCCGGACCTTGCTCTCTTGTTTGAACGCGTGAACGATTTCCTTTGCGAGCGGACACCCTCGGAGATGTTCGCCACGATACTCTACGGAGTCATGGACCGTCTCGGCAGGTTTCAGTTCGTCAACGCCGGGCACGTTCCGCCTCTGATTATCCGCGCCGACGGCAGGGTTGACCGTTTGAGTCCCGCGAACTTCCCCGTGGGATTGTTCCCTGGCACGACGTTTGAAGTCGCCGGCGCACAAATGCAAGGCGGCGACGTTTTGTTGATTTGCTCGGATGGTGTCACCGAGGCGCACGCCGCCGATGAAGAGCTGTTCGGAGAAGCCAGGTTGCGGAATCTTCTGGAAGGTTGTTCAGGCCTGACTGCGGATGAAATCTGCCGCCGTGTGGTGGGCGAGGTGCACGAATTTGTAGGCAATTCTCCGCAAGCGGATGACCTCACGCTCGTCGTGGTGCGGTTTGGAAAAGAGCAGTGACGAGTGACAAGTGACGAGTGGGAAATTCGAAACTGGAGATCGGAAACTGGAAATTGGAAATTAGAACCAGGAAATAACCGCATTCCCGTGCTTCTGTTTTTCCGCTCGTCACTCGTCATTTGTCACTGCCCTTCCGTCCCCTGGCACCTGCTTTCCTGCTCATCACTCGTCACTTGTCACTGCTCTTTCGGCCGCAGGCTTTCGAGAAGCTCTTCCGGTGGCAGGGTGTTCAGGACGTCTTCCTTGCGCATCCAGCCGCGTCGCGCCGTCACCACTCCGTAGCGCATCAGTTTGAAATGATCGGGGCTGTGCGCGTCGGTGGAAATGATGACTTTCATTCCCCGATCTCGCGCCAGCTTCAGGTGCCGGTCGCAGAGGTCGAGGCGTTCGGGGTGGCCGTTCAATTCCAGGATGACGCCGTATTCCTTTGCTGCCGCGAAAACCTTTTCAAGGTCGAAAACGAACGGGTCGCGTTTCAGAATCTGGCGGCCCGTGGGGTGTCCGAGGATCCTGACGTAGGGATTGGCGAGAGCTTTCAGAAGGCGGGCTGTCATTTCCTCGGCGGGCATGTTCATGCGGGAATGGACGCTCACCAAAACGATGTCGAATTGCTTCAGGATTTCATCCGGATAATCGAGACTGCCATCGCCCAGGATGTCGACCTCCGCGCCTGTCCAGATTTCGATGTTTTTGACTTTCTTGCGCGCCGCTTTGATGCGGCGGATGTTCTCCACGGCGCGTTTTTCGTCCAGGCCATTCGCGATGGTTACGGCCTTCGAATGGTCCGTGATGAGGATGTATTCATAGCCGAGCTTTTTGGCGGCTTCCGCCATCTCCTCCACGCTGGCCTTGCCATCCGAGGCGGTGGTGTGCATGTGCAAGTCACCCTTGATGTCCTCCAGTTCCACCAGCTTGGGGAGCTCACCTTTTTCCGCCGCTTCGATCTCGCCTTGGTTTTCGCGCAGCTCCGGGGGAATCCACTGCAGGTCCAGCTTGGCGTAGATTTCTTCCTCGGTTCGGCGGGCCAGCGCTTCTTCCCCTTTGAAGAGGCCATATTCGCTCAGCTTCCATCCTCGTTTTTTCGCACGCTCGCGCAGCGCCACGTTGTGTTCCTTTGAACCAGTGAAGTATTGCAGGGCGGCGCCGTAAGATTCGCGGTCGAGCAGGCGGACGTCGACCTGCAGGTCGTTCTGGAGCTTCAGGCTCACTTTGTCTTCACCTTTTGCCAGCAACTGGGCGACCCCCGGGAATTTGGCAAAGTGGTCCGCGATGCCAGCGTGGTCATAGCCTGTGACGAGCAGGTCAACGTCCCCGACGGTTTCCCGCCCACGCCGGAGTGAGCCGGCAGGTGTGACCTTCTCCACTCCACGAAACTCCTTAAGGTAGTGGGTGAGCTGTTGCGCGGTTTCATAGGCCGTATCCAGCCGGAAGCGTCCGGCGGCTCGACGGTAAACCTCGAGGGCTTTCAGGATGTTCTCCTCGGACTTAACGCTCATGCCGGGAAGGTTCCGCAAGCGGCCCGCTTGGACAGCGGCCTCCAAGTCGTCAATGCTCTTGATGCCAGCTTGCTTGTAAAATAAACGCACTTTCTGGGGACCGACGGTTTGCAATTGTAAGAGTTCGAGCAGGCTTGCCGGCACTTTTGCCAATTGCTCCTGGTGGTACTTGCTTTTCCCGGTCTCGATTAGCTCAATGATTTTCTTTGCCAGGTCTTCGCCAATCCCTGAGATGTCGGTCAGTTTCCGGTTGGGGTCGCGAGCGATGTCTTCCAGCCGCTCAGGGAAACCTTCGATCGCGCGTTTGGCACGATCATAGGCAGCGGCCTTGAAAGTCCATTTGGGGTCGTCTTGGATGATCTTCATCAAGTTCGAGATTTCTTCAAAGACGGCTGCAATCTCGCGGTTTTCCATGTTTGCCTCCGGGACAAACCAGCGCTACCGATAGTTTACTGCCAAAGCGCGAAAAGGAGGGGTGGCTGTTTGAATTGTCGTCGGGTTGCGAAGAAGCCGGTGTATTCCCGACGTGCGGTACGCCAGAGTTCCTGAGCGGCAGGGGTAGCATGGACGACTTCCGTATGCAGGGGGTGCGCAATGGCGACCCGCACCCGCCCCTCGCCCCGGGGGAGTGGAATTAAGGCGAGCTCGGCCGGTAAGATCGCGAAGCAACTGAATCGCGGGGGAAGCTTATTCCTAGGTCAGGTGCTTCTGACCGACGGCAAGAGGTTGCTTGTCCAACCCTCGTGAGCGGACGTACATCCGCATACCCACCCAGATTACCGCTAAGGTGGCTGCTGGAAAGAGGGCGATGGCCAAGACGGTGAGCAGCGGTCTCGCCCAGGGGGAAGCAGCCGCCATGTAATTAGGTAAGGCGGTTCCCAATGCTAGCGTGCTGAGGCTCAGCGTGACAATCTCGACGTCGGTCGCCTCGCGTGACCTTGCCCAAAGATAGGTTAAGGGGAAAACCGCGAGGAGGAAGTGGTGACCCCAACCGAAGGGTGCCACCAGAAGGTAGATGAGGGGGAGCACGATGAGCTCATCGATTACGCCACTTGCGTCCTTCCTTTTTTTCCAGCACCAGATGAGGAAGACCAGAATGACAGCCACGCCACAAGCTTTGTGGAACAGACACAATCCTGCAGGGACTGGGCACTGTGAGTTGACGACGCACCCGGGAGCGTACAGTGCATCAATCAGGCCCGCTAATGAGCGATTCTCAGAATTCCCCACCCCACAGGAAATGGCCGGGTACACCGCCGTTAGCCAAGTCAGGTTGTTCTGCCATCCCAGCCGCCATACAGAAATTCCTGTCAGGGCAATTAACCACACCCCGTAAGCGACCAACCAACGCCACTGCCGGCGCAAGGCGAGGAGCGGAACAGCGACAGCGGGAGCAACCTTGATTACTGTCCCAAGCGCGAAGCACAATGCTGAAGCAATCGGCCGGTGACGATTGAGAAGGTAGACACCCACAACCCACAGAAACAGAACCAGGGCATTGATCTGGCCCATAATAGGATTATCTTTAAAGGGATAGAAGCAAGACACCGCCGCAAGGGTAATTGAAAAGGTTGCAAACGAGGACCCGGAAGGAACGAGCTTTAGGGTCAGGAATATGGCGGCTGCTGTCAGCGTTATAATCAGCAATTGCCAGGCGAGATAGGCCTGCTGCCAGGGCATTTTCGCGAAGGGTGCCATAACTAGTGCGGAAAAAGGCGGATTGGTATAGTGGAGTATTCGTGAGAACCCGCTCGCCCGTGCCACTTGCGCCCAGGCAGTTGAATTTTCAACCGGAGCGTACAGAAGCCTGTACCCCTGGCTGCGGTCGGCGGGAGGGTAGTAGAGAGGCTGGGCACCTTTCTGCAAGGCAATTTTGCCGCCGACGTAAAAGACCGCAAAATCTCTCGGAACCATGTCGTTTTCTGTCATGTAGGCCCGGTCCGCTGAGTCCTCAAAATTTGACATCAGCGCGAGCCCGAGAAGAGTCAGGAACACACACACATACCACAGGCAAGGTCCCTTTGGTTTCACTGTCGGTCCCATGGCGTCCTCCAAATTTGTATGCTCCCAATGAGGCTGGACCAGTTACCGTACACCAATTCATCTTCGGGGAAGTTGGATTCTCGCAACTAATTCCTTTGGAGCGCCAGCCGCCCGCGGCTTCGCTCCTGGAGACTGTATCTTTTCGCTTCCAGCGCGACCGTCTAGCGAGAGCGTTCCCAGGCCTCTTCAAGATCATCGGCAAATTCTTTCACAGGATGGTAATGAGCTCGGAGATAGGCGCGGAGAGGGGCTAATGAACTACCGTCCGCGCCCCGGGTACGAGGAACGTCCAGCCATGCGGACCACATCACGAACCGCACTTGGTACTTTTCCAGCATTTCAATGACGTTCTGCACCTGCTCAGGCCGGGTGTAACTGCTCTCCGTAACAAAGGACACTGCGGCTGGATTTCGCAAATCCAGCAGAAAATACTGATCACAATCGTCAGCTTGGAAGTAGAAGTCCTTCGGGTGTGTTCGATTGAGTATCCAACGGTATTTCTCGAAGCGGTCCGGATCGAGGAGAGCCGCGCGCCCCGTCGGCGACTGGAGATATCCCCTCCAACCCGTTTGCACAATAACCGACTGGGCCACCAGAACCACCAATGCGTAAGCCGCGACAAAATGGGTAACCGCCCGGGGGAGCTTTGGGGAGGATTTGATCAACCACACAAACACAATCAGCCCCGTCGGGGCGACGGAAATCAATCTGAACCACACCGGGGAGAATGCGATGCCGAGGAATAAGAAAATCCCAAGGGTATTGACGAGCATTAGGCGATCCCACGGCTCGTCGGGACGCGCTCTCGCCAGCCGGTGGTACCGCACCAAGAATAAAACATACACGAACGGCAGCAGAGCGTGGATGAAAAGCCAGACCAACAAAGCCGGTGGCTCCAGCAAGAGAGGGAAGGACGGCGGATCCGCCATGTAGACGTCAAGCGTGCCCCAGTACCATTTGGACCAATACTTCATCAAGAAGACAACCGTGCAGGCGATGAAGCGTCCGAGGCCAACCTTCCAAACAAGGTAAGCGAGCGGCGGCAAGGTTGTGGCGAGGAAGGCTGCGAACAAATACATTTCAGCCTTGACCAGCCAACCCCAGCCCTGCTTTTTTGCACGACATTCCCAGAGCAAAAACGTGGCGAAGCCCAAAAGTGCTATCACACCCCGGGACTGAGTGAACAAGGCAGCAAGGCCGCAGAGCGCCCCGGCTGCCCCCAATCGAGCCGGGCTTCTTTTCGCAATCAATACGGCGATGGCCCCCATGCATGCGATGGTACTGAACCAATGGTGGGTGGGGTCACGCTCCGTGACAAACCCAAAAGCTAGAAAAAGCAGGCTAGGCACATAGACATACGCCCCGCTCAAAAGGTGTCTTGAGACAATGACGGACAACCATGCCAAACTTATTCCCAGCACGATCCACATGGCGCTGGGAATCCAAGCCCGGACCCCGAACAATTTGAAAAGTAGCAGATAAAAAACCTGGGTGCCTGGAAGCGTGAATTGGAAAAAGTCTCGATACATTACCTGCCCCTCGAGCATCTTCACGGCTTCCAACAGGTAGATGGGTACGGTATCTCCCTGGTAGATAGGAGTAAACGGCGGGATGAAGGAGTCGAGGTAAAGACAGCCAATGCCCCCGAGGAATAGGAGCGGGCCAAGCCGGCTCAGCAGAGTTTGGAAAGGGGCTTTCCTGATGGCGGAATTCTCCCTACAGAATGTTCCGGCCCTAGTTACAATACCGATAGAGCCATAGCCCACCTATTGCTTGCAGTTCAACCGGGATGGTCGCCCCCGGCACGAACTCAAATTGCGCATAATAGGCGAGACGCAGAAACCATTCAATCAGAATGTGTTTTCGCGCCCAGTTACGCCGCTTCCGAAAACCTTAAGAATATAACCCCATTAGAATTAAGCAGTTACTCGAATTGAGCAAGTGTTCCTTTTTGCCACATGCGATGCTAGAATGACAGCTTGGCAAACCTATGATGACTCAATCGCGTTTTGGCCTCCAAACCAAGATTATCATTATATTCGCCGTTGCGGTTGTCTCTGTTGTCGGGGTCTCGACTTACATTGCGATGCTCCTAACTCAGCAACTAGTTGAGGATGAGATCTTCAGCAAGACATTGGCCCAGGCAAGAGCTACGGCCCACCAGTTGGTCAACGAAGACGCGCTTCAGGACGCCGGGAAACTTCAACGAGTCTTAAAGCAAATGCAGCGCGACCTGCCGGGCGTACGCCAAGCGGATGTTTACGTGCATGGTTCGCCGCACCGTCTCGAGGCAACGACATCACCTCAGGGAGAACACCTGGAGTTGGACAATATCCCCGGTATTGAGAAATACGACGAGTTCGTGCGACCGGACGATGAGTCCCTCGCGATTGAAACCAACAATGGCAAGTTCTGGGTTATGGGGGTGACGATCCTTTCCGAGGGTCAGCCGGTGGGTTGTCTGAATCTGAAGGTCTCTAAGTCGCACACCAGTGTGGTGACCCGCCAGTTGGTGATCCGCAACCTGCTGCTGATGTTGGCGAGCCTGGTGGTGGTCATTCTGGTGGTTCATATCTTCTTCTTGCGGGCGGTAAGGGCTCCGGTGAAGGATATGATTCGCGTCATGGAAGGGGCTGAAAAGGGGCAGCTCAACGTCCGGGCTAGCCTGCGAAGCTTGGATGAGATTGGCATGCTCGCGGCGCACCTGAACAGGATGCTGCGCCGGATTGAGAATTTCAATACCGAATTAGAACGCAAAGTTCAGGAAGCCACGGCAGGGCTGGCAGAGGCCAATGAAGAGTTGCGGCGCATCAACGAAGAGCTTTTCGAGACCCAGAAGAAGCTGGCGCGCTCAGAGCGATTGGCCGTCGCCGGCCAGCTCGCCGCCAGCCTGGCCCACGAAATCGGGACGCCGCTTAATTCCATATCCGGACACGTGCAGTTGCTCGCGCGCCGAAAAGATGCTGACCCATCCACAAGCCGGCGGCTCCAGATCATCGAAAAGCAAATTGACAACATTGTGCGGACCGTCAAGCAACTGCTTTCGTGGAGCCGCAAGTTTGAATTGAAAATCGAACTGGTGGACCTTCGGCGCGTAGTGGAGGAGGTGGTGCTTCTTTCCTCTCCCGCCCTGCAACTTAGGAAGATCAACGTCAAGCTGGGCCTTGCGAAGGATTGTCCGAAGATTTACGGGGATGGCGGGTATTTGCAGCAAGTTTTCTTAAACCTCATCAATAACAGTATGGATGCGATGCCACGGGGAGGCGAACTGCGGATTGAAACTCGGCTGGCGAATGGAGATGCGCGGGGAGTTGCCGTCCGTGTAGCGGACAATGGCGCGGGCATGTCGCCGGATACCATGGCCCATGTCTTCGACCCCATGTTTACAACCAAACGGATGGGGACAGGAACCGGCCTGGGCCTTGCGATTTGCGACCAGATCATTCGTCAGCATGGCGGTACCATTTACGTGGAAAGCAAGCCTGGGCAAGGAACTACCTTTACCTTGGTTTTGCCCGTCGATTGCCGCGAGAAGGCAGAGGTAGTCGGCGTTGCGGTAGGATCGGCGCTGGAAAGTAGCAAAGGGTAAAGGATGAAGTTCGTACGGCCGGGGCTTGCCCCGGCCACTGGAGTTTCTACATTTGTGCTGGTTTTTCTTGCTGTGTGCACCTTGGCCCTCTGGGCTTGAGGGAAGGGCGAGCCCTCTCCCCCTTGGGGGAGAGGGTGGCCCGCCGCCGGCGTTTTCGCCAGCCGGGGCGGGCCGGGTGAGGGGGTCGCGAGCCCGGTCCCATTGTGAAGGGTAGGAAATTTGGAGACTGCAATGATTGAAAGAGCGGACGAGGCTTCGAAGCGGGCTGGCGCCAACATCCTGGTGGTGGATGATGACGCCGAGACACTGGAACTGTTGCGGGAGATCCTGGGCGAGGAGGGCTATCGCGTTGTCACATCTTCCAGCGGCGAGGAGGCCCTCGAAGTTGGGAAGCAGGAACTGTTCGACGTCATTATCAGCGACATGAGGCTGGGAACGAGTCTGAACGGACTTGACGTGTTGCGCGCCTACAAGAGGATCCAACCGGAGTCCGAGGTGATCCTGATCACCGCGTTCGGAAGCATGGAAACCGCCATCGAAGCCGTCAAGGCAGGAGCCTTTGACTACATCTCAAAGCCCTTCAAGATTGATGAAGTCTTATTGCAGGTCGACCGTGCCCTTGGCAACCGGAAGCTGGTCCGTGAAAACCGTAACCTGAAGCGGCAGCTTGAGAGCCAGGGACAGCTCTCCAGCCTGGTGGGCCGAAGCCCGAAGATGCTCGAAGTCTACAAGAAGATTGCGATGGTAGCCGACTCGCGTTCCACGGTTCTGATTTGCGGGGAGAGTGGGACAGGAAAGGAACTTGTCGCACGAGCCATTCACTGTAACGGGCCCAGAGTTGCGGAACGGTTTTATGCCGTCAACTGCGGCGGGCTGGCGGAATCGCTGCTGGAGACGGAGCTTTTCGGGCATGTGCGCGGCTCATTTACGGGGGCCGTCGAGAACAAGCGGGGCATCTTCGAGGAGGCTAGCGACGGCACCGTCTTTCTGGACGAGGTCAGCGAGATGAGTCCCGCTCTCCAGGTGAAAGTCCTGAGGACCCTGGAGGAACAGGAAGTGCGGCGGATCGGCAGCAACCAAGTGATCAAGGTGGACGTTCGGATCATCGCCGCCAGTAACCGCGACCTGGCTGCACTTGTCGAGGAAGGCAAATTCCGGCAGGACCTTTACTACAGGTTGCGGGTGATCGAAATTGACATCCCACCCCTGCGCGCGCGCCTGGAAGATATCCCGCTGCTGGTTGAGCATTTCCTGAAGAAGTTCGGAGGCGAGCGGGGAAGAGGGTTCTCGATTTCTCCTTACGCGCTTTCCGCTTTGATGAGCTATGAATGGCCGGGGAATGTCCGCGAGCTCGAGAATGCCCTCGAGGCGGCTGCGGCGCTGACGCGCACCGGCTTCATTGCGCCAGAAAATCTGCCTCCCAAGGTGTGCGGGGGCTCGCGTGAGGACAATCGCTTGGAGAGCTTCTACGCGGAGTTGCCCTCCCTTGACGAGATGGAAAAGCGCTATCTGACGCATGTTTTGAAGGTCACTGGCGGTAACAAGGTTAGAACCGCTTCGATTCTTGGAATCAATCGGCGAACCCTGTACAGGAAGATTGAGGAGTATAAGATCAGGATATAACACAGGGAACAGGGAATAGGGAACAGGTTACAGGGAACAGGTTGCAGGGCAAAGGAACAGAGAACAGCTTTTCGCCTAATGTCCCCCGTGTCCCCTCTGTTCCCTATTCCCTGTAACCTGTTCCCTGTTCCCTGGAATTGCGGTATCCTGGGTGAGGGCTTAATCGACGTTGGGTGGTACTTAGCAGGATAGACGTTTGTCCCTGCCGACAACTCAGGGCATGCCATGAAGTATACCTACATCGCCAAATGCGCTTTGAAGCACCTCGGGTCGGGGTTCAAACTCCCTTACATGGTGATGTTCGAAACCACGCTGATGTGCAATATGTTTTGCGAGTATTGCATTTTCGGCGAAGAGGGAAAGTTTAACGACCTGCAAAGTCGGGCGGTTCGCGAGCGTATCTTCCAGCGCATTGACGAATTCTGCGGGATGGGTATCTTTGCGCTCAGTTTCTCGGGTGGCGAGCCGCTGCTGAATCCCCATACCTGCGATTACATCGCCTACGCCGAGGACAAGGGTATGTGGACCTCCATGCCCACCAACGGTCTCCTCATCCGGAAGTACGCGGAGGGCGTGGCGCGGCTCGGCATGCTCGAAGTCTCCATTGATTCACTCAACCCGCAGCGCTTTGCCAAGCGCCGGGGCATCGACGCTCTCCCCAAGATCATTGCCAACCTCGAATTCGTTTTGACCAAGCGAAAACCCTTCAGCACGCAGATCAACGCCGCCGTAAACCTGGAAAACCTCGAAGACCTTCCCGAGCTGGCTGAGTTTTCGAAGCAACGGGACCTGGTGTTGCACCCGGAAGCCATCCACAACGTGATGCGGGACGGAGAGATGCTCCCCGACGCGGAATTGCACGGGAAGGAAATCGACAAGGTGGAATTGTTTTTGCGTGAGTTGCGCGGCGCCTATCCCAAGAACGTGCGTTTCTATTCCCACTACTATACCTTCTACCGAAATGGCGGATTCGGCCCCAGCTTCCCGTGCCGGCATCCTTCCAAGTTGATTTCCATGAAGCCGGATGGTTCCATCCATCTCCCTTGCGCATTTAAGACTCTTCACAAATCCCAGGCGCCTCTGAAGGAAATCTTCGCTTCGGAAGCTGCCCGACAAATCATCGCCCAGGAGTCCACGCTTTGGGACTTTTGTGAGGGTTGTAAGATCGGTTGCCCTTACGAAGTCAGCGCCTTCACCAACAGTCCTATGCTGGCCCTCGAGTCAGGGCTGAATTTCCTGCGCATAATCTGAAACGAAAGTGAGTGCTGAGTTAACCTCTGCCTGCAGGCAGGAACCACCTGTGGCTTTTTGCCACACCAGAGGTTAACCATCGGGATTCCTCTAACCTGTTCTTCTTCTTTCCATTACAGTGGCCACAGAACGTGAGCAAACGAATCAGAATCGGCGCTCCGACGCGCGTCAGGCCGAAGGTCTATAATGTGTGGCATTTTGATACAGTAGACGTTGCTTTTGGCAACCATAATCTGCGTCGAGACGTCAACCGCGTCGTACAACCTCAATTATACCAACAAGTTAGAAAGATGATCGAATCTTGGCAATCATTTTGCCTTTACCTATATTGGTAAAGCATTTGGAGTGTACTTTCAGTGGGCAGAATCCTCGTTGTTGACGATGACCCGGAGAGCCGGGACCTATTATGTGAGGTCTTGGAAGCCAATGGATATCTGCAAGTGGAGGCGGTAGCCGACGGGTTGGCGGCACGAGAGGCGTTGGCGCGGGATGATGACTGCCCCATCATCATCGCCGATCTGCACATGCCCAACGAGTCGGGCTTAGACCTGCTTCGAAACCTCCGAAAGCAAAATGCCAAACACCAAATCGTACTCATGTCTTCCTTCATCAGTACCGCAGAGAGGAAATTAGCCAGAGACTTGGGCGCGTATGCGCTGCTTGACAAGCCCTTTCGCCTTTCCGAATTGCTTCAGGTTGTCTCCCAACTGACTGAAAGGAATCCCATCGGCATTTCCACTTAGGAGCACCTGAGAGAGCATACCTCCAAATCACGAGGAGCTGAAATGGATACAACCCAGAAAGTGATTGAGATTATTGCCCGCGAACAGCACTTGGATCCGAGCAAGATCACCGTGGATTCGAAGTTTGCGGAATTGGGTATCGACTCGCTGGACGGAGTTAATATCCTCTTCGCCCTGGAAGAGGAATTCAAGATTGATATCCCGGACTCGGTTGCGCAAAACATGCGGTCGGTCCGCCAGGTGGTGGATAGTCTGACACGAGTCTTGGAGGGAAAGGACATCTCCGATCTCGTGGCGATGGCCAAGGGCGAGGCCCCAGCCGCCACGGCCAGGTGATCCGATC
Organism: Terriglobia bacterium; assembly: GCA_050011515.1. Lineage (GTDB taxonomy): Bacteria > Acidobacteriota > Terriglobia > UBA7540 > UBA7540 > CAVROP01. The sequence goes on along the minus strand of JBEKIZ010000021.1, from coordinate 9,182 downwards.
ACAGGGGCGAAACGTGCGAAGAGTCGTCATTACCGGTATTGGAGTCTTTGCTTCCGCAGGAAAAGATTCCGAAGTCTTTTTTCGGAACTTGCTCGAGGCCCGCTCGGCAGTTCGCCGCATCTGCCAATTTGATCCCTCCTCCCTATCGGTTCAGATTGCTGCCGAAGTCCCGGATTACAATCCCGCGGATTACTTTCCTGCTAAGCGGCTTGATTTGTTAGATCGCTTCAGCCAGTTTGGTTTGCTGGCTGCCCAGGAAGCGATGAGCTCGAGCGGAATAGAGGTCCGCGAGGAAGAGCGTCCCCGCTTCGGCGTGGTAAGCGGCACCGGCATGGCTGGCGCGAATACCCTGGATAGCGGATACCTCAGCCTCTATGGCCATCAGGCGACGCGGCTTCATCCTTTCACTATCCCCAAAATGATGCATAGCGCTGCGACTTCGCAGATCTGCATGGAATTTGGGGCGCAGGGGCCTTCGTTTACAACAGCCACGGCTTGTTCCTCCTCCGGCCATGCGATTGGGGAGGCATTCCACCTCATCAAGTACGGGATGGCGGATATTATGCTAGCCGGAGGCAGTGAGGCCCCGATTACCTACGGCATGATTCGCTCTTGGGAGTCGGTCCGCGTTTTGGCGATCGGGGAGGGTGATCCCAGCCGGGCCTGCCGGCCGTTCTCGGCGGATCGCGAGGGTTTCGTGATGGGCGAAGGCGCCGCGATGCTCCTCCTCGAAGAACTGGAACATGCGAAGAAACGCGGGGCCAGGATGCCTGTGGAAATCTCCGGTTATGGCCTGAGTTCAGACGCCGGCCACATCACCCAGCCTTCGGTCGATGGACCGGCCCGCGCGGTTCGCATGGCCCTCGAGGAAGCCCAGGTTGCTCCGGACGAAGTGGATTATATCAATGCCCATGGCACCGGGACGCGCCTGAATGACGTGACCGAAACGCAGGTGATCAAAACCGTGTTTGGGGACCACGCTCGCAAGCTCGCGATCAGTTCCACAAAGTCAATGCATGGTCACGCCATGGGCGCCACGGGGGCAATCGAACTGGCGGCGACGGTTATGGCCTCGGAGCGCGGAGTGATCCCCCCCACGGCCAATTATACCCGGCCGGATCCCGAGTGCGACCTGGACTATGTTCCCAACCAGGCGCGCGAGAAACCAGTCCGCGTGGCCGTCTCAAATTCCTTTGCCTTCGGCGGGCTCAATGCCGTGCTGCTGATTCGAAAATTTGAATGAGGCAGGATTCAGGATTCAGGAGTCAGGATTCAGGCTCGGAAGATGGCGAATGCGTGGGAAATCATCGTGCGCCGCGAAACCAGCCCAAATTACGACACACTTCTCGCGACGGAGTTGTTTTCCTGAATCCCGAATCCTGAATCCTGAATCCTGGCTTTTGTGAACTCGAAACGGATTTTCATTTTGACGTTGGGCGTCGGCGCCGGGCATGTCCGCGCCGCGGAAGTCGTCCAGCGCGCGCTCTACGATTGCATTGATCCTGTCGAAGTCCGCCTGCTGGACGCCTTGAAAGTGGCGCGCTCCTGGTTCCTCACGCTGTACGTTCGCCCCTACTGGTGGTTGCTTCGCCGCGCGCCGGGTCTCTGGCGGTGGTTATTCGAGCGCCGGCAGAAGAAACTCCACAGCGCCACGGCCCCGCGCTGGGTATTTCGGCACGGGTGCAGGGAAGTCCTCGAGCAGCTCAAAGCCTACGCTCCTCATCTGGTTATCGCCAACGAAATCGGCGCGCTGGAGATCGCCGCTCTCGGCAAGCGCGAAGGCTGGTTTTACGCCCCCATTCTGGCTGTCCAAACTGATTTTCAGGCTGAGCCTCCCTGGGTGCAGCCGGAAGTCGATGTCTATTGTGTAGCCAGCGAGGAGGCGCGGTCTCAGCTTGTACACTGGGGAATCTCGCCCAACCGGATTCTAGTTTGTGGCATTCCCGTTGATCCGGTTTTTGGCATCCCATTGGACAAGACCGAGCTTCTGCGCGCCCTGAGATTGGACGGCCAGCGACCTATCGTGCTGGTGATGGGTGGGGGAATGGGGCCGGCGCCGCTGGACGCCATTGTCGAAAACCTGGAGTTGTGCGGGTTTCCTCTCCAGGTACTGGCGGTGGCCGGTCACAACCGCAAGCTAAGGCAGGCCCTGGAGCTTTTGCGGCGCAAGGTCACGCTTGACCTGCGGGTTTTTGGCTGGGTGGATACCATTCCGGAGTTGATGGCAGTGGCAGACCTTCTGATCACCAAGCCGGGTGGGCTGACCACCGCGGAAGCGCTCTCGGCCGGGCTGCCCATGATCGTGACCCATCCCATTCCAGGACCGGAACAGCGGCACGTCCGTTACCTCGAGCAGCAAGGCGTGGCAGTCCAGGCTAAAACTCTGCAGGAAATTCCCCAGCTCGTAACGCGCATGCTCAGCAAGCCGGAGAACCCCGCCGAGATGAGCCGCCGGCAGAGGGATTTGTCCCGGCCTGATGCCGCCCATGCCATCGCGCAGGTTAGCCGGGCGCTGCTTGAAAAGAGCACCTACATCGACCTGCTGGCCACCCCGCAGTCGCGTTCCGGGGAATCGACGTATCTGATGTGAGGGAAGTAGTCAGTCATCAGTTTTCAGTTGTCAGTGTTTCGTGAACTGATGACTGATGACTGATAACTGATAACTGAAAATGCTATCCAGCATCCGCAAGATCGTTGAGCGTGTCGTGATCGGCGAATCTGCCCCCGGCCTCGTTCGCTGGGGGAAACACCTTCCGCGTCCGGTGATCCAGGGTCTCCAGCGTGATTCGTTTCGCGAGTTGGTGCGCTACGCGGCACGGCGCCAGAAGTTCTTGCAGCGCAAGCTGCGGGAAAACGGTATTGAGCCGGGCGGCGTCCGCCGCCCGGAAGATTTGGGGGACATCTTCACCACCCCCGAGGACTTGCGCAACCTGCCGGCGGAAGATTTCATCTGCCGGGAACCACAACTGGTGTTTGAAACCACCGGCACCTCCGGAGGCCCCAAGCGCGTTTATTTCACTTACGACGAGTTGGAGTTCACGGCCCGTTACGAGGCTGCGGCGATGTGGGAGAACGGAGTGCGGCCGGGCGACCGGATAGTCTGCACTTTCGACGCAGGGTATTGGATCAGTAGCTGGGTCACATTTTTCGCTTGCAAGCGCATGGGAGTTTTCTGTTCGGCGATCGGCAAGCCGCACCCGCGCGAAGTCTATTCGCGAATGCCTCTTTACAAGTACAACGTCATTGCCGCCGACCCAACTTGGCTGGTGAGCTTGAGCGAGATGGCGGAAAAGGAAGGCATCTTTCCACTCAAGTTGATCTTTGCCGGCGGCGACCGCATGACGGAGGTTTATCGGAACTACGTCGAGAGCGTCTGGAAGTGTCCTGTGATCCTCGGCTACGGATCCACCGAGCAGGGTGGCGGAGCGGGAGTGGAGTGCCTGCGGCGCGATGGCTATCACGTGGATGAGTACAACTTCCTTTTCGAAATTGTGGATCCCGACCCCGAGGGTTATGGCGAACTCGTGGTGACCACGCTTTCGCGGCACACCATGCCGCTGATCCGCTACCGCGTGCGTGATGTGACAAGGTTCCTGGAGGAACCCTGCCCCTGCGGCGCCACCCTCCGCCGCATTGCCAAGATCCACGGCCGGCGCGACGAAATGGTGGTGATGGGCGCCGGGAACATGTACCCTGAAATCTTCGAGCGCGTGCTCCACGACGTGGAGGGGGTTTCCGAAAATTGGCAGGTAGCGGTCCGGCAAGAAGGCATCCACGACATCCTGGAATTCCGACTACAGTTGACGAACGGCATTAACCCCGCGACGGTTGAAAACGCCGTCCGCAAGAACCTCGAAGCTCGCTACCCGGACGTTTGGGCGAACTGCCTCTGCGGTATGTGCCGGCTCGAGTTTCGCATCTTCCCACCGGGAGGCTTGGAGCAAGGAAGGAAACCCCGTCGGCTGGTGGATGAGAGGAAGGGATAGTAGGTAGTAGGCGGTAGGTCGTAGGTAGGGCAGCGGACGATGCATTTGCTTCCCCCCACCTACCACCTACGATCTACCACCTACGGTACTTACGATGATTACTCGAAGACGACCAGAACCGAACCGCGGCGACCCAATTGTCTTTGTCGACTTTGACGGGACGATCACTCAACTCGATGTAACGGACCAGATCCTGGCGCAACTGGCGCACCCTTCCTGGCAGGAGGTCGAACAGGCGTGGACGCGTGGATCGATCGGTTCGCGCGAGTGCCTGGAGCGGCAGATCGCGCTCGTGGACACCTCGGCGCAGGAACTCGACGCCTTAATTGACGCGGTTCCCATTGATCCGGCCTTTACCGGCTTCTGCCGCTTCACCCGCAAGCGAGGCATTCCACTCTACGTGCTGAGTGAGGGGTTCGACTATGTGATCGCGCGAATCCTGAAGCGGGCTGGCGTGGACGGGCCGGTCCGAAACGGCATCCATATGTTCTCGAGTGCGCTGCGGCTGGAAGGCCGCCGCCTGATACCCTCCTTCCCTCATTCGGCGCCGCCCTGCGAGCATGGGTGCGCCACCTGCAAAGCGGCACTGATTCGGCGGCTCGGCAAGGGAAAGCATCCCGTCATCTTCGTGGGTGATGGGCTCTCCGACCGGTTTGCCGTCGATGAGGCGGACGTGGTCTTTGCCAAGCGACAGTTGCTCGCCTATTGCCAGGAGCACGGCAAGGCGTGCCACCCCTTCGATACCTTTGCGGAAGTCGAGCAGGCCATCGCTCTGTTGATTGGTCCAGAAGAGGCGGCGAAGGAAGGTGTTAGGAGCACGAAGTCGAACGCTCAAAGTCGGAAGGCCAGGCTGGCGGCCCTCAGGGTTCAATCATCGCCTCTTGACTAGGCAGGGTCGTCGTGGGGGGGGGTCAACCTGAGGGAGCGCCCTCCTGAGGGAATGTCATCCTGAGCCCCGACTTGTCGGGGCGAAGGATCTCTGCAGTTGTTGGCTTCCCTCCTCCGTTGAGCTGACGTACCCATATCTTCGGCGGGACACGGGAGGCAGAAGTCAAAAAACAGCCCTCTCCCCTCGGAGAGGGCAAAGAACCAGTTCCCCGCCATTCTCCTTGAGTGGCGGGATCAGAATGACAGGCTTTTGCTCTTGACCTTCAACTTTCGACTGTCGACTGCCAACCGTCGACCTCATTCTTCCGCGGAGGCAATAATCCATTGACGATTTCCGGCGCATCCACGAGAACCACAGAGCTGTTGGAACTCGAAAGGAAATATTGCTCCTTCGGTGATACGGTCCATTACCTCGACCCTCCCAAGGTTTTTGTCGATTGTGAGGGCATCTACCTTTACGACGAGCACGGCACGCCCTATCTCGATCTCCAGATGTGGTATTCGGCGGCAAGCTTCGGCTACAAGAATCGCAGGTTGGGCGAGGCGTTGAAGCAGCAACTGGACCGGCTCCCCCAGCTTGCCTGTCAGTACCTGCACGCGGAGAAGGTGGAAGTGGCGGCGCGCATCGCTCAATACTGCGAGAAACGGTTCGGAGTGAAAGGGCGGGTCCAATTCAACGTAGGCGGCTCGCAGGCCATTGAGGACTCGCTGAAGATTGTTCGGAATTATACCGGCAAGAACTTGATGTTCGCTTTTATGGGCGGCTATCACGGAAGGACGCTCGGCGCTTCCGCCATCACTTCCAGCTACCGCTACCGGCGCCGCTACGGCCACTTCGGGGACCGCGCCCAGTTCGTCTTTTATCCCTACTGCTTCCGCTGCATTTACGGGCTGAAGCCTCAAAGCTGCAATCTGTATTGCCACGACCAGTTCTCCCGGCTGTTCGATAATGAGTATCACGGCGTTTGGGACGCCAAGGCGCAGAGCGCCGAGTACGGCGCCTTTTATATCGAGGCGGTGCAGGGGACAGGCGGCTATGTGATTCCGCCGCGGGACTACTTCCAACGCCTCAAGGAAACCTGCGACCAGCGCAAGATCCTGATCGTCGATGACGAAATTCAGATGGGCTTCTATCGCACCGGCAAATTCTGGGCCATCGAGAATTTTGGCATTACGCCGGACATTATCGTCTTTGGCAAGGCGCTAACCAACGGCCTGAATCCTATCTCCGGCATTTGGGCGCGCGAAGAACTGATCACGCCGGAGCTTTTCCCGCCCGGCTCCACCCACTCCACTTTCTCTGCCAATACGCTGGGCACGGCAGTGGCACTCGAGACGCTCAAGATGCTCGAGGAAGAAGACTACGAAAAGTTGGTGAACGATAAAGGCGCCTACTTCCTCGCCGGGCTCAAGGAACTGCAAAGCCGCTTCCCGGGCATCATCGGAGACGTGGATGGCCTCGGGATGGCGCTGCGCCTCGAGGTTTGCAAGGAGGACGGCATCACGCCGGACCGCGATCTCACTGACCGCATTTTCGCCGAGGGCCTGAAGGGCGACCTCGAGTTTGCCGGGCGTAAGTACGGCTTGGTGCTGGACGTGGGAGGTTACTACAAGAACGTCTTCACCCTGGCCCCCTCATTCACCATTTCACGCGAGGAGTCGGACTTGGCGCTGGAGTTGCTCACCCAGCTCTTCCGCCGCTGCCGCCCATAGTGTAGAGTCCCCTTTCGGGGCGGAATGTCATTCCGAGCCCGCCGAGATGTCATTCCGAGCGAAGCGAGGAATCTCGCTCTGGCTTGTGCCGGCGGACGGCTCAGACACGGTTTTGTGATGTCTGCGAATTGCGCGGCTCCTCTCGCTGCGGCCTCATCACCGTCAGCCAGGCGTCGGTTCTATCGCAGGCGTGCAAACTGCCGTATGTCTGCGCCACCCGGCGAAAGCTATCTCAGGGAATTGAGCGAGCACCGTTGGAACGATGAGATCTGGGTGTTCGCGCGGAAGAAAATCTGGTGGCTTACTAAAACCAGTTGGTGTTTTTGACTGGTGGGGTTTCGGCGCTGGCGGGGCTGACATCAGGTCGGAATGCGAATGGAGGTCATTCAAAGTGAACATTGCAGTCATTGGTTGGGGTTCCTTAATCTGGTGTCCTGGATCACTCCGTATTCGGACGAGGTGGCATCGGGACGGACCGAGATTGCCAATCGAATTTGCCCGCATATCGGAAGACGGGAGGTTGACCCTGGTAATTCATGAACACGAAGGCTGCGAAGAACAAACAACGTACTGGGCTCTTAGCGAGCACGACAATCTTCGGCAAGCGCTCGACAATCTCCGCGAGCGGGAAGGCTGTTCTGCGACGCACATCGCCTCAATGGAAACGAACGATGAGGGTGGCCAGGACAAGGTTAGAGGGAAGATTAGAGAGTGGCTCAAGCTTAAGCGTGAGGTCGGCGCGGTTGTGTGGACTAACCTACCAACAAACTGGCAGGTTAAGAGAGGCCACGCATTTACGTGCGAGGACGCGGTCAGATATCTAGAGGAACTCGAACGACGCCGACAGGAAGCGGCGGACTGTCTAAAGCGCGCAAGGGAGTACATACGAAACGCGCCTGAACAAATCCAGCCAGAAGTAAGGAAAAGAATCTGCACTAGAACCGATTGGACCGACAACAAGCTAGCAGAGGCGCTTTTCGAACCAAACTGAGGGCGAGCGTGCGGCACAGGAGCTATATGGGAAATGGACAAGCAACAACTGGAACCATGGTGAGACCAAAGAGATCCGTGATGAGGTCAACGGCCTTAAGCACACTCCCAAAGGCATTCATGGTGGGAGGCGCGCCAATGCTGGGTTCCAGAATGCTCTTTCAGCCGTAGGTGAACTCTTGGATCTTGTGGAGGCTTGGGCAGGATCATCGAGCATTGGAATGAGTCGCCCGGCTAACCAGACTGCGAGCTTTCTCAAGCAAGGCTGACTGATTCACTAAAGGGGGTTTACGGAAAGAAGCCCATGATTTATGTCGTCGGGTGCAATGACGGGATTCAACCGAGGGACCAAGATTGGCTCGGAGGGGATTCGCCGGAGGCTATGGCGCAGAAAGCGCACTTCGCTGAATTGATCGAAAGGATCATTCAGGAACGCAAGATCCAATTCGTCGGTGAGGAGTGGGGACTTCCCGACATTACGACTGCTTGCGCATCCGCCGGAACCCACCGGATACAGTGGGTGAATATTAACGCCTCCCGAGATGATCTCGACCGCCTCGGAATACCGCACGACTATGTGAAAGGGGACTTTAGCGAAGCCCAAAGGAGACATTGGCACAGCCAACGCGAACAAGTCATGCTTTGCAAGTTGAAGGAGAACCGGGGAGAGGCATTGAATGTCCTCGCCGTTTGCGGATTTGAACACATGGAGTCTCTTGCTGAGTTGTTGCGGATCGACGGTGTTGCGGCGGAGACGGTGGACTACAGGAAAATGGACTGGTACCGGGCTGGCGTGTTCTCAGGGGACGCCTAGCGCGTAGCAGGCGCAGACCTGATTTCAAAGGTCTCCGGTTTTCGGGCGGGGGACGTTCGGTCTTGCCCACGGGCCGCGGGACAGGTGAATTGTCGGCGTGTCGTGACTTGGCGGGTGGCGCAGAGATCGTTTTGTGATGCCTGCGAATTGCGCGGCTCCTCTCGCTGCGGCCTCATCACCATCAATCAGCCATCGATCCATCGCAGACATGCAAACTGCCGCATGTCTGCGCCACCCGGCGAATCTCACCATTATGGCTGCTATTGAATTCAGAACAGGAAAGTGCTGACCCAGATAGGGACTCTAACACAGGCTGTTCCGCGCCAGAAGACAAACTATCGCCGCTTGCCCAGGGACGGCAGACCCCCACCGACGGGCCACCCTCCTGCTGGCATGCGAGGGGACAGCGCTTTATTAGCGCAACTTTGCGCGTGTGCGGCAAGGAGCCGACGCCGTCGCTTGGCACGGCATTCCTTGCACATGACCAAGGGCTTTCGCCATTTGACGTGGACAGGCACTTGGGCACCGCAGCCAGTGCAAGTACACTTCACCCAAGCTCTGCCTTGAGCCGCGGCATCCCGTTGCTGCTGTTGTACCGAGCGCTGCTGGACGCGCGGCCCTTTTTGCTCGCGTCTCACTTTCCGCTCCCTTTCAGACTTGCCCAGTCGCGGTAGGGATACCAGTTACCTGATACCCCCCGCACGGATCCGTACAGGCGCTCATTAGCGCATACGGCTCTTATCGTAGATACCGAGCGGCAAAGCGAACCTCGGGATAAGGATGGAGCACGC